>NZ_JAPNJY010000039.1:0-544087 GCF_026626625.1 Corallococcus sp. BB11-1 | reverse complement strand
GCACGTCGTAGGCGCGGGTGAAGAAGCGGAAGCGCTGCTGGATGGCGCCCAGGTGACGGCCCTCGCCGTCCTCCACCTCCATCCGTGACAGCCAGAAGCGCCACGGCCGGCGCAGCCGCAGCAGCGTCTGCCCGCGCGCGTCCTTGATCTCCATGGTGAAGGGCCGCTTGGCCTTGAGGAAGCTGCGCAGGAGGAACAGCCCCACGCCGCCGCCCACCTCGCCCGCGAAGAAGAGCGGGTGGCCGTCGTCGCCCACCACCTCGTAGCGGTTGCGGCCCTCGAAGCCGGAGAGGATCTCCCCCCACTCCTTCACCTGCCGCACGCGCAGCGCGCGCTCACCGCGCAGAAGGGTCAGGGCCTGGGACTCGACGGGCATGGACGGCTCCGGGACGGCGGAAGAGGAGGAGGAAGGGGAGGATGAAGGACGGCTCCGGGACGACAGCCTAGAAGCGCCCGAGCATCGCGAGGCCCAGGCCGCCATGACGGCCCATGGTCGTGGGAACGATGGACACGGCCGGGGCGTCCGGCACGTCGAAGTTGCGCGTGAGGAACGTGGTGGCCGCCAGCCCCGCCACCGCGCCCGCGGCGGCGCCCACCAGGTACACGTCCGAGTCCGCGTCGTCCCCCAGCAGCAGGAACAGGGCGCTCAACCCCGTCAGCCCGCCCAGGATGCCGCCCGAGTCGATGAGCAGCATCCGCCCCCGAGAGACGTCCAGGTTGCGCGACAGCAGCGCGAAGGTGATGAGCCCCGCGCCCACCACGCCCTGCTCGACGGCGAAGAACACCCGCGTCTCATCGTTGTCCTGCGTGGCCATCAGGAGCCCCGCGACCACGCCCGCCCACAGGCCGCCGGAGTTCGTCAGCGACACCTGCCCCGCGGTGGGGTTCGCGAACTCCGCGACGAGGATGCCCAGGCCCGTGAAGCCCAGGCCTCCCACCATCACCGAGGCCAGGGCGTTGTCCCCGTCCAGGTCGAAGGAGCTGATGGACGCCAGGCCATAGCCGAAGCCCCACACCGTGCCGGAGTTGATGGCCGCCGCCTGTCCCGGCGTCAGCCCGTTCGGCGTGAGCAGCAGGGCCGCCGCCGCGCCTACGCCGCCGCCCAGCAGCGCCCCCGCCACGTACGCGCGCGAATCGTCACAGCCCGCGATGGTGCACAGCAGGATGCCCTGCGTGATGCCGTGCATCGTCTGCACGATGGTCAGCGAGGCCCGCGCCCCGCGCGACGTGTCCTCCGCCGACATCAGCACCACCGGCCGCGACAGCGTCTCCTGCGCCAGCTTGCCCCCGGGCGTCCTCCGCGCCCGCGCGAGCCGCATCAGCTCCGGCGCGTAGGGGTGCTGGGGACACGCCGCCACCACCCGCTCCAGGGACGCCACCGCTTGCGCGTCCTCGCCCCGCACCAGCGCGTCGAAGCCGGCCAGGTAGTCGGACTCCGCGGCGCACACCTCCGAGGGGCTCTCCACGAGCGGCGGAGAGGGCAGGGTCCGGAGCACGGCGGAGTCCGGAGGCACGGCGGGGCCTGCGTCGTCGCGGCCGGGGGACCCAGGCTGCGCGGCGACGAGGACGGCCAGGACGAAGGGCGCGAGGAACATGTCGCCGCCACCCTAGTCGACCCCCGGGGAAAGACGGGAGTGCGGACCCCGGCATTCCGTCTGGGAATGCCGGGGCCCGGGTTGACACCGTGCAGCGCCCTACCGCGTCGCGAGCGTCTCCACGTGCTGACGGAGGGCGTCCGCATCCGCCAGCCGCCCGTCCAGGCCCGGCAGCGGCTTCGCGGCCTGTTCAATGCGGCCCCGCGTGCGGGGGCCCGCCGCCACCAGCCACGCCACGCCCAGCGCCAGCTCCGCCACGTCCGGCGCCTGGGTGAGCTGCGAGGCCAGGGCCAGCAGCGCGTCCACCGCCTTCTTCACCTGCGCGCCGTGCAGCGGGTGGCTGCTGGTGATGCCCTCGCGCAGGAGCACCAGCAGCACGCGCGCGGTGGCGCGGGCCTGGCGCACGGCTTCCGGACCCTCGCCCGCGCCGGCCCACAGGCCGTTCGCGAGCTGTCGGCCCAGCACGCTGGTCACGTCCTCGGCCGCGAGTCCGTCCACCGACTCGGCCACGGACAGCACCGGGGCCTGCTCGGCTTCCTCGTAGAGGGCCTCGGGCGGGGCCTCCGCCTTGTCCTTCTTCGGCTCATGCTGTTCACGCCGGGACTTGTCCGCTGGCGAGGCCGCCAACTTCTGCGGCATCGCGGCGGAGATCATCCGGCCCAGCAGGCCGCCCTTCCTCTTCGCGGCCTCCTGTTCCTTCGGGGCCGGCGGCATGGCGCCGAACGCGAACCCATCCCGGGCCTCGGCCTGGAGGGGCATGGCCGAGGGCGCGGGCATGCTCGGAGGCGGGGGGGGCATGGCGCCCCCGCGGGACACCGCCGATGCGGGGGCCGGCGCGCGGTTGCGGGTCGGACGCGCCATGCCTCCAGGAGGCTGCGGCTTCGGGATGATGCCCGAGCCCGTGACGGGCTCCGCGTCGTCATAAGCCTCCTCCGCCGGAGCGAGGCCGCCCTCCAACTGGCCCTGGTTGAACATGTTCCAGCCCGCGGGGGCGTTCACCGGGACGACGCGCGTCTCCGGCGTGCCCGACGCGCGGCGCTCACCCTGGCGCTCCTCCACGACCACGAAGGACGTGTAGCGCGTGGCGAGCTGGTGCGTGAGGGCCAGCTGCACGATGCGGTCCTTCATCGCCTCCGCGCGCCGGCCCACGAGCCCCGCGTCCAGCCAGCCCCGGATGCGCTCGGCGGCCCACAACTTCTCCACCACCGGCCGGTCCGACAGGGCGGGCAGCTCCAGCCGCACCGTGAGGGAGAAGGGCTCCCGGCCCGAGCGGCCCTTCAGCGTCACGCTGCCGGTGCCCGCTTGCGCATAGCGCCCGAAGAGCGTCCAGGGCGTGCCGTCCACCAGCGGCGGCAGGGTGGCCGGGCCCAGCTCACTGGCCTCCACGCCGTCGAAGCGCACCTCCAGGTCGGTGACGCGCGGGGCGAGCGCCTTGGAGAACTGCGCCACCACCTTGTCGTCGATGCGCTCTCCCGGATGGATGAACTCCACCGCGCCGTCCGTGCGCCGCGCCAGGTCGCGCAGCAGCACGTCGCTCACGTTCGTTCCGATGCCGAACGAGAACACCCGACCCGTCCCGCGCGCGGCGAGCACCGCCTCCAGGATCTCCGCCTCGTTGCCCACCTGACCGTCCGTCAGCAGCACCACCACGCCGTCCGGCGCGGCCTTCATCGCGGCGACGAGCGGCGTCAGCAGCTCCGTGCCGCCACTGGCGCGCAGCCCGGCGACCCACGCGTCCGCCTGCTCCAGCGTGCGCTGGGTGAACGTCACCGGCGCGGGGGTGAAGGTCCGGAAGCTGTTCTCGAAGGCGATGACGTTGAAGCGGTCACCCTCGCGCAGGTGGCGCAGGCACAGCCGGAGCGCGGCCTGGGCCTGGGGCAGGCTCTCCCCGTCCATGGAACCGGAGGTGTCCACCACGAACACCACCTCCTGCCGGGGCGGCGCCGCCGCCAGGTTCAGCAGGTCCGGCACCACGGTAAGCGCGAACGTGCCCGGCCCCTCCGCCTTCCGGTGCGTGACGACCGGGGTGAGCATGACGTCCGGGTTGGCGTTGCGCAGGTTGAGCACCACGTCCCGGTCCAGCGCCACCTGGGGGCGGCCCTCGTGCGCGCGGTCCGGCTTCAGGCCCACGCGCAGGCGGGTGCCTTCCCGCGTGATGTCCAGCGCGTGCGACGGGCTCTCCACCACCACCGCGTGGCCCACGTCGATGAGCAGGTCCATCCGCAGCCCGTAGTCCGGGGTCCCGATGGGCGGGGAGATGCGGTCCGCGTCCGGCACCCGCGTCGTCGGGGCCGCGCTGCCGTGCGCCGTGCGGTCCCCCTGCGCCGCGCCGGGCATGTACCGGGGCGCCACCAGCGTGGGCAGCATCCAGCGCACGCTGCCCTCTTCGGCGGTGAGGGCCTGGAGGAACTCCACCTCCACCAGCGTCTCCTCTCCCGGCAGCAGGTTGCCCACCTGCGCGGTGAAGACGTTGGGCCGCTCCTGGTCCAGCAGCGCCGCGCCATGGCCTTCGGTGATGGCGGTGTCGTAGGTGCGGAAGGCCTCCTCGCGCTCCTTCACCACCCCCGCCACGCGGCGGCCCGCGCACGTCATGGAGAAGGCGCTGAGCGTCGCGTCCGAGGGCAGCGGGAAGGTGTAGACGGCCTCCACCGGCTTCTTCTCGTCGTTGCGGTAGCGCTGCGTCACGCGCACCCGCGCGTGCCCCCCGAGCAGCTCGCCGGAGACTTCCACCCCTTGCAGGGGAACCTGGGCCCCGTCGCGCGTGAACAGCCCACACCTTGCCTGCTCGTTCATGACTGCTTCCCTTCTTCGGATTCTTCGATGAGGGCGCGCACCCGCTCGGCCAGCGCCCGGACCTTCGCCTCAGCCTGCTCCGACACGTGCAACTCCAACCCCGGCGCCAGGAGCCAGCGCTGGTAACGCGCCACCTCCACCGTCGGGTCTTTCCCCGGATTTTTCGCCAGCGGCCGCGGGGGCGCCTCTGGCGTCGGCGGCACCGGTGCCTCCGCCAGCCGGCGAAGCTCCTCCGGCGACAGCCGCAGCAGCTCCGCCTGGATGGCGTCCAGCGGCAGGAAGCGCGCCTGGAGCACCCGGATGGCCTTGAGCCGCACCAGGTGCTCCTCGCCGTACACCGTGTCCGGCCCCTTGAAGGGCGGCGCGGGCAGGAGGCCCCGCTGGACGTAGTAGCGGACGGTGCGCGGCGAAACCCCCACCGCCTCCGCCAGCGCCGTCAGCTTCCATTCGGTCTGTGTCCTGGGCGTGCTCACACCCCTGACAGTAGGTTTCGACAGTGGTGGTGTCAAGTCATCAGTGATGATTTGGCGGTCGTGGTGTCACGATGGGGCAGGGTGGCGGCCGGGCGGGCGGTGGGACAGAAGGGGGGGCATGAACGGCGTCACGGACGGCCTGGACTTCTCCTCCATCCAGCTCATCGGCACGGCGGTGACGCCGGCGGTGATGGTGTCGGGGTGCGGCATCCTGGCGACGGGGTTGGACAACCAGATTTCGCGCATCACCGCGCGCATGCGGGACATGGTCCGCGAATGGCGCACGCTGCCGGAGGGTCATGCGCGGCGGGCGCTCCTGCGCGAGGAGGTGGCCATCATGGACCGCCGCCACGCCATCCTCGCGCGGGCCATTGGCTTCACCTACGCGGGGCTCCTGTCCTTCGTGGCGACGTCGCTGCTGTACCTGCTGCGCCGCAGCGTGCCGGTGCCAGAGGCGTTGCCGGTGGTGGCCTTCTCGCTGGGCGTGGTGTTCCTGGGGACCACGGCGGTGTTCGCGCTCGCGTCGCTGCGCCTGAGCCGCCGCGCCATCACGCTGGAGTGGGAGGAGCTCTTCCGCGACGGGCCGCCACCGGGGGCCGCGGGGGGCTGAGGGCCGGGGTCGGCCTCATGCCTGGGGGGCCGGGGTGCGTCCCTGGCGCCCGCGAGGGGTGGCGGGAAGGTGACGGGATTTGTTCCGCAGCGCACGCGACGGTGCTAGCTCCTGCCTTCGCGACGCTCGTGTCTGGTACGTCCCGGCACGAGCGCCCCGTATCGCGCTGGATTCCAAGCCTCTGGCCCAACCCGCACCGTGGAGCACGTGAACATGGCAAATACCCAGGTCTTCTTCGACATGACGATCGGTGGAGCGCCCGCCGGCCGTATCGTGATGGAGCTGTTCTCCGACGACGTTCCCAGGACCGCCGAGAACTTCCGCGCCCTGTGCACGGGCGAGAAGGGCGTGGGCCGCAGCGGCAAGCCGCTGCACTACAAGGGCTCTGCCTTCCACCGCGTCATCACCCAGTTCATGTGCCAGGGCGGCGACTTCACCGCGGGCAACGGCACGGGTGGCGAGTCCATCTACGGTGAGAAGTTCGAGGACGAGAACTTCAAGCACAAGCACACGGGCCCGGGCTTCCTGTCCATGGCGAACGCCGGCCGCAACACCAACGGCTCGCAGTTCTTCCTCACGACGGTCCCCACGCCGTGGCTCGACGGCAAGCACGTCGTCTTCGGCAAGGTCGTCGACGGCATGGACGTGGTGAAGAAGATTGAGGCCGTGGGCTCGCAGTCCGGCGCGACGCGCCAGCCCGTGGTCATCGCGGACAGCGGCCAGCTGTAATCCGCGGACGTCTGTTCGACGTGAAGAGGTCCACCCGTGCAGCCGCGCGGGTGGACCTTCGTCGTTTCGGGGGCCTCAGGACAGGCCCGCGCCGGGCAGGGCGTCCTCGTCCTCCTCGCCGCTGTCGCGCCGTGAGGGCTCCGGACGCGGCGGCTGCGCGGCCACCGCGCCGAACGCGCGGATGAGGTCCAACGGGATGGGCAGGATGGTGTGGTTGCCGCCGCCGGTGATCTCCACCAGCGTCTGGAGGTAGCGGAGCTGGAGGGTGGACGGGTTGCGGCTGAGCACGTCGGCGGCCTGGGCCAGCTTCTCCGCGGCCTGGTGTTCGCCCTCCGCGGCGATGATCTTCGCGCGGCGCTCACGCTCCGCCTCCGCCTGTCGCGCGATGGCCCGCTGCATCTCCACCGGCAGGTCGATGTGCTTCACCTCCACGTTGGACACCTTCACGCCCCACGGGTCCGTGCGCGCGTCCAGGACCTGTTGAAGCTCGTGGTTGATGCGCTCGCGCTGGGACAAGAGCTCGTCCAGCTCCACCTGGCCCAGGATGGCGCGCAGGGTCGTCTGGGCAATCTGGCTGGTGGCGTAGAGGTAGTCCTCCACCTGGAGCACGGCCTTGTCCGCCTGGATGACGCGGAAGTAGACGACGGCGTTGACCTTCACGCTCACGTTGTCCTTGGTGATGACGTCCTGCGGGGGCACGTCGCGCGCCACGGTGCGCAGGTCGATGATGACCATGCGTTCAATGAACGGGATGAGCCAGCGGAAGCCCGCGCGCTTGAGGCCCACGAAGCGGCCCAGCCGGAACACGACGCCGTTCTGGTACTCGGTGACGATGCGCACGCCAGAGGCGAAGAGGAGGAACAACAGGGCCAGGGGGATGAGATAGCCCAGGGCGCCGAACAGTTCGTTCATGGCATCGCCTCCGCGACGGTGAGGGTGAGTCCTTCCACGGCGCGCACCACCACGCGGGCGCCCTCGTGGATGGGGGTGAAGGAGATGGCGCGCCAGCGCTCGCCGTGGACGAACACCTCACCGCCGGAGGGCGTGACGGGGCCGAGCGCCGTGCCCGACTCCCCGATGAGCCCCGCGTCCCCGCCCCGCTGCGGCAACCGCCGCGTCTGCGCGCTGCGGTACGCGACGAAGGCCGCCGCCCCCGCGAGCACGACGGCGGTGGGCAGCATCACGCCCCACGACAGCCGGAAGGTGGGCTCCACGAACCAGCCCGGTTCGAAGCGGTCCACCAGGAACACGCCGCCCAAGATCAACAGGCCCACGCCCGAAGCGCCCAGCACGCCACTGGTGATGAAGAGCTCCGCGATGATGAGCCCCACGCCCACGAGCATCAGCACCAGCGCGCCGGAGCGCACCGGCAACGTGGCGGACGCCACCAGCGCGAGCACCAGCGCCACCAGCCCGATGAGGCCCGGCGCCACCGCGCCCGGATGGGACAGCTCCACCACCAGCCCCAGCGCCGCGACGAGGAACAGCAGGTACACGATGGACGGCTGCGCGAGCGCATGCACCACCCGCTGGGACAGCCCCGGCTCCAGCGACACGATGCGGGCCTCGCGCGTGGCGAGCGTCACCGTGCCCCCACCCGCGACCTCCACGCGGCGGCCGTCGACGGCGGAGAGGAAGTCGGCCTCCGTGGGCGCGACGAACTCCACCACGCGCAGCGCCACGGCGCGGTCGGCGGGGACGCTGGCGCTGTCGCGCACGGCGGACGCGGCCCACTCCGGATTGCGGCCCCGCTGCCGGGCGATGCCCTCCGCGAAGGCGGCGGTGTCGTTCTCGATCTTCCGGGCGAGCTGTTCGCCGCCCTCCTGTTCGACGTCCTCGCCCCTGGGGCCCACGGGGTGCGCGGCCCCGATGTTCGTCCCGGGCGCCATCGCGGACACGTTCGACGCGAGCGCGATGAAGACGCCCGCGCTGCCCGCATGCGCACCCGAAGGCCCCACCCACACGAGCACCGGCACGCGCGAGCCCAGGAAGGCCCGCACGGTGGTGCGCGTGGCCTCCAGCGAGCCGCCCGGGGTGTCCAGCCGCACGAGCAGCGCCTGCGCCCCCTGGCCCTCCGCGCGCTTCACGCAGTCCGCCAGGTACGCCCCCGACCCCGCGTCCAGCACGCCCTCCAGCTCGCACCGCGCGATGACGGAAGACCCCGAAGCGGGATCCGCCGAAGCGAGGAGGCCGGTGAAGCCCAACAGCAGGAGCAGCAGGGCCCAGGGGCCGTGACGGCGTCGGGCTCCCGCGAGGCGAAAGGGGGCCAGCGGTCTGTCGACGTTCTGCCTCATGCCGGCCGCTTCCTCCCGGTGTGCACACGCCCCCGTTCACACGCACCGCGCCAACGGTGTGCATCCAGGCGGCGGGTGACAGGGGCCCGAGGTCGAGGGTCCGCAGGGCATCCAGGCAGGGAGGCCTGGAGGCACGCCTGGGCATCCAGTGGTGGACGTTGCAGGGGATGCGCGTTGCTGGAGGAGGACGCACCTCCCTAGGGTCGGCTTCTCGAACATCCACAGGAGGTTTCATGCGCCGTGCCGTGCTGCTCATCGCCGCTCTGGGTCTGACCACTGGAGTGGTGGCCTGTAGGACCACGCAGCCTCCCGGAACCGAGAACCAGGAGCCCATCCAGGGCCCGGACACCGCTCGCGAGCCCATCCAGAACGTGCCCAGCGAACCCGCGGGCCCCGCCGGCCCCATCAACGCGCCGGGCGTGGATGGTGGCGCCTCCGAAGCCGGGTAGTTTCCAGGCATGACGGTGGAGACCACGGTCTACAAGGCGGCGCGGGTGTGGACGTTGGATCCCCAGCGTCCCCGCGCCGAGGCCCTGGCGGTGCGCGAAGGGTGCGTGCTCGCGGCGGGGACGCTCGCGGAGGTCCGCGCCGCGGCCGGTCCGGAGGCGCGCGAGGTGGACCTGGGCGCGGCCACGGTGGTGCCCGGCCTGGTGGACGCGCACGCGCACCTGCACGGGCTGGGGCGGAGCCTGACGACGGTGCGGCTGGAGCGGGCCGCATCGGTGGAGGAGGTCGTCCGGCGGCTGGCGGATGCGCCCGCGTCGAGCTTCCAGGGGGACTGGCTGCTCGGCAAGGGCTGGGACCAGAACGACTGGCCCGGCGCCGCGTTCCCCGGCAGGGTGGAGCTGGACGCGCGCTTCCCCACGACGCCGGTGTGTCTCACGCGCGTGGACCACCACGCGGCCTGGGTGAACGGCGAAGCGCTGCGCCGCGCGGGCATCACCCGGAGCACGCCGGATCCGCAGGGTGGCCGCATCCTCCGGGACGCACGGGGCGAGCCCACCGGCGTGCTGGTGGACAACGCGATGGACGCGGTGACCGCGGCCATGCCCGCCCCCACGCGCGAGCAGCTGGAGACGCGGCTGCGCGCCGCGCTGGAGCGCTGTGCCCGGGTCGGCCTCACGGGCGTGCACGACGCCGGCATGGACCTGGATGCCTTCCGCGTGTTGCAGGCCTGGGACGCGGCGGGGACGCTGCCCCTGCGCGTCTACGCGATGGCGGCGGGCCAGGGCGAGGAGCGCCACGGCTACCTGGAGCAGGGACCCTGGCACGGCCGTCACCTGACGATGCGCGCGGTGAAGTTCCTGGCGGATGGCGCGCTGGGCAGCCGGGGCGCGGCGCTGCACGAGGACTACAGCGACGAGCCCGGCCAGCGGGGCCTGTTGCTCCTGTCCCCCGAGGAGCTGGAGGCCCGCGCCCAGGCCTTCATGGCCCGGGGCTTCCAGGTGTGCATCCACGCCATCGGAGACCGGGCGAACACGCTGGTGGTGGACGTGCTGCTGCGGGGCGCGGAGCGGACGGGAACGCAGGCCCTGCGCCACCGCGTGGAGCACGCGCAGATCTTGCGACCCCGGGACATCCAGCGGCTGGGCGCCGCGGGGCTGGTGGCCAGCGTGCAGCCCACGCACGCCACCAGTGACATGCGCTGGGCCCAGGCGCGGCTGGGGCCGGAGCGGCTGAAGGGGGCCTACGCGTGGCGCTCGCTGAAGGACGCGGGCGCGCACCTGGCGCTGGGCAGCGACTTCCCCATCGAGAACCCGGACGTGCTCGCGGGGCTCTACGCGGCGCGCACGCGGCAGGACGCGAAGGGCTGGCCCGAGGGCGGCTGGCACCCCGGTGAACGTCTGAGCGCGACCGAGTCCCTGGAGGGCTTCACCGTGGGGCCCGCGTGGGCGTCCTTCGAGGAGGTTCGTCGCGGCAGGCTGAAGCCGGGCATGGACGCGGACTTCGTCGCGCTGTCGGAGGACCCGGTGGAGGGGCCCGCGCCAGCGCTGGTGGACGCGCGCGTGCTGGCCACGGTGGTCGCGGGCGCGGAGGTGTTCCGGGAGGAAGGCTGACGCGCGTCAGCCGCCGAAGATGTGCGAGCGCGCGGCCTCGGCGATGGCGACGACGGCGGGGTGGCGCAGGCGGCGCTCGACGGTGATGGCGTAGAAACACTGCTCGATTTCGTCGGTGTGCCCGATGGCGGTGACGTTGAACTGCCGCTGCACCTCCTCGTTGATGATGGAGGGCATGGCGAAGATGCCGTGGCCCTTCTGCCCGAAGGCCTGGAGCAGGGCGCTGTCGTCGAAGTCCCCGGCGATGAGGGGCCGGACGCCCCGGCGCTCGAACCACAGGTCCAGCGAGCGGCGCACCGAGGACTCCTCTGATGGCAACAGCATGGGCGCGCCGTCGAGCGAGCGCGGGAAGTCCTTGCGCAGGTGGGCGAGCGGCGCCGCCGCGAAGAACGTCACGCCGCACTTGCCCAGCAGGTGGTTGAAGGACCGGACGCTGACGGGCTCGGAGCCGGGCGCGTCCGCGAGCACCACGTCCAGCTCATGCAGCGCCAGCTGCGCGAGCAGCTGGGGCAGGGGGCTCTCGCGGCAGATGATGCGCAGCGAGGGCCCCGCATCCAGCGCGGGCTTGAGCAACTGTTCGGCGACGAGCTTGGGGATGACGTCCAGCACCCCCACGTTGAGGCGCAGCTGCTGTCCCGTGGGCAGCCCGGAGACGACGTTCTTCAGCTCGTTGCCCAGCCGGAAGATTTCGTCCGCGTAGCGCATGACGGTGCGGCCCACGTCGGACAGCACGAGCTTGCGGCCCTTGCGCTCGAAGAGCTGGTGGCCCAGGGATTCCTCAAGAAGCTTGATCTGCGTGCTGATGGTCGGCTGCGCGAGGTGCAGCTCCTCGCTCGCCTTGGCGATGCTGCCGGCCCGCGCAACCGTCCAGAAATACAGGAGATGGTGGTAGTTGAGCCAGGACATGACTTAGGAATAACCGAAGGGTTTCATCCAAACTAGCTTATTTTTTTATGAGTCGCGCCCGCTTATCTCTACGTCCGTCACCGCGCGATGGGTGCGTGGGGGACTGATTGGGGAGGTTGCGTTCATGGAAGCCATCTACGAGGAGCGCGATTCCACGGTGGAGGGTGTGGTGGACGGGGTGGATGCGGCGGAAGTGGAGATCCGGGTGCGGGGGCACCTGGAGCTGGTCCGGCGTCTGGCCTGGAAGTACCGGTGGACGGGCCTGTCGTTGGAAGAGCTGATGGCGGAAGGCAACGTGGGCCTGGTGGAGGCGGCGCGCCGCTTCGAGGAGCGGGGTGTCCCGTTCGGGGCGTACGCGCAGCAGTGGATCCGCGCGCGCATCCGGGCCTACGTGTCGCGCACCTGGAGCGTGGCGGGCGGGCGGGCGCCGTGGATCGTCTTCCAGCTCCGCCGCGAGCGGGCGCGGCTGGAAGCCCGCTGGGGCGAGGGCCACCCGGAGGTGATGAAGCGCCTGGCGGAGGCGTTGGGGAAGCGGGAGGAGGAGGTGGCGCGGGGGGCGGAGGCGCTGGGCAAGGACGTGTCGTTGAACGCGCCGCTGGGGTGGGACGGCGACGTGACGCAGCAGGACATGCTGGAGTCGGACCTGGACTCGCCGGAGGACGTGGCGGACCGGGGGGACTGGGCGCAGAAGCTGCACCAGAGCGTGGCGGAGGCCTGGCCGGAGCTGGACGCGAGGGAGCGGGCGCTGGTGAAGGAGCGGATGTTGGTGGAGGACGGGGTGAGCGCGGAGTTCCTGGCCCAGCGCTTCGGGGTGACGGCGGTGCGCATCCGGCAGATCGAGCAGGGGCTGCGCCAGAAGCTGCGCCAGCGGCTGACGGCGGGGTGCACGGCATGGGACGCCGAAGCGCCGCGCCTGGCGGCCTGAGGGGTGGGGTGGGAGCCGGGCCTGTGGAAAGAGGTTGACGGCGCGGGCCAGGGACCGTAAATCGGCGCTGCCGTTCGCGGTGCGCGGCACAGCACGCCCAAGTAGCTCAGTCGGTAGAGCAGGGGACTGAAAATCCCCGTGTCGGTGGTTCGATTCCGCCCTTGGGCACAGAGTGAAGAACTTGAGGGCCCTGGACTCCGGTTCAGGGCCCTTTTCTTTTTCTGGAAGTGGAACTGCCCAAGCCCGACGAGCGCGAGTCGCGCGGAACGGTGGTGCGCAAGGGCGTGGCTTCCGCGGCACTTCGGTCCATTGGAATCATCAGGTCGATGCGCCGATGCGTGACGCGAACAGGTCGAACTTCTGTTTGTGACCCTCGCGCCGGCACCAGTCCTTGATGACGTTCAGGTCCACCTCATGGGCCTGTGCGTGGAAGACGCCAATCGCCTGTTGCAGGCCGCTGAAGTCGTTCCAGAAGAGAAAGGACGCGAGTCGGTCACGGCATGAGTCGGTGGGCGAGAGGACGTACAGCACCTCGCCGTCACGACGCACGGTGCTCCAGCGCTTGATCAAGTCGTCACCCACCGCCAGCGGCCCATTCGGAAACTCCAGAAGGAAGTGCGAGCGTGGGTGACGGTAGAAGTCTCCCTTCCTGATGAAGCCGAGCGCAGCCAACGCCGCTTCGCCCCCTGTTCCCTTGAGGGTGATCACGAAGTCGAGGTCTCCTGATTGGTACGCCTCCGGCGCGTAGTAGGTCGCCGCGCTTCCGCCCGTGAGCACCGCGTGAAAGCCATTGCGGTCCAGCGCTGAGCACACGGCGAAGGCAATGTCCGTGAGCGACGACGTAGGCCCGATCACAAGAGCCCCGGCTTGCCAGCGCGGCGGGGACGGCGCCGTCGCGCGGCGAGCCTGGCCTGAAGGTCCACGTCATGCTTTCCAAGCTTCCAAAGCAGAGCGCTGAGTTCGGCGTGCGCGAAGTATCGAGGGTTCAGGGAAACCACACGGGTTCGCCCCATCAGCCGACTGACGCTGATCGCTTCCCGTTCAAGCGAAGCCAGAATGGATTGGACGGTGTATGGGCGGACGCCCATCAGCGCCGCCAACTCGCTGGGATAGGTCTCTTCGAGCAGACGGATGGCAACGAGCACCGCCGTCCTGGTCGAAGTACCGAAGAGCTGGGAGCCATTTTCGAGCACAAGGTGAAACTACCAATATTCTTGGCGATATTGCCAAGTGCCTTGGTGGCTCTGCCAGGTCTGGTGGTAAGGGGGACGCGAAGGATGGAAATGGCATCGCCCGCACGGCCCCTTTAGATTCCGCAGCGCCTGCCCGGCTGGCCGACGTGCCGGGTGCACGACTGGGCGAGACGCGGTAGATGGGGGGAAGCGGAGGAACATCAACGCAATGGACGCGAACGTGGTGGCGGAGTTGGAGAAGGCGGGCGTGCAGGTGGACGACCCCAAGCGCTTGTTCATTCCGGTGGAGCGGGACGAGCAGGGCCGGGTGAAGCCCGTGGGCGACGAGGTGCCCGTGCGCTTCGGTGACATCACCGCCCACGTGCACCTCCAGCCTGTCGCGAAGCTGTGGACCGGTGACAAGCAGCCGCCCAACTTCAACAAGCCGCCCTTCTTCGAATACGAGCCGTTCTTCTTCCTCATCGAGGCCACCGCCGCCGGCTTCTGCCGCGACACGCGCCACGCGGAGAACGACCAGGAGTTCGCCCAGCTCTACCGCCACCTCGCGCGGCGGCCCGACGGCCAGCACAAGAACCCCCTCTTCTCCCACCTGCGCGCGGCCGCCCGCCTGTACATGTCCCTGCGCGACGTCAGCCAGGCGGAGTTCGAGGCCGTGGCCCAGCGCCTCCACCAGTCCGCCAACACGTACTCAGCCCACGTCGGGAGCCAGAACTACTTCCTGAACGTGCTGCGTCAGGTGCTGGGCGCCTAGCGTCCCCCTGGCAGGACCGCCGTGGCGTTGCACGCACGCCCTCCCGCCCACCGGGCGGAGGCCACGGCGGGGTAGGGGAGCATGGCGGGGAGGACCTGGAAGTGTGGCTCGCCAAGGCCCCACTCCATGGGTAGGTTCATCCCCAGTCATGCCCCGTGTCCGCTCCTCCCGCTCCCGGCCCTCCCTCCAACAGCGGCTCACCTCCGAACTGCTGCGTGAAGTCGCGGGTCCGGAGCTGTTCGCCCAGGGCGAGGCCCTGCTCTCCCGGTGCGGCGTGACGGTGGCGTCGCCGTCCACGGAGTGCATCGAAGGGACGGTGTCCGAAGCAAGGGCACGCCAGTTCGAGGCGTCCCTCTGCTCGGACCCCGACTCGGAGGGACTGCTCCTTGACTGTGATTGCGACGGATACTGGGAGGAAGGCCTCTGTCCGCACGTCGTCGCGGTAGGCCTGGGGTGGCTGCGGGGCCCTGGTCTCCAGCGCCAGGGGCGCCCTCCCACGCGGACTGGCGAGCGCTCCCCGCTCCCAACGCCCACGTCCGGCGCATCCGAGCGGCCTTCCTCACCCAAGGACGTGGAAGCCTGGCTCGTGGAGCACAGGCTCACCCGCGCCCGGACCGTGCCGGTGCCCGTGTTGCAGCCCCTGCTGCCCCGCACCTTCGCGCGCGACGTGCTCCATGACCTGCGCAAGTTCTCGGTGGTGGACGTGTGGGAGGGCTCTCCCAAGCTCCGGTTCATGGAGACGCGAATACGGTCGCAGCTCGCGGATGCAGCCTGGACCTGGGCGCATCACGAAGCCGAACGCCTTCGTCAGGGCCTGACTCGCGAGGCCTCCGTCCCTTCCCCGCCACCGTCCACGGATGCACGCCTGACGCCGCTCCGGGACGCGCTCCTTCGGGCCCGTGAGCGCGTGCGGGCCCAGGCCCTGCCGCGTCTGCCGGAGCGAAGGCCCGCCATCTCCATCCAGGCGAAACCCGTGCGCATCCAGGTGTCGGAGCCGGAGCTGGCGGCGTGGGGCCACCCCCTCTTCCAGGCCGATTTCGAGGACCGGAGCCACGTCGTGCTCGACCCTCGCGCGCTGATGGAGGACCGCCCCGGCCTGTCCTGCCCGTGCTCCCCCAAGGCGGCCGAGGCCCACTGCGTCCACGCGCTGACTGCCGTGGACGCGACGCTGGAGCTGCTCCACCGTCCGAGGCAGGCCGCAAGCGCCGCGAAGCTCGCGGAGCTGCTCTTCGAAGCACCCGGCCGGGAAATCGTCGCGGCGCTGGAGACGACCGTCCTGGGCCGTCAGCTTCGTGAAGCCGCTCCCGAGGCGGATGGATCCGTCACCTTCCGCCTGGAGCAGGGCGCATCGGGGCACTGGAGCCTGAAGGCCTTCCTGCACCACCCGGTGAAGGCGGGACGCTGGTCCAAGGGGACCGCCGTCATGACGTATGAGCGGGAGAAGGTGGCCGCCGTGCTCCGGGACCCGGAGGAGCAGCAATCCTTCGCGTTCATCGAAGCGGGCCGCTCGCTGGCGTCATCCTATTACGAAGGCAGCGTCGTAGCAGGTGCATACCCGTTGCTCCTCCAGGCCCTGCGTGCCCTCGCGCGCAGTCCCCGCGTGCGGCTCGCCGGCGCGCCCGACGTTCCCGCCCAGGTGCGGGAGGCCCCGCTGGGCTTCGCCCTGGAGCAGGAGGGGCGCGGGCTGCGCCTGCGGCCGGCGGTGGACGGGCGCGCGGTGGACGCGGAGGCCCTGTGGCCCCCTCCGTCCGGCTCCCGGGCGCCGCACCCCTGGCTGCTCGTGGAGCCCGGCATCCCGAGCGTCACCCTGGTGACCGTTCCCCCCGAGGCGCTGGGCCTGCTCGACGTCCTCAAGGTCCACGGCACCCGCGTGTCCGAGCGTCAGCGCGACGCGCTCCTGGGCCAGCTCTCCGGCCTGGAGGCGGCCTTCGCCGTGTCGTTGCCTCCGGCGCTGGAGGCCCGCCCCGTGGAGCCCCAACCGGGCCTGCTCGTGCGGCTGCGCGCGGTGGGGGAGTCTTCCCTGGCGGGCGCGTTGTTCGTGCGGCCCCTCCCGGAAGGGCCACTCCAACCCGTGGACGGCGGCGCCCCCGTGGTGCGCGGGCAGCGCGGCGGGGAGCGGGTCATGGTCCGGCGCGACCAGGACGCCGAGCGCTCCGAGGCGGAGGCCCTGCTCACACGTCTGTCATTGCCCGCGGGGGCATACCGCTTCACCCGCGACAGCGTGGAGGACTCGCTCCACCTGCTGGAGACGCTGGAGCCGCTCACGGGGCCCACGTTGCGCGTGGAGTGGGAGGAACAACCCTGGACGGTGGCGCACCCGCCCGGCGCCGCGAACCTGCGGGTGGAGGTTTCGCGCGAACACGATTGGTTCGGCGTGAAGGGTGGGGTGGAGGTGGAGGGGGCGCGCGTGGAGCTGGCCCTGCTGCTGGAGGCGGTTCGCCGCCGCCAGCGCTATGTCCCCCTGGGCAAGGGGCGCTGGATGCGGCTCACGGAGGCCCTGCGTGAGCAGTTGACCCCGCTCGCGGACGCGACCCATTCCGCGCGCCAGGGACTGGAGGTGGGCGCCGCGGCCGCACCCGCGCTGGAGTCCCTCGCGGAGGCCGGAGCGCGGGTCAAGGCGCCCACGGACTGGCTCAAGCTGGCGCGACGCATCCGGGAGGCCCGCTCCCTGAAGGTGCGCGTGCCCGGAGGGCTGAAGGCGACGCTGCGCGACTACCAGCACGAGGGCTTCGTGTGGCTGGCGCGGCTGTGCGCCTGGGGCGCGGGCGCGTGCCTGGCGGACGACATGGGGCTGGGCAAGACGCTCCAGGCGCTGGCCCTGCTGCTGTACCGCGCGCGACAAGGCCCCGCGATGGTGGTGGCGCCCACGTCCGTCTGCGGCAACTGGGCGCGCGAGGCGGCCCGCTTCGCGCCCTCGCTGCGCCTGCATGTCTGGCAGGAAGAAGACCGTGAAGCCCTACCGTCCCAGCTGGGGCCGAAGGACGTGCTGCTCATCAGCTACGGGCTGCTCGTGAGGGACGCGGCGCGGCTGCGCGCGGTGTCCTTCGCCACGCTGGTGGTGGACGAGGCGCAGGCGGTGAAGAACCCGGACACCGCGCGGGCCCGGGCGCTGCGTGGGGTGAAGGCCGATGCCCGCGTGGCCCTCACCGGCACGCCGGTGGAGAATCGGTTGTCTGAGCTGTGGAGCCTCTTCCACCTGCTCTTCCCCGGACTGCTGGGCGGGCGCGAGTCCTTCCATGCGCGGTTCGCCGTCCCCATCGAGCGCGACCGGGATGCCCAGGCCCGCGCGTCGCTCGTCCGGGTGGTGCGCCCCTTCCTCCTGCGCCGCACCAAGGGGCAGGTGGCGCGCGAGCTGCCTCCGCGCATCGAAACCGTGGTGCCCGTCACGCTGTCGGACGACGAGCGGCGGCGGTACGACGACGTGCGGCTCGCGGCGCTGGCGCGCGTGGGGGAGGAGACTCCCGGACCGGAGCGGCGCTTCGAGCTGCTGGCCGCGCTCACCCGGCTGCGGCTGGCCGCCTGTCATCCCCGGCTGGTGGATCCGGACGCGGGCACCTCCTCCTCCAAGCTGGAGCGCTTCCTGGAGCGGGTGGAGGAGCTGCGGGAGGAGGGCGGACGGGCGCTCGTCTTCAGTCAGTTCGTCCGGCACCTGGCGCTGGTCCGCGAGGCGCTGGAGGCCCGGGGCATCGCGTTCCAGTACCTGGATGGACAGACGCCCCCCGCGGAGCGCCAGTCCCGCGTGGAGGCCTTCCAGCGAGGGGAGGGCGCGCTGTTCCTCATCTCGCTCAAGGCCGGTGGCACGGGCCTCAACCTCACCGCCGCCGACCACGTGCTCCACCTGGATCCCTGGTGGAACCCCGCGGTGGAGGACCAGGCGTCCGACCGGGCCCACCGCATTGGCCAGACGCGCCCTGTCACCGTGTCCCGGTTCGTCTCCGAGGGCACCATCGAGGAGGCCATCCTCGCCCTGCATGCGGACAAGCGGGACCTGGCGGACAGCCTCCTGTCCGAGGCGGATGGCGCCGCGGCCCTGTCACCCGAACAGCTCCTGGGGCTGCTGCGCTTCGGCGCGGAGCCACCGGGCGCCTGACGATGGACGGGCGTCGACGCGGCGTTTCTGGAATAGGGTGCGACCCCGCCCGTTCCCGGGCGCCGCTTTTGCCTCTGTCCCAGGAGCGAGGATGTTCCGTCAATCGTTGTCGTGGTTCGCCTGCGTGGCCCTGCTGGGCGCGTCCCAGGCCCAGGCCCAGGCCCCCAAGCCGCCCCCGTCCTCCAAGACGTCCACGCCCGTCGCGAAGCTGGCCGCGGGCATCCAGGCGCGCACGCTGAAGAACGGGCTCACCGTCATCGTGTGGCCCGACCACGACATCCCCAACGTGGCCTTCAACAACTGGTTCCGCGTGGGCAGCCGCAACGAGCGCCCCGGCATCACCGGCCTGTCCCACTTCTTCGAACACATGATGTTCAACGGCGCGAAGAAGTACGGCCCCGGTGAGTTCGACCGCGTGATGGAGGCCAACGGCGGCGCCAACAACGCCTTCACCTCCGAGGACGTCACCGTCTACCTGGACTGGTTCCCCTCCTCCGCGCTGCCCCTCATCTTCGACCTGGAGGCCGACCGCCTCCAGTCGCTCGCCTTCGACCCCAAGGTCATCGAGTCCGAGCGCGGCGTCGTCTACTCCGAGCGCCGCTCCGGCGTGGACAACGACAACTCCGGCGCGCTGATGGAGCAGATGCAGGCCACCGCCTTCGTCGCGCACCCGTACCAGATCCCCGTCATCGGCTGGCCGTCCGACATCGAGTCCTGGCGCATGGAGGACCTCCAGCGCTACTACAAGACCTACTACGCCCCGAACAACGCGACGCTCGTCATCGCCGGGGACGTGGAGCCCGCCAGCCTCTTCGCGCTCGTGGAGCGCACGCTGGGCGCCATCCCCTCGCAGCCCGCCCCGGAGCCCGTCCGCACGAAGGAGCCCGAACAGCAGGGCGAGCGGCGCATCACCCTGAAGCGGATGGCCCAGTCGCCGCTGCTCCAGGTCGCCTATCACAGCCTCGCCGCGAACGACCCGGAGGCGGAGACGCTGGAGCTGCTGGGGCTCATCCTCACGGATGGGGATTCGTCGCGCCTGCACCGCAAGCTGGTGGAGGACGCGCGCGTGGCCATCCGCGTCCGGGGCATCTTCTCCGGAGGCTTCGACCCGTCGTTGACGTGGTTCATGGTGGACCTGCCGCCGGGCGGCGACCTGCCCCGCGCCGAGGCGCTCCTCACGGAGGAGCTGGCCCGCGTGGCGAAGGACGGCGTCACCGACGCGGAGCTGCGCAAGGCGCGCAACATCGCTCTGGCCACCTTCTGGCGGAAGCTGGAGACCAACGACGGCCGCGCCCGCGAGCTGGGAGCCGCCGCCACCTTCCGGGGGGACTGGCGCGCCCTGCTCGATGCGCCCACCCGCTACGAGAAGGTCACCCGCGACCGCGTGCGCACGCTGGCCGCCCGCCTCTTCAATTCGGATCACCGCACGGTGGGCTGGCTCGTGCCCACCGCCGCCCCCGCCACCCCTGCCCGCAAGGAGGCCTCGCGATGAGCACCCCCTTCCGTCCTGACACCGCCCGTCGCGCGGCTTCGCTGCTCCGCCCCGGCCCGCGTGGAGGCCTCACGATGAACGCTTCCTTCCGTCTTCGCTCCGCGCTCGCCGCGCTGCTGTTCGTCTCCGTGCCTGCCTCCGCGCAGACGAAGGCGGCGCCCGTCACCGCCACCCCGCCCGCCGTCAACGCGGCGTCGAAGGCCGCGACCGCCATCACCACCCCGCCCGCGCCTGCTGCTCCCGCGAAGTCGAAGACCGCGTCCGCGGACAAGGGCGTGACGCTGCCCGCTGCGGCCACGGTCACGCTGAAGAACGGGACGCGGCTGCTGCTCGTGGAGAAGCGGGAGCTGCCGCTCGTGTCCTTTTCGGCGTGGCTCCGGGGCGGCGCCGTCACCGACCCCGCCGGCAAGGAGGGCCTGGCCGCGCTCACCGCGCAGCTGCTCCAGAAGGGCGCCGGCTCCCGCAACGCCCAGCAGTTCGCCGAAGCCGTGGACGGCGTGGGCGGCCAGCTGGAGGTCGCCCCCGGCCGCGAGGCGGTGATCATCACCGGCAGCTTCCTGGCCCGCGACACGGCGCTGATGGTGGAGCTGCTGTCGGACATGCTCGTGCGCCCGCGCTTCGACGCGCAGGAGCTGGAGAAGACGCGCGCCCGCCGCGTGTCGGAGCTCGCCGCCGCCAAGGACGGCGACCCGCGCATGCTGGGCGGCACGTACTTCGACGCCTTCCTCTTCGCCTCGCACCCGTACGGCAAGCCCGTCACCGGCAGCGAGGCCTCCCTGCCCACGCTCGGCCGGGACGACGTGCTCGGCTGGGCGAAGGCGAACCTGGGTGGAGACCGGCTCATCCTCTCCGTCGTGGGGGACTTCGACGCGAAGGCGCTCGCCGCGAAGCTGGAGTCCGCCCTGGGCGGGTGGGCCCCGGCCGCGCAGCCCTTCGCCGCCGTGCCCGCCACCGCGCCCACCAAGGGCCGGCGCGTGCTGCTGGTGGACAAGCCTGACGCCACCCAGACGTACTTCTGGATTGGCAACACCGGCATCCCCCGCACCGACCCGGATCGCGTCGCGATGGAGGTGGGCAACACCGTGCTCGGGGGGCGCTTCACCTCGCTGCTCAACTCCGAGCTGCGCGTGAAGACGGGCCTCACCTACGGCGCCCGCTCCTACCTGGCCCCCGGCACCCAGGCCGGCCCCGTCGTCCTCTTCTCCTATACCCAGACGGACTCCACCGGCCGCGCCATCGACCTGGCGCTGGACGTGCTGGAGCGCTACCGGAAGGACGGCATGGACGACGCCATGCTCGCCTCCGCGCAGGCCTACGTGCGGGGCCAGTTCCCCCCGAAGCTGGAGACGGGCGCGCAGCTGGCCTCCAAGCTGTCGGAGCTGGCCTTCTTCGGTCTGCCTGCGCAGGACGTGGACGGCTTCGCGGGCGCCGTGTCCGCCACCACGCGCGACGGCGTGCGCACCGTGCTCCAGCGCGTGCTGCCCGCCTCCCAGGACCTGACGTTCGTCCTCATTGGCAAGGCGGCGGCCCTGCGCGACGTGGCCCGCAAGTACGGCCCCGTCACCGAGATGAAGATCTCCGACAAGCGCTTCACCCCGCCAGCGGCGCCCATCCGCTAGCAGGAAGGCCATCGGGTCGCCTGGACCGCCCGGTCCTGGCGTGGGGAAACAATCTCCCAGGCGACCCGCGGGCCCGACGCGGTGGCTGCGTATGAGAGGTGTGGGGTTCGGGCCCGGACCTGACGGTCCCTCTCTCATGCGTTGTCTGGAGGCGTCAGGTCGTTGCGTCGTCTGTCGTTGCTGTTGCTCCCCACCTGCGCCCTGGGCCTGGGCTGCCCATCCAGACGGACGGGACGTTCAGCGCGGTCTTCACCACGCCGCCCTGACCTCCCGGGTTGCACCCGCCCCCACGCGGCGGTCCGGTGGGGGCGGTTCCTCCAGGGGAGGCGCTGACGGGAGCTGCTGGAAATTCCCCGGAAATTCAATGAGCCAGGGAAAAGCCCCTACCGCGTATTAGGGAGGGCCGGGTCTGGGCTGAGGCCCGGCTGTCAATCCATTGCATGCCTCCCGGGACCGTCATGTCATTGCGTCGTCTGTCGTTGTTGCTCGTTCCCACCTGCGCGGCCTGGTTGGGCTGCGCGGAAGCAGGGCCTCCCTCGGATGAGATGAAGGGCCCGGACTTCGTGTGGAGCGACCCCCGCGAAGGCACCGCGACGGTCGCCGACGGGGACCTGCTGCCAGGCTGTGGCGAGCCCGACGCGGGGCCGGTGGAGGCGGACGCGGGCGTTCCCGACACCTCCGTGCTGGTGACGGCCGACTCCCGCTTCCATGCGAGCACCGGCGTGACGGTGGTCCCCCAGGACCTGTCCACCCGCGACCTGGAGCTCCTCGTGCCCGACCCGAGCGGGGTGGGCTTCGACCGGCGCTCGGGCACGCCCGTGCCGGGCGGCATGCGCTTCGACAACATCCCGGACGGGGAGTTCTTCGTCCGCTCCAACCACCTCTACTACCTGACCCGGGAGCGGAGATTCGACCTGGGCGTCAACCGCGTGGGGCGCCCGGACGCCGTCTATTCGCCGGTCTCCTACTCGCCCGTGACGGTGGACCTGTCCCAGATGGACCCCTGGCAGGACTACGAGTCCATCAGCGCGCCGGGCACGTTCCTCCAGGTGGTCAGCGGCGACGTGGACCTGGCCGCGTCGCTCGACTTCTCGACGTGGCCCCTGGCCGGCGCCACGTCCCATCAGGACCCGGACGCCTACCTGTCGGGCTTCACCGGCTACCCGCTGCCCGTCCTGGACCCGGCGAAGGGTGACCGGGTGTACGTCAACCAGCTCAACGCCGTGCCGTCCGGGACGCTGCCGAGCGGCGGGCCCATGGCCTACACCACGGTGACGAGCAGCCAGCACCTGCCGTCCTTCGCGTTCACGCCGGATGGCACCACGCCCCTGTCGCTCACGAGCAGCCTGCAGCCCACGCCCCGGAGCGAGTTCTCCATGGAGTGGCGCCTGTCCGAGTTCACCCGCTGGCGCGCGGACGTGAACCCGGACTCGACGCTCAGCCTGCCCATCTTCCAGGTGCTGCCCGTGCCGCACGGCCTGGAGCATGGCTGGGTGGGCTACCAGGGAGAGCTGCTCAACCTGACCCTGCCGCGCGGTGAGACGGGCGTCATCACGCGCCGGATGGCCTTCGGCAATCCCTATCCCGCGTCCTGGGGCGTGCTGGGGTACGTGACCTATACGTTCCGCGCGGGCACCCCGGTCATCGTGGGCTCCCGGGGGCACTACCCCACGGGCTCCATCACCGTCGTCGACCGGTTGGAGCACTTCATCGCGGGTCCCATCGTGCCGAAAATCTCTCCACCACAGGCGGTGCGCATCGACGGACTGGACGCCTACGTGTCGCGGTCGGTGGGCACCACCCAGCCGGTGGTGAGCTGGCAGCAGCCGGTCCTGGGCACGCCCCAGGCCTACAGCGTGACGCTCACCAAGCTCGTCGACACCTTCGAGGGGCTTCCCACCAAGCGCTTCTACGTGCCCGGCAACAGGACGTACCTGCGCCTGCCGCCCAACGCGCTGGAGCCCGCCTCCACGTACTACCTGCGCGTGACGGCGGATGGCTCGCCGGGCTTCGAGCCCTGGCGTGCGCCCTCCATCAGCATGGAGCGGCTGCCCGGCTCCACCGCGTCCACGTTCAGCGCCGCGTTCACCACGCCGTAGCCCGCGGGGCTCCAGGCGGGCCCGCCCGCTACCGCGCTGCCTGGCGGTGGCGGGTGAGGCACTGCTGGTAGCGCGCGTCCACGGACTTCGCGAACCACGCCGTGGTGCGCTCCCCGCTCAGCTTCATGCTCTTGAGCGTCACGCGCGGAAGCTGGGCGTAGACGGGCGGCTGGCCCGTCTGTTTCGCGTACACGCGTTTCACGGCCAGATACGTGTCCGTGGTTTCAAGATCCGCCGTCTTCTCCTGTTCCACGTCCCGGCGGACCCGGCGCTCGCTCAGCTCCGGCGCGTGTCGCTGGCGAAAGACAAGCAGGGCCTTGAGGCTCTGGCTGTCTTCATCCCGGGCCTCGCCCTTGTTGTCATACAGTCGCAGGTCCCCATCCGTTGCAAGTTCAATCCCGGTGAGCTTGCTGACCTGGGCTTGCAGCGCGGCGTTGCGGGAGCTGTAGACACCGCTGTTGTAGTCGGCGAAGCGGAAGAGGGGGGCGTCGTACGCGGCCTCGAAGCCCAACAGCCGCGCGGTGCCGTACCGCACGCCGCCCGCGCGCGTGTACAGCGACTCGCGCACCGCGTCGGGGTCCGCGTCCGGGCCCGCCTTCTCCACCGCGTAGCGCACGCTGACCTGCATGGAGCCCGCGGTGGTGATGGGGTTCTGCCCCGCGAACGAGGACGGGCCGAACAGCGAGCTGGCCAGGTCCGCCGCCGCGTACGCCGCGGGGTATTCCTCCTCGTAGTACGCCAGCATGTCGCGGAAGAGCCGGTCCAGGTCCCGCTCCGAGCGCGCGGCGTCCAGCCGGGCCCCGAAGCTGCGCTTCGCTCCCTTTGCCTTCGACGCGAGCACCTCCTCCAGGACGCGCCGCCCCAGCGGCCCCAGCTTCCCCGCCGTGGCGTCCAGCTTCTGGCGCACCAGCCTGGCCAGCCCCGGCACCGCGGGGTCCGCCTGGAAGCCGGACTCCTGTTCGATGACGGCCAGCACCTGACACACCACCGACGGCGACGCGGGCTCCGCCTCCGCGTCCAGCGCCGCCAGCACGTCGCGCGCCCACGCCTCGCGCTCCGCCCCCTTCACCTTCGCGGGCAGCAGCCGCGCCACCTGCGCCACCGACAGCGTGGGCGGGGCCGGCACGTCCGGCACCGTCGCCGGGGCCCGCGCCGCGCACGCCACCGCGAGCATCGCCAGGGCCATGAGCGCCACCGCGCGCGGGGGCCTTGGTCTCGGTGTGTCAACGCGCCAGGGGACAGCGTTCCGCGTCATGTCAGCCCCCCAGTGCATGCTGCCCCCGCCTCATGAAACACCTGAAACATCCCGAGGGGCATCCCGAGCGACCTGCGTCAATCCTGCAAGGAATTCTCATCCTCTGAGTAAAAGAGGATGGCGGGGAATTCGCGGCTATCATGTTTGGTCGGGAGGGTGGGAGAAAGTAACTAAACGTACTTTCCCCAAAAAGTAGTTGCGCTGATGAAATCAAGTGTGTCACGTATCACCCTGCTGTTTCTTCATGGAGGTATCGCGTTGGCTCATCGACTGTTGAAGACGATTGGCGCGGCTTGGCTCGGAGTGGCTCTGACGGCGTGCGGTACGCAGGGGTCCACCGGAGAGGAAGCAAAGGCGCCTGAGCAGGAGAAGTCGGGCGAGGACATCCAGAGCACGCTGAACGCGCTCGGCGGTGCCCAGGTCGTGGGCGTGCACGCCGACGGCATCCCGGACAGCATCCGGGGCGAGCTGGGCCGCGCGGTGGGGACGCTGAACACGCTGTCCGCGGGGCACCAGGCGGTCGCGGCGGTGGCGCCCGCGTTCCGGCTGAAGGCGGAGGACCTGGTCCTGCGCCGGACGAACACGGACGAGCAGGGCAACCAGCACCTGCGCTTCACGCAGATGAAGAACGGCCTGGAAGTGGTCGGCGGTGAGCTGGCGGTGCACGTGCGCCCGGACGGCACGGTGTACGCGGCCAACGGCTCGGCGCGCGACGGCGTCTCCGTCTCCGCCCTGCCGCGCATCGCGGCGACCTCCGCGCAGCAGGCGGCGCTGAGCGCGACGGCCGGCACGGAGCTGGCGGTGGAAGGCTCCCCCCGGCTGGTGTACGTGCGCACCGAGGACGGCGCGCTGCGCCTGGCCTACGAGGTGACGGTGACGGGTCGGGGCGCCGAAGCCCCCATCCGCGACCGCGTGTACGTGGGCGGCGCGGACGGCTCCATCGTCCTGGTCGCGCCGCAGATCCACACGGCGCTCAACCGCCGCGTGTACAGCGCGAACAACGGCAGCAGCACGCCGGGCACGCTCAAGCGCAGCGAGGGCCAGGCGGCCATCGGTGACTCGCACGTCGACGTCAACTACGACATGCTGGGCTACACCTACGACTGCTACAAGACGCTCTTCAACCGCGACTCGCTGGACAACGCGGGCGCCGTGCTCATCAGCACGGTTCACTACGGCAACAACTACGTGAACGCCTACTGGGACGGCACCCAGATGGTGTACGGCGACGGCGACGGCGTGAACTCCATCGAGCTGGGCAAGGACCCGGACGTCACGGTCCACGAGCTGACCCACGCCGTCACGTCGAAGGAGTCCAACCTCACGTACTCCGGCCAGTCCGGCGGCCTCAACGAGGCGATGTCCGACACGTTCGGCGCCATCTGCGAGAGCTGGAAGACGGGCACGTGGAGCACCGCGCAGGACATCTGGCTGGTGGGCGAGGACGTCTGGACGCCCGCGACGGCGAACGACGCGCTTCGCTACATGGATGACCCGGCGAAGGACGGCGTGTCCAAGGACTGGGCGGCCAACGTGACGTCCGGCACGGACGTGCACTACAGCTCCGGCGTGCCCAACCTGGCGTTCGCGCTGCTGTCCAAGGGCGGCGTGCACCCGCGTGGCCGCTCCACCATCAACGTGCCGGCCATCGGCGTCGAGAAGGCCGCGCGCATCTGGTACAAGGCCAACACGGACATCTACACGGCGGGCACCACGTTCCTGCAGGCGAAGACCTGGACCATCCAGGCCGCCTCGGAGCTGGGCTACGACCAGGCGACCCAGGACGCGGTGAAGGCCGCCTGGGAAGCGGTGGGCGTGGGCGGCGTGGTGGTGCCTCCGGTCACCGTTCCGCTGACCAACAACGTGGCGGTGACGGGCATCTCCGACAGCGCCGGCAACGCGCGCTACTACACGCTGGCCGTTCCCGCGGGCGCCACGGCGCTGACGTTCGTCACCTCCGGTGGCACGGGTGACGTGGACCTGTACGTCAAGTTCGGCTCCGCGCCGACGACGTCCGTGTACGACTGCCGTCCGTACGCCGGTGGCAACGCGGAGACGTGCACCATCCCGGTCGCGCAGGCTGGCACCTACCACGTGATGCTGAACGCCTACTCGAACTACTCGGGCGTGACGCTGAAGGGCAGCTACACGGGTGGTGGACCCACGGGCAACGTGCTGCAGAACAACGTGCCGGTGACGGGCATCTCCGGCGCCTCCGGCTCGTTCGCCACGGAGTGGACCACGCTGGACGTGCCGGCCGGTCGTGCGGTCACCATCACCACCACGGGTGGCACGGGTGACGCGGACCTGCACGTGCGCTTCGGCGCCTCGCCGACGACCACCACGTACGACTGCCGTCCGTACGCCAGCGGCAACAACGAGACCTGCTCGTTCCCGGCCAAGACGACCGCGGGCAAGTACTACGTGAAGCTCCGCGGCTACTCGGCGTACTCGGGCGTGACGCTCAAGGCCGTCTACTAGTCGTCGCATCCGCGGTCTGAAGACAGGCACCCGGGGAGCCGACGAGGCTTCCCGGGTGTCGTCGTTTCGGGGTTGTCGCCGCGCGGGTGCTAGCGACGCACCTGCACGTCGCGGGCGACGGTGCGTCCGCCGATGAGGGCGAAGCTGGCGCGCACCGGCGTGCCTTCCCGCAGCTCCGGGAGGGGCACGCGCTGGCCCTGACGCAGGCCCCGGCTTCGCGGGTCGAGCTGGAGTTCGTAGACGGTGCCCTCGCCGTCGCGCACGTGCAGGGTGTCGCGGCTCGCGCGCGTCACCCGGCCGTTCACCGTGCTGGTGGCGATGGTGACCTGCTCGAGCGGCCGGTCCGCGGCGCTGTCCGTCACCGCCGCCTGCGCCGCCTTGGCCGCGCCCTCGTACCAGGCCTCGTCCTCGCTGGCCTGCACCGCCTGCGCGCCAATCATCACCCGGCCCTGCTCGGGGGCCTGCGTCGCGGGCTGGCCGTTCGCCTGCGCGGCCCGGGGCGGCGTGTTCGCGTTCGGCGCCGCCGCGCCCTGCCGGGGCGAAGGCGCCGGGTCCCTCGCCGGCGCCGCCGCGCCCTGGGCCATGTCGCCCCGGGCTGGAGCCTGCGCGGGGCCGCTGCCGCCGGTCGCGGGTGCGTTCTCCGGGGCGGTGCCGGTATCGCGGGTCGCGGGCGTGTTCGCCTGGGCGGTGCCGGTATCGCGGGTCGCGGGCGTGTTCGCCTGGGCGGTGCCGCTGCCGCCATGGGCCGGAGCGTTCGTATTCGCCTGGGCGGTGCCGTCGTTCGTATTCGGGGGCGCCTGGGTCATGCCGCTGCCGCCGTAGGCCGGTGCGTCCGCTGGAGCCTGCGCCGCCGTGCGGTCGGCTTCGCTCCCGCGCGCGCCTCGCTGTGGCAGGGCTCCCGGTGGAGGCGCCGTGTTCGCGGGCACCTGCGCGTTCGCCCCGGGAAGGGACGTCGCGTTCAGCCGGGGCCCGGGGCCCTCCGTCGCTCCCTGCGCCAGGGCCGGCGTCGCGGGCACCGTCAGCCCACCGTTCGGGGTGTCCCGGGCCTGCATCGTCGTCGGGACATCCACCGTGTCCGGGCTGTCGGCCTCCTGACATCCGGAAGCCAGCGTGCACAACCCCATCATCCCCATCCACATCCAACGTCCACGCATCCGCCAGCCCTCCCGCAGGCAAACCTGCGGACGACCCCTGGCCGTTGCAAGCGCCCGGGGCGGGGGCGGGAAGGCTGCCTGCCGGGCAGGGGGCGCTACGCGGAGAACGTGGCGGCCACGGCGCGCACGTGGTCCTTCACCAGCGCGCGCGCTGCGAGGAGCGCCGGGGCGTCCGCGGGCGTGTAGCCCAGGCACAGCACCACGTCGTCCTCGGGCGCGGCGGGCATGCCCAGGGCCGCGTAATCGAGCGTGCGCGGGACGGGTTCGTCCTCCGTGTCGTGGGTGAAGCGGCCGAACACGGAGGCCTGGCCGTCACGGCCGGGAGCCGTCTCCTTCAGGGCGAAGAGGCGGCGCACGGCGAGGAGGGACTCGGGGTGCTCGCGCAGGGCCTCCGGGCGGGCCGGGCCCCCCAGCTCCCATTCGAGCAGCTTCAGGCAGCCGCGCACGAACTCCACGTCGGTGATGACCAGGCCATAGAGGTACCAGTCCGCGCACGCGGCCTGGACCAGCCGGGCCTGCGCGTCCGTGAGCCAGCCGAAGGACGGGCAGGTGAACGTCTCGCAGATGGACGCGCGGTAGACGCCGCAGTCGCGCAGGTCCGTGCCGCCCGTCACCTTCGGGTGGCCCAGGCAGCCCACCTGTCGCTGCTCCGCGTCCAGGAAGCCCAGCAGCGGACACACCCGCACGATGGGGAAGAGCGCGGGGGCGTCGCGGTTCGCGGTCAGCTCGCGCGCGGCCTCGCCATAGGCCTCCGGCGTCCGGGGCGCGTGGGACAGCCGCGCCGTCTGCGTGGCCAGCCGCTGGGTGAGCGCCGCGCGCGAGTGGTCGCGGAAGTTGTAGAGGCCGCAGCAGGCGCCGCACGAGGCGCCCCCACCGGGCTGGCACAGGTGGAAGGAGACGGACATGCCGCCATTGTGACGGATCCCGGGCCCGGGTTTCAGAACCCGTCCGGGTGCATGCGGGAGTACGAGTCCTCGCCCGTCCGGCACAGGTGCACGAGCAGCGGCACGCGCGGCACCTCCACGGCGAACCAGTACTGCGCGGCGGCGAGCTTGCCTTCGTAGAAGGGCGCATCCCCGGTGGAGGCCGGGGCGTCGCGCGCGAGGGCCTCCTTCGCGGCGGCGGCCTGCGCGAGCCAGCGCCACGCCACCGCCACCACGCTGAACAGCTCCAGGAAGTCCGCGCTGTGGCGCAGCATCGCCTCCACTTCGCCCGCCATGCCCCGCGCGCCCAACTCCAGCGTGAGGGCGGTGGCCTGCTGGAGCACGTCCTCCAGCGCGTCGCTCCAGGCGGGCTCCACGCCGGCGGCCCGGGCGCGCGCGGTGGTGGCGCGCACCTCTTCATCGAGCGCCTGGAGCGCGGCGCCCCCGCCCGCCACGGCCTTCCTGCCCAGCAGGTCCAGGCCCTGGATGCCGGTGGTGCCTTCGTGGATGCTGTTGAGCTTCTGGTCGCGCAGCCACGCCTCGGGGAGGTACTCGCTGGAGTAGCCGTAGCCGCCGTGGATTTGAAGCGCGAGCGCGTTGGACTCGAAGCCCTTCTCCGCCGGGAACGTCTTGGCGATGGGCGTGAGCAGGTCCAGCAGCAGGTGCGCGCGCTGGCGGACCGCTTCGTCCGGCGCGTGGTGCGCGAGGTCCGCCTGGGTGGAGGTGGCGAGCAGCAGCGCGAGCCCGCCCTCCACAATGGCCTTCTGGCGCAGCAGCATGCGCCGCACGTCCGCGTGTTCGATGATGGGGGCCTGGGCGCGCGCGGTGTCGCGGCCGCCGGTGGGGCGGCCCTGGGGGCGCTCTCGCGCGTAGGCGAGGGACTCCTGGTAGGCGACGGACGCGGTGGCCACGCCGTTGAGGCCCACCATGATGCGCGCCTCGTTCATCATCTGGAACATGCAGGCGAGACCCCGGCCGGGCTGGCCCACGAGCCAGCCGTGGCAGTCCCCGGACTCGCCGAAGTTGAGGACGAGGCTGGGCAGGCCGCGCCAGCCAATCTTGTGGATGACGCCGGCCACCTGGACGTCGTTGGGGACGAACCGGTCGCCTTCGGGCCTGCGCGCGGGCACGGCGAAGAGGGACACGCCGCGCGTGCCACCTTCCGCGCCTTCGATGCGCGCGAGGGTCAGGTGCACGATGTTGTCGGTGAAGTCCTGGTCGCCGCCGCTGATGAAGATCTTCGAGCCCTGGAGGCGGAAGGTGCCGTCCGGCGCGGGCGTGGCGCGCGTCTTCACGTCCGCGAGGCTGCTGCCGGCCTGGGGTTCGGTGAGGGCCATGGTGCCGGTCCACTCACCCCGGTACATGCGGGCCATGAACTGCTCGCGCAGGAAGGGCGTGCCGAAGGCCTCCAGCAGGTGCGCGGCGCCGAGCGTGAGGCCCAGGTAGCCATAGGCGCTCAGGTTGGCGGCCATGAGGTACACGCTCGACGCGGCGTTCACGGTGAGCGGGAGCTGTTGGCCGCCGACGTCGGGAGGGCGCGTGGCGGTGAGCAGGCCCAGGTCCACCATGTCCGCGTAGAGCGAGCGCATGGCCGGGTGCACGCGCACGCGCCCGTGCTCGAAGGTGGGCGGCGTGGCGTCCATGGGCCGGTAGGTGGGGGCGAGCACATCGCGGGCGAAGCGGCGGGTGCTGTCCAGCAGCAGGTCGAGGGTGTCGCGGGAGTGCTCCTGGAAGGCAGGCAGCCCGCAGAGGGCCGCGGTGTCGAGCACCTCGTAGAGCTGGAAGTCCACGTCACGGTCCGACAGCAGCGGGTTGGGGCGGGGCACGCTCATGCCCCGGGTGCCTACCAGGACGCGATGGCGTCGTCGAAGTCGTCGTGAGGAAGACTTTCACCGTCGGACGGGGACGGGGGGACGTCCGGGGGCAGGCATTGACGCCCGTCCTCGGGGGGGGCGTCGGGCCAGGGGGTGCGCGGGGTGAGCGAGGGCTGGCGCTTCCAGGCGGACGATGGGGTGGCTCGCGGGTCGTTCCATCGACCGTTGCCGGGGTCATGCATGCGTGCACCTCCGTGTCGGGATTGCTGCCGTGTCGGCAGGAAAGGTGCGTCCTTTGTCTGTCCATGGCGACAGGGGGACTCCGGGGTCGCACGCGCGTGGTTGAAGACAGACAGGGAGGCGAGGTCCTGTCAGGCGCGTCGTGCACGACCCTGCGGGAGGCGTGGAGGCGACGCATTGTTGGATTTGGGCCTGGCTGGCGCACTGGAGGCGCGGCCCCTTCCGGAGAGGTCGGTTCAAATGATCATCATCGGCGCGATGTTGGTGGGCATCCTGATGATGCTGGTGGTGCTTGCGGCGGTGGTGATGGGCGGGGCGCTGGCGCACAAGGGCGCGCGCGGCGATGCGGAGCGCGACGCCGTGATGCGCGCGACGCGGCGCGAGCGGGATGGGTCGGGACCGGGTCCACTGGGCGGCGAACCCGTGCCTGCGTGAGCGGAGCGGCGTGAAGCGCTGGGTGCATTCCCCGAGGCCATGGGAGGATGCGCCGGGTGAGATTCACGCTCGGGTGCTTCCTGGTGCAGGGATGGTTGGTGCTCATGCTGGTGTTGTCCGGATGCAGGACTCCCGTGGCGGCGTGGACGGGCACCGTCGAATGGCCGGACGCGCAGTCAGCCCGACCCGTTGGCAACCCCATGCCCGCAGGCGCGGCCCAGGCCGCGGTGGGCGCCATCCGCGAGTTCGTGAAGACCACTCCCCAGCGGGTGTTCTTCGGCTGTGAGCGTCCCGAGGACGGACTGAACGTGTCGCTCTTCACGGGGCCAACGCCGGGGCTGTACTACGTGCTGCTGGATCCCGACTTCGAACGCTGCTCGGGGCCGCGCAGGCGCATCCTGGATGGATGGTTCTTCTATGCAGTCACGCCTCGGGGAGACGTGGTCGCGGAGTCTCCAGGCCCTCCTGAAGAACGTGCTCCCGAGGTGCCACCGGCGCCCCAGACTCCGCCCACGGCACCCGTGGAGCCCCCCGCTGAGTCGTCACCTCCCGCGCCCGTGAACGAAGCTCCGGCTCCGGCCCCCTGATATTTCACCGGCTGGCGATAACTGGCTCGCACCGTCATCAGCGGTTCACTGGAAACACCTGGGGCGCGGCCCCCCCGGGGCCATGGGAGGATGCGCCGGGTGAGATTCGCGCTCGGGTGCGTCCTGGTGTCACTGCTCGTGGGCTGCGCGACCGCGGCCCCGGTCGCGGCGGCGAAGTCCGTCCGAGGTCCCTGGGCGCGGATCCCGGCCGTCGAAATGCCAGCGGAAGACAGGTCGATTCCCATCGACTTGCTGCGGGACGTCGCGGATGTCCTGCTCCAACGCCCCGGAGCGCGGATGTGCGATCCGGTGACCCGGCGTCCCATCAAGGGGTTGTCCACGGAGTATTGCGCGACGGTCTACGTCGCTGGAGGACAGGACGCGCTGTCCTGGCGGGTATCCGAGCCTGTACTGGGGAGCCATGATCGCTGCTCCGTGCCGCTCCATGTCGAAGACGATGACCACCCGGCGCGGAGCGTCTGGGTGGTGGGCTTCATCCACAACCACCCGTGTGGCAGCCCACCCTCTTCCGTGGATCTCCTGGCCTGGCCAACCGATGCGGTCGACCCCATGACGGCCATGGCGGTGGTCCGTCTGGTCCCCGGCAATCCCGCGCCTGCCTTGTTCAAGGGGCTGGCCATCGAAATGGCTTCCGCGGTGGTCGCGGAGCGCCAGGATGGAACGCGTGTCTACCTGCGCTATTTCCCCACGGGTGAGGTCGAACAATGGAGCGGAACCCGACGCAGGTGGGGCCCGCTGGGAACCTGCGCGCCCACATTGAGCCAGTTCGGTGTGGCACCCCGGTGTACGAATGGGCCGCTGCGACTGCTGCGCGAATAGGAGCCAGGAACGATGGTCAAGGCAATGGCAGCCGCACTCGTCGCGGTGCTCACGGGATGTGTCGCGCCGTCGAAGACGTGGAAGACGCCGGTTGAATGGCCGGACGAGCGCTCAGCCCAGCTCGTGGGACAACCCATGCAAGCAGGGGCTGCGGTGGCCGCGGCGGGAGCGGTGCGTGAGTTGGTCCGCACGAACGCCGACCCGACGTTGTTCGAAGGGTGCTCCAGCCCGGAGCAGGGGCTGCTGGTCGCTGTATTCACGGGACCGACGCCGGGGCTGTTCTACGTCGTCGTCCACCAGGACTTCAGACCCTGTGGTGGGCCGCGCATCCGGGTCCTCGATGCCTGGGATGCCTATGCGGTCACGCCCCAGGGGGACGTGGTGGCAAGGGCCCCTCCGCCGCCGGGTGATCCTTCCTTCTCAGCGCCTCCGCTTGAGGAGCCAGCGCCTCCAACTGCTCCCGAACCCGCGCCGCCTCCACCTGCTCCCGCGCCCGTGAACGAAGCTCCGGCTCCCGCCCCGACTCCCGCTTCCTAACGGAGCCGGGGACCGTAGTAGCGGCGCAGCCAACGGCTCAGGCCGTCCAGGCCGGGGAAGAGCACGCGCTCGGTGATGTTCGCCTGGTCGAGCTTGTCCCGGACCTCCCACTTGAGCGCCGCCGGCACGATGAGCCGCCGCACGCCCCGGTGCTGGTGTCCCAGGAACACGTTCAGGCTCAGGCCCGGGCCGTTCATCACCGAGAACAGCGCGAACTGGTTCACGATGCGCGCATCCAGCGACGGCGGCTCGAAGAACAACACGAACGGATGCTCCGCCAGCCCGTCGAACGTCGGCAGGTCCCCGGCCACCGACGCCAGCATCTCCGCCGTGAACACGTCCGCGCCTTCCAGCCGCAGCTGCTCACGCAGCGGCCCGGGCAACTGCTGGTTCGTCTGGTGGTAGTCCACGCACCAGATGGCGCCGTCCTTGTCCAGGTAGTCCTGGCGCTCGGTCATGAAGTGCAGCGCCACGTACGGGCTGAACGTCCAGTCCAGGAACCGCGTCGGCATCCCGTGGTGCTGCGCCAGCGCCAGCCAGTCCCACACCGACGTGAGCTGCGCCGTGCCCGGCACGCCCCGCGCGTACTTGCGGAAGGCCCTCAACAGGTCCCGCTCGTGCCGCACGAACGCACCCTGGCGGTTGAGCGTCGCGGACAAATCCAGCGTTGCATCCGGAATGCCGCGGAAGACGAAGCTTGTTCGAAAGCGGCCGAGCGGCTCGTTCCACGAACCGGCGAACAACACCTCCTGCAACTCCAGCCATGATGTGACGCGCTGTTCCTGCATTCACGCCCTCTCACCCTGAAGGTGAGCCCTGCCGTCGCGGCGGGCAGTGGCCCCGGGTCCACTGCCGCCTCGGACGACGGGCGCCCTCCAGGCCCGCTCCTACCCCCTGCGGGGAGGATGGGGCCCGGTCGGACGCCCGGTCGCTTCAATCACAGATGAAGAAGACGCTACGGCCGCCCGAAGTCGGCGGGCTGGGTGAAGGCATACGTGCTGGCCCCTGGCGCTTTGTCCGCCTGGAACAGCGGGCACTTGGCGCAGGTGAAGCTTTCCCAGTCCTCGCGGACCGCCACGTCGATGCAGCCGCTGTAGAAGCGGCAGTGGACGTTGCGGTACTCCTCGATGGAGAACGAATCGGCCCGCAGCGGAAGATGGAACTCGGTGGGTCGCGGCTGTGGACAAGGCATGTGATTCTCTCTAGCCCCCCTCGTGGGTGCTGATTCCCTCTACCGACTGGTGCGTCGCGTCATTCCCGAGGGCCGGAAGCCCAGGCACTGAACGCCTGCACCCTGGCTCATCGCAGTCAGCAGAGGACCGTGTGGGTTCGAAGCGTGTGAAAGGCAGAACAGCGTATTCACGGCACCCGTCCCGTGCCCGTCCCTCCAGGGTGTCTGCCTTCACGCTGGACAGGCGACCTGACACGGACTGTCGGAATCTTCACCCCCGGAGGACTTTCCCGCGAAGATGCGGAGTGTGAGCCCCCCCGCCCGAAACCCCCGCGTCCCCTCCCGCTGGCTGAGCGCCCTGGCCCTGGCCACGCTCGTGCTCCTCAGCGGCTGTTCCGCCTTCTCCCGCGCGGTGCGCGAAGGCGACGCCTCCACCAAGGAGCGCCGCTGGGCGGAGGCGGAGGCGGCCTACCTGCGCGCCCTGGCCGCGGACCCACAGGCCTCCGAGGTCACGGTGAAGCTGCGCGCGGTGCGCAAGGAGTGGGGCGCGGAGGTGTACCAGGAGGCCGGCGCCGCCCATGCCTCCGGGGACCTGGCGTCCGCCACCAAGCTGCTGGTGCGCGTGCTGGAGCTGGACCCCGACCATGACGGGGCCCGCGCGCTGCTCGCCCAGACGCTGGAGGCGCGCGTGGCGGTGGCCCTGGGGCTCTTGAAGGAGGAGAAGCTCCAGGATGCCCGCGCGGAATTGGACGCGGTGCTGGCCGTGGCGCCGGAGCACACGTCGGCCCGCAAGGGCGTGGACGCGGTGCAGGTGGCGTGGGCGAAGCGCTTCTTCGCGAGCGCGGAGACGCTGGAGAAGGCCGGCAAGCTGGGCAACGCGCTGCTGGCGTACGTGCGCGCGGACCAGGAGCGCGTGGGCGCCACCGCGGCCCGGGAGCGGGCGGAGGCGGTGCGGCTGAAGCTGCGCGACGAGGTGGCCTTCCTGGTGGTGGCCACGCCCGTGGACGACCAGGCCCAGGCGCCCGACGTCGCCCAGCGGCTGAGCGCGGGACGGCTGGCCACCTTCCTGCCCACGCAGCTGCCCCTGAAGGTCGTGACGGAGGCGCCCGCCGGGCGCGTGGGCGTGAAGCTGGAGCTCGCGCTGGAGCGCGTGCTGCCCCTCAAGGCGGTGGAGGAGTCGCAGCGCACGAAGCGCTACCTCGCGGGCAACCGCTCCGTGCCCAACCCCAAGCGCGGCCAGTTCGAATCGAAGCTGCTGGAGACGGAGCGCACCCTGGAGACGGTGGAGCGCAAGCAGGCCGCGGTGCTGCGCGAGTACCTGCGCGCCCAGGTGGAGCTGGGCACGCTGCGCGACGCCGCCGAGCGGTGCCGCGAGCGGGAGAAGCGCGAGTGCCGCGAGGCGCTGGTGGAGTGCGGCGAGGAGGCCCGCGCGGCGCAGAAGCCGGGCAGCATCCCCGGGGAGTGCAACCCGGAGCGCTGCTCCGGGCAGTGCACCCAGGACGAGGGCCTGATGGTGCAGAAGGCCAAGGCGGCGCGCGTGCTGGAGACGGCGGTGCAGGTGGCGCTGGACAAGGCGGAGACGCAGCGCACGGAGGTGCAGCGTCACCGCGACGCCGTCTTCCGCGAGCCCATCACCGTGGAGGAGCCCATGTATTCGGACTTCGTCTACGACGTGCAGCTGCACCGGCTCACCGTGACGGCCACCGTGACGGCGGTGATGCGCGACCTGCTGTCGCCCCAGCAGGTGCCCGCGCCCAACACGCAGGACTACGCGGTGCTGCACGAGGACGTGGCCCACAGGGGCTATGACCGCTACGGCGTGCTCGCGGACCCCGTGCAGCTGCGCAACGAACTGGAGCTGCGCGTGGACGCGGGCGACAAGGCCGTGGCCGACCTGGCGAAGCGCGTGAAGGAGCGCTTCGACGTGTACCGAGGCAAGCGCGTGGAGGACGCCCGGCGCGGCATGGTGCGCCCCGGGGCCGAGGACGTGGTGGAGACCTCCGTGCGCGCGCTGCTGCTCACCGCCGACGCGCCCCCCCAGGACATCCTCCAGCCCGTCGCCCGCGCGCGCGGCCTCACGCGGCCGGAGGCGCTGCTCGGGCAGTAGCTCAGTCCAGGCTGGTGCTCATCTCCGGGCGCTCCGTGCGCAGCGCCTCCACCCGGCGGCGGCGGGCGCCCGCGATGACCAGGTGCCAGCCACCCGCCGCGAGCCCCAGGACGCAGCAGCCCACCCACAGCGCGGACGCGTTGAAGTGGCCCAGCGCCGCGCCGCCCAGCGCGGGGGCGGCGCTGGAGGCGAGCCCCCACATCATGAAGTACGCGCCCTGGTAGCTGCCGCGCAGCTCCGTGGGCGCCAGGTCCGCCACCACCGTGGGCGCCACCGGCGACTGGGCCATCTCCCCCAGCGTCCACACCGCCACGGCGAGCATCGCCCACGGCACGCCCGCCGGCAGGGCGTGCAGCCCGAAGCCCACCCCCGTCAGCAGGCCCGCGAGCGCCAGCGCGGTGGAGCGCCGCATCCGGCCCACGAGGCGCGTGATGAACGGCTGCAGCGTGACGATGAGCACGCCGTTCACGGACATCACCAGGCCGTACTGCGCGGGCGTCAGTCCCTGCGCGGACAGCGTCACCGGCAGGCTCATGTGGCTCTGGAAGAAGAGGAGCGCCAGCGCGAAGACGGGCAGGCAGAACGCCAGGAACACGCCGTCCCGGAAGGGCGTCAGCAGGTCGCCCAGCGTGGAGCGCGCCGGGGCGTCCCGCGCCGCCTCCGGCCGCGTCTCCGGCACCAGCACCCACACGAAGCAGCCGTAGAGGAACGTCGTCACGGCGTCCGCGATGAAGAGCCACCGGTAGCCCATCCCCGCGAGCAGGCCGGCCAGCGGCAGCGCGAAGGCGTACCCCAGGTTGATGACCCAGTAGAGCAGCCCGTACGCCCGCGCCCGGTCGCGCGCCGGCACCACGTCCGCGATGGCCGCCGACACCGCCGGGCGGTACAGCTCTCCCATCAGGCCCAGCAGGAAGGCCGCGACCGCGATGCGCCCGGGCGTCTCCGAGAAGCCGATGAACACCATCGCCCCCGAGCCCAGCCACAGGCCGCCCGCGAGCGTGAGGCGCCGGCCCACCCGGTCCGCGAGCATGCCGCCCAGGGGCGCCGCCAGCACCGCGCCCGCGCCGTTCAGCGACACGATGAGGCCCGTCTGCTCCACGCTGAAGCCGCGCTCGCGCGTCAGGTACAGCGCCAGGAAGGGCGCGACGAAGGCGCCCAGCCGGTTCACCAGGGTGCCCACCCACAGCACCCAATAGGTCCGGGGCAGGCCACCCCCACCGAGCGCTCTCAACACCATGGCAACGGGATTCATGCAGGGGGCCCGACGGGGACGCGGCACCAGGGCTGACCGCGCGTGGGACAATGCGCCCACGCCGCGTGCATTTCCATGACCTCCCGCCTCCACCGGGCGGTTGGGGCTTCATGCATTCCAACCGCGCGGGAAACACACCTGCCGGGGCGTGTGCTCCGGGCTGGACTTCCGGGGAGGGCTCCTCCAGGTTGCGCCGCCACCGACACGGGAAGGCGGGACGAAGCAGGGCATGGGTCAGGTCATCGGACTGCTGGGCGTGTGCCTGGTGCTGGGGGTGCTGGCCCGCCGCAGCGGCCGCTTCCCGGAGGCCACGGCGTCGGTCTTCAACGCCTTCCTCCTCAACGTGTCGCTGCCCGCGCTGGTGCTGCGCTCCATGCACCGGCTGCAGTTCACGCCCGGGCTGATGGTGGCCGCGGTGGCCCCGTGGCTGCTCTTCCTGGGGGCGCTCGCGTTCCTGCGCCTGCTCGGCCCCCGGCTGGGGCTGTCGCGCGAGTCGGTGACGGCGCTGGTGCTCACCGCGGGGCTGGGCAACACCGCCTTCGTGGGCCTGCCCATGGCCGCCGCGCTGCTGGGCCCGGACGGCGTGGCGGTGGCGGTGGTGGCGGACCAGCTGGGCTCGTTCATGGTGGTGGCGACGCTGGCCACGCTGACGGCGGCGAAGGCCCACGCCGGGGCCTCCCTGTCCGTGGGCACGCTCGCGCGCAGGGTGCTGGTGTTCCCGCCGTTCCAGGCGCTGGTGGTGGCGCTGCTGCTGCGGCCCTTCGGCTTCCCGGACTGGCTGGACGCGGTGCTGCAACGGCTGGGCGACCTGCTCACGCCGCTGGCGCTCTTCATCGTGGGCTTCCAGCTGCGGCTGGGCGGACTGCGCGCCCGCGTGCCGGCGCTCGCGCTGGGGCTGTCCTACAAGCTGGTGCTCGCGCCGCTCGCCGTGCTGGCCGTGCTGGCGTTCGTGCCGGGGCTGACGCTGGTGGTGAAGCAGGCCACGGTGCTGCAAATCGCCATGGCGCCCATGGTGACGGCGGCCCTGCTCGCCGCGGAGTACGACCTGGATCCGGAGCTGGCGGTGCTGATGGTGGGCGTGGGCATCCCGCTGTCGTTCTTCACCGCGCCGCTGCTCATGGCCCAGGTGCACTGAGCGAAAAAAGAGGGGAATCGCGGCCTGGCGCGACTCCCCTCGTGTCTCCGCGCTGTTTTTCGTCCGCTGCCGCCACGGGTGGAGGCTCCCCGGGCGGGCTGTCGTCGTGGGGAAGGACGCCCTGCGCTACGCGAGCGCCGTGGTCTCGAAGGACAGCTCCACGCCGTTGGGCTTCACGCGCATCTGGGGACGCGACAGCACGTGGCAGTGGGGGCAATAGCCGTGGGCGCCCGCGGGCGTGGCACGGATGGAGACCGCGCCGCCGCACGCCATGCAGCCCTCGGGAAGATCGAAGTCCGCGAATCGCTCTCCGCTCTGGGTCTCGAATTGGGTCATGCCATTGAGTTAACGCAGGATCCGCGAGACACAAGCAGACTGGACTCTTCTCGCGAGGACCCGCCTCCCGCCTCCGCCCTTCCTTGCAGGGGCGGCGGGCAGCAAGGGCCGGGCGGGCCTGCAAACGTTACCGGGCGGCCACCGACTGCTCACCCGCCGACACCGCAACCCGCTGTTCGGTCTGGGGTGGGCTGGCACGGCTCTTCCATAGGACGCCCCCTCGGACGGCAACGGGACGGGGGAGGTGTGGGATGGGTGTGGAAACCACGGTGAAGGTCGTGTGCGATCGGAAGGGCTGGCGGGTGGATGTCTCCCCGGGGGAGGGGGACTTCCGGCGCTACCGCTACGGGAGCGAGGCGCAGGCGCGCTTCTTCGCGGCGGTGTTCGCGCTGGGGCCCCGCGTGCTGCCCCCCAAGGACCATGCGCGAAGGCGGCAGGGGGCCCGCTTGCCTCTACCCATGCGGCCGGCTTTCGGAGAGGCTTCGATGCATGAGTGATGCTCCCAAGCCCAAGCCCTTCATCCTCCCCAACCGGCAGCACGTCACCAAGGAGCCGGATCCCGGCGGCCGCTGGTCCGCGCAGTTCCCGGACATGATCGGCTACACCAGCCAGGGCGGCGGCAAGGTGCCGGCCGACTTCGGCTGGAACACCAACCCCAAGCAGTGGCAGGAGGAGCTGACGCCGCAGACGCTGGCGGAGCGCTTCGACGAGCTGCGCATCCTGCCGCCGAAGCAGGAGGCCCCGGCGCTGCCCGCGTCCGCGACGCCTCCGACGAACAAGCCCTGAGCCGCTGAAGCGCTCAGCTGAACGGCAGGCTGGCCAGCCGCTCGCGGAAGCGGGCGAGCAGGTCCCGCGCTCCGGCCTCGTTGAGCCCCGCGGCGGCCTCCTGACGCCCCTTGCGCAGGAAGACGTCGAAGGGGGCCGCGCGGCCGGAGAGCGCGCCCGCGGCCTCCACCGCCTCCTCCAGGACGCGCGCCGCGCCCGGTGAGCCCAGCTCCAGGTGCATGTCCACCTGCTCCAGGCGGACGCCGCTCGCGGCCCACACCGCGCGGTCGTGCACGGTGAGCCAGGCGCGCGTCACCTCCTCCATCGCCTCCTCCAGGAGCGCGAGGAAGGGCTCCACCAGCCCCGGCAGCACGTCCGGCCCCAGCTCCGGCCGGGCGCCCGCCTCGCGCAGCCGGCCCCGCGTCGCGACGAGCTCGCGCTTGGTGGGCGTGCGCAGCGCGAGCGACGAGGACAGCGACACGAACGCCGCGAGGCTCTCCTCCGCCTGCCGCGCCAGCGCGGGCCGCTGGGCGTCCGTCGCCTTGGCCGCGCGCTCCAGCCGTCCCTGGAGCGACCGGCGCAGGTCCGCCGCCGCGCCCCGGAGGGCCACGCGCGCGCCCACCTGGTGGGAATAGCCGGGCACCACGTCCTCGCGCCGCACGTCCGCGAAGGCCGCGGCGGTGAGGTAGACGAGGTCGCCCACGCGGTTGCGGAAGTCCGCGCGCGACGCGGCCAGCTCCGACATCAGCGTCCAGCGGTCGCTCACCACCTCCGGCCGCCGCATCTGCACGCCCAGCTCCTGCACGCGCTTCGCCAGCCGCTCGGCGCTCGCGTGCAGCACGGCCTCCGCTTCCTGCGCGCGGCGCTCGTCGGAGCTGGAGGGGGGCGGGGCCCAGCCGCCGTCACCGGACGCGGGCCGGGCCGGCGGGGGGAAGGCGTCACGGATGGCGACGACCAGGCGGTTGACGTCCACCAGCGTGTCGCCGATGGCGGGGGCCATCGTCTCCCAGAGGGACAGGTCCGCGCCGTCGTCGGGTTCGGCGGTGGTGGGCTCGTACTTCACGACGTTCAGGTGGCCCAGCCGGTCGATGGCGACCGCGGCCGCCTGGTAGACCTTGCGCAGCCGCGCCGCGAAGTCCCGATCCATCAGGGACTCGAGCAGCGTTTCCAGGCGGGGAGGCAGGGCATCCTGCGGGGGGCGGTTCTTCGGCGCGACCATGGCGCGGCACCCTAGCCCAGCCACCCCCGCGCGCGGCAGAAGGTGGCGGGTGGGGACCTTCCCCGGGATTTCCGGCGTACAGTGGTCGAAGGGGAGAATGCATGACAGTGCGCAACCATCGCAGGCGGTGGGTGACGGGGGGGCTGGGGCTCCTGGTCGTGGGCGGGGGGCTGGCCTTCCTGGCCTCCGGGAGGTGCCTGTCCGCCTGGGTGTTCCAGGGCGTGGACGTGCCCCGGTGTCCGGATGGCGCGTTCCGTCAGACGGCGGGGCTGTCCGCGCAGGGGCTGGCGCGGGGCGCTTCCACCCGGGTCCACGTCTGGGCGGAGGCGCACGGGGTGGACGACCGCGGCCACGCGCTCAATGCGCCCGTGGGCCGGGGCTCCCCGGAGCTGTTCCTGGTGGATGCGGCCGGCAAGGAGATGCCCCTGCCGGTGGACGCGAAGTCCCGGTGGAAGCGCGACGGTGACGGTCCGCTGAACGCGCCGGTGACGCTGCCCCAGGTGCCGGACGGGGACTACCGGCTGCGCGCGCGCGTCACCACGCCGCTGGGCACCGACAGCGTGGACGCGCCCCTGCCGCTGTACGCGCCCGCGCGCGTGCGCGTGCTGACCGACCGCCCCCTCTACGAGCCCGGGCACCGGGTGCGCTTCCGCGCGGTGGCGCTGCGGGCGAAGGACCTGTCGCCGCTCGACGGGCGGCCCGGGACCTGGTTGGTGAAGGACCCCACCGGGGAGGTGGTGCTGGAGGAGAGAGCGCCCGCGGGGCCCTGGGGCGTGGTGGCCGGGGACCTGCCGCTGGACCGGGGCGCGCCCACCGGCGACTGGACGGTGGCGTGGACCAGCGGCGGCGCTTCCGGCGAGGCCCGCTTCACGGTGGAGCCCTTCACGCTGCCGCGCCTGCGGCTGGAAGCCCGGAGCCCCAGGCCCTTCTGGCGCGCGAACGAGACGCCAGAGGTGACGGGCGAGGTCGCGTACGCGTCCGGCGCGCCGCTGGCGGACACGGACGTGGCGCTGGAGTGGAGCCATGCCGGCGCGTGGCCGCCCCCGACGGAGTGGCTCAAGGGCGAGCTGCCGAAGAAGGCGCGCACCGACGCCGCGGGCCGCTTCCGGGTGACGCTGCCCCGCGTGCCCGCGGACCTGCGCGGACAGTCCACGCTGAGCGCGCGCGTGGAGGCCCGCGACGCGACGGGGGAGCCGGTGCGGGGCGCGGTGTCGCTGCTGTTGTCCGAGGACGCGCTGGCCGTGTCGTCGGTGACGGAGCTGGAGGACGGGCTGCTCGCGGGCTTCAGCAACCGCGTCTACCTGCGCGCCACCACCGCCGCCGGCCGGGTGCTGCCGGGCGCGGAGGTGACGGTGACGCGCGCGTGGGACCCGAAGGACCCCGGCGTGAGCGCGGTCGCGGACGAGGACGGCGTGGCCGCCTTCCAACTGGACCCCGGCCCCGCGGTGAACGTGGTGGTGCCGCCCCTGCCGGTCCGGCCCACGCCGCGCCCGCCGCCGGTGTCGGTGGCGTCGTCGTTGGACCTGCTGAACGAGGAGGGGGGCCAGCAGCCGTCGCTCGCGGATCAGCTCGCGCTGGAGCGCCTGCTGCCCGCCCTCCACCCCTGCGCGCGCTTCGTCTCCGGGGCGCAGGGAGGCGTCCGGGTGGCGCTGTCCGCGCGGGTGGGCCCGTCGGGACAGGTGCTGGACGTGGCCGGCACGGAGGAGGGCGTGGGTTCATGCATGGCGGCGGTGCTGCGGGCGCGCGGCCTGCCGTCCGGCGCGGAGCGGATGCTCGTGCTCCAGTTCAACGTCAGGGAGCCAGGCCTGCCCACGTTGCACCCCACCACCCAGGCGGCCGCCGGGAGCACGGGTCCGATGGACGCGGCCCTGGCGCAGCCCGCGCTGGACGCGCGCTCCTGTCTGCCCCCGGACCTGTCGACCCCTGCCCTGTTGCCCGCCGTGATGACGTGGCGCCAGGCGCGCGGGAAGCGGGACGTGGCGCTGTCCTGGCTGCCGCTGTCCTCGGACGACACCGGGCTCTCCGCGTCGGTGCTGCCGTGCCTGAAGGAGCGCTTGTCACGGCTGCGCCTGCCGGAGCAGCAGGAGGAGCCGGGGGGGGACAGCTCCATCGGGGGCTCCATGGGCGTGGTGCGCTTCACCGCGCAGCCCGCGCAGCCCGCGCAGCCCGGCCGGCGCATCTCCCGGGCCCAGCAGGAATGGGCCACCACGTTCCTGGGCTACGAGCTGAAGGTGAAGGCGAAGTGGGAGGGCCAGGACGTGGGCGACACGACGCTGGTGCTGCGCCCCGCGGCGCTGCCGCCCCTGCGCCTGCGGGCCACGCCGGTGCTGGCGAAGGCCGGCGAAGCGGTGAAGGTGGAGCTGCTGCGCGGCCCGGGCTTCCGGGGTGAGCTGCCCCGGACGCTGGAGCTGGTGGCGGGGCAGACGCGGCTGAAGGCGGAGGTGGACCCGGCCACGCGCTGGGCGCACTTCACGCTGCCCGCGGACTTCGAGGGCTGGGCCCACGTGGAGGGCGTGGCCGCGCAGGCGCGCGTGTACGTGGCGCCGCGCGCGAAGCTGGCGGTGGAGGTGTCGCCGGACAAGCCCGCGTACGCGCCCGGGGAGCTCGCGCACCTGCGGGTGCACACGGTGGTGGACGGCCAGGAGGGGCCCGCGGCGGTGGGCCTCTTCGGCGTGGATGAGATGCTCGCGCAGCTGGCGCCGCTGCCGGGCCCGGACGCGCTGGAGGGCCTGCGGCCCGCGCCCACGGTGGCGACGCCGGCCTTCGGCGTGCTGGACGGACAGGCGCTGGCCATGGGGCGCATCCGGGGCGCGAACGCGGCGGCGGCGGCGCTGCTGCGCGTGACGGAGGTGCCGACGCTGGAGGACGTGGAGACGCGCGTGAGCGCGAACGCGACGAGCCCCTTCTCCCCGGACGCGGAGCTGACGGAGCCCTTCTACGCGGTGCTGACGGAGCTGCACGCCCAGGCGCGCAAGTGGGAGGAGACGGCGCCCAAGGGCGAGACGCTGGACCCGGCGGGCCTCGCCCGGCTGTGGGCGGCGTCGCTCACCGCGTGTGAGCAGCGCGGGGAGAAGGTGACGGACGCGTTCGGGCGCAGGCTGCGGCTGTCGCGCCTGCCCGCCGACCTGTTGTCGCTGACGGATCCCCGCGCCGTGGTGGTGAGCGGGACGCGGCTGCCGGAAGACGTCGTGAACTGGGGCGCGTGGGTCGCCCGGGAGTCGCCATGATTTCGCGCGGGATGAAGGGCGGAGCCCTGGGCTTCGTTTTGGGCGTGGGGACCGTGGTGATCCTGGGGATCGCGGCCGACAACATGAGGAAGCTCTTCGGCGCGTCCGCCGCCGCGCTCGCGGGGGATAGCGCCACCGCGCTGATGGCGCCCCCGCCCCCGCCGCGCAAGAGCATGAAGTCCTTCGGCGCGTCGTCCTTCGACGAGGGATGGCTGGGCGCGCGAGGGACCGGCCCGGGCGGCGGCGGCATGGCGGCGGCCCCGGCCCCCGCCGTCGCGGAGGCGCCCTCCGAGGTCAGCGTGGATGATTTCGCCGCGGAGGAGGAGGAGCCGTCCAAGGACAGGGGCGGGGACGGGGCGCCCGCGCCCACCCGCGCCTGGTTCCCGGAGACGTTCCTCTTCGAGCCCCTGGTGGTGACGGACGCCAGCGGCCAGGCGACGGTGCCGGTGCGCGTGCCGGACCGGCTGACGCAGTGGCGGGTGCTGGCGCTCGCGCACTCGCGCTCCGGCGCGCAGGCGGGGGCGGTGACGTCCTTCGCGGGCACGCTGCCCACCTACGTGGATCCGGTGCTGCCGCCCTTCCTGCGCGCGGGCGACACGGTGCGCCTGCCGGTGCAGGTGGTGAACACCACCGACAAGGAGGTGGTGGCCCAGCTGAAGGTGGACGTGCGGGGCGCCCAGGTGGAGGCCGGCGCGCGCACGGTGAAGGTGCCCGCGCGGGGCAGCGCGGTGGAGCTGGTGACGGTGCGGGCCCAGGGCGCCGGCCCGGTGACGGTGCGGGCCTCGCTGGGCGACGCCGACGCGGTGGTGCGCGACTTCGACGTGTGGGCCACCGGGCAGCCCGTGCTCCAGACGCGGGGCGGCTCGCTGGCGGCGCCGCGCACGCTGTCCCTGGACGGGGCGGCGGACGCGCAGGCCGGCAGTGAGCGGGTGCGGCTGCAGGTGTTCCCGGGCGCGCTGGGCGTGATGCGCGCGGAGCTGGCGGCGGTGGAGCGCAGGCCCGCGGGCGCGGCCGCGGACGCGTACGCGCTGCTGCTCGCGGGGCAGGCGCCCGCGCTGCTCGCGTCGCTGGGCGAGACGCCGGACGCGGACGCGCTGAAGTCCCTGGCGCGGGTGGCGGCGCAGCGGGTGCTGCGGGCCGCGCGCGCGCCGTCGGTGGACGTGGCGACGCGCATCGCGGAAGGCGCGCTGGCCCACCCGGACAACCCGGTGCTCGCGCGGCTGGGGGAGAGGCTCGCGGCGCAGGTGGCGCAGGCGCAGCGCCCGGACGGCACCTGCCAGGGCGGTGACGGCTGGCCGCTCCAGCGGCTGCTCGTCGCGACGGCGGACTGCGCGCGCACGGTGCGCGCGGCGGTGGGCACCGACGCGGGCAAGCAGCGCGCGGCGGCCTTCACCGCGCGCTCCGCCGGCGTCTTCGAGCGCTACCTGCCGCAGGTGAAGGACGGCTACACGGCGGCGGTGCTGCTGGCGGAGGGCGCGGTGACGGGCAGCGTGGCGGACGCGCTGCGCGCCCGCGTGCGCGAAGCGGTGAAGCAGGGCGCGGACGGCACCGCGTCGCTGCCGGTGGAGCCGGGCACGATGCGGGCGGACGGCGTGGAGCCCTCCGTCGTGGAGGCCACGGCGATGGCGGTGCTCGCCCTCCAGGGGGATGCGAAGGCGCCGCTGGCGGACCTGGGCGCCTTCCTGCTGGCGCACTATTCGCCCGGTTACGGCTGGGGGGATGGGCAGGCGAACCGCGTGGGCCTGCGCGCGGCGCTGGCGCTCTTCCGGCAGCCGCTGCCGTCCCAGGTGCGCGTGACGCTGGAGCGCGACGGAAAGGTCGTCACCGAAGGCACCTACGACGCGAAGGCGCTGCGCGAGGTGCTGTCGCTGGAGGCGGCGGCCCCGGGTTCAGCGGGGACGCACGCGTGGACGGTGCGCGCGGAGCCCGCGGTGCCGGGGCTGGGCTTCTCGCTGACGCTGGCCGCGACGGTGCCCTGGAAGCGCGAGGCGCAGGGCGGCCTGGAGCTCACCGTGGACGGACCGACGCAAGCGCGCGTGGGCCAGCTCTCGGACGTGCGGGTGGTGGTGGGCGCGCCCTCGTCCCTGCCGCTGCGCTTCCAGCAGGAGCTGCCCGCCGGCGTGCAGGTGGACGCCGCGAGCCTGGACGCGCTGGTGTCCTCGGGCCGGGCTGAATCCTGGGAGGTGCAGGACGGGTTGCTGTCGCTGCGCATCGCCCCCAGGACGGAGGGCGCGGCGCCGGTGCAGGTGGCCTTCCGCGTGCTGCCCACGCTCGCCGGCACGTTGCAGGCGGGCGCGTCACGGCTGGACGTGCCCGGCCAGCCGGGCATCACCTCGCTGCTGCCACCCACCACCTGGGCGGTGCGCTGACGCGGGCGCGGGGCACGGGCGCCCCTCCCTGGAGTGCGTGGGTGGGGGGCCTCCCGTTCAGGGTCATTCCCCACTCCGGGAGGAAGGGATGCTCCGTCCGTCCGGCAGCGAACGGCGGTGGGGCAGGGCGGACACGGCGCGGGGGCCCTGCCCGCCGAGCGCTCCGCGCGCAGTGCAATCGCGGCCCGCATGCGTACACTGCAAGTCACACGGCATGCGTGAACCGCGCGGCCGCGAGAGGACACGGATGGAGCTTGAAGGCTCCGAGCGGGAGGAACTCACCCACGCCCTCCTGGGCGCATTCGCCTCGGTGGAGGAGCTCCACCGGATGGTCACGGTGAAGTGCGGTCGGGACTTCGTGCTCCCCGTGGAGCGGGAGGGCGCGGCCCGGGCCCGGGCGCTCGTGCACACCGCGGAGGCGGAGGGGTGGACGGACACGCTCGTGCGCGGCGCGCAGGCGGCGGCGCCCGGCCACCCGCGCATCCGCCGCTTCCTCCAGTCGTACTTCTCCTCCGTGCAGCGCAGCGTGTCCGCCAGCGCGCTGGCGCGCATCGTCCGGGCGGCGAAGCAGCCCATGACGCCGGAGGTCTGGAGGGACAGGCTGGCCCTGCTGTCGCGGCGCGTGTGCCGGGTGGAGCTGGACGGGGGCCGCGCGCTGGGCACGGGCTTCCTGGTGGCGCCGGACGTCGTGCTCACCAACTCGCACGTCATCGAGCACCGGCTGGTGGAGGCGCTGCGCGTGCGCTTCGACCTGAAGGTGCTGCCTGAACGCATCGCCGTGCACCCCGGCCGCGTGTACCCGGTGACGGCGTGCCTGGCGCAGAGCCCGCACAGCCCGGCGGACCTGATGCACCCGCGCCCGCGCGAGGCCACGCGCGACGAACTGGACTACGCCTTCCTGCGCATCCAGGACGCGCCCGGCGAGGACCGCCTGGGGGACCGCCCGCGCGGCTTCATCCCGCTGCCCCCGTCGCCCGCGCCCTTCACCACCGGCGCCCTGGCGCTCGTCGTGCAGCACCCCAAGGGCCGGCCGATGCAGGTGGCGCTGGACACGTTCCAGGCGCTCAACCGCTCGCACACGCGCATCACGTACTGCACCAACACGCACCCGGGCTCGTCCGGCTCGCCGTGCTTCACGCAGGACCTGGAGCTGGTCGCGCTGCACCACAGCGGCGACCCGCGCCCCGGCCACGAGGCCGCCGAGGACGACGAGGGCATCCCCCTGGAGACCATCCGCGCCAGCCTGCCGTCCCCCGTCCTTCGCCACCTGGGCTGGGACTGACGTCGCGGATGCGGGGCCGGGGTGGGGGACTGCTATCGTCCCCGGCATGGGCCTTCCCGCTCGCAGTCGCACGACCTTGACGACCGTCTCCCCGCGCGTGGGCGCGGGCCTGACGTGGGCGGTGCTCTGCCTGCTGCCGGCGCTCGCGCTCGCGGCGCCGCGCTTCAGCGTCGCGGGGCTGACCTCCAACAACGAGGTGCGGCTGCGCACGCCCACCGGCCACCTGGAGACGGCGCTGCGGGTGGACCTGCTGCCCGGGTCCCCGGAGGCCGGGGGCGAGGCTTCCGCGGGCGGGGAGCCCGCGGGCACGCGGGTGACGGTGCTGGTGGATCCGCTGCTGGCGGCGGACGGCACGCAGGTGCCGGTGACGGTGCGCGTGGGGACGGCGACGGACGGCGCGGCGGAGGCGCCCATCTCCGTGCGGCAGCCGGTGACGGTGGCGCTGTCGGCGGACCTGCCCTCGCCCGGGGACTACCGGGGCCGCGTGGTGCTGCTGGCGGACGGCGCGCGGGAAGTGACGCCGCTGCTCGTCCAGCGCGTGGAGGCCGCGCCGACGGTGCAGTTCTACCCGGTGTCGCCCGCGCGCGGCTGGACGCTGGGGCCGTTCTCCGGGAAGGCCACGGTGCGGCTGACCTTCAAGGAGACGGCGGGCGTGGGCGGCGCGGTGGGGCCCGCGGCGGTGGTGCAGCTGGACCGCAAGGAGGGCGGCGCGGGCAATGGCGCCGCGCCCGTGCAGGCGCAGGACGCCCGCTGGTCCTTCCGGGGGCCGGACGGCGCGCTCAGCGAGGGCGTCCTCCAGGTGCCCGCGAACGGCACCGGCCTCTTGAGCCTGGACGTGGACGGCCTGCCGGAGTCCGGCGAGTACACCGGCACGGTGCGGCTGGGCGTGCCGCAGGGCTCGCCGGTGGAGCAGACCTTCACCGTCTGGGTGAAGACGCCCGCGCTGTGGGGCGCGTTCCTCATCTTCCTGGGCGTGGTGACGTCCGCGGCGGTGCGCTTCTACGTGCAGCGCGTGCGCCCGCGCGTGACGCTGCGTGGCCGCGCGGAGGCGGCGCGCCAGAAGCTGCAGGAGCTGGTGCCCGCCCGTCCGCTGGAGCGCGAGGCGGCGGTGGCCGCGGCGCTGCGGCGGCAGGTGGACGCGCTGCTGCACGACATCCAGCGGCCGCTGAGCGGGCTCGCGGTGCAGGACTCCGTGCTGGCGCTCTTCGAGGCGCGCCTCCAGTTGTTCTCGCTCTGGTCCGTCCTGCTGCGCCAGCTGGAGGGGCTCAAGGGCATGGCCCTGCTGGACGCGGAGAAGAAGCTCAAGTCGGTGGAGTCGCTGCTCCAGAACGACCAGGCCACGTCCGCGGACTTCACGGAGCAGGCGCAGTACCTGCGCACGCTCGACCTGGAGTCGGTGGCCCGCGCGGTGCTGGAGTCGCGGCTGGCGGAGCTGGAGCAGCAATCCCAGACACTGGTGTCCCAGCGCGGGGACGACGCGGTGAGCCGCCGGCTCCAGGGCGAGCTGCCCCTGTACCTGCTGCGCGCGCGGCAGCAGCTGCCCGGCACCGACCTGGAGTCGTCGCGCCGGCTGGTGGACGCCGCGCGCGAGGCCTTCCTCGAAATCCTCCTGTCGGACCTGGAGGGCTCGCTCTCCGGGCGGGAGCTGCCGGGGGGCTTCACGCCGGAGGAGTGGGCGGAGCTGCGCGCGCGCGTGGCGGAGCAGCTCGCGCGGGCGCGGGCGCGCAAGTCGGCCAGCGTGGACGAGGCCTTCCTGTACTACCAGTCCGCGCACGCGCTGTACCTGCGCGCGCTGGTGGACAACCTGGAGGAGGCGCTGGCCGCCGCCCGGCGGGAGTCCGGCGGGGACCTGCGCGCGCTGTCGGGCTGGGAGGCGGAGGTGGAGGCGCAGCTGAAGTCGGCGCGCGCGCACCTGGACCAGGGAGAGGTGAACCAGGCCACGCCCGACTACCGCACCGCCCACCAGACCTTCGAGCGCAACGCGACGCTGCGGCAGAGGGCGGCGTCCGTGGGCAGCCGGCAGTCGGTGCTGGAGACGCTCCCGGACGTGACGTTGGATCCGTTCTCCCAGAAGCCCGCGGAGCCCCCGCCGCCGCTGCCCGGCGCGCCCGCGGGCGGCAACATCACGCCGCTGCCGCCGCCGGGCATCACCAAGACGGGCACGGACGCGCTGGTGAACCTGGACTGGATCCCCCTGCCGCGCTCGGGCGACCTGTGGAAGGTGGAGCTGGCGGTGCTGGGGATGATGTCCATCATCGCGGTGCTGCTGGGGCTCCAGCTGCTGGACGTCTTCTCCCCCACCTGGGGCGGCTCCGGCGCGTGGATGTCCGCCTTCCTCTGGGGCTTCGGCCTGCACCAGGTGGGCAACGCCACCTTCGACGGCCTGTGGGGCATGGTGTCGAAGCTGGAGAAGTAGCTCAGGCCTTCTTGCCCCGGATGGCGCGCGCGGCCAGCGTGTCGAGCAGCCCCGGGGCGACGAGCTTGAGCACCAGGCCCACGCGGGCGGTGAGCGTCATCACCACCTCGCGGTCGCGGCGCTCCATGGCGCGCAGGATGAGGCCCACGCAGGTGTCCACGTCCATGGTGGCGCCCTCCTCGTCGCGGGGGCTCTGCCCCAGGGGCCGGCCCTCGGCGCCCAGCGCGTTGGCGCGGATGCCCGTGGCCACGAAGCCCGGGGACACCACCAGCACGTCGGTGCCGGTGCCCAGCAGCTCGATGCGCAGCGAGTCGAAGAAGCCCTGCATGGCGTGCTTGCTGGCGGCGTAGCCGGTGCGCGTGGGCACGCCCGTCTTGCCCGTCAGCGACGAGATGGCGACGAGCAGTCCCTTGCGCGCCTTGACGTGCGGCAGCGCGTGGAAGGTGCAGTGCACCGCGCCCAGGTAGTTGATGCGCATCAGCCGCTCGAAGAGGCCCAGGTCCTTCACGTCCTCGAACCGGGCGTGCATGGTGACGCCCGCGTTGTTGACGAGCACGTCCACGCCGCCGAACCCAGCGACAGCGCGCTCCACGAGCACGCGGCACGCCTCCGGGTCCCCCACGTCGGTGGGCACCGCCAGCGCCTTGCCCCCGGCGGCCTCGCACCGGGCCTTCACGCGCTCCAGCGCCTGGGCATCGCGCGCGGCCAGCGTCACGTTCGCACCCCGGGCGGCCAGGGCCACCGCCAGCGCCTCGCCGATGCCGGACGAGGCGCCGGTGACAATCACGGACTTTGCTTGCATGGGCCGCATCCTCGCTCAGCCGTGCGCGCCGAGGAACCGCCCCACGAAGTGCAGGCCGCCAATGAGGAGCAGTCCACAGACGAAGCCCACCACGCGCTGGCGCGAGTCCGGGCCCCGGCGCAGCTCCGGCAGCAGGTCCACCGCGCCGATGTAGAGGAACGAGCCCCCGGCGATGGCCAGCACGGTGCCCTGGAGTGACGGCAGGTGCTGGGTGCCCACCAGCACGGCCCCGGCGCCCACCGCGGCGGTGAGCTGCACCGCGCCCAGCGCGACGAGCGACCTGGCCCGGGACCAGCCCGCGGCGCGCAGCAGCGCGTAGTCGCCCACCTCCTGCGGCAGCTCGTGGAGGATGACGGCGAACGCGGTGGCGAAGCCCGCGCTGGGGGACACGAGGAAGGCGGCCGCCACCGCCGCGCCATCGCCCACGTTGTGCAGCGCATCCGACGCCAGCAGCGCCGCCGGCAGGGTGGGCGCGCCGTGCGCATGCGTGTGCCCATGGGCATGGCCGTGCGCGTGCGCGGAGGCGCCTTCGGCGTGGTGGTGGTGATGGCCCAGCGCCCACTCCAGCAGGGCCAGGGCGACGAAGCTGCCCAGGGCCCAGGTGAAGGCGGAGTCCCCCAGCGAGGCCACGGCCTCCGGCAGCACCTCCAGGAAGACGGCGCCCAGCAGGGTGCCGGCGGCGAAGGCCACCAGCGCGGGCAACCGGCGTTGCAACCAGCGCTCGGACAGCACGCCGCCCGCCAGCCCCGCCACCCCGTCCAGCCCGACGGCGATGAAGACGAGCAGGACGGTCTGGGAATCCATCAGGCCATCAGCCACGCCAGCAGGGCCTGGGCACTGTCCACGTGGACGAAGTGGCCCGCGTCCGGCAGGAGGGCCACGGGGCAGCCCGCGGCCTCCAGGCGTTGGGCGGAGGCGTCCGGCACGTACCGGCTGCGCCCGCCCCGGATGCAGCGCAGGGGCGGGTGGACGGGGCGCTCCACGGCGGGCCAGAGGTCCTCGCCGTTGACGCGCTGGTGCAGGCGCAGGAGGGCCTCGCGATCGAACCGCCAGCGCACGCCGTCGCCGTCGGGCACCAGGTTCATGAGGAGCCAGTCGGACAGGCCCTCGGACAGGCCGCGTCCGGTGAGGTCCTCGCGCAGGGCCCGGCGGTTGTCGGCGCGGGGCGGGGCCTTCAGGAGGATGTCCAGGACGAAGCCGCTCTCCGACAGGTCCAGGGGCACCGGCCCGGGGGCGATGTCCAGCAGCGTGACGCTGCCCACGCGTTCGGAGGCGTGGAGGCTGGCGGCCAGGGACACGCGGCCGCCCAGCGAGTGGCCCACCCAGTCGATGGCGCCGGTGATGCCCTGGGCGTCCAGCGTGTCCACGACGTCGCGGGCCAGCGTGGACAGGTCCGCGTTGGCGGGCAGGGCCGGGGAGGTGCCGTGGCCGGTGAGGTCGGGCAGGAGGATGCGGCGGCGCGGGTCGGCCTGGGTCCACGCGACCGCGAGCGAGCGCAGGTTGCGACCGCTGCCGAGGAAGCCATGCAACAGCACCGTGGGGACGTCTCCGGCGCCAACCTGAAAGCTTTCGAGCACCACGCCACCACCACCTTGTCCGTGTGCCTTGACCCGGGGCACGTCGTGCCGCTTCATACCGCGAACACTCCTTCCGTCGAGGTGAACCCGGTGCCTTCCGTCTTCTCCTTCCTGTGGCTGACGCTCGCCGCCAACCCCGCGGCGCCCGTGCCCGCGGCCCCCGCCGACCCGAAGGTGGCGGTGGCCACGGTGCTGGACGACTGGCACCGCGCGGCGGCGGCGGCGAACGAGGCGCGCTACTTCGCGCTGTTCACGCCGGACGCGGTCTTCATGGGCACGGACGGGACGGAGCGCTGGACGGTGGACCAGTTCCGCGCCTGGTCGAAGCCGTACTTCTCCAAGGGCAAGGCCTGGAGCTTCAAGTCGCTGTCGCGCAACGTCTTCCTGGCGAAGGACGGCCAGACGGCCTGGTTCGACGAAGCGCTGGACACGCCCAACCTGGGGCCGGCGCGCGGCAGCGGCGTGCTGGTGAAGGAGCCCGCCGGGTGGCGCATCGCCCAGTACAACCTCTCCGTCCCCATCCCCAACGACCTGATGGGCGAGGTGACGAACCGCGTGGCCACATACACCAAGGCCAAGGCCGCGCAGGGCACCACCCCGGGCGCCACGCCTGCCACGCCCGCGCCGAAGGCAGCGCCCGCGCCGAAGCCGTGAGGCCGCGGCCCCACGGCCCGGCTCAGCGCCAGTGAAACAGGAAGGACGCTCCAGGCACGAAGGCGGGGACGTCCTGACCCCGCAGCTGCTGTCCGGCCAGGACTCCCAGGTCCACGGACCACCGCTGGCCCATGAGCCGCGCGCCCGCGGTCGCGAAGGCGAACGCGTCGGCCATGGCCCGCACAGGTGAGAGGGCGACCTCTCCCGTGAGCCCCCAGTGCTCGCCCAGGCGCAGGAAGCCTCCCAGCATGGGCAGCACCATCAGGCCCCCATCGTCGTCGCGGGCCCAGACGTAGATGGGCTGGACCGTGAGGGAGAGGTTCGCGTCGCCTGTCCCGTAGGTGAGGGTGCCGTAGGCGGCGACGGCGCTGTGGTGCCCCAACGAGCCCGGGAAGTCGCTGTCGTAGGTGCCACCCTGGACGCCGACCGCCAGGTGCAGCTTCTCGCTCAGCGGCGTGGTCAGCTTGATGCCCCCGAGGAGGCTGAAGGAGGTTTCGGTGAACATCAGCTGGAAGGGGGTGGCCGAGGCGAAGTTCACGGACACGCGGTCGCTCAGGCCCACCTCCGCGACGGTGAAGAAGAGCGCCTGCTGCCCGATGAAGCCCTCGCCCGCATGGAGCGGGAGCGCGGTCGTCCCGGTGAGGCCGCGCGTGCGGGCGGGGTTCTCGAACCAACCGCTGGACGCGGCCTGGGGCAGCGCCGCGTCCGGCTCCCCGGCGCTGGCGGCGGCGCCAGGGAGGACCAGCGACAACATGAACAGACAGATGATCCGTGGCGTCATGGGCTTCCCCCTACGCAACCACCGTGCCACGGAGGGTCTGCTCAGGAGTCCGGCTCCGTCGCGCTCAACGGATTCGAGACATGCGCGTCACGCCGCCACGGATTCATGACGGACGTTGCTAGCGGGGCATCATCCAGCCCGAGGGCTCCGCGGCTTCCATCCTGTTGAGTTCGGAGAGCGGCATCTCCCGCACGCCGCTGGTCTTCGAGTTGAAGCCGGTGCTGGTCAGCATGATGGGGTCGCCATCCTCGGTGTTGCGCCCCGTGTAGATGGCGACGTGACCGTCGTCCCCGTTGTTGTCCGTGGCCGGCCAGAAGACGACCGCGCCCTCCGGCATGTTCGCCGTGCTCGCGTACAGGCGGCCCTGCCGCTGTGCCTCGTAGAGGGCCGTCGCGGCGCTCGGCTGGTCCAGGATGGGGTCCCCCTGTCCGGCGTTGACGGCGGTCTGCGCCACGAACTTCAGGCACTTCCAGTCGTAGTGCGTCGGATCCGCCGAGTCCGCGCCGTAGGCCGCCTCCATCTCCTCTGCGGCGGTCACCATGGCGGGAGCGGGGGCGAGGTCCGGCGATCCGGCCGGGGCCTCGGCCAGCGGGGGCGGAGGCGGTCCGGGGATGGAGAGCTTCTGATTCGGGTGGATGAATTGATTGTTCTGGCGCAGCAGCCCGTCCGCCGCCTGCGGGTTTTCGTCGAGTAGGGCCTGCTTGCTCACGCCCAGCTTCTGCGCGATGAGATCAAGGTTGTCCCCGTCCACGATGGTGTACTGCGCCGAGGGCGCGGCGGTGTCGGGGGCGACGACGGCCGGGGCCGCGGTCGCTTCCGTCGTCGTCTGCGGCACCACCGGCGTGGCGACCGTGGCGGAGGGAATCGGGGCCGGGGCCGCCTGCGAAGGGGTGGTGCCCGACGGGACGTTGAGCGTGTCCCCGATGTTCAGGAAGCCTCCGGAGCCGCCCCCCAGCCCTCCCGCCTGCGGGTTGGCATTGCGCAGGGCCTCCAGGCTCACGCCCAGCTTGTGCGCGATGCCGTAGCCCGTGTCGCCATCCTTCACGGTGTAGGTCGTGGGCTTGGGAGACACGTCGACGGCGGGCATGACGGTGACGACGGGCGGCTCACCGGTCAGGTTCACGCCCTGCTTGCGGACCGGCTGGGACACGAAGGTGTCCGTGGCGGCGGCCAGCCTGGGCGCGGCGGGCGTCGTCGTGTTGGCGGCCGGCGGCGGCACCGTGGCCGCCACGGGCTTGAAGGTGGTGCGAGACGCGTTGGCGCCAAAGTTCGGCTGGATGGTGCTCCCCATGTGACTTCCCCCTCGGGTGCTGCGCTTTGTTTCGATGCAGGGGCATTGTCCGGGAGCACCGGGGCGCGGTGGAGTTAAGCCGGATTAAATCATTTGAGACGCGGCTCCACGGCACGGCGCCGGCAGTCCTCCCGGCCCCGTGCGCGGAAGAACCGCTCAGACCGCCGTCCAACCCCCGTCGATGTCGATGACCTGCCCCGTGGCGTAGGCGCACGTCGCGAGGAAGTAGGCCGCATCCGCCATGTCCCGGACGGTGCCCGGCCGCTTGAGCGGGATGTTGCTCACGAGGGCGTCCATGAACGCGCCCAACTGCTCGGGCGGAACGCCCCAGTCGATGGCCGTATCCCGGGTCAACCCCGGCGACAGCACGTTGACGCGGATGCCCTTGGGCGCGAGCTCGACCGCGAGCGAGCGGCCCATGGCGTTGACCGCGCCGCACAGGCCCGCGCCCCCCGAGTAGTTCACCAGGGCCGCGTGTCCGGCGATGCCAGAACACAGGATGATGGCGCTGCCCGCCGCCATCTTCGGCACCGCGTAATGGCAGGCGGAGAGCTGGCCGAAGAACCGGTCGTTGAAGAGGTTTCGCCACGCCTGGGACGGCACGGCCTCCACCGCGCCGAACACGGCGCCGCCAGCGCACGTCACCAGCAGGTCCACGCGCGGCACGGAGTCGATGAGCCGCTTCACCTGCGCGTCGTCACCCACGTCCGTGGCCACACTCCGGACGCCATGCCCCAACTGCTCCACCGCGGCGTCCAGGCGTTGCTGACGGCGGCCGGCGATGACCACCTCCGCGCCCTCGTGGGCGAAGCGCTCCGCGATGGCCAGACCGATTCCAGTGCCACCGCCCGTGATGACCGCGATCTTCCCGTCCAATGCACCCACGGCTACCTCCTGGTGAAGGAAACCCTGGCAGCAAAGCACGGCGCTCCCACCCGGCCGCAATTCCAGGCGCCGTGCGGCATGGGGTGTGCAGTCGCGCTCCGGCGCAGTCGTTCCACCCTCCCCCGGAGACACCCATGACCTTTCAATGGAAGAAGAACCGCTCACTCGTTCGTAACGCGCTCGGACTCGGACTGGGAGTCGGCATCCTGCTGACCGCGACGCCGGTCCTCGCCGGGGACGCGAAGGCCGAGGGCTGCACGGAGTTCTCCGGCATGGCGCACTGCCCGCTGGCGGGCACCGAACTGCACGCCTCCAACGAGGGCCTGGTCGTCAAGAGCACGGATGGCAAGCAGGCCGGGGTGAGCATCGAACTGAACGACGCCACCGGGTGGGATGCGTGGCTGAGCCCGCTGGAGCCGGACTTCGGCAGCCGGATGCTGATGACCTTCACCGGCGCCCTGCCGGACGGCTCGCCGGAGCTGCGTGAGCGCGTGGTCGTGGCGCGCTCGAAGCAGGACGACCAGGGCGCCATCTACGTGGATGCCTCCGTCCACGGCGCCACCTCCTACACGGTGCGGGGCTACAACGACGGGAAGCTGGTCTTCACGCGGACCGGCGTGAAGCCCGTCCAGGAGGACTTCGTGGGCCGGGCCGCCCCGGGTGGCGCCATGCAGCTGTCCAAGCTCGTCTCCTTCCCCGGCCGCTGGGGCAGCGCCCACGGCGTCATGGAAGGCCCGAACGGGGAGACCTGCACCCCGGGCCTGGACTTCCCGTCCCCCCGCCCCGTCCGCTTCCCCGACTACAGCCTCTCGGTCGCGGTGCAACTCGTCACCTTCCAGCCCGAGGGCGTCGCGCTCAAGTCCCGCACGCTCCGTGAGGTGACCTTCCAGGCGGACGGCCTGGAGAGCTTCACCCTCCAGAAGGAAGTCCGCACGCCCTGATGCCCATCCCCGCCGCCCGGAGGGTTTCAGGACCTTCCGGGTGTAGCGGAATGCGCTACGAATCCGGTGCTGTGTGTGGCCATTCCTGTCACGGCTCTCGCTCAAGCAGCCTTCGCAGCCGCGCGGACTTCCCGTCATCCCAGCCCTGGGGTTGGACCAGCGCGACCCAGCCGTCCACGTGCTCGCCGGTGTAGACGTGGCCGTAGCCTGAAGGCACCTCCAGCCCCAGCGGCAGGTCCGCCGTCACCTGCCAGAACGTCACGAAGGGGATCCACACCATCGCGCCCAGCACGTCTGGACCGCGGGGCTCGCGCAGCCAGTCCGGCCGCTTCACCATGAGCGAGGGGCTCCACCAGGTGATGGGGTCGGAGGGGTGCAGCAGGTACAGCACGCGGGAAGGCCCCCACGGCGCATCCGCCGGAGGGATGACCTCCCCAGGCCGGCGGCTGAAGCGGACCGTGCGACCCTGGCGATAGATGGGCTCCACCTCCGGGCTGCCGGCGTCGCGCTGGTCGGTGAACTCGCGATACAGGGTGTTGAAGTTCGGCGGGCCCACGAACAGCGCCCCGTCGGTGCGGTTGGCCAGGTCGCGCTCGCCGCTGAACGCGGTCTCCCCGCCGTAGGAGCCCAGGCTCTCGCCGAACACGAGCAGCTTCGGGCGCTGGCCTTCGGGGAGCTTCGACCAGCGCTCGTACACCGCATCGAAGAGCGCGCGGCCCTCCTTGCGCGCCTTCTTCTGGTCCACCAGCACGGAGAGCCACGACCACAGGTGTGAGTACTGCGTGGCGACGATGGCGGAGTCCCCGCCCGTCACGTACTCGAAGGCCTCCACCGCCTGGGGCACCACCCAGCCGCTGCCCGTGGTCGTCACCACCAGCAGGTGGGCGCGCTGGAAGGCGCCGGTCCGCTCCAATTCCCGCACCGCCAATTCGGCCCGCCCCTCCGCGTCCTGCGCGGATGCGTAGCCCGCGTACACGCGGATGGGCTCCTTCGCCTCCGTGCCGGCGAACGCGGTGAGCTGCTGCACGCTGGGGCCGCGCCCCACGAAGTTGCGTCCCTCCCGTCCCAATGACTCCCACTCCACCTGCGAGCCGGGGCCGCCGGAGCGCAGCGCGGTGGAGGGCGGGACCACGCCCTCCTCGGTGGTCAGGTCCCGCAGGGCCAGGCTGCGGTCCGCCATCCCGAGGAGGCCATCCTTCATCAAGCCACTGGCGACCAGGAAGGTGAGCGCCACCACCGCCAGGACACTCATCGCGCGCGCCGCGCGAGGCCCGATGTGCCGCGCGAGCCGCGCGTCCAGCGCGCGATGCACCGCCCGCAGGCCCCGCCCCAAAGTGAGCAGCAGGAAGAACACGAACGCCGCGATGACGGGGGCGAACACGTAGCCCGCGCTGCCCGGATGGGGCATCCCCATGAGCTCCCGGATGTGGCGCTGCCAGTGGAAGCCCAGCAGCAGCGCGGCGACCAGCGCCACACCGCCCGCGATGAAGAAGAACCGCCACGCCCGGGGACGGGGCGTCCTCGCGGGGCGATGGGCGAACTCGCGCCACAGCCAGGCGCCCAGCACGCCCAGCCCGTAGCCGATGACCGCGCTGACGCCGCTGACGAAGCCCTGGAAGGCCCCGGTGCGTGGCAGCAGGGACGGGGTGAAGGACAGACATGCGAAGAGGAGCGCGACCCACGCTCCTGGCAGCGTGCCGAGGAGCCACCGGGGGGCGGCGCGGCTGCCCTGCCAGACACCCCGCTCCGGTGCTGGCCGCGCATCGCGGGTGAGAAGGCGCTCCATGCGAACCCCCGGTCCTTGAGTGCCCACGCGGGCCGCGCCTGGGGTGCTCGCCCTGGCCCCGAGGCTCACACCTGAGGATAGGCCTCCAGTCCTCGCGCGGCACCGAACGCCCGGCGCGCCCGGAGGCGGGGGCGGGGCCTTGGAGGCCCGTCCGCCCGGGTCTTGCATCGCTCGCGGGGCCGGGCAGGGGAGCCTCCACCGGACCGTCTCTTGAAGGCTCCGGGGCGCCTCCCAGATTTCCAACATGGAACTCCTGGTGGTCCCGCTCCAGCCCCGCTTCGAGCAGCTCCTCAGGGAGCAGCTGCGCCGGTTGTCGACGACGATGACGCGCGAGCAGCTGGTCCAGCTCCGGCTGGAGCAACTGTATGACTGGGAGCGGGTGGAGGACCCCGTCACCCGCCGCTTCTTCCGCGCCTCCACCCTGGCGTGGACCCGTGAGGAATTGAAGGCGCTCGTCGAGGCCACCGTCCGCGCGTACCTGCCCGAACAGGAGCGGGAGGAGGTCCACTGATGGGCTATCCCAACCTGGGGAATTACGCGGACATGCTCCACCTGGACCCGGAGTTCGACCCCAACGCCCTGCCAGGCGACGGCGCGTCCATCGACCTGTTCGACTTCGCCGACCCCTACGCGCCCACAAGCCCCGAGGACCAGGCCCGGCTGGACTTCGAACGGATGCTCCAACTGCTGCTCGATGAGGCGGGCAGCATGTAGCGAGGACGCCGCCCATGCCCATGTCCCCCGGATACGAACGGCTGGAAGCCATCGAGGACCTGCTGGAGGAGCACCGCCTGCTCATCCACGAACAGCTCGCGACGCTCTCCTGGCAGGAGGTGGCGCTGCTCTTCCAGGCCGAACAGGAGGCGAAGGCGAAGACGCCGTCGGAGAAGGAGGCGGCGCCGCGGGTCTCCCTGGCGCTGGCGGAGTACCAGGACTTCACGCGCCGGCTGCTCCTCACCTACCGCCACTATGAGCAGGGATTGCGGGAGCGGCTGGCGACCCTGACGCCGGAGGCGCCATGAGCTTCGAGGCCTTCCCCGTGTCCGGAGGCACGCTGCTCCACGACGGGGACTACGCACCCTTCGCGGCCAGCTGGTTCGCGCTGGCGCGCAAGCGGCTCTGGGTGTCTGTCTTCATCATCGACACGCGGGTGCTGAGGGATCCGCTGCGGTCGGTGCGCGGCCTGGTGGAGCAGCTGGCCCGGGCGCGGTGGCGCAACGTGGACGTGCGGGTGCTGGTGGGGGTGTCGGACACGCCGGAGGTCCACATCGCCAACACCACCTCCGCGCTCTACATGCGGGAGCTGGGCGTGCCGGTGCGGCTGTTCCACTCCGAGCGCCACGTGAGCACCCACAGCAAGTTCGTCATCGTGGACGACCGGGTGCTGCTGGGCAGTCACAACTGGACGCACTCCGCCTTCCACGTGAGCCATGAGGACTCCCTGGCGGTGAACTCGCCGCAGCTCGCGATGGGGCTGGGGCGGGACTTCGAGCGGCTCTGGACCGAGGGTGCACGGAAAGCGGAGGCGGCCCATGCGTCCTGAGTGGTTCGCGCCGATGGTGCGTGGCTGGTCGGAGCAGGTGCGGTGGGAGCCGGGCGAGCTGGAGCGGGCCACCGGGCTGCTGGTGGAGCTCAGCCGCGCGCAGGGCGGGGCGCTGGTCCTGGATGAGGCGCCCGGCGAGGACGTCGCGCGCCAGTTCGCCCTGCGCCGGGCCCGGGAGGTGCTGCAACGGCGGATGAACCGCTACGCCCGTGCGCTGGAGGAAGGCGCCGGGTCCGCCCGCTACAGCAGGCCCGTGCGCGAGGCGTCGGACACGCCAGCGCTGCCCTTCGTGACGCCGCACGAGTGGGCGGACGCCCTGGAGGTGAACACGGCCAGCGCGGAGGAACTGGAGGGGCTGCCGGGCCTGGGGCGGGGGCTGGCGGGGCGCATCGTGAGACACCGCCGCGCGCACGGCCCCTTCCGCACGCTGGAGTCGCTGCTGCGGGTGGAGGGCCTGGGCGTGAAGGGGCTGGAGCAGCTCCGCGGGCGGATCCTCCTGGAGGAGCGCCCGCCGGTGTTCCGGAGCGAGGCGCTGGAGGCGTTCGTCCAGGAGCCCTCCTTCGCCCGGTACGTGCAATGGGTGGCCGCCAGCGGAGGCTCGTTCCAGTGGCGCCGCGCGCAGGGGCAGGGCCCGGTGGCCCAGGTGCTGATGGAGCTGGAGGAGGCCCTGCGGGATGCGCGGGAGCACCCCTGCGGTGTCGCACGGCGGCTGGGGGCCACGCGGGCGAGCGCGGCGCGGACCGAACAGGAGCGGCTGGACCGGGCCCGCGCCCACGCCGAGGACGCCTCTGGCCCGGTCCGGGCGGGCGTGCTGTTGAGGCAGGGCCAGTACCCGGAGTTCGTGGAGCGCCTGCTCTCAGGGGCGGCGCGCTCCGTGCGGGTGGTCCTCTTCTTCTTCCGGTACGTGGATGCGAAATATCCCACGCACGGTCTGCTGCAACAGCTCATCGCGGCGCATGAGCGCGGCGTGGACGTCCAGGTCATCCTGGACCAGGACGCGAAGGGGGATGTCTATCATTCCCGCATCATCAACCTGTCGGCCTTCCAGGCGCTGACGGCCCGGAAGGTGCCGGTGCGCTACGACACGGCGACCCGGCTCACGCACTCCAAGCTGGTGCTGGTGGATGGCAGGCACCTGGTGATGGGCAGCCACAACTGGACGTTGAGTTCGTTCACCCGCTACGACGAGACGAGCCTGTATCTGGACTCGGAGCCGCTGGGCGCGCGGCTCGAAGAGCGCTTCCAGACGCTGTGGACGCAGAAGGCGCAGCGGGACGCCGCAGCCTCCCCCATGGCAGGTGAGGCCGCGGTGGTCGAACCCTGAAGGCCGCACCGCGACGGTGGCTGTTACATCCCCATTGTAGATATCATGATTAAGCTCGTATTCCATGGAATGCTGTTCCATGGCAGGCTGGCTCCGTGTGATTCCCTCTCACGGAAGGTCCTGCTGGATGAACATGCTTCGTGCGACAAGATGGGGGTTGGCGGTCTGTGGCCTGGGCCTGTGGGCTGCTTGCGGCGAGCCGGAGCCCGCGCCAGCTCCTGACACGGCTCCTGTTGTCGCGGCGGAGGGCCCTGGAGGCGTTCGCGCGGCCGGCGCCACGGGGCTGCTCCCTGCCTGGGGCGCCCCGCTGTGGCAGGACGAGTTCGACGGCACCGACCTGAAGCCGTGGTGGTACAAGATGCCGCACACCTACGCGGCGGGGAACAGCGAGTCGCAGTGGTACCGGCCGGAGAACCTGGAGGTCTCGGCGGGGACGCTGAAGATCCACTCCCGGCGCCAGGACTACCTCGGGTCCACGACCCAGGCGCCTGCGATGCCCTTCACCAGCCCGGATGGCGTCAACCGGGCCACGCCCAGGACGGGCCTCCCCGCGGGCAAGCGCTACTTCACCTCCGGGATGATCAACACCCGCGAGGGCAGCCCGGCCACGTACTTCCCGCTCTATGGCAAGTATGAGATTCGCGCCCGGCTGCCGCATGGGCAGGGCCTGCTGCCCGCCTTCTGGTTGCGTCGCAAGGGCGGGGCCTCCTCCGGGGAGGTCGACGTCATGGAGTACTTCTTCAACTACCGGCCGGGGCGCGGGAAGTTCTCGCTGCACTTCCCCAACACGCTCGGGGTGAACACGACGCAGCAGCTGGTGACGTTCGAGCCCGCCGCGCCGGGGACTGGCGGCTGGCACACCTGGTCCGTGGAGATCACCCCGGCGGGCGACCCGCTCACCGGCCCCATCGACTTCAAGGCGTTCCTGGACGGGGTCCAGTACGGGGGCTACCAGCTGACCGATGCGGCGACCCTGGCGATGCTGCGTCAGCCGGGCGCGAATTCGACCTGGGACATCTGTCTGAACACGGCCGTCGGCGGCAAGTGGGTGGGCGAGCCGGATCAGCAGTTGGGCTACCTCCCCATGGTCCACCGCTGCTCGCGGACGCAGGCCGCCCCGGGCACCACCGGCTGCGCCACCACCGACCTGTTCTTCGTGTCGCTGCCCGCGGTGTTTGAAATCGATTACGTCCGCGTCTACGCCCTGCCCTGAGCAGCGCAGCCGGCTGCCCGCTGGCGGATGCGAGGCATGCCACGCGGTCGCCGCAATCCATGCGCGGTGGCCTGACGATGCGGCTCCCGGGGTGCACGCGGGGCCCCTGGCGGAGTAGACACAGGGCATGTCCGCCCTGCTCGACAGCGGCGTGCAGCGGGGCGCGGAAGTGCGCTGTCCCGGCTGCACCCGCTTCATCCCGACCGCCGTCGCCTGCCCGCACTGCTTCTGTGGCCCCGTCCCGCCGGAGCGCTACGGCGCCGCGCGCGAGCTGCTGAAGTCCGGGGTGGACCGTTTCGCCCTGGCGGGCCGCACCGCCGCGCTGGAGCCCGCCCAGGTGGAGGTCCTGGCGGCCCGCTACGCGCGACAGTGGGGCGTGGCGCTGCGGCTCATCGAGGACGCGCGGCGCATCGAGCCCCGGCTGCTGCAACGCGGCTTCGTGGGCGACATGGAGGACGCCTGGGCGGCCCGCCTGCCCATGGACGAGGCCGTCCTCGCGGAGAGCATCGCGCCCTTCAGCCCCCTGCCGGATTCGCTGGCGTACCTGTCCAGCAAGGCGCCGGACGCGAACCTGCGCGACATGGCGGCGCTCGCCTGGGTGCACCAGGGCACGTTCTCCCAGGATGCGCGCGCCACGGTGCGCTACCTGCTGCTCCAGGACGGACGCGTGGCGGTGGAGGCGATGCTCGCCCTGATGCGCTGGCGCAATGCCTCCTCCCTGCGACTGACCTCGGAGGAGCGCGAGCGGATCCGCTTGCTGGCCCTGGGCGTGCTGGACGTGCCCGACATCGGCGCGCGCGCCGCGGTCGCCTGGACGCGGGTGTCGCGGGAGGCGCCCCCCGACGCCGTGCTGACCGCCCTGCACCGGGGGCTGTACGGCACCGACCCGGAGGTGCGCTTCGAATGCGCGCTGTGCCTGCGCGACGAGGTGGAGGTGGCGCAGGCGCTGGACTCACCCGACGCGGCCACCGTCACCTTCGCGCGGCGCACGCTGAGCGGGTGGGGTTCCCCCAGGCTCTTCCTCCGGCTGATGCGCGAAGGGGACGAGCGCTTCGTGCAGGAGGTGCTGCAAGACCTGCCCTTCCCTCCGCCGGAGGGGGCCCTGGAAGCGCTGCTCACCGTGTCCGTGCGCACCGTCGGCTCACTCGCGGACGACCTGCTGCGCTTCGCGAAGCGGCGGCCCTTCCACGACTGGGGATTGGAGGACCAGCAGCGCTGGGCCCGGTGGGCGCGCTCGGTGCTGCGCGCCCTGCCCGCGCAGACCGCGCTGCACTTCTTCGGCTGGGCCGCCGCCCCTGGCGAAAGCACCGACCCCCCCGAGGAAGAGGAGATGGAGGCGGTGTGGTGCTTCCTGGAGGAGACGGTGCATGCGATTGAGCGGGGCGCGGAGAAGGACCGCGTCGCGTGCTTCAAGGACTTCCTCTTCGTGTACTTCCTCCACCATGCGGGGGTGGACGAACAGCGGCGGCTGAACGACTGGGCCCGTGATCCGCACAGCGGGGAGGCCCTGCTGGAAGCCCTGATGATCTTCCCCTCGTGGCGCGAGCAGGCGCGCCTTCCCGCCACTGGACTCGAACACGCGGCCCGGCTGTTGATGGCCGTCTGGGAGGGCCCGGACCAGCACCTGCTGGTGGAGCCCATGTCCCGCGTGACGCGGCAGTGGAGCGCGTACTCCGGACGCGAGGTGCTGGTGGACGCGGTCTGGCGGCGCTTCCAATCCCATCCCTCCGAACGGAGCCTGCTGCTCCGCGCCTTCGCGAGCTGGCGCGACCGCCTGTGGGAGAAGCAGCGTGAGGCGGAGCCCGACGCCCTCGTGCGCTTCCAGGCGTGGTGGCGGCTGGACCCCGTGGGCCTCTATCCCCACGTGGAGCCCTTGCTGGCGGATGCGCCGCTGGACGTCCTGCCCGCCCGGTTGCGAACCCTCTGGGCGGCGGCGGAGGAGATCGTGGGCACGCGCCCGCGCACCGCGTCCCTCTCCGTGTCCAAGGGGGCCTGGGCGCTGCTGCGCGCGGTGGAGTCCGACGACCCGCGCCACGTCCAGCAGATGGAGGCGGAGCTGGCGTACTTCGAGTCGCGCCTCCCTGCCTTCGAGCAGCGCGTGCGCGCCACGCCGTCGCCGCCGGAGGAGTCCAACATCCACCGCGACTTCCTGGATGACACGCACGACGCGCTGCGGATGATGCGCGAGCGCCGGGACCGCCGCCGCGAGCGCGAGGCGTACGAGCGCGAACGTGAAGTCGAACGCCAGGTGGCGGAGTCCCGCCGCCGCGACCAGGAGCGCCAGATTGAGCAGGCCCGCCGCGCCGCCGAAGCGCTGGAGGCCGCCCGGCTGGTGGAGCACGGACAGCAACAGACCCGGGCCCTGTCGGACGCCCTGCGCCTCATGACGGACGTGCAGCCCCAGGTGCCCTCGCGCCCCTTGGACCGGGAGGTGCTCTTCCCCGGCACGGCGCTGCCCACGCTCCTGCACTACGCCCGCATGCTCAAGGCGCTCCAGGGGGGCGCGGACGTGATGAAGCTCTTCGAGGTCGTGGGGCTGACGCCCGTGACCTGGGCCACGCAGGCGAACGCGTGGGGGCAGGCGATGGTGGGCCGGACGGAGCTGGCCCTCCGCTTCGCCGAGCTGCTCCAGGCGCCCTGGGCGTGAGCCGTGGGCGCCCGTGAGGCCCCGCGCTACTGCGCGGTGGCGCCGCCGTCGAGGATGACCTCGGCGCCCGTCATGAGCTTGGACTCGTCCGACGCGAGGTAGAGCACCGCGTTCGCCACGTCGTCGGGCTCACCGAAGTGGCCCAGGGGGATGCCCTTGAGCATGCGCGCGCGCGTCTTCTCCGCCTGACCGCTGGCCTGGGACAGGGCCTCCACCATGGCGGTCTCCACGTAGCCCGGGTGCACGGAGTTGCACCGGATGCCGTAGCCCTTGGCCGCGCAGTGCAGCGCCACGGACTTGGACAGCAGGCGCACGCCGCCCTTGCTGGAGCTGTACGCGGGGAACTGCCCCACGCCGACGATGCCGGCGATGGAGGAGATGTTGATGATGGAGCCCTTCGCCTCCGTCTTCCGCATCGCGGCGATGCCGTGCTTGCAGCCCAGGAAGACGCCGTCCAGGTTGACCGCGTGCACGAGCCGCCACTCGTCCAGCGACATGGTCTCGATGTCCTTCACGATGCCCATGCCCGCGTTGTTCACGAGCACGTCCAGCTTCCCGAACTTCTCCAGGGTGCGCGCCATGGCGTGCTCCCACTGCGCCTCCTGGGTGACGTCCAGCGCGACGAACAGGCCCGCGTCGCCCAGCTCCTCCGCCACCGCGCGCGCTTCGTCCTCGCGCCGGTCGGTCACCACCACCCTGGCGCCCTCGCGCGCGAGCATCCGCGCGGACGCGGCGCCCAGGCCTCCCGCGCCGCCCGTCACCAACGCCACCTTGCCTTCGACTCGCTTCATGTCCGTTGCTCCTTCGATGCCGTGGGAATGGGGGGCCGCCGGGGCGCTCAGTCCGCGGGGGTGGGGGTCAGGATGATCTTCCCGTCGCGGCTGGGCTCCTGGGCGCGCTTCAGCGCGTCGTGGATGCGCTCCAGCGGGTAGGTGCCGTCCACGGGCGCCTGCAACGTGCCCGCGGACATCAGCTCCGCGAGCCGCGCGAAGGTGGCGTTCTGCTCCTCGCGCGGGGCGTTGCGCATCCAGCGCACCAGCCAGAAGCCGCGCAGGCTGACGTCCTTGAAGATGGTGGCCGCCGCGGACAGCTTGGGGCCCTTGCCGCTCATCGCGCCGTAGTTCACCAGCACGCCGCCGGTGGAAAGACAGTCACCCAGCCGCCGGGAGGAGTCCCCGCCCACCGCGTCGATGCCCAGCCGCACCTTCGCGCCGCCCGTGGCGTCGCGCACCTGCTTGGGCAGCTCATCCGTGTCCAGCAGCACCACGTCCGCGCCCTGCGCCTTGAGCGCGTCGGCCAGGTCCTGGCGGCGCACCACGTTGACGGTCTTCAATCCCATCACCTGGGCCAGGGTGATGAGGTAGCGCCCCACGGCGGAGTTGGCCGCGTTCTGCACCACCCACTCCCCGGGCTGGAGCGTCACGAACTGGCGCAGCATCAGGTACGCGGTGGGCGGGTTGACCAGCAGCATGCTCGCCTGGAGCAGGTCCAATCCCGGCGGCACCGGCAGCAGCTGCGCGGCGGGCACGGTGAGGTGGGTGCGCCAGGTGCCCGCGCCCAGCGGCAGGAACACCCGGTCACCCACCGCCACGGCGTCGGAGCCCACCACCTCCACCACGCGGCCCACGCCCTCGTTGCCCGGGGTGGCGGGCAGCTTGGGCAGCACGCCGTACTCACCGGAGAGGGTGAGCAGGTCGGAGGGGTTGATGGGCGTGGCGAGCACGGCCAGGCGCGCCTCTCCCGGTTGGAGCGGCGCGGGGGATTCCTCCACCACCTGGGCGACGTCCGAGGGCGGACCGAAGGCCGAGAAGCGCACTGCTTTCATTGCATGCTCCCGCGTGAAGGCTGCCTGAAGGCGGCGCCACCCTAGCCGCCTTCGCCGCTGCTGCCGAGCGTGCAAAGCAGGCCCACTCCGCGTGCGCACGCGGGGTTGCATTGATCCATCCGCGCTTCATTCCGGCCCCCCGAGGGCGGGGGTCTGTCCACACCCGAACGTGGGCCGGAGGAGGCTGCCGACCGGCGACGTTCGGCCCTCGCCACGACGGTGGGGGCTGCACAGCTTGAGTTGCGGACCCCTCGGTGGGGCACGTGGGGATGGGCGAGGAGGGCGAGTGTGAGCAACGTGCACCACGAAGTGGCCCTGGCGGGGCCGTTGGCCGTCGTACCCGGAGGCCAGACAGCCGAACCGGGCGTCTGGAGGCGCAGGCTGCTGACGGTGCTCAAGCCCGTCTTCGCGCTCGGCGGCCTGGGCATGCTGACGGCGATGGTGAACAAGGCTGGCGCGGGTGAGCTGAAGACCACGCTCCTGGCCGCGCTGCCGCTGTTGCCCTGGGTGGTGCTCATCGAAATGGGACGGCAGGGCTGCGACGCGGCGGCGACGCGCCTGTCCTACGGTGCCCGCGCGGGCCAGGTGCCGCTGTCGGTGTTGGTGCGCGCGCAACTGATTGGCACGGCGGTGTCGAGCATGGCGCCCGCGGGCCGCGCGGCGGCGGAGGCGACGAAGGCGACGCTGCTCACGCCCTACACGGGGGGCGCGGCGGCGACGGCGGCGGCGGCCACGTCCCAGGCGGCGTCCCTGGGGGCCGGAGGGCTCGTCTCCTTTCCGTGCGCGGTGGCGTCCTACCTGATGACGGGCTGGTCCGCGTTCACGGTGGCCATGGTGGTGCACGGCTTCGTGCTGTTGCTGGCGTCCCTGGGCGTGCGCGCGGGCCTGCGCGCGAAGCGGCTGGGCGCGTGGGTGCAGCGCCGGTGCGGGAAGTGGGGCGCGCACGCGGAGTCGTTCCAGGCGTCGCTGTGCGCCGGAGGGCTGTGCCCTTGGCGGCCCATGCTGGTCTTCCTGGGCAGCCGCGCGTTGCAGGTGATTCAGTACGCGGTGCTGGCGCACGCGGTGGGCATCGACGCGACGGTGGTGCAGGCGCTCTTCACGCAGGGGCTCTACCTGGTGGCGCTGGCCATGGGCTCGCTGGTGCCGGGGCAGGTGGGCGTGACGGACGGCATGTTCACCCTGGCGGCGGGCGCGATGGGGACGTCCGCGGCGAAGGCGATGTCCATCGCGCTGCTCGCGCACACGGTGCAGGCGGTGTTCGTGCTGGTGGGCGCGCTCACGCCGCTGGTGTGGCGGAGCCGGAAGGTGACGGTGGCGCAGGTGGTGCCGCAGGCCGTACCCGCACCGGCGTGCCGCTGAACGCGGCGTTGCCGCTGACGGCGTCCAAAGCCTGCTCATCCGTGAGGTCGTTGATGCTGGCGCCCGCGTGCGCGCCAGCCACCTGCATGCGGATGCCCGAGCGCTGGTGGCCGTAGCCGTGCGGCAGGCTGACGACGCCGGGCATGACGTCGGCGGTGATGGCCACGGGCACGGTGATTTCACCCACGCGGGAGCGGATGGTGGCGTCCACGCCGTCGGTGAGGCCCAGGCGCGAGGCGTCGTCCGGGTGGACCATGAGGGTGCAGCGGGGCCGGCCCTTCACGAGCCCCGGCACGTTGTGCATCCAGGAGTTGTTGTCGCGAAGGTGCCGCCGGCCAATGAGCAGCAATTCGCCGTCGCCAGGCGCCGCGTCGTCGGGGAACGCCGCACGGAGCCGGGCTACGTCCGCCACGAGCAGCTCCGGCGCCAGTTGGATGCGCTTGGAGCGGTGGCGCAGGCGGCCGGGGAGGGAAGGCTTCAAGGGCCCCAGGTCGATGCCGTGAGGCGAGGCGCGGAGCTTCGCGAGCGACAGGCCATCCTTCTTGAGCGGATGGAAGCGCGAGCCATACGGCCCCATGCGCAGGCCCAGGTCGAGCAGGCGCTCCGGCCCCAGCCGCTTGAGGGCCTGGTACTGGAGGGTGGCGCGGGCGGTGCGGCCGTGGCGCAGCGTCTCCAGGCGGTGCTGGAGCTCCAGGAGGATCTCCCAGTCCTGGCGGGACTCCGGGCCGGGGGCGAACACGGGCGGTGAGTATTTGGCCGTGTTGCGCACGGCGAGCGCGTGGAAGACGAGGTCGTAGTGCCCGCGCTCCAGCACGGACGCGGGCGGCAGGATGTAGTGGGCGTGCCGGGTGGTCTCGTTGAGGTAGGGGTCCACGCTCACCATGAGGTCCAGCCGCGACAGCGCGGAGTCCAGCTGGGTGCCATTGGGCGTGGACAGCACGGGGTTGCCGGCCACGGTGATGAGCGCGCGGATGCGGCCGTCGCCCGGCGTGAGGATCTCCTCCGCGAGCACGGCCACGGGCAGCTCACCAGAGGACTCCGGCAGGCCCCGCACGCGGCTCTTCCAGCGGCCATGGCTGCCAGGGCTCACGCCCAGCGCGCGAGGCCCCCCGATGAGGTCGAACGCCGGCAGCGTGAAGAGCGCGCCGCCCTCCCGGTCCAGGTTGCCGGTGACGACGTTGAGGACGTTGATGAGCCATTGGCAGAGCGAGCCAAAGGGCTGCGTGGAAACGCCGACGCGGCCGTAGCAGACGGCGCCTTCCGCCGCGAGGAAGTCCCGGGCGATGCCGCGAAGCACGTCCGGCGCGATGCCGGTGTGCGGGGCCGTCCTCTCCGGAGGGAAGTCGCGGACGAGCGGCATGACGGTGTCCAGGCCGTCCACGAACGCGGCGAGCCGCCCCATGCGGTGCGTGCCTTCTCCCAGGACGACGTGCAGCAGGGAGAAGAGGGCGAGCGCGTCGGTGCCAGGGCGGACGAAGACGTGCTGGTCGGCGATGCCCGCGGTCTCCGTGCGGCGCGGGTCGATGACGACGACCTTGCCGCCGCGCTCCTGGATGGCGCGGAGGCGGGCGCGGACATCCGGCGCGGTCATCAGGCTGCCATTGGACGCCAGGGGATTGGCGCCCAGCATGAGCATGTACCGGGTGCGGTCGATGTCCGGGATGGGGACGAGCAGCTGGTGGCCGAACATGAAGTGGGCGACGAGCTGGTGGGGGAGCTGGTCGACGGAGGTGGCGGAGAACCGGTTGCGCGAGCGCAGCGAGCGCAGCAGGCCGGGGCCGAACATCATCGCGCCCAGGTTGTGGACGTTGGGGTTGCCCAGGTAGGCGCCCACGCAGTGGGGGCCGTGCTCCTGCTGGAGTGCATGCAGGCGCCGGGTGATGTCGCTGAGCGCATCCTCCCAGGACACGCGCTCCCAGCCGGAGGCGGTGCGCTTCATGGGATGGCGCAGGCGGTCCGGGTCCTCGTGCAGGTCGCGCAGGGCCACGGCCTTGGGACAGACGTGGCCCCGGCTGAACGGGTCCGCGTCGTCACCCTTGATGGACGTGATGCGTCCATCAGCCACCTCGATGCGCACCCCGCACATCGCTTCGCAGAGGTTGCAGGTGCGGAAGTGGACCTGGGGCGGGGCCGAAGCGCTCATGGGGGGAACCTATCTGGAGTGCGGGGTCGGGGTGACCCGCGGGCATGGGAGCAAGCGTGCCCTGAAGTCCCCGGCCAACCCCTCCGCGACGCGTCAAGCGCAGGCCCTGAAACAGCGTGCGTCAGCTTCTTGACGCTCCAAGTCCTCGGGGCGTGGAGGCTCGCCTTGTGCCCCCGTACCCGGGTACATATCCCTCCACGATGCACACGCCTCCGAGGAAGCTCGCATGGCTTGCCGGTGGGGGCGAAATGGCCTCCCTCATCGCGTCGCTGGACTGGTCGGATTCACCGCTGGGCCCCATTGAGTCGTGGCCCCAGAGCCTGCGCACGACCGTGAGCCTCTGCCTCGCGTCGAACTTCCCCATCAACATCATCTGGGGGAACGGCCACAATCAAATCTACAACGATGGCTACCGCGGGGTCTGCGGCGCGGCGCACCCGCGCGCCATGGGGGAGAACTACCGCGTGACGTGGGCCTCCGCGTGGCCTGCCATTGGCGAGCCCTTCGAGCGGGCCCTGGCGGGGGAGACGTCCTACCTCGAAAACCAGCGGATGTTCCTCGAACGCAATGGCTACCCGGAGGAGACCTTCTTCACCTTCTCCTCCAGCCCCATCCGCGACGAGCTCGGTAAGGTGGTGGGCATCTTCCATCCGGTGACGGAGACCACCGCCACGATGCTTGCCCAGCGACGGACGCGGGCGCTGCGCGACGTGGCCGACCGAGCCGGAAAGGCCCTGGTGTTCGACGAGGCGTGCGACCTGCTCCTCGCGACGCTTGGGACGTATGCCTTTGATGTGCCCCTCGCGCTCCTCTACGTGACGACGCCGGACGGGACCCAGGCCCGGCTGCGGGGAAGCAGTGGCACCCAGGCGGGGGGGCCGCTCGCGCCCGAAGTCCTCTGGCTCACGGGCGAGGCTGGGGAGGGTGGCTGGCCGCTCGCACGCGCGGCGCGCAGCGGCCGGGTGGAGATGCTGACGGACCTGGAGACCCGGTTCGGCCAGGTCTCCGCGGGCCCGTATCCAGAACCGCTCCAGAAGGCCTTCGTCCTGCCGGTCCGGGTCGCGGGCGTGGAGCTGCCGCTGGGGTTCCTCGTCATCGGGACGAGCCAGCGGCTCCCGTTCGACGAGGCCTATCGGAACTTCGTGGAGATGCTGGGCGGGGCGGCGAGCGCGGCCCTGGGCAACGCACGCGCCTATGAAGCCGAGCGGCGCAGGGCGGAGGCGCTGGCGGAGATTGATCAGGCCAAGACGGCCTTCTTCAGCAACGTGAGCCACGAGTTCCGCACGCCGCTCACGTTGATGCTCGGGCCCGTGGAGGACCTGCTGGCCGGGCGCCTGGGGCAACTGCCGACAGAGGCGCACGGCGAGCTGGAGGTCGTGCACCGCAACGCGCTGCGCCTGCTCAAGCTGGTGAACGCGCTGCTCGACTTCTCCCGCATCGAGGCCGGTCGCGCCAGGGCGTCGGTGGAGCCCACCGACCTGTCCGCGCTCACCCGCGACATCGCGAGCGCGTTCCGCTCCGCCGTGGAGCGCGCCGGCATGCGCCTGGTGGTGGACGCGGAGCCGCTCGGGGAGCCGGTGCTCGTGGACCGGGAGATGTGGGAGAAGATCGTCCTCAACCTCGTGTCCAACGCGTTCAAGTTCACCCACGCGGGGGAGATCCGCGTGGAGGTGAAGCGGGACGGGGGCTTCGCGCGGCTGTCGGTGCGGGACACCGGCATTGGCATCCCGGAGGGCGAGCTGGGGCGCGTGTTCCAGCGCTTCCACCGGGTGCAGGAAGCGAAGGGGCGCACCCACGAGGGCAGCGGCATCGGGCTCGCGCTCGTGCAGGACCTGGCGAAGCTGCATGGGGGCTCCGTGGAGGTGCGCAGCGTCGTCGGAGAGGGCTCCACCTTCACGGTCCGCGTGCCGCTCGGAAATGCCTACTGGATGGGGACGCCGGCCATCGACGCTGGTGAGTCACTTCCCGCCAACCCGATGCGCGTCGAGGCGTTCGTCGAGGAGTCGCTGCGCTGGCTGGCGAACCCCGCGACGGAGCCCCTTCCCCAGGCGGGGGACGGTGAAGCACCGGTGCCCGCGCGTGCTCCGGAGGCAGGGGTGAGCGGGGCCCGTCCCCGGGTCCTGCTCGCGGACGACAACGCCGACATGCGCGACTACGTCCGTCGCCTCCTGTCACACCGCTATCAGGTGACGGCGGTCTCGAACGGGGCGGAGGCGCTGCGTCTGGCGCGGGAGTCCAGGCCGGACCTCGTGCTGTCGGACGTGATGATGCCGGTGATGGATGGCATCGAGCTGGTGCGGCAGCTCCGCGCGGACGAAGCGCTGCGCACGGTGCCCATCATCCTGCTGTCCGCCCGCGCGGGCGAGGAAGAGACGGCGAGCGGGCTGGAGCTGGGCGCGGACGACTACCTGACGAAGCCCTTCGCGGCCCGGGAGCTGCTGGCCCGGGTGCGGGCGCAGCTCACCATGGCGGCCATGCGGCTGCGGGCGGCCGAGCAGGAGGAGCAGGCGGCGCTCCTCGCGCAGCAGCAGCGGTGGCTGGAGGCGGTGCTGGACCGGCTGCCCACGCCCACGCTGCTCGTGGACCCGGACTCGCGCCGCTTCACCTTCGCGAACCACGCCGCGCAGGAGCTCGCGGATGGAGATTTCCCGGGCGGGATCGAGGACGCGGAGCAGGGCGCTGCCTTCCGCCTCACCGACGAAACCGAGGCGCCGTTCGACCTGGCGCGAGCGCTGGATGCGCCGGTCCGCGACCTGGAGGCCGTGGGCCACTCCCCGGCCGGGCGGCTCCACCTCGTGGTCGACTCCGACTTCGTTCCGGCCATCGGGCAGCAGCCGTCGCGCACCATCCTCACGCTCCGGGACATCTCCCGGCTCAAGCAGGCGGAGCGCGACCTGAAGGTGCTGCTGGGCGCGCGCGACGAGTTCCTGTCCATCGCCTCGCACGAGCTGAAGACGCCCATCACCTCCCTGCGGATGCAATTGCAGATGACCGAGCGGAACGTGAAGCCCGCGGAGGGCCGTGTCCCGAGCCCGGAGAAGCTGGCGAAGGCGATGCGCATCTCGCTGCTCCAGGTGGACCGGCTGACGAGCCTCGTGGACGACCTGCTGGACGTGGCGCGCATCCGCACGGGCACGCTCGAACTCACATTCCAGGAGGTCGACCTGTCCCTGCTCGTCTCCGAGGTGCTGGAGCGCCTCTCCGGGCAGTTGGAGCAGGCCGGCTGTCGGGTGCGGCTGGACGTTCCGTCCCTCATCGTAGGGGTATGGGATGGGCATCGGCTGGAGCAGGTGCTGACGAACCTCCTCTGCAACGCGCTGAAGTACGCGCCGGGCACGCCGCTGGAGGTGCGGGCCGAGGAGCAGGGGGACCACGTCCGTCTGGAGGTGCGGGACCAGGGGCCCGGGGTCCCGCCAGCGCAGCGTGAGAGCATCTTCGACCGCTTCGACCGGGGGCTCGCATCCCGCAACGCGGGAGGACTGGGATTGGGCCTCTTCATCTCCAAGCAGATTGTCGCGGCCCACCGAGGGACCATCTCCGTGGAGGAGTCGCCCGGCGGGGGCGCGTGCTTCGTGGTCCGCCTGCCCCGTGATGCCGCGCGAGCACAGGTCGGGGAACAGGAGCTCCGGGCGTGAGCCATCGCATCCTGGTGGTGGAGGATGACTTCTACATCCGCGAGTCCATCCGTGAGCTGTTGCAGGAGGAGGGGCACACGGTCTTCTGCGCGGAGAACGGGGCCCAGGCGCTGGCCGCGCTGGAGACGCTCCAGCCGCCACCCGAGCTCATCCTCCTGGACCTGATGATGCCGGTGAAGGACGGCTTCCAGTTCCGCGCCGAGCAGCGGGCCGACGCGCGCTTCGCCCACATCCCGGTGGTGGTGATGAGCGCCGACCCCCAGCTCGACAGCCGCCGCGACGTCCTGACGGCCCGCTCCTATCTGCGCAAGCCCCTGGACATCGACCAGCTGCTCGCCGCCGCCAGGGCAGCCACCGCCGCGTAGCAGGACCGCGGCCCGGGGGAAGGAGGCCTTTCGCTCACGTCACCGTGTTTTAAAAGTAAAACAGGTAATGCATGATAGGTGCTTCGTTCTCATCAGGGAGGCACCATGCAACGGTTTCAATCGCTCCTGGGCGCGCTGGCGACGTTCGCGCTCATCGGCTGTGGCGCGCCGGAAGGCGCCGGGTTCGCGGAGCAGCGTGCGGGCCTGGACGCCCCGCTGCTCAATGTCACGCTGAACAAGCCGGCGACGGCCACGTCCTCCCAGTCGCCCTTCCAGCCGTCATACGCGGTGGATGGGAACATCACGGACGACGCCTCGCGCTGGTGTCCGGGCATCTACACCCCGACGCGGCAACTGGACATCGACCTGCAGGGCACGTTCGACCTGATGCGGATGGAGCTCTACACCGGCTTCCGCGACACCAAGCCCATCCAGCACTATGAAATCGCCTACGACGACGGCACCGGCTGGAAGCTGATTCCGGGCGCCAGCCAGACGGCCAACGCGAGCATCGCGGTGTCCACGACCTTTACCCAAATGGTGACGGCGAAGAAGGTGCGGCTCACCTGCCTGGATCCGCTGGCGGACAACTGCCGCGTGAAGGAGCTGTGGGTCTTCGGCTCGCTCCATGGCGGCACCGCGAACCTCGCTCCGGTGGCCAGCGCGGGGCCGGACGCGGCGCTCACCCTGCCCGCGAACAGCCTGGGCTTGAGCGGGAGCGCGACCGACGCGGACGGGACCGTGGCCTCGCTGGCCTGGACGCAGGTGGACGGCCCCACGGCGACGTTGAGCGGCGCGAACACCGCGACGCTGAGCGTGAGCGGCCTTGTCGCCGGGGTCTCCACCTTCCGGCTCACCGCCACCGACAACCAGGGGGCCACGGGCTTTGACGACGTGCGCGTGACGGTGACGTCCCCGGCCGTGGTGACCAACGTCGCGCTCGACAAGCCGGTCTCCGCCGGCAGCAGCAGCACGACGTACGTGCCGGCGTTCGCGGTGGACGGCTCGCTCACCACGCGCTGGGAGTCGTCCTACAGCTTCCTGACGCACAACTACTTCGACGTGGACCTCCAGGGGCCGCACGAACTCCAGGGCGCGGAGCTGCAACTGTCCACCACCGCGACCGCGGCCGCCGCGATGACGGCCTTCGAGCTGCAAGCGTGGGACGGGGGCTGCTGGAAGACGATTCCCGGCACGGTGGTGGACGGCAACCCGCTGACCACCACGTTCAGGACGCTGAGCTTCACCAGTCCGGTCATCACCACGAAGGTGCGCCTGGTGTGCAAGGACGCGCCGTACTGCCGGCTGCGGGAGTTCAAGCTGATGGGGACGCCGAACGCCGTCCTCCCCACGGGCCCCACCACCTGCGCGGCCGGGCAGCAGACCGTGGCGCGCGGCCCCCGCTATGACGCCGCGGTGTTCCTCCCGGAGGGCTACAACGACGACCGCACCACGCGCTGGCCGCTCATCATCTCGCTCCACGGCATTGGCGGCTCGACGCTCACCGTGGACCACACGGCGGTGCTGGCCAACCCGGAGGGGCTGGCGAAGCAGTTCAACTCGGCCAGCTTCCGCGCGGCGATGCAGGCCATCGTGATTTCGCCCAACCAGCGCGCGCCGGTCACCAACAGCGGCAACGGCTGGTTCAACGTCAACACGCTGCTGGCGCTGCTGGAGGACACGAAGAAGAACTACCGGGTGGACGCGGACCGCGTCTACTTCACGGGCCTGAGCGGCGGGGCCAACACCAGCATCGACCTGGCCATGCTCCACAGGGACAAGCTGGCGGCCATCGTCCCCATCGCGCTCACCTCCACGCCCACCAACAGCCCGAACGTCTGCGACCTCAAGCCGCTGCCCATCTGGGCGTTCCATGGCGCGCTCGACACGCCGTCGCGCTCCACCAGCATCAAGGTCTGGCTGGACACGAAGTGCGGCGCGGGCGTGAGCGCGATGCGCCCCGTCACCGTCTATCCCAACGGAGGACACAACGGCGCGACCTGGGACACCGCCTACGCCGACCTGTCCCTCTACACCTGGCTGTTGCAACAGCGGCTCAGCGACCGGCAGTAGCCGCCACCTCCCCGTGCTCCCGCCCCGCTTCCTTCCGACGCGGGGTGTCACTTGCGCCCCAACGTCCTTGCCAGAAGGGCCCGGTTGCCGTCCAATGGTGCACAAACCAATGATCGGCGCCGGTAGCGGTTTCATGGAGAGTGCGCACCGTTGCGATCACCGGCTCGGAAGAGGGTGAAGGGGAAGGCGATGACGGGGACGGCGTTGAAAATGGGGGCGCGAGGGTTCGCGCTGGGGATGCTCCTGCTGGTGGGCGGTGTCGCCCATGCGGGACAGGCGGGCGGGGTCGACATGCCGGATTCCCTCCAGGTGGAGGGGCGCACACTCGCGCTCACCCACATGGAGCTGAAGAAGAAGCTCTTCTTCAACATCTACGTGTGGAGCCTCTACATGGAGGAGGAGCCCACCTGCTTCAAGGAGGCCGTGGCCTCCAACAGCCTGAAACGACTGCACTTCCGGTTCCTGCGGACCATCACCCGGGACCAGCTGGTGGGCAGCTTCCGCGAAGGCCTGCGCAAGAACCCCGCCATGCGCGAGCAGACCCTCAACCAGTCCCTGGAGAAGCTCCTCTCGTCGCTCCACGACGTGCGCAAGGGGGATGACCTGGTCCTCACCTACCTGCCGGGCTCCGGCCTCCACGTCTCCGGCGGCGCCTCCGGCGGGGTCCACATTCCCGGCAAGCCCTTCGCGGACGCCCTCTTCAGCTCCTGGCTGAACACCCACCCCATCTTCCCCCAGTAGGCCACCAGGCCGGGAAGTTGGTTCCCAAAGTAGATGCGCGTTTCTCCTAGGTTCTGGGCCCGAGAGCGGTAGTCTCGGACCCACCAACATCTTGTCAGGAGGAAGCGCACATATGCGGACACGTCTGGTTCTGGCTGCCCTGGTTGCCCTTTCCACGGGTTGCGTCTCGCAGGGCAAGTTCAACGAGAAGGCCCTGGAAGCCGAGGGGCTGACGAAGAACCTCACGGACGAGAAGGCGGCGCGCACGGCGGCCGAGGCGAAGATCCAGGCGCTGGAGGAGCAGCAGGCCGCGCTGACCCAGGAGAAGGCCGCGCTGGAGACGCGCCTCAACGCCTCCGAGAGCCGCCTCACCAGCGCCGCGGCCGAGCGCCGCGCCCTGGAGGAGAAGAACGCGCAGCTGGCCGCGCTCAACGACGAGCTGGCGCGCAACACGAAGAAGCTGGCGCAGGCCAAGGAGGAGCTGGAGAAGAAGAGCTCCGAGTACGAGAACCTGGCCCAGAGCCTCAAGCAGGAGATCTCCGACGGGAAGATTGAGCTGTCGGAGATGAAGGGCCGGATGACCGTGCAGCTCAAGGACAAGATCCTCTTCGCGTCCGGCTCCGCGCGTGTGGGCAAGGAAGGGCAGGAGGCGCTCGTGAAGATCGCGGACGCGCTCAAGACGGTGCGCGGCCGCATCATCCGCGTGGAGGGCCACACGGACGACGTGCCCACGGGCGGCGGGCAGTTCCCGTCCAACTGGGAGCTGAGCCTGGCGCGCGCGATGGCGGTGGTGCGCTCGCTGCAGGACTCGGGCGTGGACCCGACGTCGCTGTCCGCGGCGGGTTACGGGCAGTACCAGCCCATCGTCGCCAACGACACGCCGGAGCACAAGAGCCAGAACCGGCGCATCGAAATCGTGCTCGCGCCCAGCCTCGGGGGGCGCTAGGAGGGGGCGCGGGAGACCCGCGCACCCTTCATGAAAACGCTCGCTTGCGTCGTCTGTGTATTGCTTGCGACCGGGGCTGCAGCTCAGGCCCCGGACGCAGGTGTTCCCGCTGGTGAAGCTGGCCTCCCCGCTGGCGATGCTGGCGTTCCCACCGGGGTGCTGACGAAGCCACCCGCGCTCCTGCGCCAGGTCGAAGCGACCTATCCGCCGGAGGCCGCCGCCCAGCAGTTGGAGGGCACGGTGGTGATGTTCATCGACATCTCGGAGACGGGCGCCGTCACGAATGTCGAGGTCACCCAGCCCGCCGGCAACGGCTTCGACGAGGCGGCCATCGCCGCGGTGAAGCAGTTCCAGTTCGAGCCCGCGGAGGTGGACAACGTCCCCGCGCCGGTGCGCATCCAGTACGCCTACCAGTTCGTGTTCCGCGCGCCGGAGCCGCCCCCGGAGGTCGCCACCGACGGCGGCGTCGCGGAGCCGCAGGGCCCGGTGAACTTCAGCGGCAAGGCGCTGGAGCGCGGCACGCGCAAGCCGCTGGTGGGCGCGGAGGTGGTGCTGACGGAACTGGACCGCTCCACCGTGACGGACGGCGAGGGCCGCTTCTCCTTCCGGGGCGTCCCGGTGGGCACGCACCCGGTGGTCGTGGTGCTGGGCAGCTATGATCGCTTCCGCACGCAGGAGACCATCGCGGAGGGGCAGGAGACGCAGGCCACGTACTACGTGCAGCGGCGCATCTTCAGCGCGTACGAGACGGTGGTGCGAAGCGACCGCGAGCGCAAGGAGGTGACGCGCACCACCATCCAGGTGGCGGAGGTGCAGCGCATCCCGGGCACGCAGGGTGACACGCTCAAGGTGGTGCAGAACCTGCCGGGCGTGGCGCGGCCCGCGTTCAACGGCGGCGCGCTGGTCATCCGTGGCACCAGCCCCCAGGAGTCCGGCGTCTTCCTGGACGGCCTGCGCATCCCCATCCTGTACCACTTCGGTGGGCTCACCTCCGTGTACAACTCGGAGCTGCTGGAGGCGGTGGACTACCTGCCCGGCAACTTCTCCGCGTACTACGGCAACATCACCGGCGGCGTCATCAACGTGCGCAGCCGCGAGCCGCGAACGGACCGGCTGCACGCCACGGTGGGCATCAGCCTCATCGAGTCCAACGCGGTGGTGGAGGGCCCCATCACGGACACGCTGAGCTTCGCCATCGGCGGCCGGCGCTCGTACATCGACGTGGTGCTCAAGGCGGTGCCGTTCGACGACGACAGCCTCCAGGTGGCGCCGCGCTACTACGACGCGCAGGCGAAGCTGGTGTGGAAGCCGAACAAGCGCCACACCTTCACGCTGCAGGGGCTCACGTCGCGCGACCGGCTGGCGCTCCTGTTGGATCAGCCGGCGGACGACGACCCCACCGTCAACGGGGGCCTGGACGTGACGACGGGCTTCAACCAGCTGCGCCTGCGGCACCAGTACCGCGAGGGCAAGCTGACGTTGGACACGCACGCGCTCGTGGGCAACACGCTGCTGGACTTCTCCATTGGCGAGCGTGGCCTGCGCATCGCGTCCACGGACCTGTTCCTGCGTCCCACGATTGAGTACGTGTTCAACGACACGGTGGCGGTGGCCGGCGGCCTGGACGTGGTGACGAACCTGGCGAAGGTGACGGCGAGCATCCAGCAGCCGCCGCGCGAGGGTGAGCCGCCGTCTCCGCTGGTGACGGAGGACCTCATCAACATCGACGGGACCTTCTCCCAGTACTACCCGTCCGCGTGGGCGGAGGTGCGGTGGCGGCCGGTGAAGGAGCTGCTGGTGGTGCCGGGCATCCGCACGGAGAGCTACATCTTCACGGAGCAGCAGGAGGTGAAGCGCTCGGTGAACCCCCGGCTGGCGGTGCGCTACGCGCTCACGGAGTCGCTGACGCTGAAGGGCGGCGCGGGCGTCTACCACAGCCCCCCGACGCAGGATGAGCCGTCGCCGGGGTTCGGCAACCCGGACCTGGGGGCGAAGCGGTCGCTCCAGTACAGCGTGGGCGCGGAGTGGCAGGCGCGGCCGGAGTGGTTCGTGGGCAGCGAGGTCTTCTACAACGACCTGGACGACCTCATCGTGCGCTCCAACGCGCGCATCATCCGCGACGGCGAGTCGGTGCCGGAGGTGCTGAAGAACGGCGGCGTGGGGCGCATCTACGGCTTCGAGCTGCTGGTGCGCCGGGCGCTGACGGACCGGCTGTTCGGCTGGATTTCGTACACGCTCAGCCGCAGCGAGCGGCGGGACGCGCCGGACGCGCGCTGGCGCCTGTTCGACAACGACCAGACGCACGTGCTGACGGCCATCGCCAGCTACAAGCTGCCGAAGGGCTGGGAGGTGGGCGCGCGCTTCCGCCTGGCGTCCGGCAACCCGACGACGCCGGTGGAGGGCGCGCGGCGCGACGACACGACGGACGTGTTCATCCCGTACTACGGGGCCATCAATTCGCAGCGGCTGCCGTCGTTCAACCAGTTGGACATCCGCGTGGACAAGAGCTTCATCTTCGACACGTGGAACCTGAACGTCTACCTGGACCTGACGAACGCCTACAACAACCAGTCCGTCGAAGGCGTGGCCTACAACTACAATTACTCTCAGCGCGAGTTCTTCAAGGGCCTGCCCATCCTGCCCATCCTCGGCGCCAAGGGGAGCTTCTGACGCCATGCGCACCCCTGTCCTGCTGTGTGCCGCGCTGCTGGTGTTGAGCGCGTGCGGTAACGACTTCGAATTGCAGAGTGAGATCCGCCGCGTGCGGGTGCTGGCCATCAAGGCGGAGCCCGCGGAGCTGGCGTTGGATCCGAACGCGTCCACGCTGCCGCCGCCGGTGACGTTCAACGCGCTGGCGGTGACGCCGGACGGCCGTCCGGTGACGGTGACGTACGCGCTGTGCCGGCCGGACGTGAACCCCTACGGGGACACGGGCTGCCCGGGGGACACCGGCGTGGCGTTGCAGGACGGGGTGTTGTCGTTGAGCGACCCGGCCGTGCAGGCGCTGCTCATCGCGTCGTTCCAGGCGGTGACGGGCGGCACGGGTGGGGGGAGCGGGGGCGGGTTCGACTTCAACGACCCGGCGGTGCGCTCGGTGCTGGAGGCGGGGCTGCCGCTGTTCGTGGGGTACGAGGCGACGGACGGCAGCGGGACGCCGGAGGGCTTGGAGCGCGGGGTGCGGCGCATCACGCTGCGCTCCACGCAGACGCCGAACCTGAACCCGGTGATGCAGGACGTGCTGTGGAACGGCGCGCCGCTGGTGGGGCCGCTGCCGCTGGACACGGAGGTGACGTTCACGCCGGTGCTGGCGGAGGGCAGCGCGGAGCCCTACGCCACGGTGGACGGGCCCAGGACGGAGCAGGTCTTCTACAGCTGGTTCGCGACGGGGGAGGGCGAGGTGAACTCGTTCCGTTCGCTGGAGCCGGTGGACGGCAAGCCCGGCGACCCGACGACGACCTACCAGACGCCCATGGCGCCGGAGCGGATCACCCTCTGGGTGGTGGCCCGCGACGGCCGCGGCGGCGTGGACTGGGCCCTCCGCACGGTGGACGTGGGGCCCTGAGGTCCGACGGGGCACTCCATCACGGGATGTTGGTCGGATCGCTGGTAAAGAGCGCGTCGAACAGGGTGGTCTGGGGTGGACGCGTCCACTCCACTACGAGTGGCACCGGGATGGCCGCGACTTCTCGCGGCAACCTGCTGACGTTGAAACGGGCCTCCAGTTCCCTCGCGATGAGGTGGGCTGTCCCCTTCATGGCTTCTGGCAGCGGGTCCAAGTGCAGCCGGGCTCCACTGCGTTTGCATCCCTCGTATTCAAACGAGACGCCATAGACGGTGAAGACAGGCGCCAGGATGCTCAAGCACGCCACGACGGCCCAGGGAACAGAGGGAAGGGGTACCCCTGTCGCCGGATAGGCGGTGCAGCCCAAACATGCCTGGGACGGCGCGGAGTTGTCCCCTACGGTGAAGCCTGGGAGCAATGCGCGCAGATCCCTTCGGAATCCATTCCACTGAGGCATGAACTGGAGTGCCTCATCCCAGCGGTGGGCGCGACGTGCGTGCTCAGGGGCATCGTCCTCGGATGCTCCCGGTGCTGGCCAGTAGTGCCTGGCAATGGTCAGCAGTTGCTGGGTGTCTGGGTGCATGGCGAGAAGCCTCCAAGGTCAGAGGGTGAAGGCGCCAAACTGCACCGGACTGGCCTTCTCGTTACACCGCGTCGTCACCGCCGCGCCTGCGATGGACGCCCTCATTATCGGCCGCAACGTCGCCTTCAGCGACTCGCATAGCATCCCCAGCGGAGACTCAATCGTGGCGGTGCCAAAGACGGTCTGCGTGGCCTCGTTGATTCGGGCCGCCGTGATTCGCTGCGCCAGTGGGGTGGAGATGGGGCCCTCCAGGTTGTGGATGGGCGTTTCGATCCCGAATCTGCAGAGGATGGATTCGCCAGTGTTTCCGCGCGTAATCCGGATGTGGATGCAGGCTGCCCTCCATCCTCCTTCTTCCTCCGGCGGTGTCTCGATGATCGTCACGAAGCGGATCTGCCGGGGTTGTATCTTCCCGGTGACGAAGGTCCTATCCGTGGGCCCGATACACGCCGTCGACAGCATGAGCGCGATGCCCGCCGCAAGCCCGTGCCGCCATGCTGTCGGTCCACCCATGCCTCACCCCGCGAGCCACGAGGACGCGCGTCCCAGACCCTCCGCCACGGAGGTGAAGGCATCCGCGGTGCGCACGCGGTCCTCACCGAAGCGCTTCACGTACAGCTCCCGCACGGCGGGAATCTGTGACGAACCACCCGTCAGGAACACGGCGTCAATGTCCCTGGCCTCCGGGTGCTTCGCCAACAGCCCTTCGGTGCACTGCGCGAGTTCATCCAGCAACGCCCGGCTCGCCGTGTCGAACTCGGCGCGCGTGATCGGCTCGTGCAGGCGGATGCGCCCCTCGTCGAAGTCGATGGTCGCCACGTCCTCGCTCGACAGCCGCACCTTCGCGGCTTCAATCGACCGGAACAGCCGGTAGCCCAGGTTGTCCATCACCAGGTCGTAGAGCGCTTCGATTTCGGCCGGGTGGTCGCTCGTGTCGAGCATCACCTCCAGCAGCTCCTGCGTGGACTTCTCCCGGATGAAGGACATCTCATGCCAGTTCAGCAGCTTCGCCATCACGTGCTGCGGGATGGGCAGCCGCTTGTGGCTGAAGCCCTTCACCTTGTACGTGGACCCCGCCCCGAAGCGCGGCAGCAGCTTGTGCCGCATGATCTCCGCGTCGAACCGGTCACCACCGATGCGCACGCCCGTGGACCCCACCACGTCCGGCCTGCGGTCCAGGTTCCCCCGGCGCGACGGCCCCAGCTTCATCAGCGTCAGGTCCGTGGTGCCGGCGCCGAAGTCCGCCACCAGCACCAGCTCATCGCGCGTCAGCCGCGCCTCGTACGCGAGCGCCGCCGCGATGGGCTCGATGAGGAACTGGACGTGCGTGAAGCCCGCCAGCTCCGCCGCCTTGCGCAGCCGCTTCTCCGCCAGGGCGTCCGCCTCTGGATCCGGCGTGAACACCGCCGGCCGCCCCATCACCACCGCGTCCGGTGGCTCGCCCAGGTGCGCCCCGGCCGACTCGCGCACGCGGCGCAGCAGGATGGCCACCAGGTCCTCGATGGTGAACGTGCGCCCCTTCACCTGCGTCGCCCGGAAGGACGTGCTGTGCAGGAAGGACTTCACGGACTGGATGAACCGCCCGTTGTTGTCCTCCAGGTAGCGGTTGATGGCGTCCGCGCCCGCGAAGATCTCCTTCTCGTCCTCCGCGAAGAACAACACGGAGCGGAACAGACGCGGCTCCGGCGTGTGGGGTTGCAGGGGCAGCACGGTGCCATCCGGCAGGGCCAGGGCGGTGTTGCTGGTTCCGAAGTCGAGTCCGCAGGCGCGCATGGGGGGGCGCCCCTTATCGCCATTCCTCCAGTCGCGGTAGCCCCAAAGTGACTGCCTGCCGCAGGGGGGGCAGGGCGCCGAGCGCTCGCGGCCCCATGGCTTGGTTCCCCGAGGGCCCGCGCCATCTTTGCGATGTCATCCCTTCGACAGGAGAACCCCATGAAATCGCGCGCAACATGGCTGACCGCCGGAGTCGCGGCACTGGTGGTGGGCACCGGCTGCCAGGACGGCGATCGCAGCCGGCAGGAGACCACCACCCCCACGACCTCGGGCCAGACGGTCTCCGCGAGCCAGGAGGTGGAGCAGGCCCAGGAGCGTTCAGAGAAGGCCTTCGACAGCGCGCGCGACGCCCAGAAGGAAGCCTCCAACCAGCAGCGGGAGGCCGCGCGCGCCCAGGAGGACCTCCAGCAGAAGCAGCAGGAGCTCCAGGAGGCGCGGGCCCGGGCCCAGAAGGAATCCCAGGAGGCCCAGGCGAGCCAGCAGCAGGCGCAGGCCAGCACCCAGCAGGCCCAGTCGGAGGCCCAGCAGGCGCAGGCGAGCGCGCTGGAGGCCCAGCGCCGGCTCCAGCAGGGCCTCACGGTCCAGCAGCGTGAGACGGTCCAGCAGCGCGAGGCGGTGGGCCAGAGCGCCCCCGCGCAGCCGCCCGCCAACTCCGTCCAGCGGCCCGTGGCGGTGGCCTCCCCGCAGGCCGCTCCGGAGCAGCAGATCTCCGGCCAGGTGCTGAGCGCGAGCGCCCAGGAGGTGCTGCTCAGCCAGGGCGGCGAACCGCGGCTGCGACTCCAGGTGGGCCCCGCCACGCAGGTGCAGGTGGACGGCCGGGCCGCCAGCGCCGCGGACATCCAGGAAGGCGCGCAGGTGCGGGCCTCGTACCGCACGGATGCGAACAGCGGTGAGCCGCAGGCGCTGCGCATCGACGCCACGTCCAGCGCCCAGCCCGCCGCCCCCGCCGCGCCGGAGAGCGGTGAGTCGTCGCCGGGCGCCACGCCGCCGCGGCCCCAGTAGCCCGGACATGACTCGGCCCCGAGCCTTCGCGCTTCCCACGCGAGGGTCCGGGGCCGGCTTGCTGTCGCAGGTGCTGCGTCCCGGGCGTTACGCGGCCAGCTCGGCCTGGTCCAGGCCCGCCTCGGCCATCAGGTTCGCCAGCTCCGCCTTCAGCTTGTCCTTGGCGCGGATCTCCAGCTGACGGGCGCGCTCGCGGGAGAACCCGAAGTGCTCGCCCAGCTCGCTCAGGGTCATCTCCGAGTCGCTCATCACGCGCTGCTCGATGATGAAGCGCTCGCGCGGGTCCAGGCGCGTCAGGGCGCGCTGCACCAGCGTGCGGGTGAGGCCCGCCTGCTGCCGGTCCGCGACCTCATCCGCGTGGGAGGCGGACTCGGACTCGACGAAGTCCAGGTGCGTCGCGTCCCCGTCCTCACCCACCGGCGCGTCCAGGGACAGGTCCCGGCCGCCCATGCGCTGCTCCATCTCACGCACTTCCGTGGGCTTCACGTTCAGCTTGCGGGCGATCTCCTCCGCGTTGACGATGTGGCCGTCGCCGGCGCCCAGCTTCTCCAGCTCGCGGCGGGTGCGGGCCAGGCTGAAGAACAGCCGGCGCTGCGCCTGCGTCGTGCCCAGCTTCACCAGGCTCCAGTTGCGCAGCACGTAGTTCTGGATGTACGCGCGGATCCACCACACCGCGTAGGAGATGAGGCGGATGCCCTTCTCCGGGTCGAACTTCTGCACGGCCTTCATCAGGCCGATGTTCGCCTCCTGGATGAGGTCCGACATCTTCAGGCCGTAGGAGCGGTACTCGTACGCCACCTTCACCACGAAGCGCAGGTTGCTCGTCACCAAGTGGTGGCCCGCGGACAGGTCGCCGGCGCGGAAGCTGCGGGAGAGCGCCTGCTCCTCCTGCGGGCTCAGCAGCGGGTACTGGTTGATCTCCGAGAGGTACGTGGAGAGCGAGTCAGCAGAAGAGAAGGAGTTGGAAGCCTGCATGGGGGTCTCTCGGGGAAGAGGGCGGGATGTGTTCCGCTCGTTTGCTGCGACGGGAGATAGCTTTAGCAATGCAGGTGCCAATGCCAGCCAGCGGCCAACCTCAATGATTCTGGTGGGTTGCGCGAAGTGGCTTCGATGCTTAGGGCGGAAGCCGGCAGTTTTTACAGCGCCCTGATCCGAAGGTTCTTCCGGATGCCCCCTGGGGAGGGTTGCCTGCCCTCCGACCTGTGCGCAGGGCGGATCACATCTGTCAGGGATGTAGGAACGCCCCCGCCCCTCCACCAGGGGCCCGGCGGGGTGAGTGTCGGCAAGGAGGCGTGCCACGCTCGCCTCCCTGAGGTCCGTCGCCAGGATGTGTCGCGGCGGCCACGCCAGGCGTGGGGGACACGTCAGGGCGTGCCGGGCATGGACCCCAGGTCGGGCCCCGCGTCGGTGGTGGGGCGGCTCAGGTCAAGGCCTTGCGCAGGCGCTTGGGGATGGCCTCCGCGTGCCAGCGCTGCACCTCCCGTGCGATTTCGGCGGAGCGCTCCGCGCGCTCCTCCCGGGCCTGGGGCAGCAGCTTGCGCGCGGCCTTGCGCTGACCGGGTGGAGCCTCGGCGGCGGCGCGCTCGAACAGCTCCAGCCGCACGTCCGCGTCGTGCAGTTCGCCCAGCCCGTCCTGGAGGGGCACCAGCACCTCCAGCAGCGCGCCCACGGTGCGGCGGAAGGCGGGCTGGTAGATTTCCAGCTCGTAGCGCAGCTTCTTCAAATCCTTGCGCAGGGCGTGGGCGGACGTGGCGTCGGGGGCGTCCGCGTAGCGCTCCAGGCGCTTCTCCACGCGGCGCAGGCGCTGGCGCAGGTGGCCGCGCACGCGCTTGCCGGCGAAGCGGTGGTCGTCCTGCAGCGAGTCCAGCTTCTTCAGCAGGCGCGGCACGGTGCGCTCCGACCAGCGCTCCAGCTCCGCGCGCAGCGTCTTCTCCTTCGCCTTCAGGCCGGACAGGTGCGTCTTGCGCAGCCCGTCCAGCGCCTTGGCCGTGTCCTTCTTGCCCTTCACGGCGCTGCCCAGCCACGCGTCCTGGACGTGCAGGTCGCGCACGCCGCCCAGGGCGTCCTGGAGGCGCTTCACGTCCGCCTCCAGCCGGGTGAGCTTGCCGGTGGCCTGGAACACCTGGAGCGCGGCGCGCAGGCGGCGGGTGGCCACGCGCATGTCGTGCACGCCGTCCTCGTCCAGCTCACCGTCGAGCTGCGCTTCGGGGTGGCGGGCGTCCGCGAGCCGGCCGGCGAGGATGCGGCGGGCGGCGTCGCCCAGCGCGGTGTCGGGGCCCAGGCCCCGGATGGGAGTGGGAGGGGGCATGGCGCGTCAGTCCTTCTTCAGGGCGTATTGGATGACCATGCGCTCGGCGGCCTCGGGGCCTTCCCACCCGAGGACGTGCGCGTCCTTGTCCGCGAAGTGCACCACCGCGAGGAAGAAGTGCTCCAGCTCCTCCAGTTCGCGCCGGGACAGGTCCTGGTAGGAGCTCAGCCCCTCCGCGCGGGGCGCGTTCACCGGCACGACGAGCACGCGGTCGTTGCGCTCCCGCGCCCCCGTCTGGCTGTCCTTCTTCTTCTGGTCCACCAGGAGCACGCCCAGCGGACGGCACGGCAGCACGACGCCGGGCCACGTGGGCACGTCCCAGTACACCAGCGCGTCCAGCGGGTCGCCGTCCGGCCCCTCCGTGCTGGGGATGAAGCCCCAGTCGAACGGGTAGCGGAAGCCGCGCGTCAGCGGCCGCGACAGGGTGAAGGCCTGGAGCTTCGTGTCGTATTTGAGCTTCACCGTCGAGCCGCGAGGCGACTCGACGACGACGTTCAACGCATCCTGGAAGCCGCGCAGGGGCAGGCGGGTGAAGTCAGTGGCCATGAGCCTTCAAGGCTGGTGACGCCCTCCCGTCCGCGGCAAGTGCCCGGACGCGATGGAATCCACTCGCCAACCCTGGCGTCCCCGGCGGCCCTCCTACCCGACGGGGCGTCCCAGCGGCGGCGCCAGCGCGCTCCGGGCCACCAGCCGGCGCGTCGCGCGCGCGGCGGCGAGTCCGCCCAGCGTGTACCAGGCCACCGTGAGCAGGGACGTGGAGGGCCGCGCCCGTGACGGCGCCTTGCCCAGGCCCAGCTTCGGGGGCAGCACCACCGCGCCCAGGCCCGCCAGCAGCCCCAGCACCGCCCCGCGCAGGTACGGCCGTCTGGGACGGCCCAGGGCGACGAGCGAGAAGAAGAGGCCGTTGGACAGCAGGTCCGCCGCCAGCGTCTGGCGGTGCAGCCGCCGGTCCGGGGGCGGCTCACCGCCGAAGAAGCGGATGCCCTTCTTGAGCGAGCGCATGCCCAACACGTCCATGCGCGGTGGGTGCTTCAGGACGCGGCGGGCACCCTCGTGCACCAGCGTCAGCGCGGTGGCGCCGACGAGCCCTGGACCGAGGGCGCGGAACACGAGGCGGGGCGGAGCAGGAGGTTCAATCATGCCCTCCAAGCTAGGCACCCCATTCCCCGACTTCCCGCGCGCGGGTGCCCGCCTGCCCGCTGGGCGGACGGCGACGGCGCGCGTCAGGCGCTGCCGCCCACTTTCAGGCGCCGCCCCAGGTCAGCGGGGCGGTTGCCCGGGCCCTCCGCGTGCCTCCGCTGCGTCAGGGGACCTGCATGCCCCGCTGCACGGCGGGACGGCTGCCCACGCGGTGCAGCCACTGCACGATGTTGTGCGTGTCCAGGAAGAGGTCGGGGAACCCGCTGTGCATGGCCTTGATCCACGGGTACGTGGCGATGTCCGCGATGGAGTATTGCGTGGCCAGGTGGTCGCGCGAGGCCAGCTGCCGGTCCAGCACGCCCAGCAGACGCTTGGACTCCGCGCGATACCGGTCGATGGCGTAGGGCACCTTCGTGGGGGCGTAGTTCGCGAAGTGGTTGAACTGGCCGAGCATGGGCCCCACGCCGCCCATCTGGAACATCAGCCACTGCGTCACCTCCGCCTTGCCGCGCGGATCATGGGGCATCAGCGCGCCCGTCTTCTCCGCCAGGTACAGCAGGATGGCGCCGGACTCGAAGAGCGCCAGCGGAGCGCCGCCGGGCGCCGCGTGGTCCACGATGGCCGGAATCTTGTTGTTGGGGTTGATGGCCAGGAACTCGGGCTTGAACTGGTCCCCCTTGGAGATGTCCACGACGTGGGTCTTGTAGGGGATGCCCAGCTCCTCCAGCGCGATGGAGATCTTGCGGCCGTTGGGCGTCTTGAACGTGTACAGGTCGATCATGCCTTCACTCCCGTGAGCTGTTCGCTCACCTGCCAGAGCCGCTCCGCGAGCGCCTCGTCCCGGGCGGCGGACGACGGCTTCACCTTGCGGCATTTTTTGAAGTATTCCCCGCTGACGCCAGCGACCTCGGGCGAGGAGGCCAGGTACACCGACGTCCGTGCGCCCTTCTCCGGGGAGATCATGAAGGGCGCGCCCAGCTTCACGAGGTGCCGGAAGAAGCCCTCGCCGTTGTGCCCGAAGCCCGTGCGCACCACGCCCGGGTGCAGCGCGTTCGCCGTCACCTGCGTGCCCGCGAGGCGCTTCGCCAATCCCTTGCTGAACAGGATGTTGCTGAGCTTGGCGTTGCCGTAGACCTGGATGGGCCGGTAGGGCCGGTTCGCCGTCTGCGGGTCGTCCAGGAAGTCGGCGTTCGCCAGGCGGTGCCCCTCCGACGACACGTTGATGATGCGCGCGGGGCCGCTGGCCACCAGCAGATCGCGCAGCAGGTGCGTGAGCAGGAAGTGCGACAGGTGGTTCGTCGCGAACGTGGCCTCGTAACCATCCACCGTCACCTGCCGACGGTCGATGATGAGGCCCGCGTTGTTGACGAGGACGTCCAGGCGCGGGTGGCGCTCACGGAAGGCCTGGGCCAGGGCGCGCACGGAGGCGAGCGACGACAGGTCCGCGAGCAGTGACTCCACGCGGGCCCGGGGCGCGGCTTCGCGGACGGCGGCGACGGTGGCCGCCGTGCGGGCCTCGTCCCTGCCGGACACCACCAGCGTGGCCCCCAGCCGTGCCAGGGCCTTCGCCGTCTCCTGGCCGATGCCGCCGGTGGCCCCCGTGATGAGGCACACCTTGCCATCCCAATGGTCGTCCTGAGCCGCCATGCGCGCGCCCTCCTGGAATCCAGAGGACGCGTTCTATACGGACCCGGGCGTCCCCGCGCAGGAGAACCGTGCGGGGACGCGACACCCGGGGCCCGGGCTCAGGTCGCGGCCTGGCTGATGTCCTCGGCGGCGCGGCCCCGGCGGTTGCCGCCGCCCCGGGGCGGAACGGTGGCGCCCACGCGGGCATCGCCGTTGAGGTGGCTCTCCAGGAACCAGAGGTCCTCCTCCGTCTCGCCCAGGGTCTGGGTGAGGATGTCCGCCGTGACGGGGTCATTCACCTCGTCCGACTTGGTGATGCCGTCGCGGAGGCTGGCGGCGTAGCGGCCCACGCGCTCCACCAGCGCGCGGATGTGGGACTCGCCGTCCACGGCCTGGAGGTCGTACTCGGGCAGCTGGCTGTTGTTGCTGGCCAGACGGATGGTGCCCTGGGCGTAGCCGCCCAGCGCGCCCGCGCGTTCGGCGTAGGAGTCCGCCTGCTTCCGCGCGTGCTTGGCCACCTCGTCGAAGAGCAGGTGCCGGCTGTAGAAGTGGGTGCCGCGGATGTTCCAGTGCGCCTGCTTGACCTGCCAGTGCAGGTCGATGGCGTTGGCGAGCAGCGTGTTGAGCATGTCGATGAGCTCTTCGCGCGCGTTCTGGGGCAGGTTCACGTGGCTGGTGGAGTACATGGTCCGCATCCCTTGTCAGGTGGTGGCGCGCGGCAGGGCGTCGACATGACGTCGCGGCGCTTCCGGAAGGGTGGGGATGGCCTTCGCTCCGTGCCACGGCCCGGCGCCGCGTGCCTGGCTGTCCGGCCGGCCCGTGGGGCAGGCAGCCGGCCGTTCACGTCGGCTCAGGGGGGGCCTGGAGCGGTCAGGCGGGTGGCGACCTCCGTGGCGGCGCGCTCGCCGGACTCCACCGCCCCGTCCAGGTAGCCGGTACCGTGGATGGCCGTCTCGGTGCCCGCCCAGTGCACGCGGCCGAACGGGGCGCGCAGCGCGTCGCCCACGGCGGTGAGGGTGCCGGGGCGGGGCAGGCCCCCGTAGCAGCCGGTGCTGAACGCCTCGGCCTTCCAGTCCAGCTCCGCCACGGCGATGGGCGTCAGGGCCTGGGGGCCGAAGAAGCGCGCGAAGCCCTCCAGCGCGGCCCGCTGGATGTCGGCGGAGGGGCGGCCCGTCCAGGCGCGCGCGGTGTCGCCCAGGAAGAAGCCCACCAGGGCGGGGTGGTGGCCCTGGGGGCCGCAGTCGTCGAAGCACAGCCGCACCGGGCCCACGTCGCTGACGGCCTCGCCGGACAGGCCCGCTTCGCGCCAGAAGGGGCGGGCGTAGGTGGCCACGACCTTGATGACGCTGCCCATGGGCAGCTCCGCGTGCACGCGGCGGCGTCCGGCCGGGAGGTCCGCGCCGAAGTCGATGCGCTCCGCGAGCGCGGGCGGCGTGGCCACGACGGCGTAGCGCGCGCGGACGGTGCGGCCGTCGGTGGTGGTGACGGTGACGCCGCGTCCGTCCTGGAGGACGGCGCGCACGGGGGCGGAGAGCACCACGCGCTCCGGGGGCAGCGCCTGGGCCAGCCGGCGTGAGAGGGATTGCGCGCCGTCCACGAAGCGCTCGGCCTGGGCGCCGCCCTCGACTTCGGTGAGCGGCATGAGGCCGCCGTTGGAGTGCACGTAGGAGAGGAAGCCCAGGAAGGACAGCTCCGACGGCTCGGCGGCGAACACCGCGCGGGCGGCGATGTCCAGCGCGGCGCGAGCGCCCCAGGTGGGCACGTGGCGCTGCTTCCATTGCTCCAGGGTGAGCGCGTCCCACTCCGCGGCGCGCGGGGTGGCGGCGGGCTTCTCCGGGGGGACCTTCTTCGCCAGCGCATCCAGCCGCCACACCGTGCGCTGCAAATCCAGCAGCGACAGCAGGGGCAGCGACGGGACCTTGCCCCGGTACGTGCGCAGCCCGCCGCGCACCTCCAGCACCTTGGTGCCCTGGTGGTGCTGGGCGAAGCGCTTGAGGCCCAGGCCATCCGCGAGCCGCAGCACGTGGTGCTGGTGGGGGCCCACCCACTGGCCCCCCAGGTCCACGGCGCCGCCGCCCACGTCGCGGGTGAGCGTGCGGCCGCCCAGGCGGTCGCGTGCTTCCAGCACGGCCACGGTGGCGCCCGTGCGGGCGATGTCCCGGGCCGCGGTGAGGCCCGCGAGTCCCCCGCCGACGACGACCACGTCCACGCTGGTGTCCATAGGGCCGGGCACTCTATGACGGAAGCGCCACGGGCCAGGGTGCGCGTGGCGTCGAAGGGTGGAGGACCGGATGTTCGCGTTGGAGATGGTGGAGAAGGTGCGGCAGGTGTCGCCGGGCGCGGCGAACGCGCTGACGACGTTGGCGGTGAAGAACATCGTCCCGCTGGCGGCGGCCATGGGCTACCGGGTGGAGGAGGTGACGGACGCGCGCGTGAAGGCGACCGTGCCGCTCAACCGCAAGACGAAGAACCACGTCGGCAGCGTGTACCTGGGCGCCCAGGTGACGGTGATGGAGCTGACGATGGGCGTGATGCTCTTCCGCCGCTTCCCGCCCAGCCAGTACAAGATGCTCGTCAACCGCATGGAGGTGTCCTTCCACGCCAAGGCGAAGACCGCGGTGAGCGCGGTGTGCGAGCCCTCCGAGGAGCTGCTCTCGGGCCTCGCGTCGTCGCTGCGGGAGAAGGGCGACAAGGCGGAGGCGTGGATCCCCGTGCAGCTGCTGGGCACCGACGGACAGCGCGTCGCGGAGGCGCGCTTCCTGGCGGTGTTCAAGCGCGGTTAGCGCCGCGGCTCCTCCTCCATGAGGAAGTCGCCAATGGTCTTCCACAGGGCCTCGAACTGGGGCCGGCGGAAGCCCGAGCCGGAGATGAGCCAGTCCACGTGCGGGGGCTGGTGCGCCGGCTGGTCGAAGTGGCCAATGGCGTCCAGGTGGTCCGCGCGCACCGCCGTCAGCACGCGCCCGTACACCTGGGAGCGCGTGGGGACGATGCCATCACACGCGGTGGGGCCGGGCATCGCGCCGTAGGCCTGCACCAGCGCCGCCGTCTGCGCGGGCGTGTGCAGGGGCAGCTGCGTGAGCGGCATGCGCTGCGTCTGGCCGTACACGAACGCGTAGATGGTGTGCGTGAGCTGCGCGTACGGGTCCATGCCCGCCGCCAGGCGCGTGCGCAGGGAGGGCGGCCGGGACTGCGTCACCACGGAGCCGTAGCGCACGCCGGGCCTGTCGTGGGTGCCGCCGTTGAACAGGTCGATGCCTTCGGGCGTGAGCTGCGGGATGAGCGACGTGTCGCGCCCCACGTCCCACAGGAACTTCGCCACCGCGTCGCGCCGCTCGGTGGAGAAGTCCCCCAGGAGCTGGTCGAAGATCTGATCCAGCAGCGTGGCCTTCCACCCCAGCTGGTTGTCCGCGCGCGCCATCAGGTGCCCGAAGCGGAACACCACGCTCAGCGGCAGCCGGCCGAACCTCAGCACGTACATGGTGAACAGCGACAACAGCTTCAGCAGCTGCTGGCCGAACAGCCCCAGGAAGAAGGTGGCCAGGGGCGTGCCCGCGTGCGGCGCGGAGACGGTCACCACCGTGCGCACCCGGCGCGCGAAGGGCTCCAGCTCCAGCGCCTCCGACACCTGCGCGCCCGGGCTGACGAACAGCCGGGCGTCCAGCCCGCCGGTGGAGTGGCCCACCAGGTGGATGGGGCCGTTGTCGCCGGAGGCCGTCTCGTTCACGGCCTTGAGCAGATCCGCGGTGCGCTGGCGGATGGAGGCGGTGGGGTGGGAGACGACCGTCACCACCTCCGCGTCCACGCCCCGGCGCTCCAGGTCCCTCCTCAGGAACTCGTACGCGTGGCCGAAGTAGAGGAGCTCGCCCAGGTTGGTGAAGCCGAAGAACCCGGGGACGAGGTAGACGTGGTGCTTCTCGGACATTGGGCCCGAGCATACCCTGGCGCCCCGTGCCCCGGCTCGGAATACACGGTCGCCTGCCGGGTTGACGCACGCCCGTCCGCATTGACAGAACCGGACGTCCTTTCTCCCTACCCAAGGAAGCCTGCCCATGCACCGCGGACTCTTCGCGCTCGGCCTGCTGTTGTCCCTCCCTGCCTCCGCGGAGGAGGGCATGTGGACCTACGATGCCTTCCCTGCCGCCCAGGTGAAGAAGGCCTACGGCTTCGAGCCCACCCAGGCCTGGCTGGACAAGGTGCGCCTGGGGTCGGTGCGGCTGGCGGGCGGCTGCTCCGCGAGCTTCGTGTCGCCGGACGGCCTGGTGATGACGAACCACCACTGCATTCGCGGCTGCATCGAGGACCTGACGACCGCGAAGGACGACCTGCTCGCGAAGGGCTTCCAGGCGAAGTCCGCGAAGGAGGAGCGGCGCTGTCCCAAGGTGGAGGCCAACCAACTGGTGGAGATGACGGACGTCACCGGGCGGATGAACACGGCGACGAAGGGCCTCACCGGCGCGGCCTTCAACACCGCGCTGAAGAAGGAGACCGCGGCGGTGGAGGCCGCGTGCGCCACCGGCACGGACGTGCGGTGCGACGTGGTGACGCTCTACAACGGCGGCAAGTACCAGCTCTACAAGTACCGCCGCTTCCAGGACGTGCGGCTCGTCTTCGCGCCGGAGTTCTCCATGGCCGCCTTTGGCGGTGACGCGGACAACTTCAACTTCCCGCGCTTCGGCTACGACGTGGCCTTCGTGCGCGTGTGGCAGGACGACGCGCCCGCGAAGAGCCCGGACTTCCTGCCGTGGGCCCAGGAGGGCGCGAAGGAGGGGGACCTGGTGTTCGTCTCCGGCCACCCCGGCGGCACCGAGCGCAAGAGCACCGTGGCGGAGCTGGAGTTCCAGCGCGACGTGGCCCTGCCCCAGACGCTGCTGACGCTGGCGGAGATGCGCGGGATGCTGCGGGAGTTCACCAGCGGCTCGGCGGATCGCTACCGGATGGCGCGCTCGCGGCTGCGCGGCGTGGAGAACGGCCTGAAGGCCCTGCGCGGCCGGCAGGAGGCGCTGGCGGACCCCGCGCTGCTCGCGCGCAAGCGGCAGGAGGAGGCGGAGCTCAAGAAGCGCATCGACGCGAACCCCCAGGCCAAGGCCCTCACCCAGGGCATGTGGGAGGAGACGGGCAAGGCGCTGGAGGCGTGGCGCCGGATGATGAATGACTACCGGATGAAGGGGGCGGGGGACGCCTTCCGCTCGGAGCTGTTCGCCCACGCGCAGGCGCTGGTGCGCGCGGCGGAGGAGCTGCCCAAGGCCAACGCGGAGCGCCTGCGCGAGTACACCGACGGCCAGCTCCCCGGCCTGCGCCAGCAGCTCCTGCGCGACGCGCCCATCCCCGCGGAGCTGGAGACGCTGCAGATGACGTTCGGCTTCAACAAGCTGCGCGAGACGCTGGGCGCGGATGACGCGTTCGTGCGCGAGGTGCTGGGGAAGGAGGCCCCGGCGGACCTGGCGCGCGCGCTGGTGCGCGGCACGAAGCTGGGGGACGTGAGCGTGCGCAAGGCGCTGCTGGAGGGCGGCAAGGCGGCGGTGGACGCCTCCAAGGATCCGATGATCGTCCTGGCGCGCAAGGTGGACGCCCAGACGCGCGCGTCGCGCAAGCAGTACGAGGACACGGTGGAGGCGGTGCTCAAGCGCAACGGCGAGCGGCTCGCGAAGGCATACCTGGCGGTGAACGGCACGTCGGGCGCGCCGGATGCCACGTTCACGCTGCGGCTCAACTACGGCCAGGTGAAGGGCTGGGACGACAACGGCACGGCCGTGCCCGCGCTGACCACGTTCGGCGGCGCGTACGGGCGCGACACCGGCAAGGAGCCCTTCAAGCTGCCCGCCCCGTGGGTGAAGGCGAAGGGGAAGGTGCCCGCGCAGACGCCGCTCGACATGGCGACGACCAACGACATCATCGGCGGCAACTCCGGCTCGCCGGTGGTGAACCGCGACGGGCACGTGGTGGGCCTCATCTTCGATGGCAACCTGCCGTCGCTGGGGGGCCGCTACGCCTACGTGCCCGAATCCAACCGCGCCGTCGCGGTGCACGGCGACGGCATCCTCGCCGCGCTGGAGCACGTGTACGGCGCCACGCGCGTGGTCAACGAGCTGACGGGTCCGCGCACGGCGCCCGCCGCCCCGGCGCGCTGACGCGGGAGCGCGGGGGAGGGGGAGGGCAGCAGGCCCTCCTCCCCAGCGCGGGGGGCTTGTCGTAGCGACTGCCGTGCGGGTCGAAATGTGTTGATGATGGGCGCATGTCGTCGCCTCCGGCCCATCCCTCCCTGACGTCTCTCGTGCCCCCACCGGGCGAGCTTCTTCGCACGCAGAGAAAAGCGGGCCGGTCCGCCGTGCTCGGCCTGATGCTCCTCTGGGGCGCCGCCTTCGTCATCCCCTTCGTGGCCTACCAGGAGGACGTGAAGACGGCGGAGGGCGAGCTGCTCACCCACCTGTCGGACCGCGCGGGCCTCCAGGCCCATGCGCTGGGCGCGCACCTGGGGCTGCTGCGCTCGGAGCTGCAGCGGCTCGCGGATCACCCGTCGCTCAGGCCCGAGGATGGAGCCTCGGGACCCGAGGTCGCGCTCCTCGAGAATGCCTTCAGCCACACGTCCCTCTTCTCGGCGGGGGTCGCGCTGGTGTCGGCGGACGGCAAGCGCATGTGGAGCGACCCGGCGGACATGGCGCTCGGGCGCACACCGCTCGCCTCGCGCCTGTGGTTCCGGCGGACGGTGGAGGAGCGGGTCGCCTCGGTCGGACTGCTGGACGAGGAGGGCGGCGGGCTCGTCGCGGTCGCGGTCCCCGTCGTGCGCGACGAGCGCGTCGTGGGCCTCCTCGTGGGCGAGCTCGCGACGGCGAGCGAGCTGCTGCCGGCGACGCCTCGCGGGGCGAACGAGTCCATGGTCGCCCTGCTCGGCGAGCGCGGTCGGCTCCTCCTGCCGGCAACGCCCCCGCCGCTGCTGCGCCAGCCGGAGCTCGCCGAGCGCCTCCGCCCGCTGGTGGAGGCTCCCGGGGCCGTCACGCTCGGAGGCACGCGGCTCCTCGGCGCCGCGGCGCTCGTCCCCGGAACCGGCATGCTGCTCGCCGTGCTCGAGGACGAGGCGAGGGACCGCGAGATGCTCAAGCGCCGCTACCTCGGCCAGCTCGGCTTCCACACCGCGCTGTTCGGCGGAGTGCTCCTGCTCTTCACGGTGCTCCTGCGTCGCTCCTACCGCTCACTGGTGACAGCCGAAGAACAACTGCGGCGCCAGGAGACGATGGCGGCGCTCGGCACGGCCTCCTCGCTCATCGCCCACGAGGTGAAGAACGCGCTCAACAGCATGCAGGCCGCGCTCAGCATGATCCGCGCGAAGGGAGGGGAGACGACGTTGCCCGTCCAGGCGCTGCGCTCCCAGGCGGAGCGGCTCGGCCACCTCGCCCGCTCGTTGCTGAGCTTTGCCTCCCCCCAGTCCACGCAGCGGCGCAGCTGTGAGATGCACCTGCTGGTCCAAGACGCGCTTCAGGCCGTGAGGCTCCTGCCGGAAGCCGCGGACGTCGTCATCGAGACCACGCTCCAGGAGGGGCTCTTCGTGAAGGGGGACCCGACGCTGCTGGTCTCCGCTGTCGACAACCTCATGCGCAACGCCGTCGAAGCCGGCGCCGTGGCCCATGATATAGGTCAGCAGCCCACGCCCCGCGTCCAGGTCCGGCTCCTTCGCGACGGCGGAGAGGTGGTGCTCATCGTGGAGGACAACGCAGGAGGAGTCCCCCCGGCCTTCGAGCCGCGGCTCTGGGAGCCATTCGCGGTGGGGCGGTCGAAGGGGATCGGGCTGGGGCTCCCGATGGTACGCACGGCCATCCGTGCGCATGATGGAGGAAGCGTTTCCTACACCCGCGTGCCTGGAGGCAGCCTCTTCACGGTCCGCCTTCCGCTCGAGAAAATGGCTTCATGAGCACATCCCTGCTGCTCGTCGATGACGACAGGACCTTCTCCTCGCTCGCGGCGTCCATGCTGAGCCAGGAAGGGTTTCGCGTCCGGGTTGCTCGTTCGCTGCATGAGACCCGCGCCGCGCTCGCCGCGGAGGCGCCTGACCTCGTCGTGTTGGATCGAAGGCTGCCGGACGGTGACGGGCTCGTCTTCCTGCCCGAGCTGCGGGCCCAGCTCCCGGCGACGGTCGTGCTGATGGTGACGGCGCACGGCGACATCGAGAGCGCCGTCGAAGCCATCCGGGCGGGGGCTCGCGACTACCTGAGCAAGCCGGTCGAGATTGACGACCTGGTGATGCGCGCGCGCCGCGCGGCGAGCGACCTCCAGCTCCAGGAGCGGCTGCGCCAGGCCGAGAGCGTCCTCGAAGGTCGGCATCGGATGGCGGAGCCTCTTTCGCCAGCGATGCAGCAGACCCTGGAGATGCTGGAGCGGATCGCCACCACGCCGCGAAGTCCCGTCCTGCTGCTCGGGGAGACGGGGACCGGGAAGGCGGTGCTCGCCCGCCACCTCCACGCCCTGCGCCAGAAGCAGGGGGCCTTCGTGCAGATCAACTGCGCCGCGCTCCCGGACACGATGATGGAGAGCGAGCTCTTCGGGCACGAGCGCGGCGCCTTCACGGATGCGAAGACGGCCAGGCGCGGGCTCGTGGAGCTGGCGAGCGATGGGCTGCTCTTCCTCGACGAGGTGGGTGAGCTGCCGCTCGCGCTCCAGGCGAAGCTGCTCACGTTCCTGGACAAGGGGGCCTTCCGGCGACTGGGTGGCACGACGGAGCTCACGAGCACCGCGCGGATCGTGGCGGCCACCAACAAGGACCTTGAAGCGGAGGTCGCCGCCGGGCGCTTTCGCGAGGACCTCCTCTTCCGGCTCAGCGTGTTCCGGGTGGAGGTGCCCCCCTTGCGCGAGCGCCGCGAGGACGTGCTGCCACTCGCACGGACGCTCGTGCTGGAGCTCTGCTCGGAACTCGGTCGACGCCCCGTCCCCTTCTCTCCCGCCGCGGAGGAGCGCCTGCTGAGCTACCCCTTCCCCGGCAATGTCCGGGAGCTGCGCAACGTGCTTGAGCGAGCACTCGTGCTTGAAGGCGGGCCGACGCTGGAACTGCCGTCACTCTCCAAGGGAAACGGCACGCCGGCCTCGGGCGACCCCAACGCCTTCTCCGTGTCGGGCCCGCCTCGGCCGCTTGATGAGGTGGAGCGGCTCTACGTCCGGCACGTGCTCGAGCAGCTTGGCGGCCGGCGCATGGAGGCAGCCCGCGCTCTGGGTCTGTCCTACCCGACCTTTCTCCGCCGCTTGGAGGAGAACCCACCCTCTGAGTGAAAGACTTAAAAAGACTTTCATCGGTTGAGGTGCGGGCTTCAAGTTTCTTTCATCACCCGGTTTTGATCCGCCACGCCCTCGGCGGAAGCAGCCTGGAATGGGCTGGCACGACGATTGCCTAGCTCCCTGCGTCACGTCGGGCCTTTGTCTGGCCTGGCAGATGACAGGGGAGCTCAAGCAATGACTTCGGGTGGAAAAGCTGCAGAGGCGAGGCCCTCATTCAAGGAGATCCTCGCCTCGGATTTGCCGGCTTCGCTGGTGGTGTTCCTGGTGGCCCTGCCCCTCTGTATGGGCATCGCGCTCGCCTCCGGGGCGCCCATCATGGCGGGACTCATTGCCGGCGTCGTGGGTGGCCTCGTGGTGGGCCTCATGGGGGGCGTGCCGCTGCTGGTGAGCGGCCCCGCGGCGGGCCTCGCGGTGATGGTCTTTGGCTTCATCCAGGAGCTGGGCTTCGCCGTGACGTGCGCGGCGGTGGCCGCGGCGGGTCTCGTGCAGGTGGCGCTCGGCGTGCTGAAGGTGGCGCGCTCAGCGCTTGCCATCTCGCCAGCCGTGATTCACGGAATGCTCGCGGGCATCGGCATCCTCATCGTGCTGGGGCAGGTCCACATCGTTCTCGGAGGTTCTCCGCAGAGCAATGCCTGGAACAACCTGCGGGAGCTGCCCGGGCAGATCGCCGACCTTCATGGACCGGCCACGCTGCTGGGCCTGCTCACGCTTGGAATCCTCATCGCGTGGCAGTTCCTGCCGAACGGGCGTCTGAAGAAGGTCCCGGGGCCGCTGGTGGCGGTGGTGGGCGGATCCGTGATCGCGGCGGTGTTGAACTCGGACGTGGCGCGGGTGCAGCTGGCGGCGGATGCGCTGTCGGCCATCAACCTGCCCTCCCTTCCTGAAGGGTCCATGTGGGGCGCCTTCTTCGTGGCCGTGCTGTCCCTCGCCCTCGTGGCGAGCGCCGAGTCGCTCTTGAGCGCGGTGGCGACCGACAAGCTCCACACGGGTGAGCGGGCGAACCTTGATCGCGAGCTGCTCGCGCAGGGCGTGGCGAACACCCTCTCCGGTCTGGTCGGCGGTCTGCCCATCACCGGCGTCATCGTGCGCAGCGCCGCGAACATCAACGCCGGCGCGAAGACGCGCTGGTCGGCGGTGCTTCACGCGGTGTGGATGCTCGCCTTCATCACCCTGCTGGGTGGGCTGGCTTCCTTCGTGCCCCTGACGGTGCTCGCCGGTCTGCTCGTGCACGTGGGCCTGAAGCTCGTGAACCTGGCCCACATCCGGGAGCTGCGGCACCGGGGCGAGCTGCCGGTCTACCTCATCACCGTGGCGGGGGTCGTGGGCATCAACCTGCTCGCGGGCATCGGCCTCGGGCTCGGCGCGGCCATCCTCCGGCTCCTGTGGCAGCTCGGCCAGGTGCGCGTGGAGACCCAGGTCGCCAACGGCGTCCACCAGGTCTGCATCAGCGGTGCGCTGACGTTCGTCGGGGTGCCGAAGCTGTCGACGGCGCTCGCGAAGATTCCCTCGGGCTCCAGGGTGGAGGTGGACGTGGCGGTCGGCACGCTCGACCACTCCGGCTTCGAGGCGCTCGAGAGCTGGGCAGACACGCATCGCAAGACGGGCGGCACCGTGACCATGGAGCCGCTCGAGGACGTCTGGAAGCGGCGTGACGCGCGCGCTGCCTCCGCGACAGGACCTGCTGCCTTATCCCCGTCGTCCTCTGTCCATCACGTTTCGTCGTCTCTCGCTTCCGGAGGTGCACAGTGAAGAAGCTCATCAGAGGCCTGCTCGATTTCCAGCGTCACACCCTGCCCTCGTACCGGGCGACCTTCGCGCGGCTCGCGAAGGGGCAGACCCCGGACTGCCTCTTCATCAGCTGCTCGGACAGCCGCGTGGTGCCCAACCTGCTCGTCTCCACGGACCCCGGTGACCTCTTCACCGTGCGCAACGTGGGCAACCTGGTTCCGCCCGCCGCGGTCAACGGGAACTCCACCGCGGACCGCTCGGAGGCGGCGGCCATCGAGTTCTCCCTGGGCTTCCTGCCCATCGAGGACGTCGTCGTCTGCGGACACTCGAGCTGCGGCGCGATGAAGGCCATCCTGGCCGGAGGCTCCGTGAAGGGCTCTCCGAACCTGGAGCAGTGGCTCGCGCACGGAGCGCCTTCGCTCAAGGCGTTGAAGGAGAACACCCAGGTGGGCGCGGGGCTGCCCGATGCGGATCGCCTCTCCCAGCTGAACGTCCTCGCGCAGCTCGAGCACCTGAAGACCTACCCCATCGTGCGGGATCGGCTGGCGGCGGGAACGCTGCGGCTGCACGGCTGGTGGTTCGACATCGGGGCGGCGCAGGTCCACGCCTACCGCTCCGACCTCGGCCGCTTCGTCCCCATCGACGAGACCGAGGGGGATCGCCTCCTGACGCAGCTGAGCGGCGCCCCTGAGGAGCAGCAGGGTCTCCGCGCCGTCCAGTAAGGCGGCTGTGAGCTTCAGCGATCCAGCGCCTGGCGCGGATCGCTGAAGCTCGGCTTCAAGCCCAGAGGTGCGTGCGCTCTTGCCGCGGCCGGGAACGGCCGTGCGGTGCACGCCCGGGCCTGGAGGCCTTCCAAGGCCTCGCGGGACGCGCCTTCGCGCCCCCTCGTGACACGCAACGAACTTCTCCCACCGCGACGCGTCGGGTGCCGGACACCGGAGGCCCAGGACCTGCCGGGTGCTTGGTGCGTCGCGTCAGGGGACCACTAGGTTGGGGGTGCGGACGTGGGGTCCGCCTCTGACTTCGCACGGTTACGTTCCCCGGAGCGTGTCCGTCCGGGTGGGCTCCCGGGCAGGTTGGGAGCCCGGGCCCGTCGTGCGGTAGCATCGTGTTCGTCTGCGCCGGGGGGAGGGAGGATGCACGATGGTGGTGGAGGCCCCTGAGCCCCGGAAGTTGTCGGCCATCATGTTCACGGACATGGAGGCCCCCGCTGGTCAGCGCTGGCGGGATGACTGTCTTCAGCAGGCCCTGCACGACGAGCATGGACGGCTCGTGCGGGACCTGCTGCCGCGCCACGGAGGGCGCGAGGTGAAGCGGATGGAGGAGGGCGGCTTCCTGCTGGAGTTCGACGCGGGGTTGTCCGCGGTGTCGTTCGCGCTGGAGTGGCGCGCCGCCGTGGATGCGCGCAACCGCAGCGTGCCGGGCGAGCGGCGCATGTCCGTCCGCGCGGGCGCGCACCTGGGCCTGGTGGTGCACCGCGACGGTGACGTGTTTGGCGAGGGCGTCAACCTGGCGGCCCGCATCGAATCCCTGGCGCGTCCGGGCACCGTCTACGTCAGCGAGACGGTGGCGGCGCAGGTGGAGGGCCGCTTGAAGGCGCCCCCCGTGCGGCTGGGCCGCAATGAGCTGAAGAACATCAAGCTGCCGGTGGCGGTGTTCCGCATCGACGCGCCGGTGGAGCCCCGGGGCGAGGGCGCGCTCATGGCGCGCGTGCGTTCACTGCTGGGCCGTCGGCGCGTGCCCGCGGGCGGTTGATGCGGAACGGACAGGCGCGCGGCGGTAAGGTGCCGCGCCATGTCCGAGCTCACCCTGGTCGTTGGTTCGAAGAACTTCTCCTCGTGGTCGCTGCGCCCCTACCTGGCCCTGGCCCACACCGGCCAGCCGTTCCGCGAGGTGCTCGTTCCGCTGGACACGCCAGAGACGGCGGCCCTCATCGCCATGCACTCACCCAGCGGCCGCGTGCCGGTGCTCAAGCACGGCGACACGGTGGTGTGGGACTCGCTGTCCATCTGCGAGTACCTGGCGGAGACCTTCCCCGACGCGAAGCTGTGGCCCCAGCAGAGCGCCGCGCGCGCGATGGCGCGCTCGGTGACGACGGAGATGCACTCCGGCTTCCAGGCCCTGCGCAGCCACCTGCCCATGGACATCACCGCGCGCAAGACGGTGCCGGGCGTGGACGCGCCGGGCGTGCACGCGGACATCGCCCGCATCCAGGCCCTGCTGTCCGGCTGCCGCGAGCGGCACGGCAAGGGCGGCCCGTTCCTCTTCGGCGACTTCAGCATCGCGGACGCGTTCTACGCGCCGGTCATCACCCGCTTCGTCACCTACGGCGTCCCGTTCCGTCCGGAGCTCACCTCGTGGCGCGACGCCGTGCTCGGCCTGCCCGCGATGCTCAAGTGGACGGAGGCCGCCCGGGGCGAGGCGCCCCTGGCCCGCTACCGGTAGCCGCTCAGAGGCCCAGGGCCTTCAGCTGCGCGTCGAACGCGGGGGCGTCCGTGAAGACGTGACCGCGCAGGCCCAGGGCGCGGGCCGCGTCGACGAACTCGGGCAGGTCGTCGAAGAAGGCGGCCTCGTCCGGCGCGCAGCCCGCCTCCGCCAGCGCCCGGTGGTAGATGGCCGGCTCCGGCTTCACCGCGCCCACCTCGCAGCTCAGCACCAGCGCGTCGAAGCGCGCCAGCAGCGGCAGCAGCGGCTTCAGGTAGGCCACGTGCAGCGCGTTGGTGTTGGACACCAGCACCCGCTTCACCCGGCCCTCCAGCCCCTCCACGCGCGGCAGCACCGCGTGGTGCACGGTGAAGTGGCTGCTCCACAGGGGCGCGAACTCCTCCATGGGCAGCTCCACGCCCAGCGCGCCGCACACGTCCTGGCGGATGCCCTCCGCGTCCAGCAGGCCCCGGTTCGCCGCCGTCCACCCCGCGCCGGTGAGCCGCCGCGCCGCTTCCTGGGGCTCCAGGCCCGCCCGCGCCGCGAGCCTGGCGAAGAGCAGGGCGTTGTCGTGGAACACCAGCACGTTGCCCAGGTCCAGCAGCACGGCCTTCACGGCGGGGACAGCGGCCACGGGGGACTCCTCCGGTGTCGGGCTCAGATGCGGTACGCCCTGGCGACGCCTTCCATCCGCCCGGCCACTTCCTGCAGCCGCCGCGCGGCGCCGGTGGTGGACTTCAGGCTCGCCTGGGTCTCGGTCATCATGGAGGACAGGTCCGTCACCGCGCTGAAGATTTGCGCGATGCCCGCGTTCTGCTGGCTCACCGCGCCGGCGATCTGCCGCGCCGCCGCGGCGTTGTCCTGGACGATGGTGGCCAGCTCCTTGAGGTGCTCGCCGCTGGTGCGCACCTGATCCAACCCCTCCGCGACGCTCGCGTGGCTCTGCTCGGTCATCTTCGCGGTGGAGATGATGGCGTGGCCCAGGTCCCCCAGGATGTCGCGCACCTTCTCCGTGGCCTGGATGGACTGGTCCGCCAGGTTGCGGATCTCGCGCGCCACCACGCTGAAGCCCTTGCCGTGCTCGCCGGAGCGCACCGCCTCGATGGCAGCGTTGAGCGCGAGCATGTTGGACTGGTCCGCCAGGTCCTTCACCGTCTGGGTGATGCCGCCAATCTGCTGCGTGCGCTCGTTGAGCTGCACGATGCGCATGGCCATCTCCCCGGACTGCTCGTGCAGGCCCTGGAAGCCGTCCAGGCTGTCGCGGATGGCGCCCTCGCCCGCGCGGCCCACCTCCTCCGCCCGCGCCGCCACGCCCAGCACCGTCTCCGCCTTCTCCGCGGCCAGCAGCGACGTCTGCTTGATTTCCTGCGCGGTGACCTGCGTCTCCTGGAGCGCGGCGGCCTGCCGGGCCACGTTGCGCTCCTGGACCTCCGAGGCGAGGTTGAGCTCCGCCACCGTCTCGCTGAGCACGCGCGTGCCCTGGTGGAGGCTGGTGGCCGTCTCGTGCAGGTTCTTCATCATCTGCCTGAAGGCCTCCGTCAGCTCGCCCACCTCGTCCTTGCCCGCCTGGGTCTCCATCACCTGCGTGAGGTCGCCTTCCTTCACCACGCGGCGGACCACCTCGCTGAGCGCGCGCAGGGGCCGGGTGATGCCGCGCGCCAGGACCCACGAGCCCAGGCCCACCGCCGCCACGAAGAGGGCCGCGAGCCCCAGCACCAGCCGGCGCATGTGGTTGAGCGGCGCGTACGCCTCCGCCGGGTCCACCTGGGCCACGATGCGCCACCCGTCGCCCACGTCGCGCAGGACCGTGCCGTCCACCGCCTCCACGGCCACGCGGCCCGCGTCGTCGTGCGCCCCCGCGCGCGAGTCGAACAGCAGCGCGCCGTTCGCGTCGCGCACTTCAATGGCGAAGCTGGGGTGGCCGCGCTGCTGGGCCCGGGCGAGCGCGGGCTTCACCAGCTCCCCCACCTGGCCCCAGTCGAACGCGGCCAGGAGCACGCCCAGCGGACGTCCTGCCTCGTCCGTCACCGGCACCGCCAGCGGCAGCACGTGCACGCTGAAGATGGGGTCCTCCACGGCCACGCCCTCCGCCGTGGTGCGTCCAGCCTGGGCCTCGCGGAACCACGCGGTCGCGCGCACCTGGGCCTCGCCGCCGGCGTATGCATCCCGCAGCGCGGGCGTGCTGGCGGAGACCGCCGCGCCCCTGTTGTCGAAGAGCACGATGCCGTTGAGCGTGAGGTAGCGCCGCTGCAGGAGCGACAACATCGCGTCGCTGGAGGTCGGGTCCTTCGTGCGCAGCGCCGCGCGCACGACGGGGTCCTCCGCCCAGCTGCGCGCGCTGGACTCGCGCTCCGCGAGCGTGGATTCGAGCAGGTCCTTGAAGCCCTCCGCCTCCATGCGCAGCGACGAGTCGATCTGCGCCTCCGTCTGCCGCCGCATCAACGAGTCCTGCAACCCGGTGAGGGCCAGCAAGGGCACGCACGACACCAGCGTCATGTACAGCAGCAGCCGCCCACGCAGCGTCAGGGATCGCAAGAAGAGAGGAGGCATGGCACGCCGGGCGCGAAGAGAGGTAAACCCGGGTTCCTATACCAGAACCCGGGCCCCGTACCCCCCGACCGACCGGCTGCCTACAGCAGGGGCACCCGGTCAGGCAGCTCCCGCGCGGGCAGGTTCGAGTAGTCCGAGTCCAGGTCCAGCCGCACCCGCTGCTTCACGCGCGTGCTCAACAGGCCGCGCACCTTGCCCAGGAACGCGGGCGGCGCCGCGATGACCAGCTCGTCGAAGGCCTGCGAATCCACGCCCCTGTCCAGGTGCGCGCACAGCTCCCGCGCGAAGCGCTCGTGCTCCAGCTCCCGCCGCCCGTTGGGGTCGTTCTCCGGCACCGGGCCGTGCAGCGTGCCCGCGTTGGGATTGTCGGCCTGGTTGAAGAGGTCCACGGGCTTGGCCCGACTCTCGTCATGCTGGAACTGCTCAATGAGGTCCCACTTCTCCGCCTTCGCATCCGTGGCGAAGAGCCGGGCGCGACTCGCGTTGGCCACCAGGATCCAGAGCCTCTTGTCCGCCATCGTCCTGCCTCCCTTGGGTCGTGTCTTGAGGAGTGCGGACCCGTCTTGTCCCCGGCAAGCTTCCCGCAGCGAGCCGCCCGCGCGCCGGGCGGTGGGCAGGCAACCCACCCGGCGCTCCCTGGACCCGGGGAACAATCCCACTGTCACCGTGATAGCGGGGGCGTCCGCCCACGTTGACCAACCGCGTCCAAGCGGCGAGCATCGACGCCGGGGGGTTGGGACGGGAGTGCGCTGTATGGAGAAGTATTTCAATGTCCGTGGACGCAAGGTGCGTGCTCGCCGCACATGGGATGGTTCCATGCGGGGTGGGGCGGCCCAATCGTCGCGTGGCGAAAGTTTTTCCGTCCTTGAAGCGATAGATGGCCGCCCCTGGGTTGCAGGGTCGCCCGACCATGGAAACCTGATCCCCCCATGGTCACCGACGATCTCTTCGCGCACACAGTCCTGTCCGGCCACGGTGACGCCGTGAGCGACGGTGGTGGGACACAGGCCCCGGTGTCGCAGCCCGGAGAAGAGGTCCAGGAGGGCACGGTGCTGGGCAACTACCAGCTCGAGCGGCTCCTGGGTGAGGGCTCCATGGGGCGGGTGTTCCAGGCGCGGCACGTGCGGCTGGGCCGGCAGGTGGCGCTCAAGGTGCTGCGGCCGGAGCACGCGCGGGACAGCACCTTCGTGCAGCGCTTCTTCCAGGAGGCGCGCACCGTCAACCAGATCAACCACGAGCACATCGTGGAGGTCTTCGACTTCGTGGACGAGTCGCCCCATGGGCACGTCTACTGCGTGATGGAGCTCTTGCGCGGCCAGAACCTGGGCGCGCTCCTGAAGGAGGAGGGGCTGACGCTGGCGCGGGTGCAGCGCATGGGCGTGCAGGTGTGCGCGGCGCTGGGCGCGGCCCACCAGGTGGGCGTGGTGCACCGGGACATCAAGCCGGACAACCTCTTCATCAGCCAGCGCTCGGGGCAGCCGGACTTCGTGAAGGTGCTGGACTTCGGCGTCGCCAAGCTGATGACGACGCAGACGGGCGTGAGCCTCACCGGCACGCTGGATGGGACCATCATCGGCACGCCCGCGTACATGGCGCCGGAGCAGGCCGCGGGCCTGCCGGTGGACGCCCGCGCGGACATCTACGCGGTGGGCAACATCCTCTACGAGATGCTCACGGGCCACCCGCCCTTCCAGGCCTCGGCCTTCGGGCAGCTCGTGGTGCAGATCATCACCCAGCCGCCGCCGCCGCTGCCCGCGCACCTGCCGTCGGGTGAACCGATGCCGCCCGCGCTCGCGGCGCTGGTGATGCGCTGCCTGGCGAAGGAGCCGGAGGCGCGGCCGCAGCACCTGGCGGAGGTCACCACCGCGCTCCTGCTGCTGCCCGCCCTGACGGTGGAGCCCGCCGCCGCGCTGGAGCTGGTGGAGGAGCCGGAGCGGCCCACCCTGCGCATGCGGGTGCCGGGCGTGCTGCGCGACCGGCGGCTCCAGGTGTCGGCGGCGCTGGCGGCGCTGGCGCTGGTGTCCGGCATCACGACGTGGAAGGGCCTGCACTCCCTGCGCGCGCCGGAAGCCGCCGTCCTCCAGGCCCGCGGTGAGGCGGCCGCCCAGGGCACGCCCGTCGCGGGCGCGAGCGACGCGGTGACGCTGACGGTGCAGTCCTCTCCGCCCGGAGCGAAGGTGGTCCGCGTGGACACGGGCGAGGAGCTGGGCCTCACGCCGCTGACGAAGGCGCTGGAGCGGCGCGCGGTGCCGGCGCAGCTGCGGGTGGAGCTGGCGGGCTACGTTCCGCTGGAGCGCGCGGTGGAGCTGAAGCAGGATGCCGCCGCCGCGGAGCTGACCGTGCCGCTCGTCAAGGCGAGTCCGGGGCCGCGCCGCGCGCCAGCTCGCGGGCCGGGCCGCAAGGGAGGAAGCAGGGATGCGGTCATTGATCCGTTCGCGTCGCATTGACCGCAAGGCGCTGAGCCTCTCGCTCGCGCTCATGCTGGGGACGCCGTTGCACGGCGTGGCGGCGGAGGCGCCCACGGTCTCCGTGGAGGACCAGGCGCGCGAGCGATTCTCCGAAGGCAACCTGGCGTACGACCTGGGCGAGTTCGACCGGGCCCTGAAGGCCTTCAGCGAGGCGTACCGCCTCAAGCCGCTGCCCGCGTTCCTCTTCAACATCGCGCAGTGCCACCGGCAGCTGGACAACCCGTCGCGCGCGGCCTTCTTCTACCGTCGCTACCTGGCGCTGTCGGCGGAGGAGCCCGCGAACGCGGACGTGGTGCGCGAGCTCGTCGCGGAGATGGACACCAAGGCCCGCATCCAGGAGGAGCAGCGCCGCGAGCGCGAGCGCTTCGCCCGGGACCGCGAGCTGCAGAAGGCGCGGCAGCAGGCCGCGTTGGCGGAGGCCCGCGCCAGTCAGGCGAGGCTCGCCGCGAATCCCTCCGGGGCCCCTCCCTCCTCCTCACCCTCCCAGGAGCAGAACGGGGCCTCCGAGGCCCTGGCCATGCAGGTGCCGGAGGGCGCGGTGACGGCGCAGGCCTCCAAGCCCTGGTCGCGCCGCTGGTACGTCTGGGCCGGCGTGGGCGCGGTGGCGGTGCTCGCGGGCGGCGCGGTGTGGCTCGCCACGGCGCCCAACCCCCGGGACACGACGCTGGGCACCGTGGGGCGGTAGACGCCGGAGCACGACGCCCGGCGCCGTGGAACGCTGGGCGCATCCGGTTGCTTTCGGAGGTGCCGCCGGAGCGGCACGCGGCCTTCGCTTCAGCGCGGCGGCGGCGGGGCGGACTGCGCCAGCACCTGCGCGGCGATGCGGCCGATGCGCGCGTTGAACGACGCGGCGTCGTGGAAGGTGAGGCGCACGTCGCCCACCTTCAGCTCATCGCCGGGCTGCAACGCCCGGGGCTGCTCGGGCTCCAGCGCCTCGCCGTTCACCGTCACCGGCCGGGACTGGGCCAGCCGCTCCACCGTCCAGCGGCCTTCGGGGGTGGGGTGCAGGGCCAGCTGTTCGCGCGACACCGTGGCGTCGTTGACGACGAAGGTGTTGTGCTCGGCGCGCCCCAGCTTGAGGGGGCCGCGCTCGGCCACCCCCATCAGCTCGAAGCACAGCGCGTCGCCCGCGGGCAGGCAGTCGCGCAGGTCCATCATGGGCAGCCGCGTGGCGGACACATTCTGCTCTTCGGGGACGTTCCACGCGCCGGCCTCCCACACCAACCAGGGGTGCGGGTACTTGGCGCTGAACTTCTCCTTGAGTGCCATGTGCTGCCGGATCAGTAACGAGAGCAACAGGGCTCGCATGCTCCACACATAACCCCAACCCGGCCCCTCACCGCCACCCTGCGTTTCCAGGTGTCCACGAGTGGTCGAATGGGGCCGGCGGCTACAGCCGGGCCAGGAGCGCCCGGGCCAGCCGCTCCGGGGCCGCCGCGTCCAGGGTGAGGAACAGGCACGGCTCCGTCACCTCCACCTCCTGCAGCCGGGTGCGCCCCGCGTTGTCCGTGGCCACGTCCACGCGCGCGTACAGCAGCCGGGCACCGCCGGAGGCCTCCAGCACCGCCTCCGCCACCCGCCGCTCCGCCGGGTCGTGCGGCGTGAAGGCGTGCGGCTGCGCGAAGCCCCGGGGCGCGGACTCCAGCGTGGGCGGGCGGCGCACCGCGTGGCTGAAGACACCGTTGAAGAAGATGTAGGAGCGCTCGCCCTCCGTCTCGAAGGAGGCGAGGTAGGGCTGCACCATCACGTCGCCCTCCTTCGCCAGCTCCGCCACCTTCGCGCTCGCGTCGCGCAGGGTGCCCTCCCGGAAGATGAAGACCTTGAGCCCGCCTGCCGCCACCGCGGGCTTGAGCACCACCGCGCTCCAGCCCCGCTCGCGCGCCACCTGCTCCACGTCCAGCGTGCCGCCGGGCGCCACCCAGACGGTGGGCGTCAGCGGCAGCCCCTGGGCCTCCATCTGCTTCAGGTAGCCCTTGTGGGTGTTCCAGCGCAGCACGTCCGGCGGGTTGAACAGGCGCGTGACGGAGCCCACCCGGTCCGCCCACGCGAGGAACTCGTCGCGGCGCAGGTGGCTGTCCCAGACGTTGCGCACCACCGCCGCGTCCACCCGGCTCCAGTCCACGGAGGGATCATCCCAGATGACCGCCCGCGCCTGGACCCCCAGTGCTTGCAGGGCCGGCACGATGGGCGCATCCAACGGGAACAGCTGCGGCAGGCCTTTGTAGGTGAGGACGGCGATGTCCAAGGCGACAGGCTCCGGGAGCGGGGATGCGCGCCGTTCTACCGCGCCCCCCGTCCCCGCGCAGCGCCCAACCCCCGGGCCCCGGGCCCCGGAAGGCCGGACTCAGGCCGAGCGCACGAGGGGCGCCTTCGCGGCGGCGAACGACTCCGGCTCGTCCTGCGTCAGCGCCACGGCCAGCGCCTTGGCCTCGCGCGCCACCCGGCCCAGCTCCGCCTGTCCATGCGGGAAGGGCGCCGCGGGGCCCTCCAGCGCCAGGAGCTGCTGGCGCAGCGCCGCGCCGTTGGGCGTGCGCCGCTGCGGGTCCTTCTGCAGGAGCGACATGACGATGACGTCCAGGGCCACCGGCACCGCGGGGTTGAGCTGCGAGGGCGGGACGACGTCCTGATCCACCGCCGCGCGCAGCAGCAGCTCCTCTGAATGGCCGCTCAGCGCGCGCCGGCCGGTGAGGGCCTCGTGCAGCGTCAGCCCCAGCGCGAACAGGTCCGCCCGTCCGTCCATGTCCCGGCCCATGGCCTGCTCGGGCGCCATGTAGCCCAGCTTGCCGCGCACGCTGCCGGCCACCGTGAGGTTCGCGCGGGCCGCGTCGCGCGCGATGCCGAAGTCGGACAGCTTCACCTCGCCGATGCGTGAGATGAGGATGTTGGGCGGGTTGATGTCGCGGTGCACCAGCCGCAGCGGTTCGCCGTCCGGGCTCGTCTTGCGGTGCACGTAGTCCAGCGCGGACGCCAGCTCCGCGGCCAGGAACGTCGCGGCCGACAGCGGCAGCGGCTTGCGGCCCTGGGGCTTGAGCACGCCGCTGAGCGGCAGGCCGTCCACGTACTCCATCGCCAGGAAGTAGGTGCCGCCGTGGCGGCCCAGGTCGAACACCTGGACGATGTTGGGGTGGTTGAGCGACGAGCACAGCTCCGCCTCCCGGCGGAACATCGTCACGAAGGCCGCGTCGTCCGCGAACGACGGCAGGATGCGCTTCAAGGCCACCTGCTTCTCGAAGCCGCCCTCGGGCGAGTACGTGGCCCGGTACACCTCCGCCATGCCGCCCGCGCCCAGCCGTTCGTGCAGCACGTACTTGCCCATCACCTCCTGCTCGCGCAGCGCGGCCAGCGCGCTCCGGGTGCGCTCCAGGAAGTGCCTGGCGAGCACCGCCGTCAGCGCCCCGGTGGCCACGAAGAAGAACGCGCGCACGCAGATGAACAGCGGCGCCAGCGTGATGAGCGGCGTCTCCGGCAGCAGCGGCCGCACGAAGCCGAAGTAGAGCGTCAGGTACTCCGCCGCCACCAGCGCGCCCGCGGCCAGCCCCAGGCGCGGGTTGCTGCGCAGGCCCGCCAGCGTCACCAGCGTGCCCCAGATGACCAGCGTGGGCGCCGTGAGCGCGTAGACGGGGCCCTGGTAGCGCAGGTCGAATGTCAGCACCACCGCCGGGATGCTCACTTCAATCGCCACGTTGAGCCACGGGATGGCCGGGTGGAACGTGCCCTTGCGCAGCACCGCCCACATCACCGCGTAGTAGCCCGCCAGCACCGCCGACAGCCCCATCAGCGCCAGCGTCAGGTCCCAGCCCATGGACGGGCCCAGCGCCGCGGCCACCACCACGCAGATGCCGGACAGGATGCTCATGAAGCGCGCGACCGACAGCTCCCGCGCCTGCGCATCGCGCCGCAGGTGGCCTTCCAGGAAGCGGGAAACGGTGCTCGACGGATTCCGGGTAACCATGGCGCCCCTACTCTAGACCTTGTGCGTCCGCGTCATGAGCACGCTCCCCCACACGTTGGGTGCGCTCCTACCATACCTCCAGGCACACCGCGGACGCTTTGAGTCCCACGAAGTGGACTTCACGGGTCAGGTATCGCTGAAATGTTGCACCCCGGGCTCTCGGCAGCGTGCGAGGTCCGGGGGTGCTTCTCGATGCTCCGACCTTTTTCGGCACTGCCTTTCCGGCAGGAGGCTTCATGCGCAGCTCCCCCCGCTTATTGCTGGCCGCCCTGGGCGCGGTCCTCCTTCTAGGCAGTGCCTGCGGATCCGATGATCCCGAAGTGCCCGTGGTGGTGTGTGGCGATGGCAAGAAGGAGGGCAACGAGCAGTGCGACGACGGCAACAAGGAGGGTGCGGACGGGTGCGAAGCCAACTGCACGCTGACCCCGTCGAAGTGCGGCGACGGCGTGAAGGAGGTCACGGAGGTCTGTGACGACGGCAACGCGGTGAGCGGCGACGGGTGCGAGGCGGACTGTACCGTCACGCCCACCAAGACGACGCAGTGTTGGGCCGCGCCTCCCGCGGCGCTTCCGGACGGCGCGACGTGCGCGGTGACGAAGGCGGGCACGGCGGGCACGCTGTTCACCGGCGTGGTGCTCACGGACGGTGAGACGTTCCTGGGCGGCCAGGTGCTGGTGGATGCCCAGGGCGTCATCACCTGCTCCGCGTGCGACTGCGGGCAGGCGGCCGGAGCCGCTGAAGCGACGCAGGTGATGTGCCCCACGGGCGTCATCTCCCCGGGCCTCATCAACCCGCACGACCACATCAGCTTCCAGGGCGCGCCCCTGCCGGGCAACAGCGCGGAGCGCTACGAGCACCGCAATGACTGGCGCACGGGCAACAACAACCACACCCAGCTCAACAACTCGGGCAACGCCAAGGCGGACGCCATCCTCTGGGCGGAATTGCGCCAGGTGATGTCGGGCACCACCTCCGTCGCGGGCGCGGGTGGCCAGAAGGGGTTCTTGCGCAACCTGGACACCAACACCCTCACCCTGCAGGAGGGCCTGGGCGAAGGCGCCGCGGACTCGGACACCTTCCCCCTGGGCGACAGCGGCGGCACGGAGCTGGTGGGCAGCTGCGCCTACAGCTCCTTCCCGTCCGCGGAGGCGGTCGCGTCGCGCACGTCCGCGTACCTGCCGCACGTCTCGGAGGGCATCGAGGCCTCGTCGCTCAATGAGTTCCGCTGCCTGTCGTCGGGGGCCACCAGCGTGCTGTATCCGCGCTCGGCCATCATCCACGGCGTGGGCCTCACCGCCCGGGAGATTTCGCAGATGGCCGCGCACGGCACCGGGCTGGTCTGGTCGCCGCGCACCAACATCTCGCTGTACGGCGACACGGCCATGGTGACGGCGTTCAAGACGCTGGGGGTGTCCGTCTCCCTGGGCACGGACTGGATCCGCTCCGGCTCCATGAACCTGCTGCGCGAGCTGCGCTGCGCGGACCACCTCAACACCACCCGCTACGCGAAGACCTTCACCGACGAGGAGCTGTGGCGCATGGTGACGGCCAACGCGGCGGACGCGGTGGACGTCTATGAGAAGGTGGGCCGCATCAAGCCGGGCAAGATGGCGGACCTGGCCATCTTCCGTCAGGGCGCCTACGCCGCCTCTCCGTACCGCGCGGTCATCGCCGCGGATCCGCAGGACGTGGTGCTGACGATGCGCGGTGGCAAGCCGCTCTACGGCGACCAGGCCCTGGTGGACGGCCTCAAGGGCGCGGACACCTGTGACGCGCTGGCCGTGTGCGGCACGCAGAAGGCCGCGTGCGTGCAGTCGGAGATTGGCAAGGACCTGGCGGCGTTCCAGGGCTCCCCGGACACCCGCAACCTCTACCCGCTGTTCGCCTGTGAGACGCCCGCCAACGAGCCGACGTGCGAGCCGGTGCGCAGCGCGGTGGGCACCGTCTTCCCCATCGCCTCGGTCAACGGCTCCACCGTCTACACGGGCGTGGCGAGCGCGGACGACGCGGACGCGGACGGCATCCCGGCCGCCACGGACAACTGCCCGGCCATCTTCAACCCCGTGCGTCCCATGGACGACGGGCGGCAGGCGGACACGGACGGCGACGGCGTGGGTGATGCGTGCGACCCGTGCCCCCTGGAGGCCGGCACCACCGCGTGCGTGGCCTTCCGCGGCGATGACGACGACCACGACGGCGTGCCGACGTGGCGTGACAACTGCCCGTTCGTGGCCAACGCGAACCAGAAGGACACCGACGGCGACGGCAAGGGCGACGTATGCGACGGCTGCCCCACGGAGGCCGGGACGTGCACGGCCACCGACCCCTCGGACTTCGACTACGACGGCATCCTCGCCCCGGGCGACAACTGCCCGCTCGTGCCGAACCCGGACCAGAAGGACACCGACGCCGACGGCGTGGGCGACGAGTGCGACCCGTGCCAGGTGGCGAACCCGAACGGCGCCGCGTGCCCCGTCACCGTCTACGACGTGAAGACGACGCCCAGCTCCGGCAAGACGTCGCTCGTGAACGCCAAGGTGGCGGTGGACGACGTGGTGGTGACCGCCGTGGATGCGACGACGTCGAAGAGTGGCTACTGGGTGCAGGTGGCGAACTATCCGGCGGGCAAGGGCGCGGAGAACTCCGGGCTCTTCATCTACTCGGACAAGGCCGGCGTGGCGGTGGGCGACAAGCTGCGCGTGGAAGGCACGCTGAAGGAGTACTTCGGCCTGTTGGAGATCGTCGACGCGACGGTGACGAAGCACAGCGCTGGCAACCCGCTGCCCGCGCCGGTGGTGGTGCGCACGGAGGCCATCCGCACCGGCGGTCCCCAGGCGAAGGCCCTGGAGGGCGCGCTGGTGGAGGTGCGCGACGTGTTCAACACCCGGCTGGAGAACAAGCAGCGCGAGTTCATCGTCGATGAGAACAAGGCCGGGACTCCGACGGCCACGGGCCTGATGGTGGACGACCAGGCCTACGCCTACCCGACGCAGGTCCTGGGCACCGAGTACCGCGTGCTGCGCGGCGTGCTGACGTACACCTTCAGCGACCACAAGCTGCTGCCCCGGGGCGTGGGCGACATGCTCGTGCCGCTGCCGGCGCTGACGGCCTTCACGTCCGGTGGCTTCGCGCGCGTGGGGAGCGGCAACGCCATTCCCCAGGCGCTCACGGTGTCGGTCGCGTTCGCCTCCGCGGTGGACATCACCGTGTCCATCGCCTCCAGTGACCCGGCGGCGCTCAACGCGGTGGGTGGACAGGTCGTCATCCCCGCCGGACAGACGAGCGCCACGGTGGCGCTGCAGGCGCTGGCGCCTTCGGCGGCGGTGACCCTCACCGCGACGCTGGGCACGTCCTCGCAGACGACCACGCTGCGCGTGCTGGGCACGAACGAGTCCGCGTCCATCACGAACCTCACGCCGCAGACGCAAGGGGTGGCTCCGGGCGGGACGGCGCGCTTCACGGTGACGTTCGACCGGCCCGCGCCGGCCGGCACGACGCTGGGGTTGACGGTGTCGCCCGCGAGCTTCGGCGCCTTCGCCAACGCGACGGTGGCCGCCGACGCGATGACGGCCACCTTCGACTTCACCGTGGACGACGCCAGCACCGGCGCCGGCACGGTGACGGTCACCCATGGCACCGACACCCTGAACGCCACCGTGAACGTCATCACGGACGTGCCCCGGCTGGTGTCGCTCTCCCCGTCCACCGCCACGGTGAACGCGGGCGGGCAGCAGGTGTACACGGTGACGCTGGAGTCCGCTCCCACGTCCCCCGTGCAGGTGCTGCTGTCGCTGGCGGTGCCCACGGGCACGCCCTTTGGCGCGCTGTCCGCCACGTCGGTGACGGTGAACCCCGGTGAGACGACGGCGACGGTGACGTTCACCGCGGCGGCGGAAGGGGAGGGCACGGGCTCCGTGTCCGCCTCGCTCAACGGCATCACGCGCACGGGCGCGCTGACCGTGCTGCCCCCGCCTTCGAAGCTCGCCAGCATCACGCCGGACGTGGTGACGGTGAACGCGACCAAGACGCAGGTGTTCACCGTGACGCTGGACCGCAAGGCCCCGGCGGGCGGTGTGGTGGTGGACGTGGTGCTCGCGCCCTCGGGCGTGGGTGAGCTGTCCTCCGCGACGGTGACGGTGCCGGAGGCCCAGACGACGGGCACGGTGACGTTCACGGCCGGGATCGCGGAGGGCAGCACCCAGCTCAACGCCTCCTACGCGGGCGTGACGAAGTCCGCGGCCATCACCGTGAGCGTCGTCGCTGACGTGGGCCACGTGGTCATCAGCGAGGTCTGCGGTGGCACGACGGCGGGGGCGACCGACGAGTTCGTGGAGCTCTACAACCCCACCAGCCAGGACGTGAACATCGGCGGGTGGAAGGTCCAGTACCGCTCCGCCACGGGTGACACCTACTCCGGGTCGTTCACCCTGAAGGCGGATGCCATCATCAAGGCGCATGGCTACTACCTGATTGGCGGTGCCGGCTTCTCCGACCCCAACGTGACCGCGGACGAGACGTCCGGCATCAACTCGTCGGCCAGCATGACGGCGGGTGGCCACTTCCGCATCGGCACGGGCGCCATGGGTACCGGGGCCACGGATGCGAACATCGTGGACCTGATGGGCTACGGCACGGGCAAGGCTCCTGAGGGCACGGCCGCTCCGGCGCACCCCGCGTCCGGCGGCAGCCTTGAGCGCAAGGCCAAGGCCACCTCCACCTCCGCGACGATGGGCGAAGGGGGCGCGGACGCGGCCCTGGGCAATGGCTACGACACGGACGACAACTCCACGGACTTCGTGACCCGCGCCGTGCGCCAGCCGCAGAGTTCGAAGAGCCCGACCGAACGGCCGTAGCGCGGGGACACGCTCCGCTTCCCTCCAACCTGGAGGGAAGCGGGGACCCTCACCGCTGAGGCCCTGAAACGACGACGCCCGGTCCCCACCGCATGCGGGGCCGGGCGTCTTCGTTCTTCCGGGGCCGCGTCGTCAGCCCAGCGGGCCGCGGACGTGCAAGCCGCCGGAGAGGATCTGATCCAACGACGCCATCAGCGGGTCGTAGTTCACGATGGCGCGGAACAGGTTGTGGTGCAGCAGGATGCCCAGGTAGCCGCCCATCATGGTGTGGGCCATGTGCAGCGGATCCACCTCCGCGCGGAACTCCTGCCGCTTCTGGCCGTAGCGGATCATCCCCGCCAGCACCTCCACGTAGAGGGAGATCTTCTCGCGCAGCAGCTCCGCCACGCGGTCGTTGGAGTCCGCGGACTCCGCGGACAGCATCCCGAAGAAGATGCCGTACTCGCGGTGGTAGCGAAGGAACTGCGAGGTGCGCGAGACGACGAACACCAGCTGCTCCCGGCCGGTCAGCGTCCGGCGCTCGGTGAGCAGGGGCAGGAACTCCGCCCGGTAGCGCGAGTGCAGCTCCTCGATGGCCGCCATCAGCAGGTCTTCCTTGGTGGGGAAGTGCCAGTACAGCGCGCCGGGCGTCATCCGGATGGCCTTCGCCAGGTCCGACATCGTCGTGGACAGGTAACCCCGCCGGGCGAACAGGGTGATGGCGGCCTCCAGGATTTCGACCCGCGTCCGCGCCGCCCGTTCCTGCTTGATTTCGCGCTTCGCTGGTTCCTTGCTCATTTCCGGGTAAATCTACACCTCACGCCAGGAGCGTCACCTTAACGATTTCAGCCGGAGCGGCAACGCGCAGGGGCGGACCCCAGAAACCGGTGCCCCGGCTGACGTAGAGGTGGTGGTCGCCGTCCTGGAAGAGGCCGGCGTCGTGCTTCCAGATGGCGGAGACGGCGACGGTGAACGGAAAGAATTGTCCGCCGTGGGTGTGCCCGGACAACTGCAGGCCCATGCCGGCCTTCGCCGCGACGTCCCAGTTGGAGGGTTGGTGCGCCAGCAGCACGGAGGCGCGGCCCGGGTCCCGGCCGGCGAGCGCGGCGTCCAGGTTGTAGCCCTGGGGGCCGTGGCGCATGGACCAGTCGTCCACGCCCACCAGGTCGAACGCGCCGCCCGCGTCACCGATGGTCACGTGGCGGTTGCGCAGCACCGTGAGGCCCAGGCCCGTGAGCGCGTCCGCCCAGACGCCCGCGTTCCAGTAGTACTCGTGATTGCCGGTGATGAAGTGCGTGCCCGCTCGCGCCTTCAGGTTCTGGAGCGCGGCGACCGAGTGGCCCAGGTCGCGCACCGTGCCGTCCACCATGTCGCCGGTGATGGCCACCAGGTCCGGCTTGAGCGCGTTGCAGCGCGACACCAGCTCGTCCATGAACCGGCGCTGGATGATGGGGCCCACGTGGATGTCGCTCAGGTGCACGATGCTGAAGCCGTCCAGCGCCTTGGGCAGGCCGGGCAGCCGCACCGTGACCTCGTTCACCACCGGCGGGTGGAAGGCGCTCCAGATGCCGTAGCCGGTGAGCCCACTGGCCGCGAGCACCGCGCCGCCCGCGGTGGCCCGGGCGAGGAAGCGCCGCCGGTCCTCGTCCACGGTCGGGGGCGGGACGGTGACGGACAGCTCCGCCAGGGACGGCGCGGGGAGCGGCTCCGGGCCCGCTGCTGGGGTGGGGGCCCCGAGGCCCCGGTGGCCCCGCGTCCGGGCCACGAGCCAGCGCACCCCGCCCAGCAGGGCCAGGGCGAGCAGCAGGTACACGGCCACGCCCATCCACGTCCACGACAGGACGGCCAGGAAGAACGCGGAGGGCAGCACGCGCGTCACCACCCACGACAGCAGCAGCGGCAGGCACAACACCGTCAGCAGCACCTGGCCGGTGCGACGCCACGCGCGGTGCTCCGACGTGTCCCGGAACAGGCGCCGGTACAGATAGACGTGGACCCAGACCGTGGCGGCGCCGACGACGAGGAAGAACAAGATGAAGCGCAGCGGGCTTTCCATGGCGCCCCCATCCTCGCGCGCGCGCGTCACGACGCAACCCGCGCGCGCGTGAAGAAGCGTAAAGCGATGGGGGTGAGGCGGGGAAGCCGGTTATTTCCGGGCGTCGCCCAGCGCCACGCCAATCTGCTGCCACTCCTGGGCGTAGGTGCCCCGGGAGAAGGCGCGCAGGTCGTCGGACGTCACGGTGCCGCGCGTGAGCGCCGTGTCGAGCGCGCGCACGATGGCGGCCTTGTGCGGCTGCTCCACGAAGGGGTTGTCCTCGCGGAACACCTCGCCGAAGAGGGACTCCAGGCGGCCGTCCTGCTTCAGGCGCTCCACGATGCGGTTCTGCGACACCGGCGCGTCCGAGTGCGCGTGCAGCATGGCGGACGCGATGCCGCTCTGCGCGTCCGCGTCCGGGAACTCCTCCAGCAGGCCCAGCTCCATGTCCGCCTGGGCGATGGACTCCGCGTCCGCGGGGGAGGGCGGGGGCCGCGCCGCCTGCGTCTGCACGGGCGTGGGCGTGGGGCGGGAAGGCGAGGGGCGCGCGGGCTCGAAGTCGCTGCGGCCCTGGAACGAGCGCACCGTGGCGTTGGCGGGCGGGCGCGCCGCGGGGGCGGCGGCCGGCTTCGTGTCGCGCGTGGCGTCGCCCCGCTCGAACTCCGAGCGCTTCGTGGGGGGGGACGGGCGGTTGCCACCATCGACGCGGGACATGACGGGACTCCAGGGCGGGAGGGGCCTGACGCGGTGCTCGCGTCAGGATGCGCACCTACATCCGTTATCGCGCCAGCCCGTGCGCATGTTGCGTGGCCTCCGGAGCCACAACCCCCGCCCGGCTGCCCGCCCGCTGCGTCAAAGGCGTGGATCAATCCCGGATCATTTCGTTTTGAGCGCTTTCCGAAAAGGCCAACCGCCCGTTCTCATTGGGCTTCTGTCCGGAACGGAACCCTGGCGGGACGCCGCGCCGCGTCACCCAGAAGCTGAGAACAATTCTTCGAGCCCGGCCGGCAGATCGCATTGCCAGGCCGGGTAGTTGTGGCCCCCGCTGTAGCTCCGGTACGTGACGCGGTGCCCGGCGGCCTGGAGGACGGGCAGGAGCCGCTGGTTGCCTTCCTCCAGGGCCTCGAAGCGGCCGCAGTCCATCCAGACGTGGAGCGGCGGCTGGGCCTGCCTCCGGGCCAGGTCGAAGACGACCATGTCGGTGCCTTCAATGGAGAAGGCGCCGGACTGGGACAGCACCCGGCCGAAGACGTGGGGCAGGCGCTGGGCCGCGAAGAGGGCCATCAGGCCCCCCAGCGAGGAGCCCAGCACCGCGTGCGCGCCCGGCGTGCTCCGCGCGTCCACCAGGGACAGCTTCTCGTGCGCGAGGGGCAGCACGCGGCGCTCCAGGAAGGCGACGGTGGCCTCGCTGCAGGCGTACTCGGCGGTGCGCGCCGCGCCGCCGTTGGACACGAACGCCAGCGCCACCGGGCGCATGCGGCCCTGGGCCACCAGGTTGTCCACCAGCGTGGGCAACTGGACGCGCTCCAGGTAGTCGTCGCCATCCAGCACCATCACCAGCGGCACGGGCCCCGGCGCCGGCGGCGCGTAGAGGGCCACCTTGCGCTTGCGGCCCACGATCCACTCGTGGGTCTCCACCTGGTGGCGCGTCACGCGGCCCCGGGGCACGCCGCGCACGCGCGTGCCCAGCGGGGTGGGCGCCCCCTTCGGCATCCAGAAGCAGTGGTTGAAGCCGCCGAAGCCGTTGTCGGAGCGGCGCTTGTTGAACGCGTCGCGCACGCGCCGGCCGCGCGCGTCCTGGAGCGCGTACTCCACGTAGGCGTCCTTCGGCAGCGCCAGCGAACGCGCCCACAGGCCCTTGCCCACGCGCTCCAGCGGCAGGGGCGCGCCCCGCCAGTCCTGGAAGTCCCCCTGGAGGAAGACGCGGCTCGGGCCCTTCCACACGAAGGTCGCGGTGTCCCCGTCGATGACCGGCGTGCCCTCGCGGCGCGCGCGTGCTTCCAGCGTCTGCGTGTCCATGCGTGGCGGGCACTGTACGCACCGCGCCGGAGCGAGAGGGGGCCGCATCGCCGCGACGGCGGATCCGCGTCCACCCTCGGACATCACCCCGGAGGACCGGCCTGCTGGTGCCGTGGCGCCCGCTCAGGGGCCCGCGTGCGGCAGCAGATTTCTCAGCGCCTCGCCCAGGTGGGGGTGGCGGAACTCGAAGCCCGCCTCCAGCGCGCGCCGGGGCATCACCCGCTGGCCCTCCAGCGCCACGCGCGCCATCTCCCCGAAGCGCGCCTTGAGGACGAAGCCCGGCACCTGCAACAGCGCGGGCCGCTCCAGCACCCCGCCCAGCGTGTGCGCGAACGTCGCGTTGGTGACGGGCTCCGGTGACGTGGCGTTCACCGCGCCCTCCAGCGAGGGGTGCTCCAGCGCGAAGCGCATCAGCGCGAGGACGTCCTCGCGGTGCACCCAGCTCACGTACTGGTGCCCGTTGCCCACCCGTCCGCCCGCGCCCATGCGGAACACCGGCAGCATCCGGTGCAGCACGCCGCCCGCCGGGTGCAGCACCACGCCAATGCGCAGCCGCACCGTGCGCACCCCCACCTCCGCCGCGCGGTGGGCCTCCGCCTCCCAGCCCTGGCACACGTGGGCGAGGAAGTCGTCGCCGGGCGCATCCTCCTCCGTCAACGGCTGCCCCGCGCGCGCGCCGCCGTAGTAGCCCACCGCCGACGCGCAGACGAAGTGCCGCACGCAGCCCGCCTGCCGCATCGCCTCCACCAGCACGCGCGTGCCCTCCACCCGGCTGGCGTGGATGCGCTGCTTGGCGTCGTGCGTCCACCGCTGGTCCACCGGCTCTCCCGCAAGGTGCACCACCGCCTCCGCCCCGCCGAGCGCGTCCGGCGACAGCGGCGTGCTCCCGTCGAAGAAGGAGCCCGTCACCCCGGCGGGCAGCCTGCCCAGGGCCTGTTCAACGTTCCGGCTGAGCACGTGCACGGAGTGGCCAGCGTCCAACAAACCCTGGACAAGCCCCTGCCCCAGGAAGCCGCTGGCGCCCGTGCACGTCACCCTCACGGCAGAGCCTCCGTCACCGCTTCCGTGGTCAGGTCCTGGCCCACCAGCGCGCTCAGGGCGACGAAGAAGCGCGCCCGGTCCTCCGGCTTCATGCGGCCGGAGTGTCGGAAGACCAACGCGCCCTGCGCATCCAGCAGCATCACGTTGGACGTCTTGGTGGGCAGCTTCCAAGGCGCCTGGCCCAGCGTGCCCTCCAGGTCCACCAGGATGGGGACCCCGGCCTTCTTCTCCTCGTCCCGCACGTACGACAGGGCAATTCCCCTCGCGGGGAAGAAGTCGTACTTCTCCAGATTGGCGACCGCGACCACCCAGGCGCTCTCCAGCAGCCCCCGCTCACGCCCGCGAGCGAACAACTCCTCCTTCAAGGCCGCGTTGAGTGTCGTGGAGTCCTTGTCTTCGTAGAAGAGGATGACGGGTTTTCCACGCCACCGGGACAGCCGCACGCGCTCACCCTTGGAAGTGCTTAGGGTCGCATCCACCGGCTCCGGGCCGGGAGGCGCGCCGCTCGCGCCCCCCGCCGCCAGGGTCACTGCCAGCGCACCTGTGATCCACGCCTTCATCAGGAGCCTCCTGTGTACAAGGTTTTTGCAAACCTTAGACATAGCCTTGACAATCCCTGGACGCAAACGCTACCTCTAGCTGGAAAGGCTGCTGCCGTGCTCCCGACTTCGGAGATCCGCTGTATGGCCATCCCGCTTCCCAACGTGCAGCAGACTCCCGCTGACGTGGCACCCCCGGAGCAGGCCTGGCTGCAGCTCGTGCAGGCGCAGGTGGAGTCGGCCCTCGCGCTGCTGTTCGAGCTGCCGGACGAGGCCTCGCTGGATCCGCGCTGGTCGCGTGCGCTGGAGCAGGCGCGCGGCTACGCCCTGCGGCCGGCCAAGCGGTTGCGGCCGGCGCTGGTGCTCGCGGGCCATGGGCTGGCGCGGGGTGGGACGGCGGTGCCGCAGGGCCTGTGGCGCTTCGCGGCGGGGCTGGAATTGCTGCACACGTTCCTGCTCATCCATGACGACGTGGCGGACCAGGCGGAGCTGCGGCGGGGCGGGCCGGTGTTGCACCGGATGCTGTCCCCGGGCCGGCCGGGCGAGGACCTGGCCATCGTGATGGGGGACCACCTCTTCGCGCGCTCGCTGGAGGCGATGCTGGAGTCGGGGCTGCCGGGCGTCTCCCGCGTGGTGCAGTACTACCTGGGGGTGTGCCGGCACACGGCCGCGGGGCAGTACCTGGACCTGGACCTGTCGCGCACGCCGCTGTCGGAGGTGACGCTCTTCCAGACGCTGCGCGTGGCCCACCTCAAGACGGCGCGCTACGGCTTCAGCGCCCCGCTGGTGTGTGGCGCGATGCTGGGCGGCGCGGACGACACGCTCAAGAAGGGCCTGGAGCAGGTGGGCCGCTCGGTGGGCATCGCCTATCAGCTGCGCGACGACCTCATCGGCCTGTTCGGCGACGCGTCCGTGGCGGGCAAGGCGTGCGACGGGGACTTCACGCAGGGCAAGCGCACCTTCCCGTTGATGGCGGCGTACGTGCGCGCCACGCCCGCGGGCCGCGAGGAGCTGGAGCGGCTGTGGGCGCTGCCGGTGGAGGAGAAGGACGCGGAGGCCCTGGCCCGGGCCCGCGCCCTGGTGGAGTCGTTCGGCGGCCGCGTCGCGTGTGAGCGCGCGGTGGAGCGGGCGTCGCGTTCGGCGCGCCGCAGCCTGCGGGCCCTGCCCAACTCCCATGGCATGCGGGACCTGCTGGATGACCTCATCGTCCGTCTCTCGCGCCGCGCTTCCTGAGGACACGTCCATGAGCGCACAAGGCAAGCGGGTGGTGGTGGTGGGCGCGGGGGTGGGCGGGCTGGCCGCGGCGGCGAGGCTCGCGCGGCAGGGCTTCGACGTGCAGCTGTTCGAAAAGACGCGGGGCCCGGGCGGGCGGTGCAACCAGCTCCAGGTGGACGGGTTCACGTGGGACATCGGGCCCACCATCGTGCTGATGCCGGAGGTGTTCGAGGAGACCTTCCGCGCGCTCGGACGTCGCATCGAGGACTACCTCACGCTGATGCGCTGTGACCCCAACTACCGGGTGCACTTCCGGGACGGGTCCGACGTCACCTTCACCTCCGAGCTGTGCACCATGGGCCGCGAGCTGGAGCGCGTGGAGCCCGGCAGCTTCCAGCGCTACCTGTCCTTCCTGGCGCAGGGCCGCACCCAGTACCGCATCAGCCTGGACCACTTCGTGGGCCGCAACTTCGACGGCATCTCCGACTACTTCTCCCCCGGCGTGCTGGCGAAGATCTTCAAGGCCCGCGCGCACCGCCGCATGTACGCGGACGTCAGCCGCTTCTTCCAGGACGACCGCCTGCGCGCGGCGATGACGTTCCAGACCATGTACCTGGGCGTGTCCCCCTTCGAATCCCCGGCAGTGTACGGCCTGCTGCCCTTCACCGAGCTGGGCGTGGGCATCTGGTTCCCCAAGGGCGGCCTGTACGCCATCCCCCTGGCGCTGGAGCGGCTGGCGCGCGAGGAGGGCGTGCGCCTGCACTACGGCGCGCCGGTGGAGCGCATCCTCACGGAAGGGGGCCGCACCACGGGCGTGCGGCTGGTGGGCGGGGAGGTGGTGCCCGCGGACGCGGTGCTCTGCAACGCGGACCTGCCGTACGCGTACGAAAAGCTGTTGGACCCGAAGGACGCGCCGTTCAAGCGCGACAAGAAGCTGCGCTTCACCTCCAGCGGCTACATGCTCTACCTGGGCATGAAGAAGAAGGTGCCGGAGCTGCTGCACCACAACGTGATGTTCGGCCGCGACTACGCGGGCTCCTTCGACGACATCTTCCAGCGCTTCCGCGTGCCGGAGGACCCCAGCTTCTACGTCAACGTGCCCTCGCACACGGACCCGTCGCTGGCGCCGGAGGGCAAGGACGCGCTCTACGTGCTGGTGCCGGTGCCGCACCAGCACGCCAACCTGGACTGGAAGACCGAGGGCCCGAAGGTGCGCGCGAAGGTGTTCCAGCGCCTGGGCGAGCTGGGCTTCCCCAACCTGGAGGCGGACATCGAGGTGGAGCGCGTGTTCACCCCGGATGACTGGGCGGGCACGTACAACCTGGCGCGCGGCAGCGCGTTCGGGCTGGCGCAGAACTTCTTCCAGGTGGGGCCCTTCCGCCCGGCCAACGTGGATCCAAACGTGAAGAACCTCTTCTTCGTGGGCGCCTCCACCCAGCCGGGCACGGGCCTGCCCACGGTGCTCATCTCCGCGCGGCTCGTCACCGAGCGGCTGGTGACGTGGGCCCGGAAGGCGGGCGTGACGCTGTCGCCGCGCACGCAAACCCCGGCCCCGGTGGAGGTGGCGGCATGAGCGTCACCGACTCCCCGGCCCTCATCGCGGAAGGCTACCGGCGCGCGCGCGTCGTCACGCGCCACCACGCGAAGAGCTTCTTCTTCGCCTCGTACCTGCTCTTCGGGCAGCGCAAGAAGGCGGCCTTCGCGCTGTATGCCTTCTGCCGGCGGCTGGACGACCTGGTGGACGCGGGCGAGAGCGCGCTGGAGGGCTCGCCCCTGGACCTGTCCACGCGGCTTGCCCGGGCGCGCGAGCGCGTGGCCCAGGTGTACCTGCCCCTGCCGGAGCTGGCCTCGAAGGCGCTGGGCCCGCCGTCCACGCGACAGCCCGCCGCCGACGCGCCGTCGCCGTGGGAGCCGAGCGAGTTCGCGGCGCTGCGCCACAGCATCCACCGCTACCGCATCCCGGAGCAGCCCTTCCAGGACCTCATCTCCGGCATGGAGATGGACCTGACGAAGGTGCGCTACGACACCTGGGAGGAGCTGGAGCTGTACTGCTACCGCGTCGCGGGGGTGGTCGGCCTGATGCTGACGCCGGTGCTGGGCTGCGAGGACGAGCGCGCGGTGGAGCCGGCGGCGGACCTGGGCCGCGCCATGCAGCTCACCAACATCCTGCGCGACGTGCGCGAGGACCTGGAGCGCGGCCGGGTGTACCTGCCCGCGGAGGAGCTGCGCGCGTTCGGGCTCACGGAGGACGACCTGCGCAGGGGTCAGGTGGACGCGCGCTGGCGCGACTTCATGCGCTTTCAAATCCAGCGCGCCCGGGCGTACTACGCGCGGGCGGCGGGCGGCGTGAAGTACCTCACCGGCTTCGGCAGCCAGCGCATGGTGCGGCTGATGGGCGGCATCTACGGCGACATCCTGCGCGACATCGAGGCGCGGGACTACGACGTGTTCAGCGGCCGGGCCCACACGACGAAGGGCCGCAAGCTGGCGCTGGCGACGGCCGCGTTCGTGACCCCCCGCGCGGTGCTGCGGGAGACCCACGCGGCCATGCCCGTGCTGGCGCCGCCTCCGCCGCTGCTGTCCACGGGAACGGGAGGTCCCCGATGAAGGCGTCGAAGACGTCGCGCGTGGCCGTGATTGGCGGCGGCATTGGCGGGCTGACCGCGGCGGGCCTCCTGGCGAAGGAGGGCCACGCGGTGACGCTGTTCGAGGGCAGCCCCTCCCTGGGCGGCAAGGCGCAGGCCGTCACCGTGGAGGGGCTCACGCTGGACACCGGCCCCACGCTGCTGACGCTGCCGGCGCTGGTGCGGGGAACCTTCGAGAAGCTGGACGCGCTGGACCTGCTGCCGCCGTTCACGGAGCTGGAGCCGCAGTGCGCCTACCGCTTCACGGATGGGTGCGGCTTCACCGCGTACAAGGACCTGGAGCGCATGGCGGACAGCGCCGCCGAGCTGCGCCCCGGTGAGCGCAAGGGCGTGCACTCGTTCTACGCGGAGGCCGCGGCCATCTGGCGGGCGGCGGGCGAGCCCTACCTGGAGGCCCCCTTCGAAGGCATGGCCGGGTTCATGGCGCGCGTGGCCCGCCGGGGCATCGGGGCGATGCTGGCGGGGATGAAGCTGGACACGCTGCACACGCTGGCGACGAAGCACTTCCAGACCCAGCATCTGCAGCAGTACGTGGGCCGCTTCGCCACCTACGCGGGCGGGTCGCCCTATGCGTCCAGCGCGGCCTTCGCGCTCATCCCGCACATCGAACATGCGTACGGCGTGCACCACGTGAAGGGCGGCATCGGCGCGCTGGTGGAGGCCCTGGGCCAGGCGGTGCGGCGACAGGGCGTGACGGTGCACCTGGACACGCGCGCCCGCTTCGAGCGGACCTCCGAGGGCTACCGCGTGGGCCCGGGGCAGGAGCTGTTCGACAGCGTGGTGGTGAACGCGGATCCGCTGGCGTCGCTGCGCCGTGAGTCCGAACCGCTGTCGCTGTCCGGCTTCGTGCTGCTCCTGGAGGTGGAGGGGCGGCCGTCCCTGCCGCACCACACGGTGCTCTTCGGCGCGGACTACCGGCGCGAATTCGACGAGCTGTTCGCCGGGAAGCTGGCCACGGACCCCACGGTGTACTTCTGCAACCCGTCCGCCACCGACCCCGGCATGGCGCCGCTGGGCCGCACGGGCCTGTTCGTGATGGTGAACGCGCCGGCCATGCCACTGGGGGATTCCCAGGCGGAGCAGGCGGGCCGCGACTGGGAGTCGATGGCGGCGCTCGTGCGCACGCAGATGTTCGACGCGCTCTTCAAGCACTACCCGGGCCTGCGCGGGAAGACGCGCGTGGTGGGGCAGCGCACGCCGGTGGACCTGGCGGCGCGCGGTGCTCCGGGGGGCTCCATCTACGGCTTCCTGCCGCACGGCCGCTTCGGCCCGTTCCGCCGGCCCCGCATCCGGGGCGGCACGCCGGGGCTGTTCTTCGCGGGCGGCGGCACGCACCCGGGAGGCGGGGTGCCGCTGGTGATGTTGTCGGGACGGTTCGCCGCGGAGATGGCCTCCGCCCACCTGAGGAGGAGCGCATGACGTCCCTGCTCGCGCATCCTTTGCTGCCGGAAGTGCCCGCGCTGCCCGCGCTGCCCGACGCGGCGGGGGCCTACCGCTGGTTCTACGCGGACGTCACCGCGGGGGACTACAGCGCGGTGTGCATCTTCATGCTGGGCTCGCTCTTCTCGCCGCGCTACTCGGTGGCGGCGCGGCGCGGGGGCCTGCCGCAGGAGCACAGCGCGGTGAACTTCGCGCTCTACCACCGGGGCGTGCGCCGGCTGTGGGTGCTCAGCGAGTACCCGCGCGCGCAGGTGGAGGGGCCCGGCAGGCTGCGCATCGGTCGCTCCACGCTCACCCATGCGCGGGACGGCACGGTGCGCATGGACGTGGACGACGGGACGGCGCCGTGGGGCCGCCCGGTGCGCGCCAGCCTGACGCTCCGGCCGCTGACGCCCCGGGGGATGGAGATGCAGCTGATGCCGGGGCTGCCGCACTACTGGCAGGCGCTGGCGCCGCGCTCGGAGGCCCGGCTGGAGGTGTCGTCCCTGGACGTGGCGGCCGACGGCATGGGCTACCACGACACCAACCACGGCCAGGAGCTGCTGGGCGACCGGCTGTCCGGGTGGCACTGGGCGCGCACCCACCACGAAAGCCACACGGTGGTGGACTACCACCTGCCGGATGGCGTGGCCCCGCTGCGGCTGATGGCGGGACCGTCCGGCGTCGTGTGCGAGCGCGGCCCGCACCCCGAGGCCCGGCCCACGAGCATCACCGGCTGGGGGCTGCGCGTCCCCTCGCACCTGCACGCGGGCAACGAGGTGGTGGGCGCGCCGCGCCTGCTGGAGTCGTCGCCCTTCTACGCGCGGCTGGAGTCGCGCCGGGGCGCGCTGGACACGATGGGCGAGGTGGCGGACTTCCGCCGCTTCCATTCGCCCTTCATCCGCTGGATGGCGCACTTCCGCACGCGCGTGGAGCGGACGGCATGAACACGCCTGCTCTCATCGCGCTCGGGTGGGCGGGGCTGGCCGGGGGCTTCAGCGCGGTGGCGCTCGCGCGGCTCTCGCGCCGCGCGCCCACCCTGGCCACGCAGGCCCTCCCGTCCGTGCTGTTGCTGCGCCCGGTGGACGCGCCCACGCCGCGGGAGCTGGAGAACCTGGCGAGCCCCATCGACTACGCGGGGCCGCTGGAGCAGGTGGTGCTGTCGCCCTACCGGCCCCGGCTGCCCGAGGGCGTCCGGTGGCTGCCGAGCGACCCGCTCTCCCCCAACCGCAAGGTGGGGCACCTGCTCTACGCGCTGGACACGCTGGACGTGCGCGGGCGGGTGGTGCTGGCGGTGGACGCGGACGTGGCGGTGACGGGGGCGCTGGTGGAGGGGCTGGCCTCGCCGCTGGTGGCGGGCGCGGCGCTGAGCACCGCCGCCCCCACGCCCGTGGGCGCGGTGGACGCCGCGGGACGTGCCATGGCGGGGCTGCTGCGCTACACGCACCACAGCTTCCGCGCGCTGCACGCGATGAGCGCGGGCGCGCCGGCGGTGTGTGGCAAGGCGCTGGGGTTGTCCGCGAGGGCGGTGGAGGAGCTGCGTGGCTTGTCGGACCACATCGGCGAGGACCTGGAGCTGGCGAAGCGGCTGCACGCCCGGGGGCTGGACGTGGCGCTGAGCCCCGCGCCCGCGTGGGTGCCCATGGCGTCCGCGACGTCCTGGCGCGTGCCCCTGGAGCGCTTCACGCGGTGGATGCAGGTGCTCGCCAGCCACCGGCCGGGCCTGTACCCCACGGTGCCGCTGCTCTTCACGCCCACGGTGCCGCTGGTGCTGCTGGCCGCCGCGCTGGGCGAGCCCGGGGTGGGCGTCGCGGTGGCGGCCCTCGTCGTTGTGCGCACGCTGCTGTCGCTGCGGCTGTCCGCGCTGAGCCGGCTGCCGGGCGAGGCGCGGCGGGGCCATGCGCTGACGGACTGGCTCACGGGTGAGGTGCTGCTGCTGGTTGCCTTCGGGGCTTCGCTGACGCGGCAGGGGCTGGTGACGTGGCGCGGACATACGTACGCGCTCCAAGCGGGAGGGCGCATGGTGCGGGTGGCGTCGCAGTGGAGTGGAGGCCCGGGATGACCTACGCGCGCTTCCTGGGGCTGTTCGTCGTGTTGCCCATCCTGTTCCTCGTCGTGCGCTACCGGCGCACGCTGTCGTGGCGGGGGCTGGCGCCCATGGGCGTGCTGCTCGTGGTCGTCTACGCGGCCACGTCGCCGTGGGACAACATGGCGGTGAAGTGGGGCCTGTGGGGCTTCGACCCGGAGCGCATCTGGGGCGTGAAGCTGGGCTACCTGCCGCTGGAGGAGTACCTCTTCTTCGGCCTCCAGACGCTGCTCGTGGGCCTGTGGGCCCGGGCCCGGCTGGAGCGCGCGCTGGCGAAGCAGCCGGAGGCGCGGCCCGCGGAGAAGGCCCGCCCCGTCCGCGCTGAGCCGCCGCTGGGCTCCCGCGAGGTGTCGTCATGATGGAGACGCGCTGGGCGTACCTCATCCACCTGCTGGCGTGGACGCTGCCGGTGATTGGCATCCAACTGGCGCTGCTGGTCAGCCACTACAAGTCGCGCTCCGGCGAGGTGCTGCGCGCGGTGATGCCGCCAGCGCTGGTGGTGGGCGTGTACCTGTCCATCGCGGACCACCTGGCCATCTCCACCGGCATCTGGAACTTCGGGCCGGGCCGCCACGTGGGCGTGTACCTGGGCGTGGTGCCGCTGGAGGAGGTGCTCTTCTTCCTCATCACGAGCGTGCTGGTGTCGCTGGGGCTCGCGCTGTTCACGGCGCTGTTCCGTCTCAGGGAGGCGCGGCCGTCTTGATTCGCGCGGCCAAGGGAGGGCCCTTCGGGTGGGCGGTGGACCGGTACATCGGGTGGAAGGTCCGCTCGACGTTCCGGGGCCTGTGGGTGCGCGGTGAGCTGCCCGCGGACGGCGTGGGCCGGCTCATCTACCTGAACCACTGCAACTGGTGGGACGGCTTCGTGCTGCACCAGCTCTGCCAGGTGGCGGGCTGGGACGGCTACTGCCTGATGGACGAGGAGAACCTGCGGCGCTATCCCTTCCACACGAAGATGGGCGCCTTCAGCATCCGCAAGCAGGACGCGATGTCGTCCCTGTCCTCGCTCCGGTACGCGAAGGAGCTGCTGCGCCGCCCGGGCGCCGCGGTGTGTGTCTTTCCGGAAGGGGAGCACCGGCCCTTCGGCGCCCTGCCGCTGAAGCTGGAGCGGGGCGTGGAGCTGCTGGCCCGGGCGGCGAAGGCGGAGTGCGTGCCCATCGCCATCCGCTATGCCTTCTTCGAGCACGAGCGGCCGGACGTGTTGCTGGAGGTGGGGACGCCCCACGAAGCCGGCCCGCTGTCGCGCTTCCAGAGCGGCCTGGAGGCGGTGGTGCGCAGGGTGTCCCAGGCGACGGACCTGGAGGGCTTCACGCGCAAGCTGTCGGGGGCGCGCGGGGTGGCGGAGCGCTGGGACTCGGCGCGAGGCCTGGGCCGATGAGCCTGCGCATCCGCACCATCGCCCGGCTCACCGGCATCCGCGAAGCCACGCTGCGCGCCTGGGAGCGGCGCTATGGGTTTCCGCGCCCGGAGCGCAGCGAGAACAACTACCGCGTCTATTCACGCGACGAAGTGGAGGCCGTGCGCCGGGTGGCGAAGCTGATGGAAGGCGGCCTGTCGGTGAGCGAGGCCATCGCCCAGGTGCGCACCGCGCCCGCGCAGTCCCTGCCCGAGGACTCGCGGCTGATGGAGCGCTTCTGGGCGGCGGTGCGGGTGCTGGACTCGGACGCGGCGGACGCGGTGCTGGAAGAGGCCGGCGAGGACCTGGCCCCCCCGGTCTTCTGCGACACGTTCCTGATTCCGCTGCTCCGGGAGATGGCGTCGCGCCTGGACGTGGCGCGCGAACACCTGGCGTCCGCGCTGGTGCGGCAGCGCCTGCGCATGCTGCTGGCGGGCATGGTGAGCGCGAGCGATGGACCCCGGGGGCTGCTGGCCTGTCCGGCGGGGGACCACCATGAGGGGGGATTGCTGGCGCTGGGCGTGCACCTGAAGGCGCGGGGCTGGCGGGTGACGTTGCTGGGGGCGGACACGCCCGCGGAGGCGCTGCATGGGGCCTGCGCGCAGGTGCGGCCGGACGTGGTGGCGCTGTCGTTCGTCCGGCGCCGGGACGCGCAGGACTTCCTCACGGTGCTGTCGGAGTCCTTGCAGGCCTGCGCCTCCGTGCCGGTGGTGGTGGGCGGGCCGGGGGCGCGGGAGCACTTGAAGATCCTCTTCACCCTGGGCGCTCAGTACGCGGAGTCCGCGGAGGAGCTGATCGCCATCTGGCAGCAGGTGAGGAACGCGCAGAACCGACCGTGATCCACCATGGCTGAGCGCACCTATCGCATCCACGTCGCCGCGGAGCTGTCGGGAGTCCGCGTGGAGCTCATCCGGGCCTGGGAGCGCCGCTACGGGGTGCTCGTCCCGGAGCGCACGCCCGCGGGCTACCGCGTCTACACGGACCGCGACGTCGCGCTGCTCAAGCGGTTGAAGGCGCTGACGGACGAAGGCGTGGCCATCAGCGAGGCGGCGAAGCTGCTGCCCCAGTTGATGGCGGAGCTGGCCGCCGGACCGCCGCCGGCCCGCGAGGGGAAGACACACGGTGGCGCGGGCCCGCAGTCGGACGCGTGGCGCGCGGAGGTGATGGCGGCGGCGGAGGCGTATGACCAGCCGCGCGTCTCCCGCATCCTGGACCAGGTGCTGTCGGCCCTGCCGCCCCTGCGCGCGTTCGAGGACGTGCTCGTGCCGGTGCAGCACGAGGTGGGGGAGCGCTGGCACGCGGGGACGCTGTCGGTGGCGCAGGAGCACCTCGTGACGCAGGTGGTGCGCGAGCGGCTGGTGAGCCTGCTGCATGGCGCGCCCGAAGGGGGGCGCAAGCACGCGGTGCTGGCGTGCTTCCCGGAGGAGGAGCATGAGATGGGCCTCCTGGGGGCTGCGCTGCGGCTGCGGTACGCGGGCGTGAGGGTGACGCTGCTGGGCCAGCGCGTGCCGGCGGACGGGCTGGGGGAGACGGTGGCCCGGGCCCGGCCGGACGTGGTGGGTCTGTCGGCGGTGACGAACCGGGGCGCCACCGTGTTCGAGGACGTGCTCCGGCGCCTGCGTGAGGCTTTGCCGAAGGAGCTGTCCGTCTGGGTGGGCGGCCCCGCGGCCCAGGCGCACGCGGACGTGTGCGAGCGCCTGGGCGTGAGGCTGTTCCTGCGCGAGGACGACTGGACGCGGCTTTCGGGCTGAAGCGCGTCAGGGTGGGCGGCGCGTCCTCAGCTCGCCAGCGCTTGCGAGGCCTTTGCCTGCGCGTCGATGAAGCGCGCGTAGTCCTCCTCCACCTGGTCTGAGTAGGCGCAGGCGAACTCCGCGACGGCTTCGTCGAAGTGGTCGCTGCCGCCCAGGTAGCCCGCGATGAGGGCAGCGTCCCCGGTGCGCGCGTGGGCCCGGGCCAGCGTCGCGCCACATGCCTCCGCGTAGTCCAGGAACACGGGCGCCTCCATCTTCTCCGCGTCCAGCGAGCCCTTCATGTCGCGCAGCTGGCGCACGTAGAAGGCGCCCATGCCCTCCACCTCCGTCCAGCCGAGGAACAGGTCGGAGAAGGCCTGCATGCGCCGCTGGCCCACCACCACGCGCTCCCCGGCGCTGCCGAACTCGCTGGGGCCCAGGTAGGGCTCCAGCACGGAGGCCTTCGCCTCCTTCAACTGCAACACCAGCGGGTCGTTCCCGCCGTTGCCCTCGCACAGCACGACGTAGGCCTGGAGCCCGACGCTGCCCACGCCCACGACCTTGAAGCCCCACTCCTTGCGCTGGTAGCGCAGGCACAGGTCGCGCACGGCGCCGTCCAGCGAGGCCAGGTAGCCCACCGTGAGCTGCTTGATGCGCCGCTCCAGCTCCTCGCTCGACACGTCCATCTTCACCGCCGTGAGCGGGAAGAGCAGGGGCGGCTGGTAGGCCAGGTGGCGCTGGCCGTTGCGCTCCACGGTGAGCTTCTCCACCGCGTGCGCGCTGGTGCGGCGCTTCGCCTTCTCCATGGCTTCCGCCGCGAGCTTCGCGGTGTCCTCGGAGTCGGAGCGCCGCAGCGCCTTCGCGTCCACGCGCAGCGACCACACGTCCAGCAGGTTCCGGGTCATCAGCTCGCGCATCATCAGGCGGTAGGACTCCACCGCCTTGCGCGCGGCCTTCCTGCCGCAGCGGTTTCCCAGGTCGTTCTGCTTCGCCGCCACGACGAAGCTGGCGGCCAGTCGCTTCACGTCCCATTCGAAGGGGCCGGGGAGCGTCTCGTCGAAGTCGTTCAAGTCGAAGATGAGGTTGCGCTCGGGCGTGCCGAACAGGCCGAAGTTGCTCAGGTGCGCGTCGCCGCAAATCTGGCTGCGCAGGCCGCTGTAGGGCGTGTGCGCCAGGTCGCGCGCCATGGCGAACGGCGTGCCGCGCAGGAAGGCGAACGGGGACTCGGACATGCGCTCGTGCCGCACGGGCACCAGCCAGGGCAGCCGAGTGGCGTCGGATTCCTTCAATTGCGCCAGCGGGTCCCGTCCCCGGAAGGGCTTCCACGCGGCGTGGCTGCTGCGCGGGCAGCGCTTGCGCAGGGCGCGGCCGGCGTCCATGCGCTCCTCCACGCTGCGGAAGTCCACCTCCTGGAGCCGCGAGGGCTTGAGCGTCCGGGGCGGGCGGCGGACGCGCTGCTGCTTCTGGGTGGACATGAGGGGAACCTTCGCGGCTCCCAACTCCGATCTGCCGTCCGCATCCATGGGGTGTTTCACTCCTCGGCGCGAAGGTGGTGGCGCCGAGGGCGGACGGGAAGCGTCCTGCGTTGGAAAATCATTCCGGCCGAGGGTCGGACGGGCAGGGAGTGTTCACCCCTGGGCGGGGGCACGGATGGTGTGAGTTCCCAGCATTCGTGGCACGCCGAGGAAGGCCGTGGGGCTCAGGCCTCTTCGTCGGGCAGGAGCGTGCGCAAAAGCTCGTCGTCGGGGCTCAGCGGGCGCCAGCCGGATGGAGGGGGATGGGCGAGGAGTTCCGCCATGATCTGCCTTGCGCGTGCCTGATGGGCTTCAGGGGTGTAGGCGATCCAACTGCTGAGTGCCTTGGCGACCGCGAAGCGGTTGGCGTCGTCCAGGACGGCTGGCCAGCCACCAGGGAGGTTATGGGACAGCATGCGCACCAGCACATCGCGCTCAAAGCGCGAAACCTGCTTGCGCTGTTCCGCCTCGGCAAGCAGTCCGCTCAACACCTGGACCCCCGCGATGTCGTCCTTGCCCAGCTCTTCGGCCAGCGCAATCAGGGATGCGGTGGGGCGTGCCTTCGCGAAGGCGGTGAGCGAAGAAAAACCGCGCTCGCGGACCCGGTCATGCAGGCGAACCTTCCAGTTGCCCTGCCAGGAACGTCCGTCGCTCATCGCCTTCCCCCTCGAATGAAGTTCATCGGGATGTCGGAGGACTGCATGTGCTCGGCGACGATGTTCAAGATCTCGTTTCGCGTCAACATCCGGCCGGCTGCGGATTCTGCGTCGCGAAGTTGTCCCATGATCATCTGGTTCCACTCACCGGCCCACGTTCGCCCCATGCGCCAGTCCCCTCCCCCATGAATCGCTTGATGGTCCGCCTTCTCCATCCTGACGCAGAACTGATCGATGTCCATGGCGCCCTTGAAGCCGCGCCGCTCGAACCACTCGCGGTGCTCCTGCGGCAGGACGTGGTGCTTCGGCGCATCGGACATGCCGGCCCCGGCCTTGCCGGTCTCGTGCATGGCCCGAACCTCGGGACTGTCGCCCAGCGCGTCGCGCACGCCCTGGGGCAGGTCCCGGGTCGATTGCGCCATCATCACCTGCCCGGCGTGGATGCGGATGGCGGAGCTGGCGGCGGGAACGGTGATGACGCCCGCCTGCACGAGCCTGCGCATCATCTCCACCCATTCGGCGGAGACGACCACCCGCGTGCCCGTCATCACGCCGCCCGAGCCCATCACGAGTCCCACGCCGAGCGTCGCGGGTGCCGCGGGAGGAGGCCTCGGCAGTGACACCTTCAACACCGAGACCAGGGTGAGCATCTCCATGAACTGCGCCACCGCGATGACCTTGCCAGCGCGCACCGTCGCCACGCGTGCACCTTCCCGGATGGAATGGAACTCGCGGGTGAGCTGGGCCATGACACCGGGAAGTGCGCGTGCGGTGGCCTCCACCTGCCCGGGCTCCAGCGACGCAAGCGCGGCCATGGAGGGCTCAATCAACTTCTGGACGCGGTCCATGTCCATGAACAGCTGCTCCTGTCCATAGAACGGGCACTGTTCCCGCAGGGCCTCCGCGAGCTGGAGGAAATCGAGCCAGGCCGCGAGCAGCATGGCGCCAGACATTGCGGCCTGGAGACGGGGGCCCGTCATCCCAATCAGGCCCACCGCCATGTCCGCATCCGCGACCGCTTCGGAGGTGCTCGCCAGCAGCGTGACGCTCCCCTGTGCGCAGCGGAGCCAGGGCAACTGATTGGAGCCGTAGTCGGTGTAACGGGTGAATACGTCCCAGTCGCCGCGCGAATCCAGCTTCGACAACGCGCGGGCGATGCTGTCCGTAGAACTCTTCACTTCGGCGATGGCATGAAGGACCGCTTGGCGGGTCGGTGTCGCGTCCTGTCCGTCCAGGTCCTCTCCAGGGGGCCGGCCCCGTGACCGTGGCTCAGGTGCCTCCACCAAGGGACCCGAAGCTACGTGCCGCGCATGGTTCAGCCGCATCCTTCGTCCGGGACCCGGCGATGGAGAGGCACATCCCGTGGCCAGCAGCACCACGCTCAACACCAGGGCTCCTGCTCGCATGGCCCAGGATGGCTTGTTCGCGAGAAAAAAGGACAGCCACGCTCCAATCCAAGGGGCAGGGGAATGGCCGAGAGCAGGTTGATGGCACCCGCATCGTTTCACGGACGCATCGTCTCTGACGCAAGGAGTAGTCTCCTGCCCATGGTGCGAAGCGCATTCATCCAGGAGCAGGGCTTCGGGCGCATGGAACCCGAGATGCAAGACTTGTTCGATGAGCTTCGGGCGAGAGGCGTGCCGGCCGAGCCATTCTCCGCGAAACGACTTGCGCGCAGCCAACTCCCGCTTGCCCGCGACGTCCTGGTGGCGGGCGATGTCCCCACCGTCCTGGGGGCCTTGAAGCAATTGGGCATCGAGCCACCTGAAACCCGGGATCATCCACCGAGTCTGAGCGGCCTTCTTCACCGCCGTGTCTGGTCCAGCACCGTCCGGAAGCTGACCGCCGACGTGCTCCATGGCTCGGGCCCTGCGGTGTTCGCGAAGCCCTACGGCCGTCGCAAAAGGTTCACCGGCCATGTCTTCTCCAGCGCGGAGGATCTCCTCTGGCTGGAGCGTGCGTCCGCGAGCACGCCCATCCTCTGCTCGGAAGTGGTCCAGTGGCTGAGCGAATACCGGGTGTTCGTGGTGAAGGACGTCGTCGTGGGCATCCGGCACTACGCAGGAGATGCATCCCTGCGGGTGGACGAGGCGGTGGTGGCGAGCGCCGTCCAGGCGTTGGCGTCCGCCGGTGAGGGCACCGCCGGGTATGCAGTGGATTTCGGCGTCCTCGATTCAGGGCAGACGGCCCTGATCGAATGGAACGATGGTTTCTCGCTCGGCTCGTATGGTTTGGAACGCGGTCCGTACACCGAGCTGACCCTGACGTGCTGGTGCGAGCTGACACACGTCAGGTGATGCCGACTTGGGAATCTATTCCCACGCGGTCCGCGTGCTGCCTGAAGGACACACACGCCCGTGCGGGGCCCCGGAGGGTTTCCTCTCCGGCGGGCCGACCCCTATCGTGATGGACACCCACCCACGACGGAGCGGATGCATGGGCAGCTACGAGGACTTCTACCGACGCTCCCTCGACCAGCCGGATGCGTTCTGGGCCGAGCAGGCCCGCCTCATCGATTGGGAACGCCCGTTCGACCAGGTGCTCGACGCCTCGCGCCCTCCCTTCACGCGCTGGTTCGTCGGGGGCCGCACCAACCTGTGCCACAACGCGGTGGACCGGCACCTGGCCACCCGCGCGAATCAGCCGGCGATCGTCTTTGAATCCACCGAAGCCGACCAGCGGCGCCAGTACACCTACGCGCAGCTCCACGCGGAGGTGAACCGCGTGGCGGCCATGCTGCGCGAGCTGGGCGTGGGACGCGGCGACCGCGTCATCATCTACATGCCCATGGTGCCCGAAGCGCTCTTCACGCTGCTGGCCTGCACGCGCCTGGGCGCCATCCACTCCGTGGTGTTCGGCGGCTTCGCGGCGCACAGCCTCGCCCTGCGCATCGACGACGCGCGGCCCGTGCTGCTGGTGACCGCGGACGCGGGCATGCGCGCCGGCAGGGTGATTGCCTACAAACCGTTGGTGGATGAGGCGCTGACGCTCGCCCAGCACCCGCCCGCGCATGTGTTGGTGTTCAACCGGGGGCTCGTCCCGGGCACCTCGCTCACGCTGGGGCGCGACGTGGACTTCGCCACGCTCGGGGCGAAGCATGAGGGCGCGCGGGTGCCCGTGGAATGGCTGGAGTCCTCCGAGCCCAGCTACATCCTCTACACGTCCGGCACCACGGGGAAGCCCAAGGGCGTGCAGCGCGACACGGGCGGCTACGCGGTGGCGCTGGCGGCGTCCATGCGTCACATCTACACGGGCCAGCCCGGCGAGACGATGTTCACGGCCAGCGACATCGGTTGGGTGGTGGGCCACTCGTACATCGTCTATGGCCCGCTGCTGAATGGCATGACGACGGTGCTCTACGAAGGCCTGCCCACCCGGCCGGACGCCAGCATCTGGTGGCGTCTGGTGGAGGAGCACCGGGTGAGCGTGATGTTCACGTCGCCCACCGCCATCCGCGTCCTCAAGAAGCAGGACGCGTCCTTCCTGAAGCGCCATGACACCTCCCGCCTGCGCCACCTGTTCCTCGCCGGCGAGCCGCTGGATGCGCCCACGCATGCGTGGATTTCGGACGCGCTGCCCGCCACGCAGGTGCTGGACAACTACTGGCAGACGGAGACGGGCTGGCCCATCCTCGGGCCCGTCCCCGGTGTGCAGGCACGTCCGCGCAAGCTGGGCTCCCCGGGCGCGGCCCTCTACGGCTACCGCGTGAAGCTGCTGGACGGGCTGAGCGGCGCGGAGGTGACGGCCCCGAACCAGAAGGGCGTGCTGGTGATTGAGCCGCCATTGCCGCCCGGATGTCTGTCCACGGTGTGGGGCGACGACGAGCGCTTCGTCTCCACCTACTTCTCCAGCTTTGAAACACCTGTCTACAACACGTTCGACTGGGCCATGCGCGACGAGGACGGCGACTACTTCATCCTGGGCCGCACCGACGACGTCATCAACGTGGCCGGCCACCGCCTGGGCACGCGTGAAATCGAGGAGGCCATCAGCGGCCATCCGGCCATCGCGGAGGTCGCGGTGGTGGGCGTGAAGGACGACCTCAAGGGCCAGGTGGTGATGGCCTTCGCCGTGCCCAAGGACCCCACGCGCCTCCAGCGCGAGGAGGACCGCGCTGACCTGGAGCGCGAGGTGATGGACACCGTGGGCCGCACGCTGGGCGCCGTGGCCCGTCCCGCCCGGGTGCACCTGGTGGCCCACCTGCCCAAGACGCGCTCCGGCAAGCTGCTGCGCCGCAGCATCCAGGCCGTGGCCGAGGCCCGCGAGCCGGGCGACCTCAGCACCATCGAGGATCCCTCTTCGCTGGAGGGCATCCAGGCCGCCATGAAGGCGCGGGGACCCAGGGAGTAGACGCATCGGCTGACGGGCCCGCTCGCGGGCTGCCAGGTCAACTCCAACGCCCACGTCGAAGGCATGGATCGGAATTGAAGACAGGGCATTCCGGGTGTCCCCTCAGCCCGTGAATCTGTCACGGGACGGAGCATGTCCCGCTGTCGCATTCCGACCGTGGGGGCCTCTGCCTCCCGTGAACTCCCATTCTATAAGGCGGCCCTCTGTTCGAGGGGGGAGTCTCATGTCATTGCCTCTCAAATCCATTGCGGTGCTCGCGGTTTTCGTCTTGGGTGTCTCGGGATGAAAGGGTTCGTCCGAGTCCGACTCCGTGGATGTCTTCACTTCACTCCAGCTCGCGGCGCCTGATGCGGACGTGGCCTCGGTCAAGGTCACCGTCTCGGCGCCAGCTCTCTCAACCTGTCCATGTCGACTCTCCGGTAACTCATCCGCGCGGGCCCCTCCGCACACCGCTCCGGCGGTGCTCGGTGGCGCGCGAGGATGCATGGGCTGACCACCCAGGTAGGAACTCAGCCCACCCACTGGCCACGTTTCTTCTGACGGCCTCCGCCCTGAGCCGACTGCCGCGCCCATTGCTCCAGCGCGCGATCCGCTTGGCCGATCCAACTGCGATCCATTACCCCGGCCCGTCACACTCTTCGCACGGCTCCAGATAGTCGATGGTCGGAGGGGTGCAAAAAGGCCCCGGCCTATCGGTAAAAGCATCCCCGCCGCACAGCTCTCCGCTCGGGCATTCCGAAGTCTCTTTGCACGCCCGCTGACAGGTACCTGAACCTGGTGTCAGCGACCAGATCATGCACTCCAGCCCCTCCTTGCAGGCGGCGCTACTCTTGCAGTGCCCTCCCTCTTGAACATGGACTGGGACCTTGTCCACGCCTACCAGCTTCGCTCCTGGCCCAGCACAGCCGCCCACCAGCACCGCCAACAGCAACAGTTTCCGCATGTTCTCGTCTCCTGTTTCAACGCGTGACTGGCGCCTGCCTCTGATGAGCGGGCGCTGGAATCGTTCAGCCCCCGTGAGCGCACCGGGCGCCTACTGAGGGCCTCGGCGCGCGGCGAGGTCAACGGCCTTGCCCCACGTAGCCACGCTCGGGTGCGCCGCGTGGGAAGCGCAGACGACTTCGGCTGTCCCCTCATGCTCAACGAGGCGGACTGTACGTGCCCCGGGGCACGGCATGCCCTCGCTTTCAAGCCAGGGGCTGCCGCACCGGGAGCAAGTTGCCGTTCGCGCAGTGCGCCGTAGCCCCTCGCCTGGGCAGTTGGGACAAACCGGCCATGGAATGCCGCAGGGCACATCGCGCTGCTCACCGGACTTCAACTGGTCACTCTTCCCTGTCGCTGTTGTCCGCGCACACCCTCCTCCCGAAGCGAGGGTGCGCGTCGTCGCCGGTGGGCCCTGTGCCCGTCTCACGGACGTCAGCCGCGCCGCTTGGGCTCGCGCTTCACGCCGGGCGCGCTGGGGTCCTTGGGCAGGTGCCGCAATCCCATCCATCCGAGCGCCGCGACGTGGCGGGCCACGTTCTCCGTGGAGAACGCCTTGCCCTCCGCGGCCCACCAGTGCCCCACCTGCGTCACCATGCCGACGAGCGCGTTGGCGTAGATGGGCGCCACCTTGGATGAATAGCCCGCGCGCTCGAACTCGCTGCGGAAGACGTCCCCCACCCGCTGCGCCAGGTCGTCGATGACGCGCGTCAGCCCCCGCCTCGCCACCGCCGTGGGCGAGTCGCGCGTCAGCACCGCGAAGCCCGCCGGCTCCTCCTTCACGTAGCCCATGAACGCCAGCACGGCCTCCTCGAAGCGCTCCCGGGGCGACCCCTGCGAGATGCGCGACGACACGCGCGCCACCAGGTCCTCCATCTCCCGGTCCACGATGGCCGCGTACAGCCCCTCCTTCGCGCCGAAGTGCTCGTACACGATGGGCTTGGACACGCCCGCCTGCTGGGCGACCTCTTCAATCGACGTGGCCTCGTAGCCCTTCGCGGCGAAGACCGAACGCCCGACCTCCATCAACTGGACCCGGCGCTCGGCGCCCGTCAGCCGCTGCTTCTTCTTCAAGTTGACCTCGAACCTACCCGCACGTAACTTACCCGGACGAAACCTACCATTCCGTAGGCAAGACGAGGAGTCGTCACCGTCATGAAGTGCTTCGTCTTCCAGGATATCGCGGCCGGTGGTGGGCGCTCATGACCACGGCGGCCCTGCCGTTGGACAAGCCGAAGCTGCGGGGCGTGCTGCACCAGTGGGCGGCGGCGTTCTCGGTGGGGGCGGGGGTGGTGCTGGTGGCGCTGGCGCCCACGCCGCGCACCGCGCTGGCGTCGGCGCTGTATTCGTTGAGCCTGGTGGGGCTGTTCGCCATCAGCGCGACCTACCACCGCGTGAACTGGGCGCCCCGGGGCCGGGCGTGGATGCGGCGGATGGACCACGCGGCCATCTTCCTGCTCATCGCGGGCACGTACACGCCCGTGGCGATGCTGGGGTTGCCGCAGCCGCTGGGCGACCGGCTGATGCTCTACATCTATGTCGGGGCCTTTGTCGGCATCCTGCAATCGCTCTTCTGGGTGGGCGCGCCGAAGTTCATCACGGCGGCGCTGGCGGTCGCGGTGGGGTGGATCATGATGCCGTACTTCGGCGACGTCTTCCGCGCGCTGGGCGCCGGTGGCGGCGGGCTCATCATCGCCGGGGGCGTCGCGTACACGACGGGCGCGCTGGCGTATGCCTTCAAGCGCCCCAACCCCATCCCCGGCGTCTTCGGCTACCACGAGGTCTTCCACGCGCTGACCATCGTGGGGGCGGGGTTCCACTTCGTGCTGGTGCTCCAGATGGTGCGCGCGGCGGGGTAGGGCGTCGCCTTCTGCGTCAGGCCTTCCTTAGGTGAGCCGCGCGAGCGTCGCCAGGAGCTGGTCATTGTCGGGGCGGTCCTGCTTGTCGCCGCCGATGTGGCTCCAGACGACGTGGCCGCTCCGGTCGACGAGGAAGCTCGCGGGGCGGGCGATGTGGATGCCATCCAGCCCCAGCGCCTTGTAGACGCCGTACGCCCGGGCGGCGTCCCGGTGCTCGTCCACCAGGAGGGGGAAGGGGAGCGGGTTGAGCGCCAGCCAGCTCTGGACCCAGTGCCGCCCCTGACACACGACGCCCACCAGGGCCACGCCGCGCGCCTCCAGGGGCCCGTGCAGCGGGGTGACGCGGTCCAGGAACGTCCGGCACGCCTCGCACCAGGTGCCGCGCAGGAACGTGATGAGGGTGGGGCGCCCGGGCGTGAGCAGCTCGCGGGGCTGACCGCTCACCGGGTCCAGCAGCGTCAGGCGCGGGGCCTCGAACGGGGTGGGGGTGGGTGTGACCTGCGGCATCCGGCGGTCTCCAGGAAGGGCACGACGTGGGGGCCGTGTGCAGCAGTACGGACGAGGCCGGAATCAGGTTTCACGACGCCTGTCCGGACGCGCGAGAAGTCGGGGCCACGGCGGTCAGCATCCGCTGCGTCACGTCCGGGATGTGCTTGCGCGGCTCCCCGAAGCGCAGCGTGCCTTCGAGCTTCGGCCCCATCACCGCCGCCAACCCGCGGCGCGCGCACGCGGCCGTGGAGACGGGCCGCACCGTGGGGAGGATCGTCCTCGGCGGCTTCCCCTGAGCCGGGCCGGCCGGGCGAGCAGCCAGCCTGGCCTTGGCAACGCCCGCCAGGCCGGTCGCGGGGTATGGGGACGGTGCACATCTTCGCCATGCGGTGACCGGCCCCTGGCGAGGTGTGGATCATGAAGAAGACGGTGGCGGACCAGTTCGCGGAAGTCCTGGCGCTCGCGGGGGTGAAGCGCATCTACGGGGTGGTGGGCGACAGCCTGAACGCCCTCACGGAGGCGCTGCGCAGGCGCGGTGACATCGAATGGGTCTCCATGCGCAACGAGGAGGCGGCGGCCTTCGCGGCGGGCGCGGAGGCGCACCTCACGGGGCAGCTCGCCGTGTGCGCCGGGAGCTGCGGCCCGGGCAACCTGCACCTCATCAACGGCCTCTATGACTGTCACCGCAGCCGGGTGCCGGTGCTGGCCATCGCGGCGCAGATCCCGTCCTCGGAGCTGGGCACCGGCTACTTCCAGGAGACGCATCCGGAGCAGCTCTTCCGCGAGTGCAGCCACTACTGCGAGCTGGTCTCCGCGCCCAACCAGATGCAGCGCACGTCGGAGATCGCCATCCGCAACGCCGTGGGCAGGCGGGGCGTGTCCGTGGTGGTGCTCCCCGGGGACGTCGCGACCCAGAAGGCGGAGGACGCGCGGGCCCCCTCGCCCGAATCCCTGTCGCCGTCCGCGTCCCAGGTGACGCCCTCCCCGGAGCAGGTGCAGCAGATGGCCTCGCTGCTCAACAGCGGGGCGCGCGTGACGCTGCTGTGCGGCGCGGGCTGCGAGGGCGCGGGCGCGCAGGTGGTGGAGCTGGCGCGCAAGCTCCAGGCGCCGGTCGTCTCCGCGCTCCGGGGCAAGGAGTTCGTGGAGAAGGACAACCCGAACTTCGTGGGGCTCACGGGCCTCATCGGGTACGCGTCCGGGTACTGGGCGATGATTGACTGCGACGTGCTACTGATGCTGGGCACGGACTTCCCCTACCGGCAGTTCTATCCGGACGCGGCGGACACCCACATCATCCAGGTGGACCTGCGGGCGGAGAACATCGGCAAGCGCACGCGGGTGGACCTGGGCGTGGTGGGCAGCGTGGCCGCCACGCTCCAGGCGCTCCTGCCCCGCATCCAGGCGAAGCAGGAGACGAAGCACCTGGACCGCGCGCTGGAGCACCACCGCAAGACGCGCGAGGAGCTGGACGGGCTGGGCCGGGGCACGGTGGGCCGCAAACCCATCCATCCGCCGCAGGTGGCGCGCGCGTTCGACCTCCAGGCGTCCGACAGCGCCATCTTCACCTGCGACGTGGGCCTGCCCACCGTGTGGGCCGCGCGCTACGCGACGATGAAGGGCCAGCGGCGGCTGGTAGGGTCCTTCAATCACGGCTCCATGGCCAGTGCGCTGGCGCAAGCGATTGGCGCCCAGAAGGCGTTCCCGGACCGGCAGGTCATCTCCTTCTCCGGGGACGGCGGCTTCACCATGCTGATGGGGGACTTCATCAGCCTCGTGCAACTGGAGCTGCCCATCAAGGTCGTGGTGTTCAACAACAGCTCCCTGGGCTTCGTGGCCATGGAGCAGCAGGTGGGCGGCATGCTCGACGTGGGCACCGCCCTGCGCAATCCCGACTTCGCGAAGCTGGCGGAGGCCGTGGGCATCAAGGGCCTGCGCGTGGAGGACCCGGGGGACGTGGACGAAGCGGTGCAACAGGCGCTCGCCACGCCCGGCCCCGTGCTGGTGGACGCCGTCGTCAGCAAGGCGGAGCTGGTGATGCCGCCCAAAATCACCGCCTCCATGGCTGCGGGCTTCACCCTGTTCGGCCTGAAGGCCCTGCTCAACGGCCGCACCAACGAGGTGCTGGAGCTGGCGCGCACCAACCTCTGGCGGTGAGGACACAGGGGCCGGGAGCACCGTTCGCCGTGCGCCCGGCCCGGAACCACGGGGCTTCGCGGGGCCTACGCCTGTTCGGGGACTCCGGCCCAGGTCGGGGGCCGGGTCGACGAGCACGGCGCGTTCTGGGACGGTGACTGCCGCGGGCTGAGGAGCCGGATGGTCTCCACGTTCAGGGTCAGCTTCTTCTTCTCGTTCATCGGTCGTGCTCCGGGATGAGGGGAAGTGCGACGCGTCGGACTTCGGCGCCCATGGTGGGTGGAACTCCAACCCCAGACTTCAAGGTGGAAGCCATGGAAGCAAAGAATGGCATACGAAGCGCCGCCAGGACAGGCCTCGTGCCTTGAATTGAAGGATTCCCCAGCCGCGCGCGGGTGTCCCCCGCGTTCCGCGCCTTCCTGGACGTGGCCCGTGAGGTGACTTCCGAACGGTCCTGGCGTCAGTCGCGCGGCGGCCCGCGGCGGCGATCCACGACGCCCGTGCTGACGTCCTCCGCGCCGGACTTCACGGCGCGGGCCCTCAGGCCCAGCTGGGGCGCGAGGGTGGTGGGGAGGTCCGCCCACGCGCTCAGCCGCTCCAGGGCCACGGCCTGGTCCGCTTCGGGCAGGGCGCTGATGCCGGAGCCGTGGTTGCCGTCCGGCACGTAGAACCGGTACGAGTCATTGCGCGAGCGCACGTCGAACGCGCCCGCCGACCAGGGGTCGTTCTCTCCGTACACGAAGAGGATGCGCTGCCCGAACGCCTTCACCCAGCCTTCGATGAGCGGCATCGTGAAGGGGTTGAACTTGTACGGCCCCATGTCGAAGGGCACGAGCGTCCTCGGGTCGTACTGGCGGGGGTAGCGTTGGACGCCGCGCAGGTGGCGCTCCTCGGAGGCGTAGCTGCCCAGCTGCGTGGCCGCCTGGAAGTCATAGGCCGCGAAGTAGTCCAGGTCGGAGTCGCTCATGTAGGAGAGCCCGACGATGCCGTCCAGGAAGCCCATCAGCTCCTCCGCGGTGGCGCCCGGCGCGGGGATGGTGTCGCACAGCGAGGCGTCGCCGTACTGCCAGAACGCGAAGGCGGACTCGAGCACCGTGAACTCCAGCGCCTTGTCCTGGCCCAGCAGGTCGTACGACAGCCCCCGCGCGGCGGCCTCCGCCGTGAAGATGGCCGCCGTCTCCGCGCGCCGCGCCAGCACCTCGCGCTGGAAGTCGCGGATGCGCTCGCGACACTCGGGCGTGCCCAGCCTGCTCAGGAACGACACGTAGCGCGGGTCCTGCGTCCCGTAGCTGTTCGGTGTGACGTAGGCCACCGTGGCGTCCACGTCGTTCGGGTAGAACGCGCGGTGGTAGACGGACGTCATGCCACCCTTGCTGGCGCCCGTGCTGATCCACTTGCCGGCGAAGAGCGGCTTGAACGCCTTGACGATGCGGTGGTGGTCCGCCGCCGCCTGCTCGATGGTGAGCAGCTTCCAGTTCGCGGGGGCGGGCCGGGAGGGCTCGAAGAAGCGGTGCTCCACCAGCAGTTGGTTGGCCTGGAGCAGGTACGTGGGCTCCAGCCGGTAGGCCTGCGTGCTGATGCCATAGCCGGTGCTGCCCAGCACCATGGGCGCCTCCTGGCTCACGAAGCGCAGGGTCAGCCGCTGCTGGAAGCGCGTCCCTTCCGGGTGCCGGTGGTCCGCGGGCTGATCATAGCTCAGCACGAAGTGCCGCACGCCCGGCATCGGCTGCGGGACCTCGCGCACCACCGTGAGGCCCGGGATGGCCTGCAACGCGGTGAGGATGTCGCCCGGCACCGCGTCCTGGACGAGCGGCTGCGTGAGGGGCGCCGGTTCGGACGCGGTGGGGAGCTGCTCGTCGGAAGCGAACTCGGTGCCGCCACAGGCCTGGAGCCCCAGGGCGAGCGCGGCCAGGAGAATCGAGGGACGTCGGAAGAAGCGTGTCATGTGTGAAAGTCCTCCTTGCTGGAATGCCAGACGAAAGATGCCGGGTTCGATTGCCGCGCAGAAGGACTCTCCAGGTGCGACCTGGTCAATGCCTGCTCACCGCGAGGGTCAACCTTCGCGCAGCAGCGCCTTGCCTTGACGCAGGAGCCTGGCCAGGCCGGCGTAGGACCCTTCCGTGTATGCGTCCCAGGCCTGCGGGTGCAGCACCTGGCCCAGCGCCGCCGAGATGTCGCGGGAGTTCCCGATGGGGGGCGTCTCCGCGCGAACCACGTCCACGGCTTCCGAGCGGTCATCGGCCACCACGACCCGCGCCGTCAGGAGGTCCGCGTAGGTGGAGTAGTCATTGTAGTAGGTCCACGCCACGTCCTTCACGGCGATGCCTCCCAGGGACACCACCTCGCCGTGGAAGAGCAGGTTGTTGGCCGCGAGCGCGCCGCCGACGAAGAGCAGGGCGTAGTCGTAGCCCTCGTGGACGATGTTGCCGTCCACCACCAGGTCGCCCGCGACGAGCAGGCGGGACTGCTCCTCCATGAGGAGGTGGCCCTTCACGTGGACGCGGCCCTCCTCCATGAGCAGGTCCTGGCCTTCGGAGAGCGTCATGTCTCCGTCCACCACCTTCGTGGTGGGGGTGGGCGTGAGCGTGTCCTTGAGTCGCGCCCGCTTCGCGGCCGTCCCGCACACGTCGTGGAGCGACGGCTGTTCAAGCAGCGTCTGGAGAGGTGACATGGCCGATAGCTAGCATTTCGAACGCTCGTTCCGAAGGGCGTCAAGCCGCCGCGAGCGCCGCTCCCGAGGCTGGACTAGAAATCGTCCTCCATGAACGTCTACGAGATTCGCGGTGCCTTCGGCCTGGAGAATCTGGTGCGCGCGGAGCGCCCGGACCCCACGCCTGGACCCTTCCAGGTGCGCGTGCGGGTGAAGGCCACGAGCCTCAACGCGCGCGACCTGATGATGGTGGAGGGCCGCTACAACCCGCGCCAGAAGCTGCCGCTGGTGCCCAACTCCGACGGCGCGGGCGTGGTGGACGCGGTGGGGCCGGGCGTCACCCGCGTGAAGACAGGCGACCGGGTGATGACCTTGTTCGCGCAGGCCTGGCAGTCCGGCGGACCCACCAGGGCCATCATGCCGACCACGCTGGGCGGGCCACTGGATGGGGCGCTGTCGGACACGATGCTCCTGCACGAGGACGGCGTGGTGCCCACGCCCGCGTACCTGTCGGACGTGGAGGCCGCCACGCTGCCGTGCGCGGCGGTGACGGCGTGGAGCGCGCTCGTCACGCAGGGACACCTCCAGGCCGGCGACACCGTGCTCCTCCAGGGGACGGGCGGCGTGTCCATCTTCGCGCTGCAAATTGCCCTGATGCATGGCGCCCATGTCATCATCACCTCCAGCCGCGACGACAAGCTGGAGCGGGCCCTGAAGCTGGGCGCGCACGAGGGCATCAACTACACGACCACGCCGGACTGGGAGAAGGCGGCGCGCACGCTCACCGGCGGCGTGGGCGTGGACCACGTGGTGGAGGTGGGCGGCGCGGGCACCTTCGAGCGCTCGCTCAAGGCGGTGCGCGTGGGCGGCACCGTGTCCGTCATCGGCGTGCTGACCGGGGGCGCGGGCTCCCTGTCACTCATCCCCGTCCTGATGCAGAACCTGCGCGTGCAGGGCGTCTTCGTGGGCCACCGTCAGTCCTTCGAGGCCCTCACGCGCGCGTTCGCGCTGCACGACGTCCACCCGGTGGTGGACCGCGTCTTCCCCTTCGCCGAAGCCCGCGCCGCCTTCGAGCACCTCAAGAGCGGCTCGCACTTCGGCAAGGTCGTCATCCAGGTGGGCTGACCCACGCGAAGTGGAAGTGCGCCTCCAGCGTGGCGGCCGTGGTCGTCTTGGGCAACGGAGGGAAGGGGGCCGCCTTCTTCACCGCGGCCAGCGCGGCGGCGTCCCACGCCTTGGAGCCGGACCCGGTGAGGATGGCGGTGGAGAGCAGCTTGCCGTCCTTGTCGAGGATGGCCTGGACGATGGCCTTCTTGCCCAGCGCGGGGGTCCCCTTGGGGCCCGGCTGCTTCCAGCGCTTCGCGACGCGCTCGAAGGCCTGCTGCTGGTAGGCAGGGCTGTCCACCGTGCCCTGGAAGTAGGTCTGCAACTGGGGGCTGCCGCTGGCGGCCAGCGCCCCGGACGCCAGGGCCAGCGCGAGCACCACCACGGCGGGAGTCGGGATGCGGAGCATGGGGCGAATATAGGCCCCGCTCAGCTCCGGGGCTCGGGGGGCTTGCTGGCCGTCTTTTCGCCCAGCCAGGACAGGTCGTACACGGCCGCGTCACCCGCGCTGCGGATGAGCACCACGGATGGGCTCTTCGCGCCGCTCTTCTCCAGGCCCGCGGCGAACAGGCCCCGGTAGAAGCCCGCCACCACCACCGGCCGGCAGGTGAGCACGTAGCGCGTGGGGCCGGTCTGCTCCAGCCGCGCCTCCAGGTAGTTGGTGCCCGTGCGCAGGTTGCGCGTCATCCGCTCCAGCATCCGGTGCGGCCCCATCAGGCGCACGCCCGCGAGCAGCGCGCTGCCCATGAGCGTGCCCCCGTAGCCCTCCAGGAAGCGCCGGCCCACCACCTCCGCGCCGTCCTCCAGCGTGGACGCCGGCGCCAGCACCGACGCGGCCAGCTTCAGCGACTCCACCCACACCTCCAGCGGGTAGGCCACCGACAGCTTCCCGCGCGGGTCGATGCCCGCATCGCGCAGCTGCTGCGCGCAGGGTTCATCCAACTGATCACCCAGGGCGCGAATCAGCCCCTCGAAGCTCTGCTGGAAGACAAGGCGCTCGGGACTTGGCATGCCTCGCCACGCTACCCGTGAGACCGGGGCTGTCTCAACCCGGTAGGTTCCCAGGATTCGAGAACTTTACGGGGATTGTTTGGAAACGCGGTGCGGCAGCCGGCTTGACGCTTGATGGCGAAGATGGCCTGGCGCTGACGCCGCCCGGTTCCAGGAGCAGCCGCGGGGCGAAAAGCCGGGAGCGGGTGTCTCGGTTTCTCATACTCAGTGTGTTTGACAGACACAAAGCCCCATAGAATCGTGCCGCCCCCATCCGTCAATGACATCCGAGGGGGCATCATGGGATTGGCAGAACGCAGGGCGAGTGCGCAGTACCAGCAGAACGTGTTCCCGGTCTGGCAGAAGAAGTTCAACGACCTCCTGGGCTATCCCCTGGAGATCGAAGTGGACTGGCCCACGATGGGCGAAGACGGGCTGGCCCACCTCTTCGAGTGGGGGATGAACGTCATCTACTTCGAGCCCCTGATGCTGGCGCTCCAGGCCATCGCGGTGGATGACTTCTCCAAGCAGGCGCTGCGCGACGGTTTCAAGAAGTACTACGTCAGCGGCGTCGAGCCTGAAAACAGGGTCTTCTTCAGCTTCTCCGACAAGACGCTGTTCTATCAGCTCAAGTTTGGCGGCAACGAGAACGACCTCCCGGACCGGCGGGATCGCCTGGTGCAGCTCCTGGAAAAGAATCTCTGAAGAGGGCGCGGCCTGCGCGGCGGGTTCCGGATGCCGCGCCGGAGCCCGTCACCCGGCCGTACCTCAGCGAGGCTTTCTCTCTGGGTATGGCCGGACCCGGAGAAATATCACCGCACACTTTCTGTGAATAAATGCAGGGAGGCTGCGTGGAGAAGGGGCAGCGGCGACAACGCCCGACCTTCGGGCACGCCTGCTTCCATCTGAAGGAACCCTCCATGAACCCGATTGTCCGCGCCGTGCTGGCTTCGTCCCTGTTCGTCTCCTCCGTCTCTTTCGCCCAGGAGGCGGAGATCAACATGCAGGTGGATGTGGATGACCAGGACATGCCCGCGGCGCGCATCCGGGTGAAGACGTCGGGCCCGGACGGCGAGGAGGGCGCCACCGTGAAGGTGCGCGGCGGCGGCACGCGGATGGACGTGCGCGTGACGGGCGGGACGACGACGACGGAGCACCGGACGGAGCAGACGGAGTACGTGGCGCCGGCCCGTGAGCGTGCGCCCGAGCCCTCCTTCCGCGACTGCGGCACCGGGTCGGACGAGGGCTGCACCACACGGCGGAATGGACAGCTCCCGATGGATGCCAGCACCTGGCGCGGCTTCTACCAGTCGCTCAAGAGCGAGCCCAACGAGATCGTCCGCGAGGAGAAGGCGGGCAAGATGCTCAAGCGCGTCTACCTCACGGCGGCGCAGTTCGGCATGGTGCTGGACCTCTTTCCCAATGAGATCACCCGCCTGGACGTGGCGAAGGTGGCCGTGCCGCACGTCGTGAACCCGCAGCACGCGCTGGGCTTCTCCTCCAAGTGGAACAACTCCATCAGCGGCAGCGAATACACCGACCTCATCACCGAGTAGTCGGCGTGACGTGAAGGGCCCCCGCGCCTCGTGAAGGCACGCGGGGGTTCAAGCCTTCAAGGCTCAGTCCGGCCAGTTGCCCTCCATGGGATGGGGGCCGTCGGTGAAGGCGCGCACCAGATGGGTGCCGCCCACGAAGGCGCCCGCCCACGAGCCCCCCCTGCCGCCGAAGGACTCCTCGCGGTCGCCTCGCGAGCGCAGCGCGTTGATGCCGACCTTGAAGGCGTGGAGCCGCGCGGCGATGCGCTGGGCGAGCTCCGGGTCGTCCGTCGCCACCGAGGCCACGAGCGCGCCGTTGGAGACGTTGGCCTCCCGCACCAGCTCCTCCTCGGAGTCCACCGACACCAGGACGTCCACGGGCCCGAAGGGCTCGCGCCGGTAGAGCTCACTGTCTCGCGGGACGCCGAACAGCAGGGTGGGCGGCAGGTACGCGCGCCGGTCCTGTCGCGCGGTGAAGGCGTCCTCCGCGAGCCCGCCCTGATACAGCACCGCCGTGCCCTGCTCCCGCGCTTCCGCGATGAGGGCGCGCAGCTCCTCGGCCTTGCTCGGGGAGATGAGCGGCCCGAAGTCCACGTGCGCGCCCAGGAGCGGATGCCCCACGCGCAACGTCGAAACGGTGTCGACATACGTCCGGACGAACTTCGGGACGAGCGACCGTTCGACGACCCAGCGGGTGTAGGCGGTGCAGCGTTGCTTGCCGAAGTCGAAGCCCGCCCGGAGCTGCCGGGCGAGCGCGTCCCAGTCCGTGAAGTGTGTGATTGCGTAGGCGTTCACGCCCTCCATCTCCAGCGCGTAGCGCTTGTCCGACTCGCGCAGGCGGCGGTGGACCTCGGCCCCGTTGGCGCGGCCGCCAATGAAGGCGACGCCCGCGATGCGAGGGTGGCCGACGAGCGCTTCGGAGAGGTCCCTGCCGCGCCCGCCCACGAGCGAGACGGGGAGGCCCGCGCGGCGCAGCAGGGCGAAGGCGAGCGTGAGTGAGACGCCGCCACCCTGGGTCGGAATCTTGGCGATGACCGGGTTGCCCGACAGCGCCTGCACGAGCACGTTGAGCAGCAGCACGGAGAAGGGATAGTTCCAGGACGCGATGTTCGACACGAGGCCGAGCGGCTTCCGGCCGTCGAGCATCGGGCCCATCCGCTCCAGGTACCACCCAATCCCTGACAGACACCGGTCCACGTCGTTGCAGGCCGTGGGCAGCGTCTTGCCAATGTCCCACGCCAGGATCCGGACGAGCAGGTCACGGTGCGCCAGCAGCTCCGCCACCGCCTCCGTGACGGCCAGGGCGCGGTCTTCCAGCGGACGGGCTGCCCAGGGCCCGAGCTCCGCCGCTGCCTGCTCGACGCCCGCGGCGACCTGCGCGGCGCCCAGCAGCGGCAGCTCCGCGAGGACGCTGCCGTCAATGGGCGATACGGCATTGAACCAGGCGGGGGGGCGGATCCACCGACCGGCGATGGGTGAGAGCAGCCGACCCTGGGCGTCGAAGGCTTCCGGGATGGCCCCCCGGGCTTCGGCCAGCAGGTGCCGGCTCTCAAGATGAAGAAGGGGCTCGCCAACCAGTTCGCTGTCCAGCACGTGCGCCTCCTCGCGCCTCGGATTCGCTCTGAATCCATTGAAGCCCCGGCTCATGACGAGCTGCGGCATGGACAAAGTATTGTCATGCGCGCTCCGTCTGTCTGGGCAGGCAGGCAAGGCCCCGTCGGCGCAGCCGCGATGCTTCAGGCCCCCGGCGCCGCCAGGGCTCCGGGGGCCTGGAGGGCTCGCTACTGCCCGAGGACGACGCGGAAGAGCTTCTCGTTGCTGTTGTTGGGGATGCTGTCCTTGTCGCCCTGGTTGGTGGTGGTCAGCCACAGGTTGCCGTCCAGGGTCGGCTCGACGGTGCGCAGCCGGCCGTAGGTGCCGACGAAGAACTGCTGCACGTTGGTCAGGCTGGAGCCGCTGATGACCTCGCGGTAGAGCCGCGAGCCGCGGGCGCAGGCCACGTACAGGACGTCACGGACCACCGCGATGCCGGAGCAGGAGCCCTCCGACGTGGGGTAGGTCTGCTTCGGGGCGATGTACCCGGCCGTCGCGCAGCCCGAGCCGCCCTGGGACACCGTCCCCTCGCAGTTCGGCCAGCCGTAGTTGCCGCCCTTCTGGATGAGGTTGGTCTCGTCCATCACGGAGTTGCCGAACTCCTGCTGCCAGAGACGGCCCTGGGAGTCGAAGGCCAGCCCCTGCGGGTTGCGGTGGCCATAGCTCCACACGTAGTTGCCGAAGGGGTTGTCGGACGGGACGCTGCCGTCGGTGTTGAGCCGCAGCACCTTGCCGGCCAGGTTGTTGAGGTCCTGCGCGTAGGCGCCGTTCTGGGCATCCCCGGTCGCCGCGTAGAGCTTCCCGTCCGGTCCAAAGCGCAGGCGCCCGCCGTTGTGGAACTTGTTGCGGCCGATGCCCTGGAGCAGCACCTGGAGCGAGGCGGTGTTGAGCGCGCCGTTCTCATACCGCAGGCGCACGATGCGGTTGTCGGTGGGGGAGGTGTGCATCACGTACAGCCAGCGGTCGGTGGAGAAGGTGGGGGAGATGGCCAGCCCCATCAGCCCGCCCTCGCCGTCGGTGCTCTGCACGTTGGGGAGGGTCCCCACGGACGTCTTCACGCCCGTCGCCGGGTCCAGGCGGATGATGTTCTGCGCGTCCCGGCGGCCGTAGAGCACGGTGCCGTCCGGCAGGCTCACCAGGCCCCACGGGATGTCCGTGTCGGTGGCGACCTGGGTGACGGAGCAGACGGCGTTCGTGCAGGCCTGGCCGGTGGTGACCGTCGTGGTCGCGCTCTGGGCGGACGCGTTGCCCTGGGCGTCACGGGCGAGCACGGCGTAGGCGTAGGTCGTGTTCGCGGACAGGCCGCTGTCGACGAAGGACGTCGCGGGCGGCGAGCCGGGCACCGTCGCGATCTGCACGCCCCCACGGAACACGACGTAGGCGCTCACGCCCAGGTTGTCGGTGGACGCGGTCCAGCTCACGGTCACGCTGGTGCCCAGCGCGGTGGCGGTGACGCCGGTGGGGATGCTGGGCGGCTGGGTGTCCACCTGGCACGGCGGCGGGGTGATGGAGAGCGTGGCGCTGCCTTGAGAGACATTGCCCGCGGCGTCCCGCGCGTTCACGTACAGGCCCCAGGTCGCGCCAGGGACCACGGTCAGCCCGGTGGACACCGTGGCGCCGGAGACGGACTTCATGAGCTGGCCGTCGTGGTAGACGTCATAGAAGGCGACGCCCTGGTTGTCCGTGGACGGCGACCACGTGAGCGTGGCCGAGTTGCACGTCACGTTGGACAGGGTGAGCCCCGTGGGCACGGTGGGGGGCTGGGTGTCGGCCGGGAATGACCACTGCTGGTTCGTCTGGCCATTGCAATTCCAGACGACCACCGGCGAGCTGTTGGCGGTGGCCTGACCGGACACGTCGAGGCACAGCGAGGACGCCGTATGGACCACCGCGCCGCTGGCATTGCGGACCCACCGCTGGTTCGCGGCGCCAGTGCAGGCGCCGATGACCGCGCTGGCTCCGGCGCTGGCGGTCGCGGGCTGGACGCACCAGGCGCCGTCGAACACGCGCAGCTCGCCTTCGGGCGTGAACAGGAACCGCTGGTTCGCCTGCCCGTGGCAGTCGTAGATGTGGAGCACCTGCCCCGCGGTCTGGCTGTTCTGGGACACGTCGAGGCAGCGCCCGGACTGCGCGCCGATGAGCCGGGTGCCCGCGGTCACCGCGGCGGTCTGCGTCTGGAGTTCGGGGTCGTTCTCCGTCTTGCCTCCACAGGCAACCACGACGGTGAAGAGTACGGCCATTGTGTGACGAACGTTCACTGACACGCTCCTTTGCGTGCCGCCTCCTTCCCGGGATTCCGGGTGGGGCTCAAGCGAACTCGTGGGGCCGCGTGGGCGGGTGTTGAACCGCAAGCAGCAGGGCCCTGCTCCCGGTCGTACCTCTCATCGGGTTCCCGCAACCGGTCCGCACCTTTGCGTCAGGAGCGGATTCGGTTCGCCTGGAACTGCCACTCCTTGCCCTTCTGTCCGAGTGCCTCACGCGTGGACGCCACATCCCTCAAGGCCTTGAAGGGGGAGGCGTCCGCAAGCTTGATCACGGAGTCCAGGACGGCCGCGGCCATCTGCGCGCTGTTGCCCTGGATGGCGCCGTCGAGTCGCTCGAAGAGCTGGCGGAAGTTCTCCCTGCGTTCGTCGAAGCTGCGGTCGAGATGGCGCATGAGCAGGCTGCTCGCCAGAACCTGTCCGACTGTCCGACTGTCGGACAGGTTCGCGCCATGCACCACCCATCGGGGAGCATCCATCCTCGAAGGAGCAGCGGCCCTTGGTGGCGCTGCTCAGCGAACGCTGCCTCCATTCGCTTGGGTCCGTCCCGGGCTCAGGGACAGATCCGCTCGACCGACTTGATCCGCACCGCTCCGTCGACGTTCGCGTCGTTGGTCTGGTCGCCGATGGCGATGGTTCCGGTCGCCGTGAAGTTGTTTCGAGTGAGCTTCGCGACGCCGTCAACGCTCACCGTCGCCACCTTCGCCGCATCCACCGCGAGTTCGTAGACATGGTACGAGCCGTCGGTCACCGGGAACGCCGCGGACTGCGTGTCGTCCGACCAGCCGAGCGCCGCGCTGTCCAGGTAGATCATCTGCGAGCGATCCATGGAGTTGCCGAACGGCGGGGTGAAGCTCCCCAGGATGGCCGCGCCGCTGTCGAGTGAATTGTGGGTGTTCACGGACTCGACCTGCATCGTCACCTGGAGCTTGAACGGCTTCGTCGCGTCGAGCGCGTTCGCCCGCGTGATGAGCAACTGCCCGCTCGTCCGCCCGCCGTTGTTCGTCGACGTCGCGAGGCGGACGTGGTCCGCGCCGTAGGTGAGCGTGTTCGGCGCCTGCATGACCGGCGTCCAGCCTTGCGCCGCGATGTCGGTGCCGCCGACCAGCAGGGGGACGCTCGCGCGCGGCGTCCACTGGGCCGTCGACGTCGCCGGCACGCACACCTCGCAGGGGTTCTCCGGGTTCGGCGTACCCTCGGCGTGGAACTCACCGCCAATGAAGCACTTCGCGCTGCACGCTCCGGCCGAGCAGACCTGTCCCGCGCTGCACGACGTGCCGTCCGCGCGCGGCGTCCATTGGGTCGCGGACGTCGTCGGCAGGCACTGCTCGCACGCATTCGCCGCGTTCACCGTCCCGTCGGTGACCTGCTGGCCGTCAATCTGACAGACCGCGGTGCACGCGCTGCCCATACAGGCCTCGCCGGTCGCGCAGGCATTGCCGCAACCCCCGCAGTGAGTGGGGTCGCTCTCGGTGTTCACGCAGGCTTCGACGCACAGCGTGAGGCCAGGGTCGCACTTCAACGGCACGGACGCGTCGGGGGGATCGGCGGGAGTGGGAGTGGAGTCGTCGCCGCAAGCGGCCACGAAGGCGATGACGACGATGCAAGAGAGCGCGATGGAGCGAATGGAGATCATGGAACCGGCCACCTTACGCGACCCCGCGCCCGCGCGACGTGTGCCCGGTTGAAAGTGCTCATGGCGGACCACTTCGGGCCGCGACACCGGAGACCGATGCCTCATCCTCCGCGCGTCGCCACCGCCAGGGCCGCCGGGATCGTCTCCCGCATCAGCTCCACGAACTTGCGCAGCCTCGCCGGGTGGAACCGCGCCTGCGGATAGAGCAGATACATGGGCAGGGGCGCGGCCCGCCAGCGCGGCACCAGGTGCAGGAGCCGGCCCCGCGCGAGGTCCTCCTGGAGCACCCACGCGGAGGCCACGCAGACGCCAAGGCCCTTCACCGCGGCGCTGCGGAGGGCGTAGAGGCTGTCCGTGCTCACGCGTGGATGGAAGACGATGGGCTGGACCTCGCCGGTGTCCTCGTGGGTCAGCGCTATCTCCTTGCGATAGAACGTGCGCAAGGACAGCCAGGGCAGCCGCGCCAGCTCGTCGGGATGGGTCGGCGCGGGGGCGCCCGCCAGCACCGACGGCGCGGCCACGACGATGCGCGGCACCTCCGCCACGCGGATGGCCACCACGTTGGGGTCATGCACCTCACCCATGTGGATGGCGCAATCGATGCCGTCCGCGATGAAGTCCACCGCCCGGTCGTGCAACAGCCACTCGACCGAGACCCGCGCGTGGCGATGCAGGTACTCCGTCAACGGCTCCACCAGCAGCTGCTGCCCGAACGCATGGGGCACCACGACGCGCAGCGTGCCCTCCGGTTCGTCGCTCGCGCCGCGCAGGTCGGCCTGGAGCAGCTCCCAGCTGGCCAGCAGCTCCTTCGCCCGCTCATAGCAGCGCGCCCCATCCTCGGTGAGCTTCATCGCGTGGGTGGAGCGCTGAAGCAGCCGCAGCCCCAGTGAACGCTCCAGCGCCTGGAGCCGGCGGCTCACCGTCGGCTGGGTGGTGCCCAGCTGCGCGGCGGCGGACGACAGGCTCCCCGCGTCGACGATGCGGAGGAAGGTCTGCATCAGCTCCAGCCGGTCGGCGGTGGCGGGCGCGGCAGGGAGGGGGAGCCGCTTCTGGGAAGCAGGCGACCGGGCCGGCTTTGAAGGTCTGGGCATGATACGCGCGGCGTATAACCGATGTGCGGAGCACGCTACTACCAGTCTCTCTCCCTCTGGCGCACTGTTGCTTCGACTCGCAGCGCCAGGGAGAACCACATGGCCTTCATTCGCACCGTACATGCAACCGCCGGCAACGGCCCACTGCCCGAGGCGGTCTCCGCCGCCCCGGCGCGTCCGTCCGAGGCCGTCAGCCCCGGCGGCGAGCCCATGTCGAGCGGCCTGCGCCTGCTGCTGGCCTCGGGTGCCGGGCTGTCGGTGGCGTCCATCTATTACAGCCAGCCGATGCTGGGCGTGATGGGGGCCACCATCGGCGCGTCCGACACCGCGGTGGGCTTCGTGCCCACGCTCAACCAGATGGGCTACGCGCTGGGCATCCTGCTGCTGGCGCCCCTGGGGGACCGCTTCGACCGGCGCCGCATCATCCTCATCAAGGCCGCCCTGCTGAGCCTGGCGCTGCTGCTGGGGAGCCTGGCCCCGGGCATCGGCCTGCTGCTGGCGGTGAGCCTGGTCGTCGGCCTGACAGCGACCCTGGCGCAGGACATCGTGCCGGCCGCCGCGACCCTGGCCTTCGAGCACGAGCGGGGCAAGGTGGTCGGCACGGTGATGACCGGCCTGCTGCTCGGCATCCTGTTGTCCCGCGTCATCAGCGGGGTGGTCGCCGAACACTTCGGTTGGCGCGCCATGTACATGGTCGCCGCCGCCAGCGTGGCCCTGGTCGGCGTGGCGGCCTGGCGCGGCCTGCCCCGCTTCCATCCGACCAGCTCGCTCTCGTATGGCGCGCTGCTCGGTTCACTCGCGGGCCTGTGGCGGAAGTACGGCGCCCTGCGCCGGGCGGCGCTGGCGCAGGGGCTGGTGTCGGTGGGCTTCAGCGCGTTCTGGTCCACCCTCGCCGTGATGCTGCATGGCGCTCCCTTCCACCTGGGGAGCGCGGCGGCCGGTGCCTTCGGGCTGGCGGGCGCGGCGGGGGCGCTGGGGGCGCCGGTGGCGGGCCGCATCGCGGATCGCTTCGGCCCGGAGGTGGTCACCCGCCTGGGCGCTGGACTGGCCGCCCTCTCCTTCGCCGCGATGCTCGCGGTGCCGTGGCTGGAGCCGAACGCCCAACTGTGGCTGATTGCCGGCAGCGCGAGCGGCTTCGACCTGGGGGCCCAGATCATGCTCGTGGCGCATCAGACGCTCGTCTTCGGCATCGACCCCGCGGCACGCAGCCGGCTCAACGCGGTGCTGTTCGTCTGCATGTTCATCGGGATGTCGGTCGGCGCGGCGAGCGGCAGCGTCGTGCTGGCCCGGTGGGGCTGGATGGCGGTGACGCTGCTGGCGACCGCCTCCGCGCTGGCGGCCCTGGCGGTGCGCCTGTTCCCGGGGGCGCGCTCGGCCCGCTGAGCCACCACCGCGTGGGACTGTCCTCGCGGTGGCGACCCGGAAGCGGGGCCCCTACAGCGTCCAGCTACTCCAGGCTCGGGACCTGGCTCATCTGGGCCATCATGCCCTGCATCGGGTCCAGCTCCTTCGACACCGGGCTGGCATCCAGCGACACGGGCGCCTTCTCCGGCGATGCCTGGAAGCTGTCGGAGAAGGGCGAGCCGCCCGAAGCGCCCTGGGCTCCCATGGCCCCCTGCACGCCCGAGGCGATGCCCTGCACCAGCTGGGTGAGGCTGCTCAGCACCGAGAGGGCGCCCTCCAGCAGCTTGCCCAGCGACTCCGCCTTGCCCGCGCCACCCGCGTCGAAGCCGTCCAGCTTCAGGGCGTCCATCAGGGGCGAGCCCTTGGTGGCCGCCGTCGCTCCGGACACGGCGGCATCCGCGGAGGCCGGGAGGCCAGGCGCGGCGCGGAGGGCGGGAGACTCCATGACGGGAGAATGGCTGACCGAGGCGGGGCTGCTGCGGAGGGAGGAGACGTTCATGGCGGGGCTCTCTCAGAAGGGAGTGCTGCGTTCAGCGACGGGGACTCCCATAGCAGCGGGCATGCCAACGCCGAGGTCCTGGCAGGGCGCCCACAAGCCGTTGATCTCGTTTGGAATGCCCCTGGCTCCGCCCCCATCCACAGGACTCCGTCTGGTGACTCCCGTCACGGGCTGATGTTCCCAGTCACCAGGAGCGCATCGACGGGCCACGGGTGCGATGACACGATGCCCGCGCCGCCCTGCCTCGTGTTCGGCACCGCTGGCGCCAGGGCCTCCCTGGCCCTGCCTGGAAAGGTCGTGCGAAATGTCGGCGCAGTATGACCAGATTGGCGCGAAGGTCGCGGACTGGGATGTCCTGCCCGTGCGCTCGGAGTACATCGAGGGCCACACCTTCTTCAAAGCGCTCGGCTCCGTGAAGGCGCAGTCCGTCCTGGACCTGGCGTGCGGCGACGGGCTGTACACGCGGCAGCTCAAGGTCTCCTACTGGAGCCAGGCCACGTACGAGCAGGCGCTGCGCGAAGCGGGCCTCCAACGGCTCACCTGGATGCGCCCCGAGTGCTCCGCCGAAGGCATCTCCCGGTATGGCCAGGAGTTCTGGCGGGACTACCTCGACAACCCCCACGCGGTCGCGCTGCGCTGCGAGCGGTGAGCCGGGCCTGGCTGCTCCTGAAAACAATCCCAGACGTCCAGCATGACGCTCTCCACGGGCGACAAGTCCCGGGGGAGGCGGCCAGGGAATGACAGCCGCGGTCCGGGCGTGTTCACCCGGGCAGGGTGGACTCCGGTGAGCTGGCCTTGCCGGGCTGCCCCTTGCTGGCGACGGACGCCAGGTGTTCCAGCAGCGCGGTGCCCAGCTCCTCCGGCGCCTCCAGTTGCGGGAAGTGGCCCACGTCGTCGAACTCGAGCACCTTCGCTCGCGGAAGCTCCTGCTTCCACCGGAGCAGGTGCTGGGGTTTGACCAGCGCGTCGGCCTTGCCCCAGACGAGCAGGGTCGGGAGGTCCGCGAGCCGGCCCAGGGACTGGCCCTGGGCGTCCAGCCACGGCCCCTCGTGCACCGCGGAGCGCGCGAAGCCCCAGGTGCCCATCCGCGAGGCCCTGTCGGGGAACTGGGACAGGAAGGAGCGGTGAAGCTCCCGCGTCAGCTTCACCCGGCGTCCCCAGGACAGCTTCACCATCATCCGCGCGGAGAAGTTCCCGGAGAGGTACAGCCACCGCATCAGCGCGTTGTCGATGTTCGGGGCCTTCAGGTCCCAGAGCCAGCTTTGAATCACCGTGAGGCTGAGCACCTGCTCCGGGGCCGCGAGGGCGAGCGGCAGCGCGATGGGGCCGCCGAAGTCGTGCACCACGAGGTGGAAGCGGCCGAGCCGCAGCTGCTCCAGCCAGGACCGCAGGTTCTCCACGTGCCAGGGCAGGGTGTACATGCGCCAGTCCCCGGGCCGGTCGCTCTGCCCGAAGCCGAGGTGCTCCGGCGCCAGGACGCGGTACGACGGCGTGAGCCGCCGGGCCACCGCGCGCCACTCCTGGGAGGACGACGGCGTTCCATGCACGAGCACCACGGGCGTGCCCGTGCCCTCTTCCCACCAGGCCATCTCACCGCCAGGAACCCGCAGCCGCGTCATGGTGTGCCTGTCTTTCTCTTGCGTGAAGGTGGGGTGGCCGGCCACCGGCTCGCCGCCGCGCGAATCACCGAGGCGATGGGGTAGTCGCCCTCGTGCTGCACGTACTGCTGTGCGATGCCATCCACGGTGGCGAACAGGAGCAGCGCCTCCGTGCGAGGCTCCCGCACGCCGCGCCGCCGGAGCGCCTGCTCCAGCCGCTGGTGGGTCTGCTCCATCAAATGCCCCAGGGAGAGCCCCAGCCGGGCGAGCACCTCCGGCTGGTGCCTCAGCCCGTAGCCCAGCCGCCAGAAGTCCCGGTGCGCGTCGACGAGCGTCACGGCGGATTCGAGCATCACGGTGACGAAGCCCCGGGCGGTGGGCTCCTGGTCGGCGTCATCCAGCGTGCGCGACACGTCGCCCAGTGACGACTGCATCAGCGTGACGAGCACCGCCTCCTTCGATTCGAAGTGCGCGTAGAGCTGCCCCACGGCGATGCCCGCCTCTTGGGCGAGGGCGCGCACGCTGGTCCCGTCGAAGCCGTGCCGGGAGAAGAGCCGGACCGCGGCCTGGAGCACGCGCTCCCGCGTCTTCTCCCGGAGGGCTGAGTTCGCATCCGCCGTACGAGGCATGAGCGGATGTTGAGTGAACGTTCGTTCAATGTAAAGCGTTGAGCTGAATCTGCTGCTGGATCCACGGGATGTAGCTGGAGACCCGGGCGTAGACACCCGGCAGGCCCGGCCTCGCGCAGCCGATGCCAAAGCTCGTGATTCCCTGGAGCGTGTAGCCCTGGGCCCCCTTCACGACCAGGGGCCCTCCACTGTCAGCCTGACACGCGTCCTTCCCTCCTTGCGCGTACCCGGCCCCGAGCATCGCCTGCGAGTCGATGCGGATTCCGTGAGGGGCGTACATGCTCGCCAACTGCCGGGAGCCCACGGTGGGGACCCCCACCTGCCTCAAGATGCTGGACGCCTCGTAGCCCCCCTCCCTGGTCAGGCCCCACCCCGCGACCGTTGTCATCACGTTGTCTGGAACCTGCTCCCCCGGGGTCGGGAGGCAGACAGGGACTGGCGTGGCGCCAGGCGTGAGCTGGGGGGCCAGGTTGGGGCGCATGTTGGGGGATTGTCCGCACCCCCCGGCGATGGAGGGGTTGAACTGGATGGGCCTTTCGAGCACGAGGACGGCGACGTCGTTCATCGTCGTGTCAGGGTCGTAGGCCGGATGTGGGACCGTGCGCTTGACGGGGACGCGGACCTGACCGGCCATGGGCCGCGTCAGGTCATGCGCTCCTGCGACCACCGTGAGGCCGGAAGAGGGGTCCGCGATACAATGGGCCGCCGTGAGGACGAGATGGCTCTCATTGCCGGGGCCCGTCCTGATGATGGAGCCACCACAGAAGTGGCTGCCATGGCTCTGAAGGCTGACAATCCAGGGGTGGCTGCCCGGGCGCGCCTCGACGCCCCCCACGATCTCCTGGCCGACGCTGTCCAGGGCACCGACGCTCTCCAGCTCCGCACCACCACCACAGCCCAGCAGACTCACCGCGACGACAACGCCACGTCCCACGCGCATGGACCTCTCCTGTTCCAACGGGAGAGGCTGTCGTTAGCAAGCCATGCGCCACGTGCGCAGGAGGCGCATCCGGGGGGGCGCCGTGCGCCGCTCCGTGGAGCGGCGGGCGGGCTGACACGTCAAGACACGTCAGGCGGCTCCCGGGACGTGTCAGGGGCCGCCGGTCCGGTTCACGGCCCCCCTGCGTCGGGCGTGGCTACGGCTTCGGGGCGATGGAGACCTTCACGCCCTGACTCCACGTCTTGTGCTCGTCCGCGTAGTACAGGTACGCGCGGCTGGCCGGGCCCGTGTACGTGCCGGGCACCGCGGCCACCAGGGACAGCGGCACGTCGATGCGCTTGTGGGGCTCCATGCCGCGCCAGTACAGGACGACGTCGCGCCCGAGCACTTCGTAGGCATCCACCACCTGCCGCTTCACCAGCTCCTTGAGCTGGTCGTGCCGCACCTCCAGCCCGCCCGGCACGCCGAAGATGGCCACCGCCGTGGGCAGCCGCTGGCCCGTGCGGTTGGTCATCACCACCCGCGCCTCGGTGGGCTCGCCCTCGGTGAGGTCCGTCTTCGCCAGCGCCACCTCCAGCGCCACCTGCGTGTCCTTGGAGCTGTCCGGCACGAGCGCGCTGTAGGTGACCTCCACCGAGTACGGCAGCTCCGCGCCGCCCTCCATCCGCAGCTCCACGCGGCGCTCGCCCGCACCCAGCAGCGCGCTCACGTCGGGCAGCTTGAGGGCCTCCTGGGAGGCGCCGTCGAAGCGCACCGGCTCGCCCACCGGGCGGCCCTCCACGTAGACGCGCACGAGGCCCGGGGTGAGCTTCGACGAGCGCGCCTTGTCGTAGGCGATGATGGCGCGCAGCGCGAGCACCGTGCTCTGCGTCGCCCCGTAGCGGCCACCGTCACTGGACTCCGCGAGGAACTTCATCGCGCGCTCCACGTTCCCCGCGTGGGAGGGCTCGCGCATCCACGCGAGCGCCGCCAGCGCGGTGGTCTCGATGGCCAGCGTCTCCCCCGAGCTGCCCACGATGGACTGCGTCGCGCCGCCCACCACGCCGTCCTTCCCCTGGAGGGAAGCGAGCCGGCCCATCAGCGTCCGGGACTCGGCGGTGTCACCGGCGAGCGCCAGCGCGTTGGCCGCCAGCGCCACCACGTAGCTGTTGGGGCTCTTCGCCGCCGCGGCCTTCAGCGTGGCCACCTCGCGCGACAGCGCCTTCGCCTGGGAGGCCGGCTGGCCCGCGCTCTCCAGCAGCGTCCAGAGGATGTATGCGTTCGACGTGTCCGCGTCCTCCACCCATACGTGCAGCGCGCGGCGCTTGCGGTTGAAGCCGCCCTCTCCGTCCCGCTGCTGGAGGAGCCACTCCCGCGTGCGCTCCATCATCGCGGTGTCCACCTCGCGCACCTGGCGCATGTCCGTGAAGTGCAGCAGGCCGAACGCGGTCAGCGCCTCATGGCCCGGGTTCTGTCCGAACCACTCGTAGCCCTTCTCGGACGTCTCGTAGCCCACCAGCCGCTGGTAGCCCCGCTCCAGCTTCTCCTTCGCGCTCGCCACCAGCTCCGGGTTCACGCCGGTGTGCGTCTGGAAGTACTGCTGCGCCATCGTCATGGGGTACGTCGTGGAGCTGGTCTGCTCGAAGCAACCGGAGGGCTCCTGGATGAGGCGGGCCAGCGACTCGGTCATGTTGGCCAGCGGGCCCGGGTACACGGCGATGGACGTCCGCACGCTGCCGGGCACCACGCTCTGGGGGAGCACCACCCGGTGCGCCGCCGGCCCCTTCGCGGACAGCAGCCCGCCGAAGGACACGCGGCCCGGGAAGCCCCGGGGCTTGATGGACAGCGTGCGGGTGACGACGTCCGTGTACTCGCCGGCGCTCGCCGTGAGCTTCACGTCCACCGGCTTCGCCTCCTGGCCAATCTCCAGCGAGAACAGCTGCCGGGCCCGCGCCTGCGAGGCCAGGTCCTGCGTGCCGCTGCCCGTCACCTTCACGTCCCCCTTCAGCTCCACCTTCACCCCCGCGCCCGAAAGCCGCGCCTCCGTCCCGTTCACCAGCGCCACCGGCAGCCGCACCACGTCTCCCGACGTCACCTCCAGGGGCAGCTTGGGCTCCGCGTAGAACGGCTGCACCGACTCCAGCTCCGCCACCGCCGAGCCGAGCGCGCCGTCCGCGCCCACCGCCCCCGCGAACGCCTTGAACGTCGTGACCGAGTCGCTCATCGCGAAGGACACCCGCGCCTCGCCGGTGCGGGCATCCGTGCGCACCCCGGCGTTCCAGTAGAGCGTCTCCGCGAAGTCGACCCGGTCCCCCGCCTTGCGGTTCGGCCGCGCCGTGTGCGCGAACTCGCGGAAGTAGACCGCCTGTCCCCTGAGGACACGCCGGTCAACGAAGTTCATCTCCCGCTTCGCGCGCCGGGCCTTGTCCATCATCGGCGCTTCTTCCTCCACCTCCTGCAAGCGCTCCTCGGCCACGACCACCGGGGCCGCGGCCGCCGGGCCCATGGGCTCCGGAGCCGGGGGCGCCAGGGCCATGGGGGCCGGAGCCGGAGCGGCGGCCTTGGCAAGGTTGGGGAGCGCACCTCCCACGGCCCCCTTGCCGGCGACCGCGTCGTCCGCGAGCAGCTCTTCCCGCGCCAGCCCAGGCTGCGCGAGCCCATCCTTCATGGCGTTGCCTCGTCCGCCCGCGCGGGTGGACGGCCGGGGCCTCTGGACGGGCTCGCGTGGCCAGCGCACCGCGAGCACGCGCATCGCCGCCTCACCATGCCGGGCGAGGAAGCCCTGCGTGTCGGTCAGCGCGAAGCGCCGCCAGCCCTGCGTCCCCAGCAGCAGGTCCACCGCCAGCTTCGACTTCGGATGCTTCGCGTCCAGGTAGAGCTGGGAGTCGGCCAGCTCCTTCACCTCGGGCTCCAGCAGCACCATGACCGGCAGCTGCGGCGCCTGGTCGCGCTTCTCCTGGAGCTCCAGCACCGCGTCATCCGTGACGGTGAGCATCACCAGCGCGGAGACGGGCTTGCCATCGCGCGTGGTCCGGGCCGTGAGCTGCACCGGGCCGCCGGGGACGTAGCGCTCGCGGTCCGCCTTCAGCTCCACCTTCACCTCCTTGGAGGGCTGGCGGAACACCAGCCGCTCCGCGACGGGTCGCCCGTCGTGGTCCCACACGGTGGCGACGAGCACGCCGTCCGCCTCGCCCGGATCCAGCGTCACCGGCCCGCCCTTGGAGTCCCCGAGCACCGCCGAGGCGACGCGCACCTCGCGCTGGCTCAGCGTCACCGTCGCGCGGCCCACGCCGGACAGGCCCACGGCGAGCTGCACCAGCTTGCCGGCGGGCACCACGTCCTCGCGCACGCGGATGACGGCGCCCCTCGGCTTCACCTCCGGCAGCGGGAAGGTCTTCTGGATGCCCGAAGGCGCGTCGATGCGCAGCGCGTACCGCACCCCCTCCTGCGGGGTCAGCTCGAAGCGGCCACGGCCCTCGTGCTCCGAGCGCACGCGGGCCACCACCTTGCCGGAGCCCACCTCCACCACGCGGCCCACCAGGTCCGCCGGCTTGCGCGCGGGCGTGCGCGCCTCGAAGTAGATGCGCGAGGCGAGTCCCGCCACCAGGTCGCCTCCCTCCGGGTACACGGCCAGGTCCAGCGTCTGGAGGAGGATGGGAATCGTCTTCGCCGCGGACTCCACCACGCCGCCGTCCTCGATGGTGAAGGCCAGCGTGCCCTCACCGCGCTCCATCGCCGCCGGCAGCGGGAAGCGCACCGTGCAGCGCCCCTTGCCGTCCACCGTGCATGGCACCCGAGCCGCGGTGGCGCCGTCGACGAGCGCGGTGGCCGTCACCTTCGCTCCCTCGGGCACGCCGCCCTCCGCGCGCTTCACGTCCAGCGTGGCGGTGACGGTGTCACCCGGCCCGTAGCCGTCCCGGAGGAACTCAATCTGGGACTTGAGCCGGGGGGCCCGGTAGGCGCGCACGTCGAACTTCCGCTCCGCGGGGGCCGCGCCCGTCCACGGATAGGTGACGCGCAGGGTGTACTCGCCGCCGGCCTGCCCGGCCGGAATGGGCCAGGCGTATCCCCAGACCGCGTCCGCCGTGGACACCGTGGTGGTGGTGACGACGTCTCCCCGGGGTCCCCGCACCTCCAACTGCGCCTGGAGCGAGCCCGCATACGGCTTGCGGCTCAGGGCCTCCAGCATCAGCCCCCGCGCCAGCACCTGCTCCCCGGGGCGGTAGAGCGGCTTGTCGGTGGTGACGTGGGTCAGGTACCGGTCCGCCCCGCCCAGGGAGCGGGTGGTGGCCCGGGCCGCGAGGACGCTGGGCGCCAGCAGCACGAGGGGGGCGGTGAATCCCAGGGTCAGGAGCACGTGCAGGGCACGCGGGACGTGGAAGGTCATGACGGCCTTCAACGGGCGGGCGGGCCGGAAGTTCTAGGCCTTGGGCTGTTCGAAGGTCACGTCCAGGGCCTCGATGAGCAGGTCCTTTCCGACCAACCCGGGCGTGGCTGCTCCCAGCACGCGCACCTTCACGTAGCGGAAGTCCCTGGGGCCATCGAGGTTCGCGAAGTCGAAGAACTCCACGAAGCGGAGGTCGATCTCCAGGGTCGTGAGCCTCGTCTCCTCCCACTGATGCACGTTCATCTCGGGAACGTGCTCCGCGCGGAGGACCGGCAGGCCTCGCGGCGGAACCTCGAACATGACCTTGATGGCCGGGTAGTAGCCGGTGGGGTCCTTGCGCCATTGCCCCTCCGGGAGGTGGATCTGCTCCAACACCAGGGCTGAGAAGAGCGCCTGCTCCACGTTGATGAACTCGTGCCAGCCGTCGTCGAGCGGCTGGAAGTACGTGTTCCACACATGGCGGGCGCACTCCCGGAACGCTCGCATGTGAAGCGTCAGCCCATTCATTTCGCGCGCCATCAAGTCAACCTGCCCCGACCGAATCAGCGGGCGCTGACGGCGTAGAGAAAGCGTGCGTAGCCAAGCTCGGCGGCGCTCTTGGTCAGCTCGACATTGGCCCAGGCGACGACGTCACCGAACGGACGGTCCTGGAAGGGCCAGCGTGTTCGTTGCGGCGAGCGCAGGTCTTCGTCCGTGAGTCTTTCGAGGACCTCCTGCCACTGGCCCTTGAGCTGGCCAATCCACGCGCGGACGCCGCCGGCATCGCCGGGCCACAGCACGCTCTGTCGGGAGAGGGTCCCTCCTCCAAAGGAGTGGTCGAGCACCATGGACCACCAGAAGCCGAGGTGCCACGTCAGCCACGCGATGCTGGAGGGACCGAGGTCGTAGCCTTCGTGCTCTGGCCAGTCGGCGCGCCACGTTCCGTCCGGAAGCGACTGCACGTGCAGGCCTCTGCGGGCCGGGCGCCACAGGCACTCCTCGGTCGTCAGTCCCTCGAGGTGATACCCGGTGAGGGCCCACGCTGTTTCAAACTGTCGGAGCAGGTAGCCACGGGCTTCGTCGGACATGGGAGCACCCCCGGGGGCAGGTTCAACGCGGGACTATGCCTCCTTCACGAACTCCGACTTGAGCCCCATCGCGCCAATGCCGTCGATCTTGCAGTCGATGTCGTGGTCGCCGTCGACGAGGCGGATATTGATGTAACCGCGCCGCACACCGCTGCGTACCGGGCATCACGGTGGGCATTTCGCCCCCGTTGAATGCCCGGGGCGCGCGACATGAAGAGCGACGGACTTCTCCATCGGTTCACCGCCCCCCGGGCCTCCGTCTCCGCCCCCGTCCCGGCGCGCCCCGCGCCTGCGCCCGTGATTTCGCCGCCTCGCGGCAATCCCGGCCGGTCGGGGTTCGATGCCCCGGTGTCCTCCCCGGGCGTGAAGCTGTTGGGCGAAGGCGCGCGGTCCTCCCTTCCGACCGCCTTGCGGGGAGGCACCTTCCGCGTTCCCCAGGGCCTCCAGGTCAACGCCTTCAAGGCGCTCGCCGCCCCTGCCTCCGCGCGGACGTCCGGCCCGGTCAGCACCCTGGCGCCCCCGGCCGTGCAGACCGCCGCCCCCACCGCGCAGACGTCGGCGCCGGTGGAGGCCGCCGCGCAGCGGGTGCGCACGGCGCTCGCGGAAGGCGGCACCGGCGCCGGTGCGCTCGCGCTGGAGAACGAGGCCCGCGCGCTGGGCGATCCCGCCCAGGTGGACGCGCTGCTGACGGCGCTGGCCCCGGAGGTGGACACCCTGGCTCGCGACCTGGCCTTGCGCGCCCGGAACAACGAGGACGACTCCGGGGACGGCGTCCGGCGCCAGACCCAGACGGGCGTCACCAGCCTCGCCGCCGTGGCGGACCTGGCCGGGGACGCGGGGGTCGCCCGGCTCGCCGCGTCCCTGGGCCAGGCCTTCGCGGCCCACGGGGATTCGGACAACCTCAACCAGTTCGATGACGTCCTCGGGGACCTGGCCGAACAGGGCCGGGGCGCGCGACTGGGGGGCGCGCTCGCGCAGGACCTGATCCAACGGGGGTTCGTGGAGGCGGGCAACGCGGTGCTCGACACGACCACGGACGCGGTGGGGAAGATCCGGGAGGACCTGACCACGGCGCAGGGGGAGCTGGCCGTGCAGGAGCAGCGCCTCGCCGCGGACCTGGGGGCCTTCGGGCCGGGACTCACCAGCGAGCAACGCCAGGCCTATACCGACGCCTTCTGGGCGGACCCCTCGCGCGCGGAGCTGCGCGACCGCGCCACCGGCCTCGCGAACACGCTGGCCACCACGCTGGAGGAGACGGGCCCCGCGCTGGAGGCGCTCGCCGCGGCCGGTGACTCCGACTCCGCGAAGGTGCTGCTGGAGTCGTACACCCTGCTGGCCAACACCGACGCGCACGCCGAAGCGGCGGTGGACTTCGTGGGCCGCGTGGGCACGAACGCCGCGCTCGCCGCGACGATCGACGAGCACACGGATGGCAACCTGGAGGAGCGCCTGCAGAACGAGGTGCTGGCGCAGGCGCTGCCCCGGGCCCAGGCGGGCATCTTCGCCAGATACGAAGCCATGGGCCCGGAGGGCGCCACCCGCGCGGCCGAAGAGCTGGACGCGCTCACCGCGCCCCTGTCCGACGCGAAGAGCGCCTTCAAGGACATCAAGCGGGAGGTGGACAACTTCAAGCTGGCGCTGGGCGCGCTGTCCCGCTTCCGCGACGGCGCCTCCTGGGACCTGTCGCGGGCGCAGACGATCATCGGCGCGTGGGACCAGCAGAACCCCTTCCAGCGCTCGCTGGCGGTCGCCGCGGTGGGCTTCGGCATCTACGCGGGTGCGCAGGCGTTCGCGGAGGGCGACTACCCCCAGGCCCTCCAGGGCTTCCTGGGCGCGGCGCGCGGCGGCGTCCTGGTGGCCTCCGGGCTGGTGGGGCTGTTCAGCCGCACCGCGGACCTCGCGGGGGACGTGGCCCGCGTGGGAGGCCGCTTCCTGCCCGCCATCGGGTTGGCGCTGGACAGCGCGCAGCTCACCCAGGACATCGCCAACCTGCGCGACAACGGCACGGACGCGGGGGAGATCGTCTCCCTCATCGGCACGGGCATCAGTCTGGCGGGCGACGTGCTGGAGTTCGTCCCTGGCCTGGGCACGGTGGCCGGCGGCGTGCTGGGCATCGTTGGCGGGGTGGTCCACGCGCTCGGCGGGTTCATCAGCGGCCTCATCCACGGCAACGAGGAGGCCCAGAAGCTCGCCGAGGACCGCGCGAAGCTGCTCGAGCAGGCGGGAATCCCAGCGGACACGCGCGAGCTGCTCACGCTGGACCCGGAGGCCGCCGCCCAGCTCGGCAACATGGGGCTCACCCGCGAGCAGTTCCTGGAGGAGCTGCGCAAGCGCGAGGCCCTCTTCGACGACAACGACGGGTTCGCGGTGCAGGTCACGGACACCGCGTGGCGCGTGGCGGCGCTCTACGGACTCGAGGGACAAGACGCCCTGGACCTCGTGGATGCGTTGCGCGGCGCGCCGCCCGAGGCGCTCGACCGGATCCAGCAGCAGCTCGGTCCCGACTACCACTTCGACCCGAGCACCGGGGGCGCGTCCCCTGAGATGGTGCGGAATGCCCAGGAACAGATCCTCGGCGCGCTCCAGTATGCCTTTGGACCGGACCTCGCCGCCGAGCACGGCCTCACCGTCGACCCGTCGGATGTGAACATCGGGTTCTTCGTCGCCTCCGCGCAGGTGGGGTGATGGCAGGACGCGCTGGGACGTGCGCGTCACCGCGGCCTTTGAAGAATTCCATCGCCAGTACGGGCGGGCTGTTGGTGTCCAGGAACACAGCCAGGTCGCAAGGCGCGCAGGGGATGCGCTCCGCCCGGCTTGCGGCGGCGGGCCGCCCGTTCCCAAGATGGGCGCATGAGCTCCATGTGGGTCCTGGAAACGCCCCAGCCGCCGCCCGACGCGCGCATCGCCTACGGCGAGGCACCGCAGCAGTTCACCGAGCTGCGCAAGCCCAAGGGCAAGGGCCCCCACCCGGTGGTGCTCTTCGTTCACGGTGGCTTCTGGCGCGCGGAGTACGGCCTGGAGCACGCGGGCCACCTGTGCGCGGACCTGACGAAGCGCGGCTTCGCGACGTGGAGCGTGGAGTACCGCCGCGTGGGCCATGACGGTGGCGGCTTCCCCGGCACGCTGGAGGACGTCGCCTCCGCGGCGGATCATCTGGTGGACGCCGCGCCCTCGCTGGGCCTGGACCTGACGCGCGTGGTGGCGATGGGGCACTCGGCTGGCGGTCACCTGGCGATGTGGCTGGCCGCGCGCCACCGCCTCACCGCCCGGCAGCCGCTCCACCGCGACGCCCCGCTCAAGCTGAAGGGCGTGGTGTCCCTGGCGGGGGTGGTGGACCTGGCGCGCGGCGCGACGCTGGACCTGGGCAAGGGCATCGTGAAGACCTTCATGGGCGGCACCCCGGAGCAGGTGCCCGAGCGCTACGCCGTCGCCTCCCCCGCGGCGCTCCAGCCGCTGAAGCTGCCGCAGGTGCTGCTGCACGGCACGGAGGATGACACCGTGCCGCTCGAACTCAGCGAGGGCTTCCACGCCCGGGGCGTCCAGTTGAAGGAGCCGGTGCACCTGGTGCCGCTGAAGGGCGCGGGCCACTTCGAGCTCATCGACCCGCGCTCCAAGGAGTGGCCCCGCGTGGTGCAGGCCGTGCGGAACCTGCGCTGAGCGCGGATCCTGGCGGATCGCCCGACAGCAGCCGGGCAGGCGGGGGCCGTGCTCCTCGTCAGGAGTCCGGACGGGGGGTAAGGGGCTTTCGTCCGGGCGGGCCATCGGATGCGCACCCTGTCCTCGGTCCCGACCGTGGGACGGGAGGAGCGTTCGGATGGCGACGATGGACGTGATGCGTGGGCCGGGGATGGAGCGGCTGTCGCGCGGGGCGAAGGACGCCGCGAGCCACCCCTGGGCGAAGAAGCTGGGACGGATGGGCTACGCGGCGAAGGGCGCCGTCTACGCCATCATTGGCGTGCTGGCGCTGAAGCTGGCGGCGGGGGAGGGCGGCCGCGCCACGGACAGCCATGGCGCGGTGAGCACCGTGGCGCAGGGGCCCTTCGGCATCGTGCTGCTGTCGGTGCTGGTGGTGGGCCTGCTGGGCTTCGTCGTCTGGCGCTTCGCCCAGGCCTTCGCGGACACGGAGGACAAGGGCTCCGACGCCAAGGGCCTCGCCACGCGCGCCATGTACTTCCTGAGCGGCGCCATCTACGCGTCGCTGGCCCTCTTCGCGCTGAAGACCGTGGTGGGCGCCTCCCAGGGCCGGGGCAAGGGGACCCAGGGCTGGACGGCGACGCTCATGGAGCAGCCCTTCGGCCGCGTCCTGGTGGCGCTGGTGGGCCTGGGCATCCTGGGCTTCGCGGTGAAGCAGTTCCACAAGGCGTGGAAGGGGAAGTTCCTGGAGAAGCTCACGCTCACCGGGCTGGCGGCGCGCCAGCGTCACTGGGTGGAGCGGGTGTCGCGCTTCGGCATCGCCGCGCGCGGCGTCGTGTTCTGCGTCATGGGCATCTTCCTGGTCCGCTCCGCCGTGGACGCGAACCCGGGAGAGGCCAAGGGCCTCGCGGAGGCCCTCAGCGTCGTCGCCCGCCAACCCGCGGGCGACGTGCTCCTGGGGGTCGTGGCGGCGGGCCTGGTGGCCTACGCCGCCTACCTGTTCCTCCAGGCCCGCTTCAGGGAGCTCTAGGAGCAGCCCCTAGAAGAGGTTCCAGAGGTACTGGTTCGTCACTTCGTGGTGGAACTGGATCTCCGCTTCCTTCACGCGGGTGCCCAGCTGCTTGGGGCAGCGGTCCGCGGAGCCGACCTTCAGCTCCGCGTACTTGCCCTGCACCGACTCGCCCAGCGTCTGGGCGATGAACTGGCTGCCCTTGAAGAAGCGGACGGCGTCGTAGATGTTGTCCGGCAGGAAGCGCGTGCGGCTGCGCTTGGTCTCCGCGTCCTCCTGCGGCTGCGGCCCCTCCAGGCCCGTCTTCATGAGCGTGTAGAGCACCATGTACGGGTTGGCGTCCGGCGCCACCGAACGGCACTCGACGCGCGCGCTGCGCTCGTTGCCGAACGGGATGCGCACCATGGCGCCGCGGTTGTTCGCGGAGGCCTTGATCTGGTTGGGCGCCTCGTAGTGCGGATCCAACCGGCGGTAGGAGTTCACGCTGGAGTTGAGGACGAGGCAGATGTCGTTGGCGTTGGTGAGGATGCGGTCGATGAAGTCCCACCCCATCTGCGACAGGCCGTCCTGGCCCGCCTTGTCGTGGAACAGGTTCCTGTTGTTCTTCGACAGCGACATGTTGATGTGCATGCCGTTGCCGTTCACGCCGGTGACGGGCTTGGGCAGGAAGCTGGCGGTGAGGCCCAGCTGCGCGGCCACCTGGCGGCACAGGAGCTTGTAGAGCTGGATCTGATCCGCGGCGATGATGGCCTCGCTGTACGAGAAGTTCATCTCGAACTGGCTGGGCGCGACCTCCGGGTGGTCCTTCTCGTTCTGGAAGCCCATGGCGCGCTGCGCTTCAGCGGCCTTGTCGATGAAGGTGCGGAGCGCGTCGCCCGGCAGCGCGTGGTAGTAGCCGCCGATGGAGATGAACTCGAACTTGCCTTCCTCGTGGTAGTGGCGCTCGGCGTCACGGTTCTTGAAGAGGAAGCCTTCGATCTCCGGCGCCGCGTGGAACACGATGCCGTCCTTCTGGTACAGCGCCTCCGTGGCGCGCTTGAGCTGGCCGCGCATGTCGGAGTGGTACGGCGTGCCGTCGCGCTCCAGCACCTCGCTGAACGCCAGCACCTTGCCCGGCCCGAAGATGTCCGAGGGCAGCCAGTAGAACGCGCCCCAGTCGATGTTCAGGCGCAGGTCGCTCTCCGCCTGCGCGGAGAAGCCGCGGATGGAGGAGCCGTCGAAGGTGAGGTTGTCCGCGCTCTTGAGCAGGAACTTCTTGTCGTAGTCCAGCATGTGCAGCCGACCTTCCAGGTCGGTGAAGCACACGGTGATGGCCTTGATGCGCTTCTCGTCGGTCAGGTACTTGATGCGCTCGTCGCGCATCTTCTCCGGCGACACGCGCTGGACGCGCTGTTCCTTCACCCGGAGGTTGAGCTCCTCCAGCTCGTCGTAGGGAATCTCAAGGAAGTCCCGCAGCGGCTTCTGCTCCATGTCCGTGCCTCCAGGCTCGTCCCCGCCCGGGTTTCCGGAGAATGGGGACGGCAAAATCTCGCGCGCAGATATTTATATTCAGCTTCGCGAAATCAAGCCTAATTTCCTTGGACTGAAGCTTAAAGTTCGTGGCCGGGCTGTCACGAAAGCCCCTTCGTCAAGGGATGGGAGGCCTGACGGCCCGGCCAGTGGACAGTGCACGCCGCGATGCGTCGCCCGCGTGTCCTCCTCTGGACGGGGCCTACGGCAGGGGCTCCATCCCCTGGGGAGGCAGGGCGGTGCCGGCGGGCCAGAGCACGTACGCGGCCCCCCGGGAGTGCTGCCAGGCGCGCCACAGCTCGGCGCGCCGGTACGTCGTCCCGGTGGTTTCGTTGGAGCCGAAAGCAGGGTCGTTGACGACGACGTCGCCGTCGGCGGTGAAGCCCTTCACGACGATGAGGTGGCCGTCGGTGCGGCGGGAGGCCCCGCCGGTGAGCTCCCCGGGCTCGTACGCGATGCTGATGCTCACGGGGATGCCGGCGGCGATGAGGCGCTCCACGGGGGCGAAGGAGTCGAAGCGGGCGACCAGCCCGTGCAGCGCCCCGTTGGCCATGCTGGCGGCATAGGCGGTGTTGAAGCTCCAGTTGCCGGTGCCCTTGTAGACCCAGTCATAGGTGTGGGCGGCGGCGGTGGGCACGGGGTGCTCCAGGTCCGCGCGGCCCAGCTTCCGGCTCCAGTAGCCGAGCAGCATCGTGGTGGACGTGGGGGAGCACCAGACCTCGCCGCCGTCGGGGTAGATCATCTGCGAATAGCCCGGCACGTCCAGCACGGTGCCCCACGCGGCGCGGTCCCCGGTGGCGTCCTCGGGCTTGCGGCGCGTGTCGATGACGGCGGCGGCGAGCGAGCGGACGCGGGGGCTTGCGTCCGGGCGTTCGGAGAAGAGGAACACGGTGACGCGCAGGGCGTCCGCGCGGCGCTTCAGGTTGAGCGTGTCGGTGGACACGTTGCCGTCCGCGTCACCCTGGCCGTCCACGCTGTGGCGCGCGACGGTGGCCACGTCGAAGGCCCAGACGCCCAACTCGTAGTCCTTCGTCCAGGTGCCCTCGATGCGCGCGGCGACGGTGAGCTTCACCCAGGTGCCCGGAGGCGTCTGCGCGTCGAAGGACGGCACCACGCTGTCGAAGCCGCCCGGGACGGTCTGGACTTCGGAGGTGGCGGTGCCGAAGCGGAACGTGCCGCCGTTGTAGAAGCTGCCGCCGTCCAACCAGCCGCCCGCGGGGAACGGGTCGCTGCCCTGCTTCGCGGTGGTGTCCAGCTCCAGCGCGCCGTCCGCGGCGACGCGGGTGCCGTCGCGGGTGAAGCGCGCCAGGTCTCCCGTGGCCGCGCCGCGCTGCCACAGCCGGGCGGGAGAGCCTGCTTCGGTCGTGGGTGCATCCGGCGACGGTGACGAGGGCGAGGAGGCACAGGCCCAGACGAACGAGGCCAACAGGACAGCGGAGAAGACGCGAGCGCGGGCGTTCACCCGCGCGATTCTCTCAAACGCGCATGTGCGCTCACAAGGTGGAAACCAGGAAGGTCCTGTGGCGTACGAGTGGGCATGCGACGTGCGCCGTCGGCTTGCGTCATCGCTTGCGCGAAGGCCACGGGTTGAAGGCTCAGGCCCAGAGTTCCTGCTCCAGCGTGTCGAGGAGGCCGAGGGCGACCTCGGGCGCAGGCAGGCCTGCGGCGGTGACGAGGCCCGGGTCCAGTGCCACCAGGACCTCCGCGCGCAACGTCGCCACCGCCTGTCGCTGGGCCTCGCGCAGCGCGTCCCGCTCCTGGGGCGAGAGGCGCGGCCGGGCCCACTGGTCGATGTCCCAGGAGAGGCCCGCGTGGCGCGTCTCGTCCTCGGCGATGCGGACCATGGCCTCGCGCACCTCGGCGTCCTGCGCGTGCAGGGCCTGGTGGTGGGCCACCAGCGCGCCGTATGTCTCACGCACGCAGCCCTCCACGGCGTTGTCCAGGGCCACGTCGAGGAGCGGGCGTAGGGGCAGCGGAGCGACGACGGGACGCTGGGGCGTGGCGCCGAAGCGGCGCGCGATGCGCCCCGTCACGTCGGTGTGCAGGACTTCATCCATGGCGCTGCGGCGGGCCGCGTCCTGGAGCCCCGCGTCGGCGCCGTGCAGGGCCAGCTCCTCGCGCAGGCGCAGGAAGGCGTGGACGGAGGCGGCTTCCAGGTGCGCGGCCTCCGCGAAGTAGTGTCCCAGTGCATCCGTGCTCTCGCAGGCCGCCGCGTCCTGGAGGCCCACGGGGCGCCGGCCGATGGCGCAGGCGTCGCTGCCCTTCTCCAGGACATGGCGCTCCACTTCGCGGACTTCGCCGGAGGTGGACACCCGCACCACGTGTTGCGTCAGCGCCGTGTTCTTCCCGCAGGCATATCCCTGGGTTCCGATGACGTTGAAGCCGCCGTTCGGATCCTGCTTCACCGCGCCCCGCTCCAACTGGGAGCAGCTCATCGTGTTGCCAGCGGCGAAGGCCAGGAGCACGGCCTCCTGTGCGGTGTCGACGGTGCCCAGCAGGGACTTGAGGGACTCTGGCGTCGCGTAGGTCTTCACCTCGTCACCGCGCGTCGTGACCAGGAAGAAGTCGGCGCAGAGCTCCGTGCAGGTGTGATGGAAGCCCGCGCTGGGAACCGCATTCTCCAGGGCGCCCTGACAGGCGGCGGCATCGGTGGCCGTCGCGCAGGGCTGGCCCTGGGAGGACACGGGGCCGGAGTCGCGCTCATCCGAGCCGAAGTACGTGTAGAGGTAGCGAAGCTGAACGAAGTCTGGCGCCGGGGAGATCGTCAGGGCGTCAAGGGCAAGGCCATTCCCGCTGCAGGCGATTTGCGAATAGCCCGTCAGGTCGGCGCGGCCGTCGGTCCCACCGTCAACCCCGTCGTCAGGGGTGGAGCCACAGCCCGCCAACACCAGGGGCGTGGCGAGCGAGGCCCGCAGGGCCCGTGAGAAGAGGTGGCGCAGTCGGAGTGCGTGCATGGGTGACTTCCTGGCCAGGAGGCCCTTGGGATGACGAGGATGGGACTGCCCCGGCTTCGACACCGGGGGCGGGCTTCTTGGGACACGGAGGCCGCCTCCAGGTGCGCGGCCTCCGCGAAGGAGTGTCCCAGCGCGCCCGTGCTCTCTCAGAGGGCCGCGGTCTGGGGGCCCACGGAGCTCCGGCTGCTCTTGCAGGCGTCGCCGCCCTTCTCCAGGACATGGCGCTCGACCTCGCGGAGCTCCCCGGCGGCGGACACCTCCAGCACGACCTGCTCCAACCCCGAGTCCGCGCAGGCGTCGCCCTCGTAGGTGACGACATTGAAGGTGCCGTTCGCGTTCTTCTTCACCGCGCCCTGTTCGAGCGTCTCGCAGCTCACGGCGTTGCCCGAGGCGTAGGCGAGCAGCACGGCCTCCTGTTCGGTGTCGACAGTGCCCAGCAGGGACTTGAGGGCCTCCGGCGTCGGGTGCGTCTTCACCTCATCGCCGCGGGTGGTGACCAGGAAGGCATGGGTCACGACAGTGGGGCAGACGCCCTGGCAGGTGTCGACGAAGCTCTCGGTGCTCGTCGCGTTCGCCAGGGCGGTCTGGCAGGCGGGGACGTCGGTGGCCGTCGCGCAGGGCTGGCCGGAGCTGGTGCGGGTACGACCACTCGTGATTTCGGAGGGGCCGTTGGTGATGCGCAGCTCGACGAAGTCCGGTGAAGGCGAAATCGCCAGGTCGCTGAGCGCGGGGACCCCGTTGTCGCAGGAGATTCGCGAGTAGCCTTCCAGGTCCGCGGAGGATCCGCAGCCCGCGAGCACCAGCAGGGGGGCGAGCGAGGAGGTGCGCAGGGTCCGTGAGAAGAGGTGACGCAGTCGGAGGGTGTTCATGGACGGCCTTTCTGGAAAGAGGTGCCGGGCGCTACAGCAACAGCGATGCCAGCACTCCGCCACGAGGAGGAGCCCTTGCCGGTGCGGCGCCACATGCTCGGAAAATCCAGACGGGGCGACAGAATCCTGAGGGGCTGGCCGGGTGCCCCCGCTCCCCGAGGCCTCTTGGCCAAACGCTACCGGGCCGTCTTCCTGGCGACGGACCGCGGGCGCTTCGGGGCCGGGGCCTGTTCGATGAGCACGGCCAGTCCATCCAGGACGCGCTCGAGTCCGAACCGGAAGGCGTGCTCGGGGTCGTAGGCGGCGCCATGGGCCTGGCCCGCGGCGGTGCCCACGCGGGCGGCGGTGGGATAGCGCTCGGGGTCGGACATGCGCGCGAGCAGGGGCGCGTTCGCCTGCCACCACGTCGCGTCGCTCATCTGGGATTCAAGTCGCGCGGCGCGCATGTCCGACGCGGCCCGGGCACAGGACTCGACGAAGCCCAGCACGAACGTCAGCGCGGCATCCCGCTCCACGTCGCCGAGGGCCGTGTCGTCGAAGGCCTGGAGCTCGTACTCGTACTTGGCCAACTGCCCCGGGCCCAGCGGCGGGCGCGTGGTGGACACGTCCGCGAGCCACGCGTGCGTGGTGAACAGGGCGCGGTTGTCATGGGCCACCGCCTCCAGGCGGGCCCGCCAGTCCCGCGTCTTCGGCTTGCGCCGGGCCATGCCCGCATAGAGGCCGTCTAGCATCAGGTCGATGAGCTCCGCCCGGCCGGGGACATAGGTGTAGAGCCCCATGGGCGCGATGCCGAGCTTCCCGGCCAGCGCCCGCATCGTCACCGCGTCCAGCCCCTCCGCGTCCGCCAGCTCCACCGCCGTGGCGACGACGGTGTCCACGGTGAGGCCCGGCTTCGGCCCACGCTGTCCCTTCGGAGGCGCGGCCTCCCGCCACAACAGCTCCAGCGTCCGTGTGGGGTCTCCCGCGCTGCTGCGATGCGATGCCATGCGGCGGATTCTTCCAACGCCAGGACCTTGACGTGCAACTGTGTACATCGTACGTAGATTGAGGAGTCCGTCAAACCCCGCTGGAGGATGACCATGCGAGTCACTGCTTCCGCCGTATCCCTGAACGTCGATGACGTGGAGGCTTCCGCGTCCTTCCTGAGGCAACACTTCGGCTTCAAGGAGGCGATGTCCGCGGACGGCTTCGTGTCGCTCGCGCGGCCGGACGTGGGCTTCAACGTCTGCTACCTGCGCACCGGCCTGAAGTCGCTCAAGCCCGAATCGCTGAAGACGCGCCGGGCGGAGGGGCTCATCGTGGCCTTCGTGGTCGACGACATCGACGCGGAGTACGCGCGCATCCAGGAGGAGGGCGTGAAGGTGCTGACGCCCATCGAGACGGAGCCCTGGGGCGAGCGCTACTTCCAGGTCGCGGACGCGAACGGTGTCATCATCCAGTTGGTGCAATGGATGCACGCGCCGGACGCGGCGGCCGGACACGGCGGAAGCGCCGCATGACGGTGGGGGCTGGACCCGGCCTCGCGCGGGACGCTGATTCCGACCTGGAAGACCGGCGCGGAAGAACGACCTGGAGGGCAGGCAGGGCGTTTGCCGGATGTCAGACTGAGTGGATAGCGTGCAGTGCATGCCGGACATCCGCCTGCCTGCCGAAGCGAAGTACAAGAACGAGCTGGACGCCCTCGCGGCGCATGACGACAAGCCCCGCCCACCGGGTTGGGCGCTGTCGCCCCGCGCGGTGGAGACCTACATCCTGGGCAGTCCCAAGCCCGTGGGGGGCGTGACCATCACGCCCAAGTACGTGGGTGACCGGGGCATCGTGCAGGTGTGCATCGCCACGCTGGCGTCGGACCGGGCGCTGATGCTGGTGGGCGAGCCGGGCACCGCGAAGAGCTGGCTGTCGGAGCACCTCTCCGCGGCCGTCAGCGGCACCTCCGGGCTCGTCGTGCAGGGCACGGCGGGCACCAGCGAGGACCACATCAAGTACTCGTGGAACTACGCGCTGCTGCTCGCGCAGGGACCGTCACCGGAGGCGCTGGTGCCGTCGCCCATCCTCCGGGCGATGCGCACGGGCAAGTTCGCCCGCTTCGAGGAGGTGACGCGCACGTCGCCGGAGATCCAGGACTCGCTCATCTCCATCCTGTCGGAGAAGCAGGTGTCGGTGCCGGAGCTGGGGGAGATCACCAGCGCGCAGCGGGGCTTCAACCTCATCGCCACGGCGAACACGCGCGACCGGGGCGTCAACGAGATGAGCGCCGCGCTCAAGCGCCGCTTCAACTTCGTCACGGTGCCGGTGGTGGAGGACCTGGAGCAGGAGATCCAGATCGTCACCAAGCGAGAGGCGGAGCTGCGCACCGACTACCAGGTGGGCGTGCCCCCGCCGGAGGAGCTGTCGCGGGTGCTGCTGACGCTCTTCCAGGAGCTGCGCAAGGGCGTGACGAAGGACGGCAAGACGAAGGTGCGCACGCCGGGGGCGGTGCTGTCCACGGCGGAGGCCATCAGCGTGCTGTTCAACAGCGCCATCCTCGCGCAGCAGTTCGGCTCCGGGACGGTGACGTCGCAGGAGCTGGCGGCCTCGCTGGTGGGCGCGGTGGTGAAGGAGCAGGAGGACGACGTGAAGGCGCTGCGCGAGTACATGGAGACGGTGGCCAAGGGCCGCCCGGGTCCGTGGAAGGACCTGTACACCGCGAGCAAGAAGCTGCTGAGGGGCTGATGGACTTCGCCCTGCTCTCCCGGGTGCAGCACTTCCCGGTGCGTCACCACTCGCCGCGCACCACCGCCGTGCTCCAGCGCTGGCTGGAGCGGGTGAAGCCCCAGGTCGTCCTCGTGGAGGGCCCCTGCGACGCGACCGGCATGGTGGACGTGCTGTGCGACGCGCAGACCCGGCCGCCCGTGGCCATCCTGGGCTACCGCACGGATGGCACGCCGGCATCGTCGCTGTGGCCCTTCGCCGCCTACTCGCCGGAGTACCAGGCGCTGAGGTGGGCGCGGGCGAACGGCGCGCGCGTGGAGTTCATCGACATCCCGGTGGGCGTCAGCCTCGCGGTGGACCGCGACGCGCCCGGCCTGGGACTGGAGGCCGAAGCGACAGAGGGAGGTACGCCCGCTCCGGATGACACGGTGCCCCTCACGGACGCCTTCGCGCGCTCCCAGGGCTACCGCTCCTTCGAGGAGTTCTGGGAGGCGGCCTTCGAGGCGCCGGACTGGAGCCCGGAGCAGTTCCGGCCGGTGCTGCTGGCCTGGGCGGACGTCATCAACGCGGGCCCGCGGCAGGGCTACCACCGCCAGCGTGACGCCTTCATGGCGCGCAAGGTGCTGGAGGTGGTGGCCAGCGGCGTGGCCCCTGAGAAGGTGGCGGTGGTGGCGGGCGCGGCGCACATCGCGGCCTTCGTGGCCAACGACGTGGAGCCCGCGCTGGAGGCGAAGCTGCCGGCGGGCGTGCCCTGCGCGGTGACGGTGATTCCGTTCAGCTTCCCCCGGCTCGCGGAGCAGCTGGGCTACGGCGCGGGCAACCGGGCGCCGCACTTCTACCAGAAGGCCCATGAGGCCCACTGCGACTTCCGGCGGGCCACGCTGGAGGTGCTGCTGGACTTCGCCAGCCACCTGCGGATGCGCGGCTTCTCCGCGTCGCTGTCGGACGTGCTGGAGGCGTACCGGCTGGCGGTGATGCTGTCGGACCTGCGCGAGAAGAGCGCGCCCGGCCTGGACGAGCTGCGCGAGGCGACGGTGGCCACGCTGTGCCGGGGCGACGCGACGCACGTGGACGGCTTCCTGTGGAAGAGCGTCATCGGCCATCAGGTGGGGCAGGTGGCCAGCCGCATCGGGCAGAACTCGTTGCAGGCGGAGTTCTGGCGCGAGGTGGGCGACCGCCGGCTGCCCCGCACGGACAGCCCGGAGAGCTTCGCGCTGCGGCTCAACAACGAGGTGGAGGTGGGCTCCTCCGTGTTCCTCCACCGGCTGCGCGTGGCGGGGATTCCCTACGCGACGCTGTCGGGCGCGGGCACCGGCACGCGCAGGCAGGCGGCGACGGAGGCGGGCGGCTACGCGGCGCTGACGCGGGTGCGCGAGTCCTGGCAGGCGCAGTGGACGCCGTCCACGGACGTGGCGCTGGTGGAGAAGATCGTCCTGGGCGACTCGCTGGAGGGCGTGACGACGCGCGTGCTCCAGGAGCGGCTGAACCTGGCCAGGACGACGGCCGAAGCGGCGGACGTGCTGCTGGAGTCCGTCATCACCGGCTGTCCCCAGACGGTGGCCTCCGCGCTCCGCTCCTGTGACGCGCACGCGGCCACGGACGCGGACCTGCCCTCGCTGGCGTCGGCGGCGCGGGCGCTGTCGGGGCTCATGGCCTACGGCACCTCGCGAGCGCACTCGGAGGTGGGGGACGAGGCGGTGGCGTCGCTGGGGGAGAAGACCTTCGGCCGGGCGCTCTTGCGCGTGCGCGAGGCCAGCGTGTGTGACGCCGAAGCGGTGCCCAGGGTGCTGGAGGCGCTGCGCACGCTGCACGAGGTGGCGCTGTCCCAGCCGCGCGCGGACAAGGCGGGCTGGTACGTGGAGGCGCGAGGGCTGATGGAGAGCCACGCCGTCCACCCCGCGACGTCGGGGCTCGCGACGGGGCTCCTGTACCTGGCGCGCGAGCTGCCGGAGTCCGACGTGGCGCTGGAGGTGGGGCGCCGGCTGTCGCTGGCGGTGGAGCCCGCGGACGCGGCGGCGTACCTGGAGGGCTTCCTCCAGGTGAACGCGCTGGTGCTGGTGAAGAGCCGCGACGTGGTGAAGGCGCTGGACGACTTCCTCTGCGGCGTGGAGCCGGAGCGCTTCGTGCAGACGCTCCCGGTGCTCCGGCGGGCGCTGGGCACGCTGGGGGCCACGGAGCGGCGCTACCTGATGGAGAACGTGATGGGGGCGCGGCAGTTGAAGGACAAGGGGCGCGCGGTGAAGTCGGTGCTGGAGGAGAAGGACAAGGAGACGTTGAAGGACATGAGCGCGGAGCTGGGCAAGGCGCTCGATGACCTGGACGACCTGCTATGAGCGTGGACCCCAAGGACCTGGAACCGAAGGACCGCGACGCGCTCTTGCGCTGGCGGCTGGCGCTGGGCCCGGAGGCGGAGAAGACGGGGGCCTGTCCGTCGCTGGGCGGGCTGGGCGCCGGGGCGACCGCGCTGGGCCTGGAGGGCGGGGACCTGGAGGAGCTGGATGACACGCTCTCCTTCGTCTACGGCGAGAAGTCCGCGGGGCGGGGCGGCTCCAAACCCTACCTGCCCAGGTGGCTGGGTTCGCTGCGCGACTTCTTCAAGGACGACGTCATCGCGCTGGTGCAGAAGGACGCCATCGAGCGCAAGGGACTCACGCAGCTGCTCTTCGAGCCGGAGACGCTGCCGTTCCTGGACAAGAACGTGGAGCTGGTGACGACGCTGGTGAGCGCGCGCGGGCTCATCCCCGACCAGGCGAAGGACCTGGCGCGCGGCATCATCCGCGAGGTGGTGGAGGACCTGCGCAAGAAGCTGGAGTCCCCGCTGCGCACGGCGGTGCTGGGGGCGCTGCGCAGGGACAGGACGAGCCCCATCCCCATCGCGCGCAACATCGACTGGCGGCGGACCATCCGCTCCAACCTGAAGGGCTGGGACGCGGAGAAGAAGCGGCTCATCCCGGAGCGCTTCTACTTCTGGCCCAACCAGCGCCGTCACCACGAGTGGGACGTGACGCTGGTGGTGGACCAGTCCGGCTCCATGGCGGAGAGCGTGGTGTACAGCTCCGTGATGGCGGCCATCTTCGCGTCGCTGGACGTGCTGCGCACGAGTCTGGTCCTGTTCGACACGGAGATCGCGGACATGACGCCGGTGCTGGCGGACCCGGTGGAGGTGCTCTTCTCCGCGCAGCTGGGCGGCGGCACGGACATCAACCGGGCGGTGGCCTACGCGCAGGAGCACTACGTGCGCCGGCCGGAGAAGACGCTCTTCATCCTCATCACCGACCTGTACGAGGGCGGCAACGCGGAGGAGCTGGTGGCGCGGCTGCGACAGCTGGTGGACTCGCGCGCCCGGGTGCTGTGCCTGCTGGCGCTGTCGGACAGCGGCCGGCCCTCGTATGACCATGCGATGGCGGAGCAGCTCACCGCGCTGGGGATTCCGTGCTTCGGGTGCACGCCCCGCAAGCTGGTGGACGTGGTGGAGCGGGTGATGCGCAACCAGGACCTGGCGCCGCTCATCGCGTCCACGAACAAGGAGGACCGTCATGGCTGACGTGCGGCCCGTCATCGGGATGGGAGCGCTGCTGGAGATCATCAGCGACAAGGCGGAGCTGCAAAAGGGCGCGGAGATGTTCGACCGCAAGCTGCTCGCGAACCTGTCCCGCTACGAGAACCGCCTGTTCGCGGACGCGGCGGGCTCCGGGGCGACGCCGTACAAGGTCTCGCTGGTGTTCGGCGAGGCGCGCTCGGACGTGAAGGGGCGCTGCTCGTGCATGGCGGCGCGCTCGCGCCCGTTCTGCAAGCACGCGGCGGCCCTGCTGGTGGCGTGGGCGCGCGCGCCGGACGCCTTCGTGACGGCGGAGTCGGCGCCGGTGGCGCCGGGTGGCACCGGCGCGAAGAAGAGCGTGAAGAAGGGCAAGGCGGAGACCGGCGAGCTGATGAAGGCGGGCGTGGCCCAGGTGTCCACGCTGGTGCGGGAGCTGGGCCTGTCGGGCGTGGCGTCGCTGGGGGCCGAGCGTCCCGAGCAGGTGCGCGCGCTGGGCGAGGCGCTCCGGGCCAACGGCCTGCGGCGGCTGTCGGCGCGGGCGGTGGAGCTGGCGGGCCTGCTGGACGCGGCCGTGGCGCGCACGGGCACGTTCGAAGCGCCGGTGTTCACGGACCTGGTGGCGGACATGCTGCTCACGGCGCGCAAGGTGGAGAAGCACCTGGGCGGCGAAGCGCTGGAGCCCCGCCACGTCGAGGAGCTGATTGGCAGGACGTGGACCAAGAAGGACCGCGCGCCGGTGACGGGGCTGACGCTGGTGGAGTACGCGTTCTCCTCGCGCGTCACGCCGGACCGGTTCCTCATCCGCGAGAGCCGCTTCGTGGACCTGGTGTCGGGTGGGCACTACAGCGAGAAGCAGATCCTCCCCGCGATGCTCAAGACGGTGCCGCCCAAGAAGAGCCACGCGGGCTACGTGCTCCAGGGTGCGACGGGAGGGCAGTACCCGGGCTTCGCGCCGCACCGGCTGGACCTGGAGGAGTGGACGGGCGGCGCTCCGGTGGACCGCGAGCCGTTGGAGCGGCTGCTGGAGGTGGCGCTGCCGGACGTGAGCGCGGCGATGGCGGCCTTCCAGGAGCACCGCAAGGACGTGTTCGCGCCGGACCTGCTGCCGGTGGTGGTGCGCGTGGGGACGCTGCTGGCCAGCGGGTCCCGCTCGCAGTTCGTGGACGGCGCGGGCCGGGCGCTCTTCCTGCCCGCGGATGCGTCGCTGGAGGAGCCGCTGGCCGCGGCGCTGGAGGGCTCGAAGCTGCTGGCGGTGATGGGCGACGTGGGCCTGGAGGCGGCGCTGCCCACGCTGTTCCCTTCCGCAGTGGTGGTGGAGACGCCCGAAGGCCTGGAGCTGCGCGCGCTGGGGCGGGCGGAGGACGTGCCCGTGGTGTCCCGGCGGCGGGGGCGGGTGCGTCCCCCCGCGACGCCGAGCGCGCTGCCCCGCAGCGGGTGGGCGGACGCGGCCCGGGCGGCGGGGGCCTCGCGGGCGGCCATCGCGCTGGCGGAGGTGCGGGACGAACTGGCGGACGCCTTCGCCAGCGGGCTCGCGGCGGTGGGGGCGCGGACGGTGGAGCCGCTGGTGGCGCGGCTGCGCGAGCTGGGGCTGGAGAAGCCGGGGGCGCTGCTGGAGGCGCTGGCGCAGCGGCCGGACCCGGGCGAGCGGCTGGACGACTTCATCAAGGTCTACCAGGTGCTGGGCATCGCGCTGGTGCGGCTGTCCGGCGCGGTGCAGGTGGAGGTCTCCGCGCTGGAGTCCGTGCCCACGCACCCGAGCATCCACGTCCAGCGGCCGGAGGTCGCGCTGTCGCCCGGAGAGGCGATGGTGCGCCGGGCGCGCGGCGAGCTGACGCGCTACGAGGCGGCGGCGCACGCGGCGCGGTACTACGCCAGCCTGGGCGTGGACGCGCTGCTGCGCGACTGCTATCCGACGTGGAGCGACGGGGCGGCGAGCGCCTTCGTGGCGCGGGTGGTGGCGACGCGGGGCGAGGCGGCGCTGGAGGCCGTGAAGGGCGCGCTGGCGGAGCACCACAGCCGCATGGTGAGACGCACGGCCCTGCGCACCCTGGGCGCGATGGGCGGGCCGCAGGCGCGGCGCGAACTGGACGCGATGACCCGCGCGGGCCACGACGCGGGCCTGCGCCTCTTCGCCCGGGAGACCCTGGAGGACGTGCGCGCCCGGGAAGGAGGCGAGGCGACGGTCGCGGAGCTGATGCGCGTGCGCCGCGCGAAGGTGCAGCCGCTGGCGCAGGCGGCGCTGTCCGAGCCGACGAAGGAGGCGCGCGCGGCGGCGGTGAACACGCTGGCGGACCACGGCGCGGTGGCCATGCCCGTGCTGCGTCAGGTGCTGTACAGCGACCCGTCGCGCGAGGTGCGGCGGGAGGCGGCGCAGGCGCTGGCGCGGATGGGCGACACGGAGGTCATCGACCGGTTCGTCAACATGGTGCAGGCGCGGAGCCTGAACGACGAGGAGGCGAAGACGGCCGTGTACGCGCTGGGCATGCTTGGGGACGTGCGGGGCGCGGAGGCCCTGCTGGCGGCGTTCGCGGACGGGTGGAAGCCCGGCGTCGTCGCGGAGTCCATGCGCACGTTGGGACTGGCCCTGCTTCAGCCCGCCCTGGCCCTGGCGGAAGCGCGTCCGGAGGTGCTGGAGCGGCAGGCCCTGCGCGGCCTCTTCGAGTCGTTCCCCGCCGTGCCCCTGACGCAGGAGCTGCTCGCGCGCGTGGAGGCCTCCAGCGGGCGCCCGGACTTCGTGGACCGGGCGAGCGTGTACCTGAAGCTGGCGGCGCAGAACCCGGCGGCCGGCAAGCAGGTGGCCGCGCACCTGCTCACGCTCCCGGCCGTGTCCGGGGACAAGGCGCTGTCCCGGCTGGCGAAGAAGGTGCTGGGGTGAAGCCCGGGCCCGCCGCCGCCATGTTCGCGGCGGTGGGCCCCCGGGCACCTGGATGGTCGCGAATCAGCTCGACATGCTGGCGGTGAGGTCGATGCTGGTGGGCGTCGTCGGGACGGGGAACGGCTTGCCGGCGGACGCGCTGAAGTCGAGCGTGTTCAGGTTGACGGAGTACACGCAGGGGTTGCCGTAGAAGCGCACGGAGAAGGTCTGGGCGGTGAGGTCCTTCACGACGGCCCACTGCGTGTAGTCGACGGCGTCCTTGCCCTGCTTGTCCGTGGAGCGGCTGGTGCCCAGCGGGATGTCCACGGTGTTCAGCAGGTGGAAGGCCAGGGTGCTGGCGTCCGAGGAGGACGACACGGGCTGCGCGTACTGCTTGAGGTAGGTCGCGCGCACGAACCGCGAGGGGGGCGTCGAGTCCCCCGGCAGGCCGCGCATGCCGCTGCCGTGGCCGGCGGGGGAGAACGACTGGAGGCCCAGCTCCGTGGGCTTCGCGTCCCAGGGGGACAGGTTCGCGTAGTTGCCCAGGTTCTCCAACTGCTGGGGGAAGGGCGGGTTGTTGGTGCAGACGCCGACGGGGTTGTCGTAGACGTTGAGCTTCCCGTCGGTGAACTCCACGACGACGCAGTTGCCCGCGGCGTCGTGAACAGGGAAGTGCAGGGGCAGCAGCGTGGCGAGCAGGTCGCCTTCCCACACCTGCACGCTCCCGCTGGTCAGCGCGGCCTTCACGTCCGCGACGGTCGCGCAGGTGCCAAGCGCCCAGTTGACGAAGTCCACCAGCGCCAGGGCCTGCGACGGCTGCGTGACGGCCGGGTACGTGGAGCCCGGCAGCCACAGCGCGCCCACGGAGAGGCCCGCCGTGTTCATGCCATCCACGATGATGGCGTCGCTGAGGGCGGTCAGGCCGATGAACCCATACGTCGACGTCCACTTCAGACCGGGCTTGAGGCCCGGGGCCTTCGACTGGAAGGACTCGCCCTTGGCGTGGACCATGAGCTGCGATTTGAGGTCGGCACCGAACTCCATGCTGCGGCCGTTGACGGCGTAGTTCGTGGAGAGGCGGGAGTCGGTGCCGGTGATCAGGAAGTCAGTGCACATGGGCGTTCCTCTGTCCGTGGGGGGGCCGCTGCTCCCTCGAAGACGGGAGCGCTCCACGGTGTCCGGCCCCTTCTGCACGTCACGCACCAAGGCCCGGGGAGCAATGAATCCCGATGGATTCCGGGGCCTTGGCGCAAGGCCTGGCGCGTGAGGCTCCGGGCTGCGTCCGCGTGGAAGGCCGCCGCGTCCCCACGCGACGCGGGAGCACCCCGTGGGGGCCTGACGGCTTGCTCGCCGGCCTCTTTCTGAGAGGACGCTTGCGGGCTCCGGTCCGCTCGGGGTGAATTCGGGCGGTGCTGTCGCGTGCACCGCCCCCGGGGCGGAAGAGGGTGTCCATGAAGGCGTCGAGGCTGTCCCTGCGTTGGCGGCGCACCCGTGCCGCGGTGCTGAAGGACCAGGGCGTCGCTGTCGAAGGTGGGCAGGACACCGAGGCCGCCCGCTTCGCCCTCCCGCCCCCGGTTCGCGTGAGCGGGCTGGACACGTCGCCGCGAGGATGACGGACCCCACGCCCCCCACGCTCGGCCCGCGACGTGACGACTCGCTGGTGGACTTCGAGCTGCCGTTCTTCCAGTGGATCGCGATCCAGCTCCAGGGGCTGGTCATCGCGGTCATCGTGCGCTCCACCGACCTGCTGCTCCTCTTGTGGCGCCCCAGTTTGCTGCGTCCATACCTGGGGCTCTGGTGGCAGCGCCTGCTGCTCACCCCGTACAGCGCGCGGCGCACCTTCGAGATGGTCCGCGCGCTCCAGTCCACCGGCCAGTCCTTCCGCGAGCTCATCTACGGGGAGACGCCCTTGCTGACGGCGCTGCTCTTCCTGAAGCGCGCGGGCGTGGGCCCGGACAGCCGGGTGGTGGACCTGGGGGCGGGGCGGGGCCGGGTGCTCATCGCCGCGCGGTGGCTGAAGGCCCGGTCGCATGGCGTGGAGCTCATCGCGGACCACGTGGCGCGCGTGGCGCCGTGGCTCAAGCCCGCGGGCATCACCCTCACCGTGGGGGACATGACGCGCGAGCCCCTGACGGACGTCACCCACGTCTTCACCAACTGGGTGGCCTTCAGCCCGGAGACGAAGGCCCGGCTGGTGGAGCACCTGCGCACCTGCAAGCCCGGGACGCGCATCATCACGGTGACGCGGCCCATCCAGGCGGAGGGCTTCGTCGGTCAGACGTCGCGCTGGATGCTCTTCACCTGGGGACCGGAGAAGGTCTGGGTCCAGGAGTATCGCCCCGACGGCAAGGCCCCGTGACGGCTTCGCGGGCGGCGTCAGGCGCGCCAGTAGCGGCGCACCCGGGCGTCCGTCCGCTCTTCCTGGGCGAAGCGGAGCATCAGGGGCTCCGCCATGGCTTCGGGGATGCGCAACTGGGAGAGCAGCGCGCGGACCTCGAACTTGCGCGTCAGTCCTAGCAGGGCGTCACGTTCAGCCAGGGTGAGGCCCGGGTGCCAGCAGTCCACGATGAGCACCACGCGGCGCTCCTGGCCCCGGTTCCACGTCTCGTGTTCGAACGAGTCATGGAAGGCGAGCACGCGGCCCTGCTCCCACTGCCGTGACTCGGTGCCCACGCGGATGCCGCAGCCCTCCGGAATCTTGAGCCCCAGGTGCAGCCGCATCCGGAAGCCATCCCAGCTGCAATGCGGCGTCAGCGTCGTGCCGGGCGCGTGCGAGGAGAAGAGGACGTCCGCCAGCGGGAACGCGGTGCACTCGCCGTCCAGGGAGTGCACGGCCGCCGCGGTCTCCTCCATGGCGAGCTGGGGCCAGACGAGGCGGTCCAGGCGCTCGCCCGCGAAGTACACGGGGTGCACGGACCAGCGGCCCGTGCCGACGATGCCGGAGTCGTAGTGCAGCAGCTCCGCGTCCTCCAGCCGGGCCAGGTCGCGCTCCACCGCCGCGAGGCAGCCCTCCAGCGCCTTCGCCACGGGTGGGGGCGGGTCGCGCCAGGGGCGCTCCTCCAGGCCGGGGAGCGGAGGGAAGATGGTGGGGGACTGTCCGGGTGCGGAGGGCGGCAGGGGGACCTGTCCCGCCAGCATGCGCAGGTATTCCTGGAGGCGTGCCAGCTCCGGGCCCGCGCCCAGGATGGCGTCGAAGTAGCCACCCTGCCGGGCGACCTCCACGACCTTCTGGCGCACCTGCGCGGTGAGCTCCTGGGGCGATGCTTCGGACATGGCCTCTCCTTGAGGTGAAGCCATAGCGCGCCAGCGCGCGCACCGTCCAGGTGACGGGGCTTCAGGGACGAACAGCGAGAGCGCGGGCGCCGCCTGCCGCGCGTGGCTCCGTCAGCGCGTCAGGTGCTTGAGGGTGAGGTAGACGAACTCCGCGCCGGGCTGGAGCGCGGCCACGGGCACGCGCTCGTTGGGGGCGTGCGCGGTGCGCGCGTCGTCGGGCGTGAGGGCGAAGAGGTCGATGCCGTAGGCGTGGATGCCGGCCCTGCGAAGCGTGGCGGACTCGGTGGTGCCGGTGGACTGGCGCGGGATGACGGGGACGTTGGGCCACACCTTCGCGGCGGCGGCCTTCACCGCGCGGAACATCGCGTTGTCCCCCACGGGCGACATGGGCGAGTCCGGCGCCGACACGTCCATCTCCACCTGGATGTCCTTGTCGTTGACGGCGGCGACGATGCGCTCGCGCACGGCCTTCGCGTCCGCGTCCGGCAGCAGGCGGCAGTTGACGGTGGCCTCGGCGGTGGCGGGGATGACGTTGGAGCGCGTGCCGGCGTGGAAGACGGTGGGCACGCAGGTGGTGCGCAGCACGGCGCCCAGCGCGGGCTCCAGCCTGGCCACGGTGGCCACCGCGTCCTCGGGCGGCGCATCCGGCGCGGCGGCGATGCGGCGCAGCGCGTCCCCCAGCTCCCCCGGCGTGAGCGGCGCCCGGCCCTGGATGTGGAGCCGCGCGGCGGGCGTCAGGTGGGCGGGGAAGGTGAGGGCGCCCACGCGCGCCACCGCCGAGGCCACGCGCACCAGCGGCCCCGCGTCCACGGGCGGCGCGGACGAGTGGCCTCCCGGGCCGGTGGCCTTGAGCGTCACGTTGCGCGAGACGCGCTCGGCGGCCTGGAGCGCCACGAAGCGCACCTGCTTGCGGTCCGGGGACAGCTCCGTGAGGCCGCCTTCGTTGAGCGCGAACTCCGCCTCCTTCAATTCCGAGCGGTGCGCCATCATCCAGTCCAGGCCCTGCCCGGAGCCCACCTCTTCATCCGCGCCCAGGTACAGGAGGATGTCGCGCGAGCGCTGGCCCCCGTCCTGCTTCAACCGGCGCAGCGCGAGGATGCTCGCCGCCGCCATGCCCTTGTTGTCCTGCACGCCCCGGCCGTAGAGCAGGCCGTCCTTCTCCGTGAGCTTCCACGGGTCGGTGGCCCACTCGGAGCGCACGGCGGGCACCGTGTCCAGGTGCGCGAGCACGAGGATGGGCTTCCCCTTGCCTGTGCCCTTCAGGCGCACCAGGAGGTTCCCGCGTCCGGGCGAGGGCTCGATGAGCTCCGAGTCGATGCCCGCCTCGCTCAGCCACCGCGCCGCCACCCGGGCCGCGGCCGTCTCGTTGCCGGGCGGGTTGGACGTGTCCGCGGCGATGAGCTCCGCGAGCAGGGTCCGCAGCGCGTCCTTCTGTGGGGGACGGGGCGGTGCGGCATGGCTGGAACCCAGCGCGAGCAGGACGGCGAGGAGGGGCAGGGAGCGCATGGCGTGGGAGGCTCGCGCCTTCACCCCCGGAAGGCAACGGATGCGGCGTTTGCCGGGAGTGCCGTGTTAAGGGAGGGGCCCTGGAGGATGCTCCGCCCATGTCGTCGCCCCTGAGCTTTCGCACCGTGGAATTGCCGCTGCGCCATGCCTGGACCATTGCCCGGGGCACGAGCACGGTGAAGCGCAACGTGTTCGTGGAGGTGCGCTCGGGAGGACTCGTGGGCTACGGCGAGGCCGCGCCGAACGTGCGCTACGGCGAGTCCTGGGAGTCGGTGGAGGCGGCGCTCCAGAAGCTGGCCCCGGTGCTGGAGGGTCGCGACCTGCGCTGCTTCCGTGACGTGTCGGAGGCGCTGGACGCGGCGCTGCCGGACAACCCCGCGGCGAAGGCGGCGGTGGACCTGGCGCTGCACGACCTGGCGGGCAAGGTGATGGGCGTGCCGCTGTACCGGCTGCTGGGGGTGGACCCCACGCGCCAGCCGGTGACGTCCATGTCCATTGGCATCGACGTGCCGGAGGTGCTGGCGGTGAAGGTGCGCGAGGCGGCGGACTTCCCGGTGCTCAAGGTGAAGCTGGGCTCCGGGAAGGACCGGGAGGTGTTCGGCACGGTGCGCGCGCTGACGTCCCAGACGATCCGCGTGGACGCGAACGAGGGCTGGAAGCCGGAGGAGGCGCTGGCGCACATCCAGTGGCTCTCCACGCAGGGCGTGGAGCTGGTGGAGCAGCCCCTGCCCGCTGGGGACGTGGAGGGCGCGAAGTGGCTGAAGGCGCGCTCGCCGCTGCCGCTGGTGGCGGACGAGTCGCTGACGAAGGCGTCGGACGTGCCGTCGCTGGCGGCGGGCTTCCACGGCATCAACGTGAAGCTGCAGAAGAGCGGCGGCATCCGTGAAGCGCTGCGCATCATCGAGACGGCGCGCGCGTGCGGCCTGAAGGTGATGCTGGGCTGCATGGTGGAGACGGGGCTGGGCATCGCGGCGGGCGCGCACCTGGCGCCGCTGGTGGACTGGGTGGACCTGGACGGCAACCTGCTGCTCGCGGAGGACCCGTACCGGGCGCATCCGGTGGTGGGCGGGCGCATCCAGTTGGGGGATGGCCCGGGCCTGGGCGTGGAGCCCCGGGCGGCCCCGTGACGGCGCCGCTCATCCAGGATCCGATGGCGGTGCTCGCCGTGCTGCTGGCGGTGCTGGCGGGGTTGTATGTGTTGCAGCGCCACCCCGTGGGGGAGCGGTTCTTCAACGTCGTGCCGCTGCTGGTGTTCGCGTACTTCGTGCCCACGCTGCTGTCGAACCTGGGCGTCATCCCCACGCAGTCGGAGCTGTATCGCTTCACGCGCGTGTACCTGCTGCCGGCGAGCCTGGTGTTGCTGGTGCTGTCGGTGGACCTGCCGGCCATCGCACGGCTGGGCCGCAACGCGGTGGGCGTGTTCCTGGCGGGCACGCTGGGCATCATGGTGGGCGGCCCCATCGCGTACCTGGCGCTGGGGTGGCTGGTGCCGGCGGAGCTGGGGGACCAGGCGTGGAAGGGGCTCGCGGCGCTGAGTGGTTCGTGGATTGGAGGCAGCGCGAACTTCGTGGCCATTGGCCAGAGCGTGGGCGCGCTGGACAGCACGCTGAGCATGATGGTGGTGGTGGACGTGGGCGTGTCCAACGTGTGGACGGCGGTGCTGCTGTCCTTCGCCGGGCGCGAGAAGGCGATGGACGCGCGCATCGGCGCGGACCGCGCGGCGCTGGACCGGGTGAGGGAGGAGTCGGCCCGGCTCCAGGCGGCGTCCGCGAGGCCCGCGAGCCTGTCGGACCTGCTGTCGATGCTGGCGGTGGCATTCGGGGTGACGGTGGTGTGCACGGCGGTGGCGAAGGTGCTGCCGGACCTGGGCAACGTGGTGACGGGCTTCACGTGGGTGGTGTTGCTGGTGACGACCGTGGGCGTGGTGCTGTCGTTCACGCCGGTGCGGAGGCTGGAGGGCGCGGGGGCGAGCCGCATGGGGTCGCTGTTCCTGTACCTGCTGGTGGCGACGATTGGCGCGCAGGCGGAGTTCCGCCGGCTGTGGGACGCGCCCGCGCTGGTGGCGGTGGGGGCGGTGTGGATGGCCATCCACGCGGCGGTGACGATGGGCGCGCGGCGGTGGCTCAAGGCGCCGGTGTTCTTCGCGGCGGTGGGCTCGCAGGCGAACGTGGGAGGCACGGCCTCCGCGTCCGTGGTGGCGGCGGCCTTCCACCCCGCGCTGGCGCCGGTGGGCGTGCTGCTCGCGGTGCTGGGCTACGTGCTGGGGACGTACTGCGGGCTGGTGACGGCGCTGCTGCTGGAGCAGGTGCACCGGTTCATTCACTGAGCAGGGCGGCGTGCGGCGGACGCGTGCCAGCGCCGCTGCTGGCGTCGGCGTCCAGGCCGGATGCATGCTGGGTTCATACGGTGGACCCGTGGCGGCGCTGCTGGCGGGTCCGATGCAACAAGGAGTCGCGGATGCGGACGGTGCTGCTGGGCGCGTGGCTGCTGGCGATGACCGCTTCGGCGGCGCCTCCTGACGCGGGCGTTCCCCGGGAGTCGTTGCAGTCGGTGGTGGATTCGCTGGCCCGTGAGGCGGCGCGGCTGTCGCCCGGGACGGACCTGGCGCTGGCGGTGACGGACCTGCGCACGGGCGAGTCCGCGAGCTTCTCCGGAACGAGGCCGCACATCTCCGCCAGCTCCGCGAAGGTGTTCTGGGTGGCCGCCGCGCTGAAGCAGCGGGACTTGAAGAAGGTGGCGCCGCTCGCGGAGAAGGTGTTCCGCACCTCCGACAACGAGGCGTCCGGAGCCATCATCGACCTGGTGGGCGGGGCGGATGCCATCAATGTCTATCTCCAGGGCCTGGGGATGAAGAACACCGCGCTGACGAAGTGGAACTACGGAGGACAGCGCTGGGCGACGAACTCCCCGAAGGCGATGCAGAACGACAACTACTTCTGCGCGGACGACGCGGTGTCCTTCCTGGCGCGGCTGGACAAGAAGGCGCTGTTGAAGCCAGGGCCCACCGCCCAGTTGCTCAAGTGGATGGAATTGACGCCCCGGGAGGGGTGCGGTGGTTGGCTGGGCACGCGGCTGCCTGCGCGTGCCCGCGCGTCGCTCCAGCACAAGGGTGGGTGGCTGCCGCCGGGGTGCTGTTCGGATGACGCGCGCTACAACGTGCTCAATGAAATCGGATTGGTGACGCTGCCGGGCGGTGGACGGTACGCGGTGGCCATCCTCGCCTCGCGCGGGCCGGACTGGCCGAAGCAGGCCTTCGTCGTGGAGCGTGCCTCGTGTGTCCTGTACCGGCACCTGGCGAAGGACGCGGCGCTGGATTGCGGTGAGGCGTTGGCGAAGGCAGGCGGCCCGGCGCCCTTGGTGCTGGACGCGGGGGCCCCGCCTCCGGACTACGACTGCTGATAATGGATGCCCCGGGCGTGCGCTACTCGACGTCGCGCGGGGAGGTGGGCGACCAGGAGGCTGGGAGCGTTAATGCTGCCCTGCGCGCATCCAGTCAGCGCGCGAGGTGACGCCCATGATGGACCCCCTGGCCTGGCGCAGGTTCGCGGAGCGACTCGGTGTGAGGCATCCCCTCATCCAGGCACCGATGGCGGGTGGGCTTTCGCCCCCGGACCTGGCCGTCGCGGTGACGGAGGCGGGAGGAATGGGCTCCCTGGGGACGGCCGATGCGTCGCCGGAGGCCATCCGCCAGCAGGCGAAGTCGGTGCGCTCCCGGACGTCGGGCCCGTATGGCATCAACCTGTTCGCGCCCCGTGCTCCGGTGGCGGCGGGCGACCCCGGCCCCGTGCTGGGCTTGCTGGCGCGCTTCCACGCGGAGCTGGGCCTGCCCGCGCCGGAGGTGGCGGAGGCTCCGCTGCCGGACTTCCAGGCGCAGGTGGAGGTGGTGCTCGAAGCAGCGCCCACCGTGTTCAGCTTCACGTTCGGCATTCCGGACGCGTCGGTGCTGGAGGCGATGCGGGCGCGCGGCATCCTCATCGTGGGCACGGCGACGAACGTGCGCGAAGCGCTGGCGCTGGAGGCCGCGGGCGTGGATGCGATCGTCGCGCAGGGGTCGGAGGCCGGTGGACACCGTGGCTCCTTCGGAGGCTCGTTCGAAGCGGGGCTGGTGGGAACGCTGGCGCTGGTGCCGCAGGTGGTGGACGCGGTGCGGCTGCCGGTCATCGCCAGCGGCGGCATCATGGATGGACGTGGCATCGCGGCGGCGCGGATGCTGGGCGCGGCGGGCGTGCAACTGGGCACGGCGTTCCTTCGCTGCCAGGAGTCCGGCACGGTGCCGGCGCACCGCGAGGTGTTGCGCGAGGCCAGGGATGAATCGTCGCGCATCACCCGCGCGCTCACCGGGAGGCCCGCACGGGCGATTCCGAACGAGCTCATCACCACGTTGGAGGAGGTGGGAGCATACCTGCCATATCCCCAGCATCACGGCGCCACGCGAGCGTTGAGGGGTGCGGCCGCGCAGCGCGGCGACACGCGCTTCATGACGCTGTGGGCGGGGCAGGGCGTGGGGTTGTCGCGCGAGGGGCCGGCGGCGGAGCTGGTGCGAACCTTGATGGCGGAGACGGAGGCCGCGCTGGGGGCTGTTCGCGGGTGACGTGAAGCACCGCGGTGGCGGCTATGACGTGGAGGGTGGGCCCACGCCCCGGCCCGCGAGGCGCTGGCGCAACGCCACGAAGTACATGGAGCAGAAGGTCGCCACGAGCACGGCGAGCTCGTCCCAGTAATCCAGCGGGTCTTCGTTCTCGTCGAGCAGCGACAGGCTGAGCAGACACAGCACGACGTGGACGGCGAACACGGGCAGCGAGGCCTGTCCCAGCGCTTCCAGGACGCGGGGGCGCAGCCAGCGGAACACGCGGGGCGCGAGCCAGCTCGCGAGCAGGGCCACGGCGAGGAAGTTCACGAGGCGCAACGGTGCCAGTGACCACTTGTCGAACAGCACCGAAGCGGCGCCCAGTTCGACGTTGAAGATGCCGACCTGGTGGCGCACGAGCAGGAACCCGACGCTGACGACGAGCGCCCCGGTGAGGAGCCTCCGGGAGACGGGCTCGCGTTGCTCCGGCGCGGTGGCGCGGCTGACACCCAGCCACACGCCGAGCACCCAGAGGAACTGCCACGCGAACAGGTCGAACGCGCCCGACAGGTCGATGCTCAGCGGCGGCCAGGGCAGCACGGGGATGGCGACGAGCAGATCATACAGGGCGCGCTTGAGGCCCACCTGGGCCCAGACCCAGATGAGGGCGCTCAAGCCCAGCACGCGGGACCAGCCCTCCTTGCGCGCGCCGAGCATCACCGCGGGCGTGAGCAGGAGGAGCACGACGTAGAGCGGAAGGATGTCCAGCAGCGGGGGGCAGTAGAGGAGGAAGAGGCTGCTCCACAGGGCGGTGAGCGGATCCTGGTGGAAGAACCCGAGCAGGTTGTGGATGGCGGGACGGCGCGCGGCGACGCCGAGCGCGGCGATGATGGTGAACGCGAAGCAGAGCAGGGCGACGTGGTAGCCGTACACCTTGAGGGCGCGGCTCCAGAGGCTCTTCACCATGGCGACGGGGCTGGACGTGCTCAGCTTCTTCGCGTGCACCACGCCGACGAGGAACGCGGAGAGGAAGACGAAGCCCTCGGCGGCGGAGACGAAGCCGAACGGCTGGTTGCTGATGACGTTCAGCCGGGTGGGCAGGTGCGTCAGCGTCATCAGGACGAGAAGCACTCCGCGCAGGCTGTCGAGTTCAGGGCGTCGTTGCATGGCGGCGTCAGGAGCAGTCGAGAGGTCGCTAGGATTCGGAAGGCCGTGCCTCGCAAGGGAGCCCTTCACCCATGCCATATCCTCGCCTGCCGGGTAAACCTCTCCGCCCTCGTGGATCCATTGTCCCGGTACGCCTGACGCAGGTTGCCGTTGTCCTCTTGGCGCTGCTCGGTGGGGCGGGATGCACGACGTCACGGAGCGTGAGGCTGGAGACGGGGCAGGGGGCGCCTATCACCCATGCACCCGACATGGAGGTCCGTCCCGCGAAGCTGGAGGAAGAGGCGTTCGTGGCGGCGGTGAGAGCGCTGGCGCGCGACGCATCCGTTTCCGCGCCACCGAGGGAAACAGCCTCCCGGTTGTTGGCTGCCTCCATGCCTCCGCGTGCGTACTCCCATGTTCAAAGGCGCCTGGGTCTTGTCTCCATGAAGGAGCCGGAGAGGCGGCAGCTGCGGCTCCAGGCGGCTCCGGATGAAGGACTCGCTACGGCTTACGGACGGTGGTGTCAGCGCAAGGCCTTGTCCGTAGACTGCCTCCACCTCTTGCAGGACGGCCCCACGCTGGACGACGTCGGCCGGCGCACGCTGGCCTTCTCCATCGCGCTGGATTCGGTGTGGGACGAAACGGACGAAGCACTGCGGGGCATGGTCAGCCGGGAGGCGGTGATCGCCACCATCACGACGACAGCGACCCTGTACCTGGGGCTGTGGCTGATTCCGGAGCCGGCGGTGTCCAAGGGCATCGCGGCGACCCTGACCGCGGTGCTCATCGCGTATGCCGGAATCGACACCGTGGTGAGCCTCATCCGGGGATGGTTGGTGCTCGCGGATGCGGCTCGGGAGGCCTCGACCTTCGAGGCGCTTCGGGAGGCGGGGGAACGCTACGGCGAGGTGATGGGGGTGAACGCTGCACGGGCCTTCGTGATGCTGGCCACGGCGGCGCTGGGCAGCACCGCGGAGACGATGGCCGTGAAGATTCCCACGCTGCCTGGTTCGGCGCAGGCGTCAGTGGTGGGCGCGGCCCAGGGTGGCTTCCGGTTGGGGGCGGTCGCGCAGGTGGAGTCGGTCGCGGTGTCGACGTCGGGAGCCATTTCCATCGCGCTGGCTCCGGGCGCGGTGGCGATGACGGTTCGTGGGCCGGTGGTGGACGCGGTGGGGCCGAAGCACCACATCGCGTCCGACAAGTTCAGCACCTCCACCGCGAATGGAGGACCCTGGACGCCGCGCTACGAAGAAATCTTCGAACGAGCGGACATGTCGCTGAATGATCCCGCGAACCAGGTTCATGTCCCTGGCCACAAGGGACCCCATCCTCGCGCGTACCATGAGCGGGTTCATGGCGCCCTTGAACTGCCAAACCATCTTGCAATGCCGTGAGTCGCTGACGCGGATGTTGCGAACCCTGGCGGATGAACTCGTCAGCGAGGGAAGCATCCTCAACAAGCTGGTGACCCGCACGGAGTGAATCCAGGAGTTCGACCCATGTCGCAGCGGTACTTCGACCTTTCTGACGATGTGTACCTGGAAGGACGCTGGGAACTTGGGCACCCGCGCGATGCGCAGGGGCTCAAGCTCCACAACCCCTGGCAGTTCCGAATGGGCAAGCCGGCTTTCTGGCCCGAGCGTGTTCGCATCCCCGTCAAGATTCCGGGCACCGTGCTCGACTACTCCCACGCGCCCTTCAGCATTCCCGTCGTCCACGTCCGGGTGGCCTCCATCTTCAAGCAGCTGGCCCCGGATGACGTGCAGTTCTTCCCCGTGGACATCGAAGGGCAGCCCGACGACTTCCTCATCCTGAATGCCGTCCACCGCGTGAACTGCATCGACGACGAAGCTTCGGAAGAGGTGCGCTACTGGATGCCCAAGAACGGGCTCCCAGAGAAAGTCGGTACCTACCTCTCCGTGTGGGGCATGCATCTGGATGCCCTCCGCATCGGAAGTCCCAAGGTGTTCCGGCCCCTGCATTGGGAGGTGTCCCTCATCGTCTCCGAGGACATCAAGCTCGCTCTGGAGCACCTGGGGGCCACCGGCGTGAGGTTCAAGGACGTGTCCCCGCTGCGTTGAACCATCGCCTCCTTGACATACGGCGCTTGCCCGCCCGGTCGGTCTCTTCTGGGGGTCGGGTTGCAATCAGGGCCGACACGGTTAGATTCAGGGTTCCACTGTTGCGTTCGCAGCCCCGGGTCCCTGTCCAGATGACGGTTTCGCTCACAGCCTGCCAGCAGAGTGCTCCGCGCCGGATTTCCGTGCGCCGGACGCTGCCCGCGCATGGCCGAGCCACCGCCTGGCTTGTCTCCCACGCCCTCCGTCCCGTGTAGCTCGCGACGGTCGGCGTCCTCTCCACTCTTTCACCCGACGGCTCCCCCATGCGCTCCCTTTTCCCGGGAATGCGTGGCGCCGTCATTCCTTCACCCCCACCAGGAGCCCCGCCATGACCCACGACCACCCCCTCATCGTCACCGACACCGACCTCCAGCGCCTGGAGCGCGTCGTCGAACAGTACGGCAACGTGCGCAACGCCGAGATCGTGGAGCAGTTGGAGTCCGAGCTGGCCCGCGCCGTCGTCACCTCCTCCACCTCCATCCCCGCGAACGTCGTCACCATGAACAGCACCGTCGTCTTCGAGGACGAAGAGGGCGGCGGCAAGCGCGAGGTCACCCTCGTCTATCCCAAGGACGCCAACAGCGACGCGGGCCGCATCTCCATCCTCGCCCCCGTGGGCAGCGCGCTGCTGGGCCTGTCCGTGGGCCAGACCGTGGAGTGGCCCCTGCCCAACGGCCGCACCCGCCGCCTGCGCATCGTCGCCGTCCCCTACCAGCCCGAAGCCGCCGGCCACTTCGACCTGTGACGCACCCTGCCGGAACACGGCGCGCTCCTGACGCGTCAGCCGCCGTGTTCCGCGTGTCCGCACCCCGCCGCTGACGCGTCAGCCCGACGCACCTCCGCCCAGCCCTCCCGCCATCCCCGCGCAACTCTTACCGTTGTCTTCTTGACAGCGATGGCCTCAGGCGTGCATCCGCCATCGCGCCCCTCGCAATGCGAAGGGTCGCGGGCGTCCCTACGTCCGTGAGTGGATGTGGAGGAACGCTTTGTTCGCACGAAGGCATCACCTTGGGGTCGGAGGGCTGGCCGTCCTCTGCGCTTTCAGCGCCCAGGCCCAGAGCAGCACCATTCCGGGCATCGAACTGGAGCGCCTGCAACTCAACCCCGGCGCACGCGACAGCCTCGTGTTGTCCACCGGTGACCTGCTCCCCGCCGGGCAGTTCCGCGTGGGACTCACCGCGCACTACGAGAACCGTCCGCTCGTCCTCCTGGAGAATGACGAGGAGCAGAGCGTCATCATCTCCAACCGCGTGACGGCGCACGTGAGCGGCGCCTACGCCCTCACGAACTGGCTCGAAGTGGGCGCCCAGCTGCCCATCGTGTCCCAGTGGGGCCCGGAGACGGGTTCGGTGGGCGTGAGCCGCCCGACCACCTTCGCGCTCGGCACCCCCTGGCTCCAGGCCCGCGCCGGCTTCCTCTCCGAGGACCGGGGCGGCCCCATCGACCTCGGCCTGCACCTGGGCGCGGCGCTGCCCCTGGGCAGCAAGGCGGCCCTGACGCGCGACGAGGGCTTCACCTTCTCCCCGCGTCTGGGATTGGGCAAGCGGCTGGCCAACACCTTCCGCGTGGGCGCGGACGTGGGCGCGCTGGTGCGCACCAAGACGTATGCCCTGTCCCCCCAGTCCAGCCCCGTGCGCGACGAGATGGGCGTGGAGCTGAACGGCGGCGTCAACGTGTCCGCGGGCCTCTTCGGCCTGCGCGAGGAGGTGCTCGTGCGCGGCACGCTGCCCGTGCAGGACTCGCCCAGCTCGCTGGAGGTCCTCCTGGGCCTGCGCGTCCCCACCGCGGACGGCACGGAGGTGTACTTCATGGGCGGTCCGGGCTTTGGCCAGACGCCGGGCACGCCGCGCTTCCGCCTGCTCGCGGGCGTCTCCTTCGGCGCGCCTCCCGCGCCCGCCGGCCCCGTCTGTATCGCGGGCCAGCCCCACGTGGCCTCCGAGTGTCCCGACCTGGACGCGGATGGCGATGGCGTGAAGAACGCTGACGACCGCTGCCCCACCACCCCGGGCCTCGCCGAACTCCAGGGCTGCCCGGACGGCGACGATGACAAGGACGGCATCCTGAACCTGGCCGACAAGTGCCCCGCCCAGGCGGAGAACAAGAACGGCTTCCAGGACGAGGACGGCTGCCCGGACGACCCCGACTCCGACGGGGACGGCATCGTCGACTCCAAGGACGCCTGCCCGCGCGAGCCGGAGACGGTCAACGGCTACAAGGACCAGGACGGCTGCCCGGACGTGGAGCCCGACCGCGACGGTGACAAGGTCGTGGACCGGCTGGACAACTGCCCGGACGAGCCCGGCACCGAGGCCAACGGCGGCTGCAAGGAAGTGCCGCTCGCCCGCATCGACTCAGGCCGCATCCGCATCATGGAGTCCGTCTTCTTCGAGAACAACCAGGCCGTCATCCAGAAGCGCAGCAACCCGGTGCTCGACAAGGTCGCCGCCATCCTCGTCTCCCACCCGGAGATCGCGAAGATCCGCGTGGAAGGCCACACCGACAACACGGGCAAGGCCGACTACAACCTGGACCTGTCCCAGCGGCGCGCCGAAGCGGTGGTGGACTACCTCGTGGCCAAGGGCGTGGAGCGCGGGCGGCTGGAAGCCCAGGGCTTCGGTCCCAACCAGCCCATCGCGGACAACGCCAAGGCGGACGGCCGCGCGAAGAACCGCCGCGTCGAGTTCAAGATCGTCGGAGAGGCGGAGGGCGTGCGGACGACGCCGGCCTCCTCCTCCCCCTCCCCGGAACCCCTTCAGAAGTAAGGCAGACCTTTCATGCACATGAACGTCATGGAGTCCCTCTTCAAGGGACAGGCGTCACGCACGGTCGCGCGCGCGGGCTTCACCGCCGCGGCCCTCAGTGCCCTGTTCCTCCTCATCGGCTGCGAGTCGAGTGACCCGCGGCCATCCACCCCTGAACCCGTGCTCTCACGCCAGCAGTCCTCGGCGCTCGTGGGCGACGGCCGGCTCCAGCCCGGCGAGCAGTGTGACGACGGCAACACCACGAGCGGGGACGGCTGTTCGGCCTCCGGCACCGTGGAGGCCGGCTACCTGTGCAACGTGCCGGGCAACGCCTGTTCGCTCGCGAGCCTGTGCGGCAACAACGTCACCAACACGGGCGAGCTGTGCGACGACGGCGACACCGTGGACAACGGCACCGGCTGTTCGTCCTCGTGTGATTTGTCCCTGTGCGGCAACGGCGTCTTCGACAACCGGGCGTACCCGTCCTTCGCGCAGGAGGTCTGCGACGACGGCAACCGCTTCGAGGGTGACGGGTGCAGCCGGCAGTGCGAGGTGGAGCCCGGCTTCGCCTGCGCCGGCAGCCCCAGCCGCTGCGTGGGCGCGGGTGTCGCCATCTTCAACACCGGCGTGGACAACCAGAACCGCCGCCTGGAAGGCATCGTGGCGGATCCGCACTGGTTCTACGCGGGCACCGCCACGGGCGCGGACACCGGCGTGCGCAACGCCAACGACTGGCCCCTGGAGATGCAGACCGCGCGCTTCATGGCGCCCCTGGGCGGGCAGACGTGCGTCTACCAGGACTTCCTGGTCCCCTCGACGACGAACGTCGCCCAGTTCCGGGTGCGACTGGCCACCTTCAACGACAACCAGTTCGACAGCGCGAAGGTGAACGGCGCGAATGTGTCCCCCGTCACCGTCAGCGAGCCCTCCGGCCAGCCGTGGCAGAAGAACATCTTCCGCGAGTTCGGCACCTCCGCGCCCTGGCGCGCGGGCGTCAACCGCATCGAGCTGTGCAACGAGAACGCGGTCTCGCCCCCGAACGCCTTCCGCTACCTGTTCGTGGATGCGTATGACGACCGCTGCGGCGACGGCGCCATCTCCCTGCGCGAGGAGTGCGACGACGGCAACGCCACCAACGGCGACGGTTGCAGCGCGAGCTGCGGCATCGAGCCCGGCTACGGCTGCACGGGGGCGCCCAGCTCCTGTGCCCAGACGTGCGGCAATGGCGCCCTCAACACCGGGGAGCAGTGCGACGACGGCAACACCACCGCGAACGACGGCTGCAACGCGAGCTGCCGCGTCGAAGCGGGCTACGCCTGTCCCACCCCGGGCAGCGCCTGCGTGGCGTCCTGCGGTGATGGCACCCTCAACGCTGGTGAGCAGTGCGACGACGGCAACACGTTCGGTTCGGACGGCTGCTCCGCGGCGTGCCGCATCGAGACGGGCTACACCTGCTTCGGAGCGCCTTCCTCCTGCGCCCCGCTGTGCGGCAACGGCCTGCTGAACCCCGGCGAGCTGTGCGACGACGGCAACACGAGCCTGGGCGACGGCTGCTCCAACGCCTGCACCCTGGAGCTGGGCTACGCCTGCGCCACGCCGGGCCAGCCCTGCGCCCAGACGTGCGGCAACGGCACCATGAACCCGGGCGAGCAGTGTGACGACGGCAACCTGACGTCGTCCGACGGCTGCTCCACCGAGTGCCGCGTGGAGCGGGGCTACGCCTGCACCATGCCGGCGGCCGGCCCCTCCGTGTGCGCCTTCACCTGTGGCAACGGTGCGCTGGAGACGGGCGAGGTGTGTGACGATGCCGAGACGCAGTCCGGCGATGGCTGCTCCAATGGCTGCCGCGTCGAGCCGGGCTGGAGCTGCTCGGGGACCCCGAGCGTGTGCGCCACCCTCTGCGGTGATGGCGTGACGGCGGGCGCCGAGGTGTGCGACGACGGCAACAGCACGCCGGGCGACGGCTGCAACGCGTCCTGCCAGGTGGAGGCGGGCTGGAGCTGCCCCGCGCCCGGCAACGCGTGCTTCAACACCTGCGGCGATGGCGTCATCAACGCTGGCGAGCAGTGCGACGACCGCGACGTGGCGTCGGGTAACGGCTGCAGCACCGTCTGCGCCGTGGAGCCCGGCTACTCGTGCACCGGCGCTCCCAGCCTCTGTGGCACCACGTGCGGCGACGGTGTCCGCGCGGGCGCCGAGGTGTGTGACGACGGCAACCTCACGGCGGGCGACACCTGCTCGCCGCGCTGCCTGCTGGAGATTGGCCAGGCGTGCCCGGCCTCCAGTGTCTGTGACGCGGTCTGCAACCCCGTGTCCCATGTGTGCGCCGCCGCCAACGTGTGCGGCAACGGCATCAAGGACGCGGCGGAGGCGTGCGACGACGGCAACACCACCGCGAACGACGGCTGCTCGGCCACGTGCACCGTGGAAGTGGGCCATGAGCCCGCGCCCGCGGCCCCCGTCATCACCGGCCCCGCGCCCGGCACCACCGTGGACACCCCCACCCCCGCCATCACCGGCACCGGTCAGCCCGGCAGCCAGGTGACGGTGCGCGAAGGCGGCACGGTGTTCTGCACCGCCACCGTCAATGCCTCCGGGAACTGGAGCTGCATGCCCTCCACCACGCTGTTGGACGGCCCGCATGAAGTGACGGCCACAGCCGAGACGCCCACGGGGGGCACCAGCACCGTGTCCAACACCGTGCCCTTCGTCGTGGACACCCAGGCTCCCGACACCGTCATCGTGAAGGCGCCCCCCGCGAGCGGCTCCTCCCGGACGGCGGACTTCGAGTTCGGACCCCAGGAGGAGGGGGTGACGTTCGAGTGCAGCCTGGACGGGGGCCCCTTCGTCCCGTGCCAGTCCCGGTACACCGTGCCCCCCGGGGAGCACACCCTGCGGGTGCGCGCGGTGGACGACGCGGGCAACGTGGACGCCTCGCCCGCGGAGCACACCTGGACCGTCACGAACACGCGCGCCTTCGCGGGCGGCGGGTGCAGCGCCGCGCCCGACGCCTCCTGGCTCGCCCTCCTGGGCCTGATGGGACTGCCCGGCCTGCGCCGCAGGCAGCGCCGCCCGGCCGCCTGAGGTCCCGGGCGCGTCCCTGAGAAGTTCCGGAGCTGCTCCGGAGCTTCGCCAGAGCTTCTCCAGAGCCTCCGGAGCGGCGTTTCGCGGAGGCCGCCGGAAGGGGCCGGCAGCATCCCCCTGGGGGCGCCCCCTCGCCCCTCCTACTGGCGCCCTTCCGGCGGCGCTCCCGCATCGTCTGGCCTTCCCCGTATGCTCCGTCCGTGCACGGGGCAGGCCGCCATCAGGAGTTGTACGAGGAAGAGGTCCTCCTCGCGCTGGACGAAGGGTTGCTGTCCTCCGAGGAGGCGGCGGCCCTGCGCGAGGACGCCCTCCGCCTGCACCGCGGGCCCCTGGAGCTGCTGAAGGAACGGGGCCGGCTGACGGAGAACACCCTGGACCTCTTGCGCAAGGACCTGGCCCGCGAGCGCACGGACCGGGGTGGCGCTCCCATCCAGGAGGCCCCCACGCTGTCGACCGCCCCTCCCCAGGCGGTGGACGCGGACGGGGCGCCCGCGTTCCCGGTGCCCGGCTGGGACCGGTATGAGCCGGTGCGCTTCCTGGGGCAGGGCGGCATGGGGCAGGTGTTCCTGGCCTACGACCCGCTCCTGCGCCGCAACGTGGCCCTCAAGTTCGTGCGCGACGGGGACCCGGAGCTGGCCCGCCGCTTCCTGTCCGAGGCCCGCGCCCAGGCCCGCGTGCGCCACGAGCGCGTGTGCGAGGTCTACGAGGTGGGCGAGGTGCGGGGGCAGGCCTTCATCGCCATGCGCTACGTGGAGGGCCCGTCGCTGGGGCACCTGTCCAACACCCTCACGCTGGAGCAGCGGGTGCTGGTGCTGGCCCAGGCCGCCGAGGGCGTGCACGCGGCGCACCGCGCGGGGCTGGTCCACCGCGACCTGAAGCCCGGCAACATCCTGGTGGAGCGCACGGAGGACGGGGGCTTCAACCCCTTCGTGATGGACTTCGGCCTGGCGCGCGACTGGCGCGAGGAGGGCCACCCCGCCAACGCCGTGCTGGGCACGCCGCACTACATGCCGCCCGAGCAGGCCCGCGGAGAAGGCCACCGCCTGGACCGCCGCGCGGACGTCTACGCCCTGGGCGGCACGCTGTACGCGCTGCTCACCGGACAGCCGCCCTTCACCGGCAATACCGAAGCGGAGGTGCTCACGCGGCTCCAGCGGGAGGCGCCGCTCGCGCCGCGCTCCCTGGACGTGAACATCCCGGAGGACCTGGAGGCCATCGTCCTCAAGTGCCTGGAGAAGGAGCGGCCCCTCCGCTACGACTCCGTGCGCTCGCTCATCGACGACCTCCAGCGCTTCCTGGCCGGGGAGCCTGTGCGGGCCCGGCAGGGTGCGCGCTACTGGCTGCGCAAGAAGGTCCGCAAGCACCGCGCGGCGCTGATGCTGGGCTCCGGCGTGGTGGTGGTGGTGGCGGGGGCGCTGGGGCAGGCGGCGCTCGCGCGCGGCGAGGTGGCCGAGCGCGAGCGGCTGGCCCGCGCCTTCACCGAGCGCGTGGAGCGCATCGAGTCCGCGGTGCGCTACTCCGCCCTGTCGCGCCTGCATGACACGCGCGAGGACCGGCAGGCGCTGCGCGCGAGCATGGCCGCGCTGGAGGCGGACGTGCGGCGCGCGGGGGCGCGGGCGGATGGCTCCGGGCAGTACGCCCTGGGCCGCGCGCTGTTCGCCCTGGATGACCTGGACGGGGCCCGCGAGAGGCTGGAGGCCGCGTGGGCGAAGGGCTTCCGCGAGCCCCGGGTGGCGTGGGCGCTGGCGCAGGTGCTGGGTCACCTCTACAGGGATCAGCTGCTGCTGGACGTGGAGCGCCGCGCGCCCGAACAGCGCGAGGCCCGCCGCAAGGAGCTGCACCGGCGCTACCGCGACCCCGCGCTCGCGTACCTGCGGCAGGCCGAAGGGCCGGACGTCCCCGCGCCGCCCGCGTTCGTGAAGGCCCTGTTCGCCTTCTACGAGGACCGCCCGGACGAGGCCCTGTCCCTGCTGGACACGCCCGGCATGCAGGTGCCGTGGTTCTACGAAGCGCCCCTCTTGCGCGGCGACATCCTGCTCGCGCGCGCCATGCAGCGCTGGAACGGCGGGGACCGCGCGGGCTCCCAGGCGGACCTGGCCTTGAGCCGCGAGGCGTACGCCGCCGCCGTCGCCACCGCGGAGAGCCAGCCCGGGGTGCACGCGGTGCTGGGGCGGCTGGAGCTGGCCGCCATGGTGATGGAGCTGTACGGCGAGGGCAACGTGCTGCCGCACTACGAGCGCGGCCTGAAGGCGCTGTCGCGCGCGCTCGCCGCCGCGCCGGACCATGCGCGGGCGCTGGTGCTGGTGGCGCGCTTCCACCGCCGGCTCGCGGAGCAGCGCACGAACCAGGGAGGGGAGGGCGTGGAGGCCCTGCTGGAGCAGTCCCTGACAGCGCTGCGCACCGCGGAGGCCGTCGCGCCGCCGAGCGCCCGCATCCCGCTGGAGCAGGCCCTCACCCACCGGCAGTGGGCGCGCTACCAGCAACTGCACGGGCAGGATCCGCGCGAACAGCTCCAGCGGGCGACCGCGGCCTTCGAGCGCCTGCGCCCCGAGGACCGGGACTACGCCTTCCACGCCAACCTGGGCCTGACGTGGCAGGGGCAGGCGGACGCGGAGGCCGCGCGCGGAGGCGACCCGCTCCCGTTCCAGGCGAAGGCCATCGACGCGTACCTCACGGCCCTCCAGCTGAGCGAGCAGGAGCCGTACACGTGGATCAACCTGGGGGTCGGCTACCGCAAGCGCGCCAACGCGCCGAACGCGCCCGACGCGGCGGGGGACCTGCGCAAGGCGAACAGCGCGCTTCTCCGCGCCCTGTCGCTGAACCCGGACAACTTCAGCGCGTGCTTCAACGGGGCGGAGGTGGCCGAACAGCTGGCGCGCTTCCACTACCTCAAGGGCGAGGACGTGAGCGTGGACCTGGAGCGGGCGCTCGCGCTGTACCGCCAGGGCCTGGACCTCAACGCGAAGCAGCCGGCGCTCCACAACGCGCTGGGCTCCGCGCTGTTCTGGCAGGGGGAGCTGCTCGCGGAGGAGGGGGGCGACCCGGAGGCCCTGCTCGCGAAGGCGCGCGCGTCCTTCGAGCAGGCGCGGACCCTGGCGCCCACGCAGGGCTTCGCCTTCAACAACCTGGGCGAGTGGGAGGTATTCCGCGCGGAGGGCCAGCTCGCGAAGGGACAGGACCCCACGGCCGCGCTGCGCGCCGCGGTGGAGCACTACGCGAAGGCGTTGGAGCGGCTGCCGGACGACGCGGACGTCCTGGCGAACCTGGGCAAGGCGTGGGTGCACCAGGCGACGTGGGCGCTGTCCCGGCAGGAGGATCCAGCGCCGGAGCTGACGCGGGCCGAAGCGGCGCTGAACCGCGCCCGTGAGCTCAACCCGAGCCTGGGCAATGCGTGGCGCTACCTGGCGGAAGCAGGAGGCGTCCGGGCCCGCTGGAAGGCGCGCGGCCACGGCGCGGACGGCGACTTCACAAGCGCGGCGCAGGCCTACGAGGAAGCCCTGAAGCGGGACCCGAGGCTGGAGTACCGGCTGGCGGCGGCGGACTTCCACGGCGCGTGGGCCGGGTGGCGACTGCGCGAGGGCCAGGACGCGGCGGCCGGACTGAAGCGCGGGCTGGAGCTGGCCGACGCGGTGGTGACGGCCCGCCCCCGGTGGGTACGGGCTCGCGCGGTGCGGGAGGAGCTGCTGCGGCTCCACGCGGGACCGCGCGCTCAGGTTCGGGAGCACGCGGCCGGGGCCCGTGGGCCCTGAGGGGGCCCTCGAGCTGCTTCCCGTTACAGTTCCGGCGGGTCGCTCGTCACGTCGATGCCGCCGTTCTTCCGGTCCGTCTCCAGCGGTCCGACCATCCGGTCCTTCGCTTCATCGAGGTCGGGGTCGGGGATGTTGACCTCGAAGGCGTAGGGGCCCTTCGGCGCCGTGGCGGAGACTGTCAGCGGCGACGTCGCCATGGTGGTGCTCCCCAGGAGGAACGGGCCGGACGTGGTGAGGCAGGTGCCGTGGGGAAAAGTCACCTTGGCGCTGACGATGTTGGTGGCGGTGCCCAGCGTGAACGTCACCGTGTCGCCATGTTTCACCTCCGGTCCAGGCAGGTAGGTGACGGGGGTCGTGGAGATATCAATTGTGATGTTGGCCATAGGTCCTCACGGCAATGCAGTGCCCGTACCAGCGTGCGGGCTCGTGTGTACACCCTCGGAAGTATCACCGACGGGGCGCGGGACACGGCGCCCCGGACGCGTCAGTGACACACTGAAACAAGGCTGACGTGTCAGTCTCAGGTGCCTTCCAGGCCCAGCTCGCGCACCCGGCGCTGGAGGGCGCGGCGGGAGACCTCCAGCTTCTGCACCATGCGGTCCAGGTCGCCTTCGCACTCGTGGAAGCAGCGGGTGATCTCCTCCGGGCTCAAATCCCGCGCGGTGCGCAGCAGCGAGCTCTTGTCGATGAGCACGTACACGGAGGAGCGCGGGATGCCCAGCCAGTCCGCGGTGGCCTTCAGGTCCCACGCGCAGGCGCGCAGGGCCTCCAGCACCTCCTGCTCGCTCACGTCCGCGGGCTTGCGGCGCGCGGGCGTGCGGTGCCCGGCGGGGGTGTTCTCCGAAGGGGAGGACGGCTCCGGGGACAGGGGCTGTCCGGGGATGGGCAGGGCGTCGGCGTCCAACGTCTGCTCCAGCCGGGCGTCCACGCGCAGCCCGGGCAGGCCCCGGCTGCCGATGACGAGCTGCCGGGCGACGTTGCGGAGCTGGCGCACGTTGCCGGGCCACGCGGAGCGCGCCAGCCGCACGGCCAGGGACGCCGGGAGCCACGGCTCCGCGCGGGCGTCCGCGGACGTCAGGCGCCCGGCCTCGCCGGTGGTCTCCAGCTCCTGGCGGGCGAAGTGGAGGAACAGCGACGCGATGTCCTCCCGGCGCTCGCGCAGGGGCGGCACGACGATTTCAAAGCCCGCCAGCCGGTGCAGCAGCGGGGCCTTGAAGCGTCCGTCGTGGATGCGCGCCTCCAGGTCCGCGTCGGTGGCGGTGACGAGCCGCACGTCGACGCGCACGGGCGTCTGTCCGCCCACCGGATAGACTTCGCCCGTCTCCAGCACGCGCAGCAGCGCCGCCTGCACCTCCGGAGGGGCCTCGGCCACCTCGTCCAGGAAGAGGGTGCCGCCGTGGGCGGCGCGGAAGAAGCCGTCGCGGTCGCGCGTGGCGCCGGTGAACGCGCCCCGCAGCGTGCCGAACAGCTCCGCGGCGATGAGGTCCTTCGACAGGGCGCCCAGGTTGACGCTGACGAAGGGGCCGGCGCGGCGGGGCCCCTGCGTGTGGAGCGCTCGCGCCACCAGCTCCTTGCCCGTGCCCGTCTCGCCCCGCACCAGCACCGGCACCTGGAGGTCTGCGACGCGCAGCACGTCCTCGCGCACCCGGACGATGCCCTCGCTGTCCCCCACCATGCCCAGCGCCGTCAGGTCCACCGGGGAGCCCAGCGCCCCGGCCGCGCGCGGGGTGGCCCGGTGCAGCAGCAGCGCCACGCGCCCGGCGAGCACCAGCGGCACGCCTGACGCCAGCGCCTCCGCGGGGAACTCCCGCCCGCCCTTCACCGGCTCACTGCCCACCACCACTGGCGTCCCGTCCTCCGGCACGAGCAGCCGGACGCCGCCGCGCACCCCGGGCTCGAAGCGCACTGGGGTGCGGCTGAGGAACGGGTCCCCCAGGGGCAGCGACAGCACGCCGCCCGGACGGCTGAAGTCCGGGGCGTTGCGGGACAGCGCCACGGCGCGCTCCCCGGACAGGAGCCCGTCGAGCAGCAGGCGTTCGCCAATGCGCTGCGGCTGCGCGTGGCCGATGAGGGTCAGCGCGGGCACCGCGTGGGCCGCCTGTGAGGGCGTGGCCTGCGAGCGGACGGCGGTCGTGGAGAATTCAGCGGGGTTCTTGGGGGGCGACATGGACCTCCGGCGAAGCCTACAACGGGCCGGCTGGCCCTGGAGCGGTCAGGCGAGCCCTTCAAGGTGTGAAGCGGCTCGGGGCGGTGCTTTTCCACGCGGCCTCCCAGGGGCCATCCCCCCGGCTGCCCGCCCGCCCAGCACCTGCGAGGTGGGCGAATGCCGCGCCCCGGGCCCACCCCGTGAATAGGGTTGAAGGGCCTCCCGTGTGGATCTTCGAGAAAGCCCGAGCCTCCATGTCTCCATCGACCTCGAACATCGCTCCCTTCGACGCCGTCCTCTTCGACCTGGATGGCGTCGTCATCGACACGACCGAGCTGCACTATCGCGTCTGGGAGGACTTCGCCCGCGAGCGGGGCTATGTGCCCACGCGGGAGGAGTTGCTCGCCACCAACGGGAAGCGGGCAGGGGAGACGCTGCGCGCGTGGTTCGGCGGGGCGTTGAGCGACGAGGAGGTGGAGGCGCTGACGTACGACCGGGAGATGGCCTTCCACCGGCTGCTGGAGCGCGAGCCGGTGTCCGCCGTCCCCGGCGTGGGGGCGTATCTGCGCTCGCTGGGGCAGGCGGGCGTGCCCTGGGCGCTGGGCACGAGCGCGCTGGCGGACAACGCGGAGCTGGCCCTGGAGCGCGTGGGGCTGGAGGACCTGTTCCCCGTGCGGGTGACGTCCACGGACGTGACCCGGGGCAAGCCGCATCCGGAGGTGTACCTGAAGGCGGCCTCCGCGCTGGGGGTCGCGCCCACGGGGTGCGTGGTGTTCGAGGACGCGGTGGCGGGGCTCAGGGCCGCGCGGGCCGCGGGCGCGGCGTGTGTCGCCGTCGCCACGTCGTTCCCGCGCGAGGTCCTGGTGCGCGAGCAGCCGGACTTCCTGGTGAAGGACTTCCGGGACCTGCCCGCGCTCCTGCGTCCTGGCAGCGCCGGCGCCTTCAGGGAGCCGACGGCACCTCACCCGTGAGCACGCAGATGAGCGCGTCCGGGTCGCACTTCACCGGGAACAGCGGGTTGATGCCGGAGCCGCGCAGCCGCCCGGCGTCATAGTCCGCGTACGGGTCGCACAGCGCGTCGCTCGGCCCCTTCGTCGTGCTGTCCTGGCACTTCACCACCGGCCAGATGCCCTTCACGGCGTACGAAGCGGTGCAGCCGTTCTCCGTGTAGACGAGGTCCGCGGTGAACTGCGTGCCCGGGATCTCCGGCGTGTTGTAGATGCGCAGGTTGCTCCACGCATAGCCGTAGTCCTGCGCGGGCAGCACCCCGCCGTCGGCCGCCGGGGACTCGGGCACGTCCAGCCGCGTGGGCGTCAGCTGGGGCACCGTGCAGAAGCGGTCCTCCGCGGGCGTCTCCGACGCGAAGGGGCCCACCGCGGTGGCCGAGTCGCCCGCGCCCGGGGGGAGCCGCGCCGCGAAGTCCTTCAGCAGCTGGCCCAGCCGGGCGCTGCGCACGCCCACCGTGTCGGGGGCCTTGGGGTCCTGGCTGAAGTACTTCTGCAGGCCCAGGGGCTCCGGCTTGAGCCGGGCGCAGGCGAGGTCCGGGTTCTGCCCTTCCTTGAGCTGGTACGTCGTGGCGAACGAACCGGTGGAGCCGTCCGACACGGCGCGGGCCACCACGCAGGGGGCCTCCGGCTCACTGCCACAGGCCCCGGCGGTGACGACCGCGGCCGCCAGCCCCCCACTCACTGCCATCCATCGAAGCTTCATCGCGGGTGTCCTTTCTCGTGCGGCGCGGGGCCTAGAAGCTCAGCTTCGCGCCCAGACGGATGGCCCGCGGTGCCTGGTAGGCGGTGGGCCGCTTGAAGTTGGGGTTGATGTCCTGCTCGACGATGGGCAGCCCGGTCGCGGTGGAGATGACCTTGCACGAGGGGTTGTTCTTCGAGAGGCACGCGGTGAGGTCGTCCGGGTTGCCGCCCTGCTCGATGGCGTACACGCGCGTGGTGGTGAAGGTCTGGTCCACGTCCGTGTACTGCTGGAAGTTGAAGAGGTTGAAGACGTCCAGCGACACGGTGAGCACGTAGTCCTTCACCAGCCGCTGGTTGAGGCCCACGTGGCCGTCCACGCCGTGCACCCAGGGCAGCCGGCCGGCGCTGCCGCGCGGCAGGATGAAGGTCTCCGAACCGCTGCGGCGCGGGTGCGCGCCCAGGTAGTTGAGCGGCGCGCCGGAGCGCGCCCGGTAGTTGCCGCCCACGTTGACGCTGGTGCGCGGTCCGACGACGAACTCCTTCGCGCCGAACACCTTGAAGGAGTGCGTGCGGTCCCCGGGGAGCTGGCCGTCGCGGTTGACGGTGAGCGACACCAGGTCGAAGTCGCGCGTGAGGTTGGGGGACAGCTGCCCGGTGTCCGCGCGGAACAGGCCGGAGTAGTTCCCGCGCAGCGTGGACCAGGTGTAGCTGGCCTGGGCCAGCCACCCGTGGGTGAAGGCCCGCTGGAAGTAGAGGTTGACCGCGTCGTACTCGCGCTTCGCCAGCGGGAAGTCCGTCGAGTAGCCCTTGCCCGGGTTGCCCAGGAAGAAGGTGCTGCCGTCGTCGCGGCTCATGTCCTCGATGACGTCGTTGAGGTAGCGCCGGGTGTACGTGGCGCCCAGGCGGCCGGAGGCGAACAGTTCGTACTCACCGCCCAGGACGAACTCGTCCGCGGACTGGGCGCGAATCTGGGGATCCACCGGCACGCGGTCCCCGCCCTGCGCGTCCCAGAGCTGGTTGGGGCTCTCGCGGTTGCCAATGGCCGTGCGGTTGGCGTCCACGGTGCAGTCGGTGAGCAGCGAGCCTTCCCGCGACGGGTTGCACGGGGGCGCCCGGTAGGTGGAGGACAGGAGCTGCTGCTGGGGGAAGGACAGGTCCGCCATGTCCAGGGGGACGTTCTCGAAGAAGCGCGCGTAGTTGACGAAGAGCTTGGCGCGGCCCGCCTGCGTCGGGTCGTAGATGACGCCCAGGCGCGGGGACCACTGGTTGGGCAGGTGCAGGCCCACTTCGCCATCCAGGCCGTACAGCGTCTGCACGTCGTAGCGCAGGCCCGCGTTGACGGTGACCTTGTCGAGGATGGACCAGCTGTCCTGGATGAAGCCGCCCACGGTGGTGGACGTGGAGGTGCCTTCCTTGCTGGCCAGGAACACCGGCCGGTCGGGCGCCTCCAGGTAGCCGTACTGGTTGAGGCTGAAGAAGCAGTCGCCGCCGGTGCACTCCTGCCAGGGCGTGAGGCCGGTGCGCGCGCGGTTGTTGTAGAAGCTCATGCGCTCGATGTCCGCGCCGGCCTTGAGGATGTGGTGGCCCAGGGCCTCCAGCAGGTAGGTGCCCATCACCTTGCCCTGCACGCGGTCCAGCCGCTGGATGCTGATGGTGCCGGGGCCGCCGGTGGAATAGGCGGTGACGGGGCAGCGCAGGGCCTGCTCCGCGGGGGTGGCGCCGCAGGCGGCGGGGTCGGGCAGGGACTCGAATTCGTTGATGGTGTGGGGGCCGGGGTTGCGGGTGCGGCGCCACGCGATGTTGGACTGCGCGGACAGGCCCTCGCCGGAGCCCAGGCCGGAGCCGTCCGACGGCAGGATGGAGTCGGCCTGGTGGTGCCAGCCGAGCGTCGCGTCCACGAGCAGCTTCTTGTCGAAGAAGGACGACGTCTGCTTGGCCACCAGGTCCAGCGCGCTGTTCTCACGCTGGGTGGCGATGGCGCCGTAGGCGCCCTGCACGAAGCTGGTGCAGGACAGGCTGGTGCACACCTCCGGCTCGCCGTCGTCGCTGAAGGCGTACTTGCCAACGCCGCCGGAGGAGCGCGGCGTGCCGAAGACGGAGACCGCCAGGCTGTGGTCCTGGTTGAAGTTGTAGGTGAGCTTGCTCAGGAACTGCAGGGTGCGCTCGTCGGCGAAGCGGCTGACCTGGGTGCCCGCGATGGGGTTCACCTGGGAGAAGCCGGTGGCGGGGTCCTTGCGGCGGGCGTTCACGGCGGAGCAGCCGTTGGCGGGGTCCACCTCCGTGCACAGCTCGTAGCTGCTGAGCTGCCGGTCCACCTGGATGCGATTGAAGGACGGCGCGACGCCCACGTAGAACCAGAGCTTGTCCTTGAGGATGGGGCCGCCCAAATCGAAGCCGAAGTCGCCCAGGTTGTGGGCGCTGCCCTGCGCGGAGATGACGCTGCCCTCGCGGCGCACCACGGTGCCCGCCGTCTGGAGGGCGCCCGGGGCCATGTTGGCGAAGACGGAGCCGTGGAACTCATTGGAGCCGGACTTGGTGACGACGTTGAGCACGCCGCCGGTGGAGCGGCCGTACTCGGGCATGTAGCCACCGGTGATGATGTTGACCTCCTTGACGAACTCCACGGACAGGGGCGTGCCCAGGGTGCCCACGCCGGGGTCGTTCACGGACAGGCCGTCCACGACGTACTGGCTCTCCGGGGAGCTGCTGCCGCTGATGCTCACGCCGTAGCGGTCCTCGACGGCGCCGGGGGCCAGCTCCGCCAGGCCTTCAAAGGAGCGGGACGCGGAGCCCTTGGTGCCGGGGCGGATGACGGCGATGTTGCGGATGAAGTCCTGGTCCACGGTGACGCCCGCGGCGCTGGAGCCCACGTCCACGCTGGGCGGCGCGCCCACGACCTCGACGGTCTCCGTGAGGCCCTCGTCGGGGAGCAGCTCGGCGTTGAGGCGGATGGTGCGGTCGATGCGCAGGAGGATGCCGCCGCGCTCGTAGGTCTTGAAGCCCTGGGCCTCGAAGCGCAGCAGGTAGGTGCCGGAGGGCAGCTGGGGGATGCGGTACAGGCCGCTCTTGTCGGAGACGACCGTGCGCTCGCCCTGGAGCTGGGGCGAGGTGGCGGTGACGACGACGTCCTCCAGCGGCCCCTTGTTCGCGGCGTTCGTCAGGGTCCCGGTGATGACCGAGTTGCCCTGGGCGAAAGCCCCGGTTCCCCACAGCAGCACCGCGAGCCACAGCCCACGGTTGACACGGTTGCGTCTGGACACGGAATGCCCCTCCCGGCGAAGGCGGCGCACTCTGTCGCAAAACGTGAGAAATCCACCAGCTACAAACAGTCTGGCTTCTCTGTTAGGGCCGGGAATACCCGACCGGGCGCGTCAAAAGATGTTCCAGGGCTCGGAGGAGAAGAGGGCGTGGAAGAGGGTCGTCTGGGGCGGCTTCATGAAGTTGACGTAGAGGGGGACGGGCGTCTGGGCGATGTCCAGGGGCAGGGCGGTGGCGCCGTAATCCTCTTCGATGCGCTGGGCGATGACGTCCGCGATGCCGCGCAGCGCCAGGGGCGTGGGGCCCAGGAACACCTTGGAGTCCCGGTGGTGCTGGCCGTAGACCTCATGGCGGACGCAATGCACGGTGTAGACCGGGGCCAGGATGCTCAGGTAGCCGACGACCCGCCACTCGAGCTGGGGACCGTGCAGGGCCTTCTCACCAGGCGGGGCGACGATCACGCCGAAGGCCGGGTTCGCCGTGGGGGGGGGTAATCCCAGACGTCGCAGTCCGGGAACGCCTCCTTGAGTTGCTTCATCAAGGCCAGCCACCGGTCGAACTCCTTCCGCTTCTCCTTCCAGAGCGCTTCGTAGCGAATGTCTTCGGGGCCTGGTTCCTGCCGGAGGTCATAAGCTTCGTCCACCCCCCAGTAGAGGCGCGCAATCTCAAACAACTCCTGGGCGGAAGGACTCATGGCTTCTTGAACCGGGGCTCCACGGGAGTGGCTTCCTGGCGGCAGAGTTGCTTCACCCGCGAGCCGTAGATTGCCTTGGAGAGCGCGAGCGTGAGGGTGTCCCTGAACTCCGTGCAGGCGAGGCCTAGCGGAGTGGCGGGAGTGGCCGCGCTGAACACGGCCTGTGCTGAGAGGTTCGCGCAATCCGCTGAGATGCGTTGGGCCAGCGGCAGGGAGATGGGCCCGAGGGCTTTTGTCTCCATGGGCTCCTCGACGCCAAGCTGACACATGTACATCTCACCGGTGTCTCTCCGGAGGGGTACCCGGACACACGCCGCCCGCCAGCCACCCGGCCCTGGCCCCGTATGCTCCACGATGGTCACGAACTGGAAATGCTTGGGCTGGAGTCTGCCCTCCACGATCGTGCCCGTGGCCATGCAGCCCGTCATCCACCAGGACACCACCGCGAGCGCCAGCGGCGCCCGGACCGTCTTGCCCGTGTCTTCCCCCCGGGAAGACACGGAGCACACCTCAGAATCCGCGCAGCGCTCCACCGTCACAGGCGATGGACTGTCCGCTGACATACGCGGCCGGCTCCGACGCCAGGAACGTCACCAGCGCCGCGAACTCCTCCGGCCTCCCCAGCCGCCGCGCTGGGATGTTCGGCGCCACCTTCTCGTCGGACAGGCCCAGGTCCTTCATCCGGTCCGTCGCGTGGTAGCCGGGCAGCGCCGCGTTCACCGTGATGCCGTACGGGCCCACTTCATTGCTCAGGCTCTTCACCAGCCCCAGCAGGCCCGCGCGCAGGCCGTTGGACACCGTGAGGTTGCTCATCGCCTCGCGCGCCGCCGTGGACGTCACCAGCACGATGCGGCCCCAGCCCTGCGCCTTCATGCCCGGAAGCGCCGCCTGGATGGCATCCACCGTGGACAACCACAGGCTCTGGAAGCCCGTCTGCCATTGCTCCCCGGTGATGGCCTCGAAGCCCCCCGCCGGAGGCCCGCCCGCGTTCACCACCAGCACGTCCAGGCCGCCCAGCTTCTGCGTCACCGTGTGCACCAGCTCGCGCGCCGCGCCCGCCTGCGTCAGGTCGCACGGCACCGCCAGCGCCGCGCCCAGCTCCTTCGCCGCCTTCTCCAGCTTGTCCCCACCCCGCGAGGAGATGGCCACCGTGGCGCGCTCCTTCACCAGCGTCTCCGCGATGGCGCGCCCCAGTCCCGAGGACGCCCCCGTCACCAGCGCCCGTCTACCCTTCAGGCCGAAATCCATCCGCGTGCTCCTTCATGAAAGGGGTCAGCCGGCCGCGGATGAGCTTCGCCGCCGCGTCCAGGTCCACGTCCTCGGGGCGCGTCAGCCCCCGAGACAATTCAGAGACGATGCCGCCCGCGATGGCGCCCACCTCGTACGCCAGCCGGTAGGGCACGCGGCTGAAGCTCACCAGCGGATAGCGGCTGACGAACTCCCCCGGAAAGGCGTTGAGCAGCACCTTCTCCACGCCCTTCTCCAGGAGGAAGCGCGGGTCGCCCGTGCTGTCGCGCATCTCGATGAAGTTCTCCACCGCCATGTCCGCGATGGCGTCCGCGTTCGTCTTGCGCCGCCGCTCGAACACGCTGAACGTCTCCTCCCAGTCCGTCTGTGACGCCAGGAGCCCGTCCAGCACCGCGCAGTCCTCGAAGCCGCAGTTCATCCCCTGGCCGAAGAAGGGCACGATGGCGTGCGCCGCGTCGCCCAGCAGCAGCGTGCGTCCTCCCACGCGCCACGGCGCGCACTTCACCGTCACCATGTGCCCGGTGGGGCGGGCGAAGAACTCCTCCACCAGCCCGGGGATCAGCGCCTTCGCGTCCGGGAAGCGCTCCTGGAAGAAGTCCTCCAGCGCCTGTGGCGTCTTCAGGGAGTCGAAGCTCACCGGCCCCTGCCACGGCAGGAACAGCGTGCAGGTGAAGCTGCCGTCCTCGTTGGGCAGGGCGATGAGCATGAAGGAGCCGCGCGGCCAGATGTGCAGCGCGTGCTTCTCCATCTGGAAGCTGCCGCCCGGTCCCGGCGGAATCGTCAGCTCCTTGTAGCCGTGTCCCAGCGTCTCCTGCGTCGCCTGGAAGTCCGGCCGCGGCTGCATCGCCTGGCGCACCGCCGAACCGGAGCCGTCCGTGCCGAAGACCACCGTGTCGCGCACCTCGCGCGTCTCGCCCGTGGCCTCGTCCTGCACCGTCAGCGTCCCCGCCGCGGCGTCGGCGTGGGTGACGCGCTGGCGGAAGTGGATCCGCACGCGACCCGTGGCCTCCGCCTGCGTCATCAGGAAGCGGTTGAGCCAGCCTCGCGACAGCGAGTTGATGTGCTGCGAGTCGTCCTTGCCGTAGGGCTGGTACGCCAGCTCCCCCTGCACCGGGTGGATGACCCGGCCCCGCATGGGGATGGCGTGCTTCAGCGCCTCCTCCTCCAGCCCCACCTGCCGCAGCGCGTGCAGGCCGCGCGTGGAGATGGCCAGGTTGATGGAGCGTCCCGCGTCCAGCGCTTCGCGGCGCATGTCCGGCCGGCGCTCCAGCACCTCCACCGTGTGGCCCCGGCGGGCCAGGTACAGCGACAGCAGCGAGCCGACGAGGCCCGCTCCCACCACCGTCAGCTTCGACTCATTCGAGGGCATGGGCTTCCAGCGTCCGCACGAAGCGGAAGACGTCCAGGTACGTGTTGTAGAGGGGCGCGGGCGCGGCGCGGATGATGTCCGGCTCGCGGAAGTCGCAGATGACGCCCGCCTGGGACAGCCGCCCCAGCAGGCGCTTGGGCTCGCCCTTGAAGCGCAGGGACAGCTGCGCGCCGCGCTGTTTGGGGTCCTTCGGGGTGGTGATGGTCACGAACCCGCCGGGCAGCCGGTTGAGGAGGAACTCCATGAAGCCGGTGATCTTCTCGCTCTTCGCGCGCACGGCCTCCATCGTGGCCTTGTCGAACAGCTCCATCGACGCGCGCAGCGCCGCCAGCTGGAAGATGGGCGGGTTGGACAGCTGCCACCCCTCCGCGCCCGGCAGCGGGTCGAACGTGGGGCCCATCTCGAAGCGAGTGGCCTTGTTGTGGCCCCACCAGCCCTCGAAGCGCGGCAGGTCCGGCGAGTGCGCGTGCCGCTCGTGCACGAACACGCCGCCCAGGCTCCCCGGCCCGCCGTTGAGGTACTTGTACGAACACCACACCGCGAAGTCCGGCCCGTCGTCGTGCAGGGCGAAGCGGAGGTTGCCCGCGCCGTGCGCCAGGTCGAAGCCCACCTTGCAGCCCTGCGCGTGCGCCACGCGGGTGATGGCCCCGATGTCGAACGCCTGCCCGGTGAGGTAGTTCACGCTGCCCAGCATCACCAGCGCGACCTGCTTGCCGTGCCGCTCCACCGCTTCGAGGATGTCCCCGGGGCGCAGCGTCTCCTCGCCCTCGCGCGGCATCAGCCGGACGATGGCCTCCTCGGGGTTGTACCCGTGGAAGCGCGCCTGGGACGCCACCGCGTACTGGTCCGACGGGAAGGCGTTGCCTTCGATGAGGATCTTGAAGCGCTCGCGCGTGGGTCGGTAGAACGACACCATCATCAGGTGCAGGTTCACCGACAGGGTGTTCATCACCACGACTTCCTGGGGCTGCGCGCCCACCAGCCGCGCCACCTGTTCGGTGAGCAGCTCGTGGTACGGCAGCCAGGGGTGACGGCCGTGCACGTGGCCCTCCACGCCCAGCCGCTCCCAGTCCTCCATCTCCATCTGCACGTACTTGCGCGCCTTGCGCGGCTGGAGCCCCAGCGAGTTTCCCGCCAGGTAGACGGACGGGGCCCCGGAGGGGCTGGCCACGAGCAGGAACTCGTCGCGGAAGGGACGCAGCGGATCCTGCGCGTCCAGGGTGTGCGCGAAGGCGTCGGTGCTCTCGTAGACAGGGGCCGTCATGGTGCGAAGTCCTCGTGCGAGCGCCCCAGCCACTCCAGGGCGTTGCGGAAGAGCAGCCGTTCGCGCACCGGCGTCTCCAGGTCCGTCAGGGATTCAATGAGCGTGCCGGGCCGGTCCTCGCCCAGCGGGAAGGGATAGTCGCTGCCCAGCGCCACCTTGTCCGCGCCAAACAGCTTCACGATGGCGCGCAGCGCCTCCGCGTCGTGCACCAGCGAGTCCACCCAGAAGCGCCCCAGGTAGTCGCGCGGCGCCACGGGGTTGTCCACCGCGACCAGGTCCGGGCGCACCTCGAAGCCGTGCTGGATGCGGCCAATCGTCCCGGGGAACGCGCCGCCGCCGTGCGCGAACGCGAGCCGCAGCTTCGGCAGCCGCTCCATCACCCCGCCGAAGATGAGCGAGCAGATGGCCAGCGACACCTCCGCCGGCATGCCCACCAGCCACGGCAGCCAGTACTTCGCCATCTTCGCCTCACCCATCATGTCCCACGGGTGCACGAAGACGGCGGCGCCCAGGTCGCTCGCCGCCTGGAAGAAGGGGAAGAGGGCCGGGTCGCTCAGGTTCAGGTCGTTGACGTGGCTGCCAATCTGCACGCCCGCGAAGCCCAGCGTGCGCACGCAGCGCTCCAATTCCTTGACCGCCATGTCAGTGGATTGGAGCGGCACCGTGCCCAGGCCCACGAAGCGCCGGGGCGCCGTCGCCACCGCGCTGGCCAGGTGGTCGTTGAGGAAGCGCGCCACCTCCAGGCCGTGCTCGGGCTTCGCCCAGTAGCTGAACAGCACCGGCACCGTGGAGAGCACCTGCACCTGGACGCCGTGCGCGTCGCACTCCACGACGCGCTGCTTCGGGTCCCAGCAGTTGCTTTCGATTTCGCGGAAGAACTTCCCGTCGTCCCGCAGCATCCGCGCCCGGCACGGCGCGTGGTGGTCCAACGTGATGAAGCCGCCGTAGCCGAAGCGCTCGGCGAAGCGGGGCATCTGCGGAGGCAGGAGGTGCGTGTGGATGTCGACCTTCACTTGGGCGCACCACCCCGCGTCACCTTCGTGCCGCATTGCTTGCAGGTGCAGTGCTCCGGGTCGCCGTAGAAGTGCTCGAACACCGGGGGCAGCTGCGTCACCAGGTTGGTGACGTGCAGCGACTCCTCATAGAGCTTCTCGCCGCACTTCGGGCACAGCCAGAGGAACGAATCCAGCTCCTGCGGCTGGCGGCGGCGCTCCAGCACCAGCCCCACCGTGCCGGCCGGGCGCTGCGGCGAGTGCGGCACCTTGGGGGGCAACAGGAAGATCTCCCCTTCGCGGATGGGGATGTCCTGCACCTGCCCCTCGTCGATGACGCGCAGGGTGATGTCACCTTCGAGCTGGTAGAAGAACTCCTCGCCCTCGTTGACGTGGAAGTCCGTGCGCGCGTTGGGGCCGCCCACCACGGTGACCATGAAGTCCCGGTCCGCCCACACCTGCTGGTTGCCCACGGGGGGCTTGAGCAGCGGACGGTGCTCGTCGATCCACTTCTTGAAGTTGATGGGGGTCAGTCGTCCCATGTCACACGTCTCCAATGGTGGCGATGCACTTGAGTTCAATGGCGATGGGCGTGGGCAGCCGGTTGATCTCCAGCGTGGTGCGGCACGGCGGGTCGTCCTTGAAGTACTCCGCCCACAGCCGGTTGTACGTGGGGAAGTCCTTCTTCATGTCCGTGAGGTACACGGTCACGTCCACCAGCCGGTCCCACGACGAGCCCGCGTCCTCCAGGATGTAGCGCACGTTGCGGAACACCGAATGGCACTGCGCCTCGATGTCGTACGAGACGATGTTGCCCTGGGCATCCAGCTCCACGCCGGGGATGGCCTTGGTGCCGCGCTCGCGCGGGCCCACGCCGGAGAGGAACAACAGGTTCCCCACACGGCGCGCGTGTGGGTAGAGCCCCACGGGCTCCGGGGCCTTCTTCGAATCGATCCGCTCGCCAGCGCTCACGCGTCGCTCCAGGGGCAGCAGGGCTTCACAGCTTGATGCAGACGTTCTTGGGTTCGGTGAAGAAGCGCAGCGCGTCCCAGCCGCCCTCGCGGCCCACGCCCGAGTCCTTCACCCCGCCAAACGGCGTGCGCAGATCGCGCAGCATCCAGGTGTTCACCCAGACGATGCCGCTGTGCAGCCGCGAGGCGAACCGGTGCGCGCGCGTCAGGTCCTTCGTCCACACGCTGCCCGCCAGCCCGTAGCGCGTGGAGTTGGCCCAGGACAGCACCTCCTCCTCGTCGTCGAAGGGCATGAGCGTGGCCACCGGGCCGAAGATCTCCTCCTGGTTGGTGCGGCACGCGGACGACAGGCCCTCCACCAGCGTGGGCTCCACGAACCAGCCGTTCTCGCAGCGGCCCGGCACCTTCGCGCGCCGGCCGCCGGTGAGCACGTGGCCGCCCTCCTGCTTCGCGAGGTCGACGTAGCCCAGCACCTTCTCGAAGTGCTCGCGCGACACCAGCGCGCCCTGGTCCGTGCCCTCCACCAGCGGGTCGCCCACCTTGAGGGCCTGGGTGCGCGCGACCAGCGCCTCCTTGAAGCGGGCGTAGAGGGGGCGCTGCACGAAGATGCGCGGGCCGCACAGGCAGATCTGCCCCTGGTTGGCGAACGACGAGCGCAGCGTGGTGGCCAGCGCCTCGTCGAAGTCGCAGTCCGCGAAGATGACGTTGGGGTTCTTGCCGCCCATCTCCAGCGACAGCTTCTTGAAGGCGGGCGCGGCCACGCGGGCGATCTCCGCGCCGGTGCGCGTGCTGCCGGTGAAGGAGATGGCGCTGACGTCCGGGTGGCGCGTGAGCGGCCCGCCCACGTTGGGCCCCAGGCCGTGCACCAGGTTGAGCACGCCCGGGGGGAGGCCCGCGTCGCGGCACACCTGCGACAGGAGGAACGCCGTCATGGGCGTCACCTCCGACGGCTTGGCCACCACGCAGTTCCCGATGGCCAGCGCGGGGGCGATCTTCCACGTCAGCAGGTACAGCGGCAGGTTCCACGGCGAGATGCAGCCCACCACGCCCAGCGGCGAGCGCAGCGTGTAGTTGAGCGCCACGCCGTCCATGGCGTGCGCTTCGGAGGAGAACTGCGTCGCCGCGTCCGCGAAGAACTCGAAGTTGAGCACGCTGCGGGGGATGTCCACCGTGCGCGCCACCGACAGCGGCTTGCCCGTGTCGATGGACTCCGCCCTGGCGAACGCGTCCAGGCGCTCATGGATGAGGCCCGCGATGCGCCGCAACATCCGCGAGCGCTCCGTCGCCGGCAGCGCGGACCACGCGGGAAACGCCCGGCCGGCCGCCTCCACCGCGGTGCGCACGTCCTCCTCGCGCGAGTCCGGCACGCGCGCGTACAGCGCGCCCGTGGCCGGCTCCGGCTTGTCCAGCCACTGGCCGCCCGCCGCGGGCACCAGCTGACCACCGATGTAGTTGAGGACCGTTTCCAAGGCAGCGCCCTCCTGGGGGAGACACGACGCGCGGCAATCTAAGCCGCGCCCGTCCGCCGCCTCCAGGATTCCGAGCGGTTCCGTCGGTTGACGCTCGCTTGCGCGGCCGGCCCGCCTCCCGGATGCTGCCCGCCCCATTCCGCCCGTGAACCTGGCCGGTGGAATTACAGGTTGGGCAGAGAAAGGATCCGGAAGATGACCTCCTCGGCGGACGTGATGACCCTGGCACAGACCCTGGACGCGGCGCGGCGCGAGCGGCGTGAAATCCCCCCGCTGACGCACGCGCACCCGAGCCTGTCCGTGCCGGACGGCTACGCGGTGCAGGCGCAGGGCATCCGGCTGCGCGAGGCGCAGGGCGAGCGGCGCGTGGGCCTGAAGATGGGCTTCACCTCCGAGGCGAAGCGCCAGCAGATGAACCTGGGCTCGCCCATCTTCGGCGTGCTGACGGACCGGATGCTCGTGCCGTCGGGCGGCGTGGTGCACGTGGGCGCGGGCATCCACCCGCGCATCGAGCCGGAGATCGCCTTCCGCACGTCGAAGGAGCTGAAGGGCACGGTGACGCGCGACGAGGTGCTGGACGCGTGCTCGGCGGTGTTCGCGGCCATGGAGGTGCTGGACTCGCGCTTCGTGGGCTTCAAGTACTTCAGCCTGCCGGACGTGGTGGCGGACAACGCGTCGTCGTCGCTCTTCGTGCCCGGCACCACCGAGCGCGGCGTGCGGGAGCTGGACCTGACGAAGCTCCAGATGCGCATGGAGGTGAACGGCAGGGTGGAGGGCGAGGCGCGCTCGGACGCCATCTCCGGGGACCCGGTGGTGTCGCTCATCCAGCTGTGCGCGCTGCTCGCGGAGCGCGGCGAGGTGCTGCCCGCGGGGAGCGTGGTGCTGTCGGGCGCGGCCACGGCCGCGTACCTCATGAAGCCGGGCGACGTGGTGAAGCTCACCGTGGACGGACTGGGCACGGTGGAGGTGACGGCGCGGGAGTAGGGCCCTCAGTACAGCAGGCCATCCTTCGGCTGGAGGGGCGGGGGCAGCTCCGTCTCCCCCAGCATCTGCCGGAGGTTGATTTCGATGGTGCGGCACAGGGCCGTCATGGGCGTGTCGCTGAGGCCATCCTCGAACGGGTCCTCCACGTCGCGGCCCACCGCGTCCATGGCGATGAAGAGGAACGCGATGATGGCGGTGACCAGCGGCGTGAGCACGCCCAGGTCCGCGACGACGCCCAGGGGCAGCATGGTGAGGTAGGCGCGCACCATGGCGTGCGGGAGGATGTCGTACTGGCGGGGCAGGGGCGTGTTCTTGATGCGCTCGCACGCGCCCAGGTGGTTGGTCAGTTCCGTGAGCGTCTCGTCCATGGCGACGCGCAGGTAGACCTTCTCCGGGTGCTCGATGTCGCTGTAGACGCGGCGCATGCGCGTGGACATCCACAGGAGGATGGCGGCGGGCACGTTCTGCTCGTCGCGCAGCGCCTCCAGCAACGACGGGCGGAAGAAGGGCCAGATCTCCGGAAAGGGGTCCTGCCGTCGCAGGTGGCAGCGCAGCGCGTTCACGAAGCCGATCTGCGCGTAGATGAGCTCGCGGGCGTCCTCGGTGATGCCCTCGAACGCGCCGGTGATGACGCCCCGGGGCTGGCTCCAGTTGGACGGGGGGTGCTCGAAGGTGGCCAGGTTCGCGCGCGGGGCGCCCGGCTTGCGCAGGTCGCGCGCCTTGCCGAGCTGATCCCTCACCGCGCCGTCGCCCACCTGGGACCAGACGGGCGCCAGCGCGGGGCCTTCCGGCTCCACCGCCATCTGCACCATCCGGGACGCGGCCGAGGGGGTCTCCACGGTGCCGTCGCTGCGGTGGGCCCGGGGCGCGGGCAGGAAGGTGATGACCTGCCGGGCCAGCGTGCGGGAGGCGTTCACGATGCCGCCCCAGAGGGTGCGCGCCTCCCACCAGCGCTCGTAGGCGGAGTTGTTGCGGAAGGCGAGCAGCACGCCCAGCGCCGCCGCCAGCACCGTCACCGGCAGCGCGGGCACCGACAGCCACTCCGCGCCCACCACGTCGTAACCAATGGCGATGGCGAGCGCGAGGATGACGTGGAGCGCGACGGGCAGGCCCGTGTAGCGAAGGACGATGCGCCAGGACAACATCCGACCGACGATCATCGCGCGGGCACCCCTTGCCGGGGAGAGAGCCCGGCGCGGCCGGGATGTAGTGCCGCCCCGCCAGGGTGGCAATGCGACGCGTCACCTCCGCATCCGTTGGCCGGCCGGGAGGGGTTCCACACGCGTTGGGAGCGTGCGGAACCCAACGAAAGCCCCCTCAGGCGCGCGACTTGGAGAAGACGATGCTCGCGCCGGTGTCCGGCACCGTCACGGTGAAGGTGCGCTCCACCGTCGCGAGCCCGTTGCCGCCGCGCGACGCCAGCTCCAGGAAGAACGCCCCGGACGCCTTCAGGTGGAAGGACTGGGCCCACGACTGCGACAGGGCCTTGAACGCGCCGCCGAAGACGGCCGGGGAGCGCTGCTCGTTGTTGCGCAAGTCGAGCAGGCCCGCGCGCAGGTCGCGCCACTTGGCCACCGTGCCGGGGTTCTTCTGGATGACCTCCGCGAACGTCAGCATGCTGTTGCCCAGCTGCCCCTCCGTGTACGCGAAGAGCCCGACGAGCGGATGGTTCTTCAGCGTCGCGGCGGCCGTCTTCGCCGCGTCGGACGCGGACCAGTTCTGGTCCAGGTAGGCGCGCCACAGGGGCGCGTACACGGACTCGCGCACGGCGGGGCGGTCGCGGCACGGCACCGGGTACCAGGGCAGGGCCCGGGCCAGCGCGCGCGCGAAGACGGTGGGCGCGTCGGGGTCCGCCGCGTGGAGGATGACGTCGCGCAGCGTCCGGTTGTCCAGCTTCAGCTCCACCCGCGTCTCGATGGCCTTGCCCCCCGCGGCCTCGCGGATGCGTTTGAGGACGTCCTCCTCCTCGGCGTCATCCAGCGCGCCCCAGACGATGGCCTCGTCCACGCACTGGCGCAGGTCGTCGTCGCCGCGCTTGCGCGCGTCGCGGCGCAGGAGCAGGTACAGGCCCAGGTCGAAGTCCGCCACGGTGGGCGACTTGCGGAACTCCGCCATGTCCGCCTTGAAGTCCGCCGTCCAGTGCGCGTACGGCGTGAGCAGCGTGCTGGTGTAGCTGCGCACGCCCAGGAAGGACACGCGCTGGGGCGCCTCCCGCTCCAGGCTGTTGCGCTGCACCACCTGGGTGAGGTCGCGCGCGTCGTTGCCGCCCAGCGCCCAGCTCCCCAGCCGCAGCGAGAAGCCCCACGCCTGCGACTCCCGGTTGACCTCCTTGAGCAGGCACTGCTCCAGCGTCATCCCCTCGGTCTGCATGCGGTGCATCGCGGTGGCCATGTCGCCGCCCACCAGCAGCGGGTGGAGCATCTGGGCCTGGGCGTCGGTGCAGACGGTGGACAGGAGCGTCGTCTGCTCGCGCAGGCGCAGGTATTCGTAGCGGAAGCCCGCGGCGAACTTCGCCTCCGCCAGCGCCTGGACGCGCGTGCGTGCGTCCGCGCGCAGCTTCTCCCACGCCTGGCGCAGCGCGGAGGGGCTGGCCTCCAGCTCCTGGAAGCCCAGCCGGTCCAGCACGATGCGCAGCACCTTCGTCTCGGCTTCGGACAGGGTGTGCGTCTCCAGCTTCGTCATCAGCGATTCGAAGGTGGCGAGCGGCACGGACAGCAGGCCTTCGAGCACGCGCTCCACCTGGGCGAGCGCGGCGGTCGGGTCGGTGAGGCTCGCCTCGACGTGGAGGTCGGCCGTCACGCCCGCCTCGCGGGCCACGGCCTTCTTCACCTGCACGCGGATCCGCCCCGGCTCCGGGCGGGAGAAGATGACCGCGTAGTCGTCCGTCACCCTCACCTTCGCGGAGACGGTGGCCCCGGCCTTGGCCTCGAAGGCGACCAGGGTGCTGGCGGACAGCAGCTTCGTCAGCGCCTGGAGGTTGGTGGTGTAGACGTCCGTCCAGTCCAGCGTCGCGGTGACGGACAGCTCGCCGCGGGCCTGGAAGCAGAGCGCGTCCCCCACGCCCAGCTTCGTAAGCGACGCCGTGAGCAGGGGCAGCCTCAGCGCGGGGGCGTTCGCCTTCAGCGCGGCGCGCGCGTTCGCGTCCTGGGGGTGCCGGTGGTAGTCCGCCAGCAGCACGCGCACGTCCCCGTTGGCCGCCAGCGCCACGTAGGGCAGCGGGAAGCCGAGCTCCGCCTTCACGCGCGCCTCCACCGCGTACTTGAGCCACGCATGGTCGTCGCCGAAGACGAGCGGCGGGGACAGCTGCTTCTCCGGATCCCGGGAGGACTCCCCCACCACGCCCGCGGCATCCACGTCCGCCGGGGCGTCATAGCCTTCGATGAAGCCCTTGGCGGACACGTCGAACGCGAACGTCAGCGGGCCCAGCTTCTCGCCGGAGGGCAGCGCGTAGCTGGCATTCGGCAGCTCCACGCGGATGTCGGAGCCCTTGAGCGGCGCGTCCGGCAGCACCTTCGACACTTCGTCCAGCAGCACCAGCTTCCAGGCCATGACAGATGTCTCCCGCGGTCACGGAAAGTCGCATCGTACATGGCCGCACTGTCGGTGGAGGCCGGACGTGAAGACGCCCGCGGGCAGGCCCTGGGAGGGGAGGGCGCCTCCGCGGGGGACTCAGGGCGCTTCGCGCGCCTGCCGGGGCGTGGCCGGGGCGTCGGCCGTCACCCGGAGGGCCTCCGGCGTGAGGCCCCGCACGCACGAGCGGAGGGTGGCCTGGGACGCGTCCACCGGCTCCAGCACGAGCGAGGTCGTTTTCGTGGCGAGCGTCTTGGGCCACTGGCCCCGCTCCGCCCGGGCCACGTCGACCTCCGCCAGGGCGATGAGGGCCTCGGAGCGCAGCGCGCGCAGGTCCAGCGCCTCCATGTCCTGGGAGAGCTGGCGCGCCGAGGGGGCTTCTTCCCGCCGGAGGTGCGCCGCGGCCTTCCGGGACGCCAGGGCCCCCAGGGCGCGGCGGCGCGCTTCGACGGGTTGATCCACCACGGCGCGCAGGTCGTCCGAGTCCGTCACCCACTGCCGCCACTGGAGCCGCCGGGACAGGGCGCCCGACAGGGAGGGCGCGTCCAGCCAGGCGGGGGGCAGCAGGGACCGGGCGTCGTCGGACAGCAGGTCGCGGAAGGCGAGGAGCTGCTCGGCCAGGGAGTCCTCGTGCAGCGTCAGGGACACCGGCGGGAAGCCCTCGTGCAGGCGGGTGAGCTGCGAGACCGCCTGTCGCTTGCGGGGCACGGAGGCCGCGTCGAGCGCGTCCGCGCAGGCCCGCCACGCGCGCGCGTAGCCGTGCGCGGACAGCCGCTGCCCGGCGAGTCCTCCCCCCAGGGCCAGCTCCCGGCTGAGCGCGAGCGCGTCCAGGCAGGTGTCCACCGCGGGGTCCGAGTCGCCCCGGGCCACGAGCAGCCGCGTCTCCAGCGCCGCCTGCTCCAGCACCCGCCGCAGGGCCTGCGTGAGCGCCTCCCGCCGCGCCACGTCCGGCCCGGACACGGGACGCAGCTCCTCTGGCAGGCCGCCCGACTCCGCGTGGGTGGCGGCGAGCACCTGCCGCATCAGGGGCCGCCCCTGCTCCAGCGCTTCACGACACGACGCGGGCAGGTCGCTGACGGGCGAGCGGCCCTCCGTCACGGCTTCGCAGCGCGCGGCCTCTTCCGGGGTGGGCGGGGCGGCGGGGCCCGGCCGCACGAGCGCGGGGAGCAACGGCGCCAGGGCGGTGCCGAAGGTGCCGGCCCGCGCGGGCGAGACGTGCGCGGGCCTCGGGTGCTCCGCGTGCGTCAGCGTGTTCAGCTCGCGCACGAGCCGCGCCTCCAGGGCGTCGGTGCGCAGGCGCTGGGACGCGAGCACCCCGAGGCTCATGAGCACGAACAGGAGCACGCCTCCCATGAGGGCGGGGAGGGGGCGTTTCAGGGCCATCAGGGGGGAACTCCAGGAGGGGGGCTCGAATCTCGCACGAATCCCCGCCCCCCACATCCTCCGGCGCGGCCGGCCCACTGCCCCTCCGGCGAGGGAGCCCGGCCTTCAGGTCATGGCGGCTGTCAGGTCAGCTACCGGCCAGGCCCACACCGCGTGCGCGTGACGCCCGTTTCAGGGCGCGCCCGGCGCGGGCGTGGCCGCGCTCCGGGAGGTCCCCAGGTGTCGCAGCAGGTGGTCCGCCAGGTCCCGCGCCTGCGCGCGAATCTCCGGCACGGCGGTGGTCTCCCAGAGGTCCCCGCGCCGGGGAGGCCCCAGGGTGAAGAGGTGCGCCGAGGGCCGGCCTCGGGCGTCGAGCACCGCGCCGTCCCCGGCCGTGGCCAGCCCCATGCCCAGCGCGTCCGCGCGCGCCTGCCCCGCCTCCAGCAGCCCCCGCAGCAGCGGCTGGCTGCGCGAGGACAGGCTCGATTCGGGGCCGGTGCAGTTGATGACGTGGCCCACGCGCAGCGCCTGGGGCTCGCGCTGGCCCCGGGGGCGCAGGCGGGCCGTCACGCCGTCCGGCTCCAGTTGGAAGCCGAGCACCCGGCCCGCGTGCAGCAGCAGCCGCCCTTCGCGCCGCCAGCCCTCCAGCGCCGCGTGGATCTCCGGGGCCATGCGGTGGCGGTGCACCTCCCAGTGCGCGCGCAGGTGGCGCAGGAAGCGCTGGCGCTCCGCGTCCGTCAGCCGCTGCCACAGGGGGGTCGTCACCGGCCGCAGCGCGTCCACCGCCGCGCGCCAGTCCGCGCCCGCGGCCACCTGCGCGTCGACCTCCTGGCGCATCGCGCGCAGCACGTCGCGGATGCGCAGCGTGCTGAAGGGCGCCGCGCACGGCTCCTGGGAAGACGCGGCGTGGGTGGCCGCCTCCGCGTGGCGGCAGCGGTCCATCTCCCGGCGCACCGAGCGCAGCAGCTCCCGGATGCGCAGGGGCTCCGCGGCGGCGGGCGCCCCGGCTCCGGAGGCGCGGTGCACGTGCGGCAGCAGGCCGTGCCGGGACAGCGCGTGCACGCGTCCCCGGTGGCCGCGCTCGCCCAGCGACAGCACCGTGTCCACCATGGTGAGGCCCGTGCCGATGAGCAGCACCGGCTCCTCGGGCCCGATGCCCTCCATCGCCCCGGGCGACCACGGCGAGCGGTGGTAGCGGGCGCTCGCGTACAGCCTGCCGTCCGGCACGCGCAGGTCCGCGGGCAGCGCGTTGCCCAGGGCCAGCACCGCGCCCCGCGCCTCCAGGGTCGCGCCGCTCGCGAGCGTCAGCGTCACCCCGTCCCCGGTGTCCACCGCCGCCGTCACCTCGTCGCGCACGGTCTCCAGGTGCACGCCCGGCGCGGCCCTCCGGGCCGCCTCCTTCAGCACCGCCTCCAGGTACTGGCCATAGCGGCGGCGCTCGGCGAACGCGGAAGGGGGCGTCTGCGGCGCCTCCTCGCGCAGCCAGCGCAGGAAGTGCTCCGGCTCCTCCACCCAGGCGCTCATGCGGCCGGCCGGCACGTTGAGCAGGTGCCGCGCGCTGGTGGTGGAGTACGCCACCCCGCGCCCGATGCGCTCCCCCCTCTCCACCAGGGTCACGCGCAGGGGCGCACGGGCGCCGCGCAAGAGACACGCCGCCAGCAGCGTCCCGCTGGCACCCGCGCCGATGATGATCACGTCCTGCCGCAAGTTCACCGCTCGATTGTAGGGCCGGGTCCCCCGGATGACACCCCTCCCTGGCTCCGGGCCGCCGCGCAGTGTTGGTCAGCCGCCGCCCGCCAGGGACGGGAGCCCACCGTGGGACGTGGGGGCTTCGCGGACCTCACAGCGCCGGTCGCGCCTCGGGGCGGCGGGAGCGGGCAGGGGGGGGCGGGCCCGCCGGCAGCCGCTCCCCCATGCGCGTGAGGCCCTCTGCGTCGCGGGCCCGGGCATGCACCTGGGGATGGTCCTCGAACGTGGTGCCGAACCACCAGTCGAACAGCACCGCATGGAGGCCGCAGTGGCCCTGGTGGCGCGCGGGGTGCATCGCGTGGAGCGTGGGCGTGAAGAAGACGCGGCCCACCCAGGACGTCACGAAGTGCGTCGGCCGCCACTCCGTGTTGCCGTGGCCCACCGCGTTGAGGGCGCAGTTCGTCAGCATGTAGGCCAGGAATCCGGGGCCTCGCATGCGCCACGCACCGGGACGCCCGGAGGCAGGCGTCCGTCAGGTCCAGTCTGCCTGAGAACGCGGCGTCTGCACGAAGGCCCCGGCCACCGGCAGGCACACGCGGAAGATGCTGCCCTGGCCGGGCGAGCTCTCCATCGTCAGCGTCCCGCCCAGCGAGGTGACGATGCCGTGGCACACCGCGAGCCCCAGGCCGGTGCCCACGCCCAGCGGCTTGGTGGTGAAGAAGGGGTCGAAGATGCGCTCGCGGTGCTCGGGGGCGATGCCGCAGCCGGTGTCGCGCACCTCCACCAGCACGTGGCCCGGCGCTCCGGGGCGCGCCACCACGCGCACCTCGTTGGCCTCCGCGTTGCCCGGGGGGATGGACTGCGCCGCGTTGAGCAGCAGGTTGAGGAACACCTGGCCCAGCCGGGAGCCGTTGCCCTGCACCGGGGGCACGCCGTCGCACTCCACCACCAGGCGCGCGCGATGCCGCAGCTCGTGCATGGCCATCTTCGCCGCCGTGCGCACCACCGCCGCCAGCTCCGCGGGCCCTGAGCCCACGTCCTCCGCGCGCGACAGCGTCTGCAGGTCGCGCACGATGAGCCGGATGCGCTCCGCCCCGTCGCGCGTCTCCGCCAGCGCCTCCAGGATCTCCTGCCGGTCCTGCTCCGACAGGCGTTCCTTCTGCTGGAGCTCCTGGTGGATGTACTCCAGGTTGCTCAGGATGAAGGCCAGCGGATTGTTGATTTCATGACCCACGCCCGCCGCGATGCGGCCCAGGGCGATGAGCCGGTCGGCGAAGAGCAACTGGGCCTGCGTGGCGTGCAGCTGCTCCAGGCTGCTGGACAGCTTCGCGTTGGCGGCCTCCAGCGCCGCGGTGCGCTCGCGCACCGTCTCTTCCAGCAGGTGGTTGTCCGCGCGGGGCGCCTCCTGGCCGGAGCGCAGGATGGCCGCGGGCCCGGTGCCCAGGCCCTGGAAGGCCTGCCGCAAGGTGCTCCGCCGTCGCGTCATCGCGGCCAACCGCCCGACCTTCGCTCGTAACGTCATCGCGGCCCACTCCAACACCCGCGGCCGTTACCGCTCCTCGTGGCGGTGGTCCCTTCGGCGGACCGGCCTTGCGCGAAGGTCATCCAACACCGCCGCCCGGTGCCGGGCAAGGTGCACGCGGGTCCGTGCCGCCGTGGATTCGACATGCGCGGATTCCTGCACCGTCGCCATCCTGCTTCCGGGACCCGGGCGCGCGGTGGGGTGGGCCACGCGCCGGGATGCGCGGGCACGGGCCCTGGGGGAGGCCGGACGTGCCCGGTGCGGGGTGAAGCTGAAGCCTAGGAGCAGGTGCCGCAGTCGGCCTTGCAGCTGTCCGCCGTGAGGCCGGTGCCGCAGTGCTCGGTGAACTGGCAGACGCCGTCGCCGCAGCGGTACAGCTCCTGGGGCTGCACGCGCGTGGTGATGGCCGGGTAGGACTTCCCGTTGTACGTGCACTGCGTGTAGTAGGGCTGGGTCGGGTCGGCCTTGGTGCAGAACTGGGCGCAGCTGCCCACGTTGGTGATGGGCGCGCAGTGGTCCGCCTTCAGCGTCAGGCCGCACGCGCGCGTGGAGCTCTCCGCGGCGCTGAAGTCGCGATCACGCGCCGCGAACAGCCCGTCCGTCGTGAAGAGGTTGCCGAAGAAGCACGCCTCCTTCGCGTTGAACGTCGCCAGCTCCTCGGAGGAATAGGAGAGCGCCGTGCCCTCGGAGGTGCGTCCCAGCACCGACAGCGAGACGTGCAGGCCGTACTTGTTCGCGTGCGCCGCGAGGCACGCGCTCACCACCTGCTGCTCCGCCACCGTCGCGGGCTTGCCCGACGCCCAGCCCGGCGCGAGCCCCAGGCTGCCGTGCCACGTGTACTTCGCCCCCGTGCCCAGGTTCTGGTAGGCGCGCGTCTGCCCCGCCGGCACCGCGCACTTCACGATGTACGCCATCAGCGCCGGTGACGTGCCCGCGTTCGCGTTGAACCAGTCGTTGAAGCCGTTGGTGGACAGGCCGTTCGTCGACAGGCCGTTGGTGGACAGGCCGTTGGTGGACAGGCCGTTCGTCGACAGGCCGTTGGTGGACAGGCCGTTGTCCACCTGCTGCGCCTGCTGCGCCGACGCCAGCACCCACGCCTCGTCCGGGGTGCCCTCCGGTGCCGCGCTTCCGCAACCCACCAGGGCCAACAACGCACCCGTCAGCAGCAACGCCTTCAGGGGTTGGTTCAAGGCACTCCGGTTCCACCACTCGCTGCATCCACTTCCAGGCTGAAAAGCAGGGGTGAGGCGCATGTAGGGGGCTCCCGCTCAAGGGAAGTCGATGGGCGACTTCCAGGATGTCAGGCAGTCCAGGCTTTCATCTAGAAAGTCGCTGAAACTGTCAGACAGGGGAATCGTGACGCATTCAGGGGGGAAAATAAATACCGCGACTTCAAAAAATTACTGCGTGGGTCTAATTCTGACGCAAGCACAAGTAGGCCTGTGGGGTGGGCTCGACCACAAGGACGATCGGGGTGGGGTGCTGCAAGGACAACTCACCGCGGGGGTGGGTCCTCAAGAAGGCGCGCAGCCGGTGGGGTCACGGCGAAGCCGTGGGGCTCCCTGACGTTCCAGGTCGCCACGTGGGTGACGGGTCCCCCTACCACCTCGGCCTCCCCGGCCTCGCCCCGGGTCTCCGCTTCGCCATGGTGGAGGCACAGGTGGACGTGGGCGTGGGCGGCGTCCGCCAGGCGCTGGGCGTCCGCGTGCAGCTCGCGCAGGGCCTTCACCGTGTCGGCGGGGGAGGTGTCGGGGGAGAGGGGCCGCACGCCCAGCAGCGTGGTGCCGGTCTGGAGGGCCAGGAGGAAGCCCCGGGCGCGCAGGCCCTCCTCCAGCGTGTCCAGCACCCCGGCGAGCGCGGCGTAGAGGGTGTCGTCGTCCTGGTCGGTGGGGGGCAGCACCACCTCCGCGTGCACGGCGAGCACGGGGCGCACCTGGCCTTCGACCTGACCGGGCTCCTCGGCGGCTTCGCGCAGCGCGGTGAGGAAGGCGCTCACGCTGGGGTAGCGGCGGGTGGCGTCCTTGTCCAGGCAGCGCAGCACCACCGCGTCCATGCCGGGCGACACCGGGGCGCGCACGCTGGGGCGCGGCGGCGGGGCTTCCAGGTGCATCCGCTCCAGCTCCAGCCGATCATCGGACTGGAACGGGTAGCGACCGGTGAGCAATTGGTGCAGGAGCACGCCCAGCGCGTACACGTCCGTGGGCGGACCGATGCGGCCGCCCCGGAACTGCTCGGGCGCCATCGCGTGCGCGGTGCCCAGGCGCTGGCCGGCGGTGGTGAGCCCCTCCTGGCCGGGCTCCTGCTGGATGAGCTTCGCGATGCCGAAGTCGAGCAGCTTCAGCCGGGGCTTCTCCCCCTCCTCCACGACGAGGATGTTGCTGGACTTCAGGTCCCGGTGGACGACGCCCGCCCGGTGCGCCGCCTCCAGCGCGCCGCAGATGGGCTCCAGGTACGCCAGCGCCCGGGACGCGGACAGCCGGCCGCGCTCCTGCACCACCTGGCTCAGCGTGCGCCCCGACAGCAGCTCCATCACGTAGTACGGGCTGCCGTCCGGCATCAGGCCGAAGTCGTAGACGTCCACGATGTTGGGGTGGTGGATCTGGTTCACCACGCGGGCTTCGCGCACGAAGCGCTGGAGCATCTCCCCCTGGTCCGCCAGGTGCGCGTGCAGGACCTTCACCGCGGCCAGCCGCCCCAGGATGCGGTGCTCCGCTTCGTAGACGCTGCCGTGGCCGCCGGCGGCGATCATCCCCTTGAGCACGTACTCGCCCGCGAGCGTGCCCGGCCCCCGTTCGGAACGGGGAGGTGCGTCATGCCCCTTGTCCGTGGCGTTCGCGGTGGCGCGCGCCTGGATGCGGAAGGTGCTCTCGGAGTCCGCCGCCATGAATGATTCGCACCCTACCATTCACGGGGTGGGTCGCGTGCGCCCGTGGCGGGTTGCCTCCCTGCCTGCTCTTGTGCCCGTTCACCAGGAGTCAGGCTTCCTGCCCTGCGGGTGGAAGGGGCGTTCATTGGAGGCCGTTGGGGTATGGTCGCGGTCCGGGCCAAGGCTTCTGGCCATCACGGAGCGCGGCGTCATGCACGACAGGCGGCGAGGAGAGTGCCGGCCCGAGCGCAGGGGAACGCCAGGGGGCTGGCACACATGATGACGTTGTTGGACGAGCTCACGACCTGCGCGGGCCAGTCGGTGACGGCGCCGTCCTCGACCGGGGCGTGTCTCATCCTGATCAGCACCACGACGCCCGCCGCCATTGGCAAGGCGTACCGGCTGGAGCCGGGCGAGCACATCATCGGCCGGGGTTCGGAGGCGGAGGTCCGCATCGACGACCACGGGGTGTCGCGCAAGCACGCGCGCATCCGCCGCGCCGCCGACGGCACCTGCCACGTCACCGACCTGGAGTCCACGAACGGCACGTTCCTCAACGGCCTGCCGGTGTCCACGGCGGAGCTGCAGGAGGGGGACCGGCTCCAGGTGGGCACCGTCACGGTGTTCCGCTTCTCCCGGCGCGAGGTGCTGGAGCAGCGCGAGGAGCAGCTGCGGCAGGCGCTGTCCGCGGCGCGCGTGGGCATCTGGGACTGGAGCGCCAAGAGCGGTCAGGTGACGTGGAGCGAGCACGTGGACCGGCTGCTGGGCCTGGCGGTGGGCAAGCTGTCCGGCCGCGCCATGGACCTGGAGGAGATCGTCCACCCGGCGGACCTGCCCCGGCTGCGCGCGGGGCTGGCGACGGCGCTCGCGCAGAAGTCGCAGGTGGACGTGGAGTACCGCATCGAGCCCGCGGGCAGCGGCTACCGCTGGATTTCGTGCAAGGGCGACGTGCTCCTGGACGCGGCGGGGCAGCCCGCGCGGGTGACGGGCACGGTGATGGACATCACCGCGCGCAAGCAGGCGGAGCAGGAGCTGCACCGCCAGGCGCTCATCTTCGAGAGCATCTCCGACGGCGTCGTCATCACGGACCTGGCAGGCGGCGTCATCGACTGGAACACCAGCGCGGAGCGGATGTTCGGCCGAAGCCGCAAGCAGGCCATGGGCCAGACGCTCTTCAGCGTGCTGCACCCGGGCGAGCCGGACCGGCTGACGGGCGCCATCCTCACCGCGCTGGAGGTGCACGGGCGCTGGTCCGGGGAGCTGGAGTTCCGGCGCGACGACGGCATGGCGTGCGTCTGCGAGTCGGTGGTGGTGCCGCTGCGCGACGCGGAGGGGCGCATCATCGCGAACATCATGGTCCACCGGGACATGAGCGAGCGCCGGCAGCTCCAGGCGCGGCTGGTGGTGGCGGACCGGCTGGCCAGCGTGGGCACGCTGGGCGCGGGCGTGGCGCACGAAATCAACAACCCGCTGGCGTACATGCTGGTGAACCTGCACCTCATCCGCGAGGGGCTGGACAAGCTGGAGGCGCAGGGCGCGCCTTCGGAGCCGGTGGCGGCCATCCAGCAGCTGGTGCGTGAGACGACGGAGGGCGCGGAGCGCATCGCCACCATCGTGCGGGACCTGAAGGTGTTCGCGCGCGGCGAACAGGAGTCCCGGCCGATGCCGGTGGACGTGCGCCGCTCCGTGGAGCTGGCGTGCAAGATGGCGGACAACGTCATCCGTCACCGCGCGCGGCTCATCACCGAATTTGAACCGGTGCCGGCGGTGGAGGCGAGCGAGGCGCGGCTGTGCCAGGTGTTCCTGAACCTGCTGCTCAACGCGGCGCAGGCGATTCCGGAGGATCCGTCCTCCGTCACCGAGCATGAGATTCGCGCCATCATCCGCCAGGGCGAGCCCGGCAAGGTGGTGGTGGAGGTGCGCGACACCGGCGTGGGCATGACGCCGGAGGTGCTGGGGCGCATCTTCGACCCGTTCTTCACCACGAAGGCGGTGGGCGTGGGCACGGGGCTGGGGCTGTCCATCTGCCACGGCATCATCGAATCCATGGGCGGCTCCATCCAGGCGGAGAGCGTGCCGGGGCAGGGCAGCACCTTCCGCGTGGTGTTGCGCTCGGCGCAGCACGAGCCGGACCTCTACCCCCGGCTGTCGGCGACGGCGCAGGCCGGGGCGCGGGCGCGCATCCTGGTGGTGGACGACGAGCCCAACGTGACGGTGGCCCTGCAGCGCTCGCTGGCGACGGAGCACGAGGTGGCCACGGCGAACAGCGCGCAGGCGGCGCTGCGGCTGGTGAACGAAGGAGGCCGCTTCGACCTCATCCTCTGCGACGTGATGATGCCGGGGATGACGGGCATGGACCTGTACTTCGAGCTGGGGCGCTCCGCGCCGGAGCAGGCCGGGCGCATGGTGTTCATGACGGGCGGGGCCTTCACGCCGCGCACGGTGTCCTTCCTGCGCGACGTGCCGAACCTCAAGCTGAGCAAGCCGCTGGACCTGACACAGCTGCGGGAGCTGGTGGGCCGCTCGGCGGAGGCCGGGCGATGAGCGCCCCCTCCGGTCACCCCGCGGCTCCTCCCGAGGTCGCGGCGGGGCCGGGGGCGCCACTGCCCGTGGCGCAGGACCCGGGGTTCGCGGGCGCGCCGGCATCCCAGGGCCGCGAGTGGACGGTGCGCGCGCTGGGGATGGGGCTGCTCATCGGCGCGCTGCTGGCCGTCACCAACCTCTACATGGGGATGAAGACGGGCTGGTGGGACAGCGGCTCCATCACCGCGACGGTGCTGGGGTTCAGCGGGCTGGCCGCCTATGGGCGCAGGCGGGGCGTGCCGTACACGCCGCTGGAGAACAACCTCACGCAGACGGCCGCGTCCGCGGTGGGCGCGATGCCCGCGGCGGCGGGCCTGCTGGGCGCGCTGCCGGCGCTGGCGCTGCTGGGCGTGGCGGTGCCGGGCTGGGGCATCGCGGCGTGGGGCCTGGTGCTGGGCGCGGTGGGCGTGCTGGTGGCGGGCCTGCTGCGCCGGCGCCTGCTGGAGCAGGAAGCGCTGCCGTTCCCCACGGGCATCGCCACCGCGGAGCTCATCTCCACGCTGCACTCGGCCACGCCCACGGAGGCCCCGGGCACGTCGGTGGGGCGCGGCCGGACGCTGGTGGGCGCGGGCCTGGTGGCCATGGCGGTGACGTGGGTGCGGGACGCTCGCGGGTGGCTGCCGGGGATGGTGGCCCTGCCGGGTCGCGTGGACGGCACCGCGCTGGGCGCGCTGACGTGGGGCGTGGGCGTGAGCCCCATGCTGCTGGCGGTGGGGATGATGACGGGGCTTCAGCTGGCCCTGAGCATGCTGCTGGGCGCCGTCGTGGCCTGGGGCGTGCTCTCGCCGGTGCTCCTGCGCGCGGGCGTCGTCGTGGGCGCGGAGTACGGCACCTTGTCCGCGTGGCTGACGTGGCCCGGCGTGGGGCTGATGGTGGGCGCGGCGGTGGTGTCCCTGGGCGCGCAGGCGCGCGACTTCCTGAGCGCGGCGAGGGACTTGCGCTCGGTGGGGGCGAATCGCGGCGGCCTGCCCCGGTGGATGCTGGGCGTGGCGGCGGTCGCGTGCGTGCTGGCGGTGGTGCTGGGCGGGGTGCTGTTCGGGCTGGGCGTCCCGTCCATGGTGCTGGCGCTCGTGCTGCTGGTGCCGCTGTGCGCGGTGTGCGCGCGCGGCGCGGGGCAGACGGACGTGTCGCCGGTGAGCCAGATGGGCAACCTCACGCAGGTCGTCTTCGGTGGCGTGCGGCCCGGGGAGCTGGCGCCCAACGTGGCGGCGGGTTCGGTGGTGGCGGGCGCGGCGGCGCAGACGGGCGTGAGCCTGTGGTCGCTCAAGGCGGGGCACCTGCTGGGCGCCTCGTCGTCGAAGCAGCTCGCCGCGCAGCTGGTGGGGGTGGTGGTGGGCGCGGTGGTGGCGGTGCCGGCCTACCTGCTGCTGGTGGACGCGTACGGGCTGGGGACGGCCGCGCTGCCGGTGCCCGCGGCGGCGCAATTCCGCGCGGTGGCGGAGGTGTCCGTGCGGGGCCTGTCCGGCCTGCCGCCGCACGCGGGGCTGGGGGCGCTGGTGGGCTGCGCGGTGGGCGCGGTGTTGACGCTGGCCGCGCGGGGCAAGGCGGCGCGGTGGCTGCCGTCGCCGGTGGCGATGGGCATCGGGTTCATCACGCCCGCCTTCTTCGCGGTGACGCTGTGCGTGGGCGCGGGGCTGGCGGCGCTCGCGCGGCGGTGGTCGCCGAAGCTCACCGACGCGCAGGTGCCCGCGGTGGGCTCGGGCGCGCTGGTGGGTGAATCGTTGATGGGGCTCATCCTCGCCGCGACGACGGCGCTGCAGCGCTCGGCGTAGTCGCTACGCGGCGGGCGTCAGGTCCCGCACGCGCTCCAGCGAGCGGCGGATGCGGTCCTCCATCAGGTTGGGCACGTGCGCCGCCCGCGCCAGGGCCTCTCCCAGCGCGAGCATCGCCTCGGCGAAGTCGCCCCGGCGCCACGCCGCCAGGCCCATCATCTCCAGCACCTCCAGGGGCTCCTGCTCCACGGACACCTGCGCGGAGCGCTCGCGCAGCGCGTGCCACTCCTCCGCCGTCGCGTCGCGTGCGGTCAGCTCCACCATGGAGAAGAGCACCTCCTCCGACGGGCTCAGGTTCACGCCGTGCCGGCTGTTCGCCATCGTCTGCCGCACCTGCGTGAGCAGCTCCCGGGCCCGGTCGTGCCGGCCCGTCCAGGCCATGGCCCGCGCCTGGAGCAGCAGGGCCCACGGCCGGTGCGCCACCTCCGGGTGCCGGCGCTCCAGCACGATGGCGCGGGCGATGTGCGGCGCCGCGGCCTCCACGTCGCCGGCCTGGTAGTACAGCTCGCCCATGTTGTGCTCGGCGAAGTACTCCCAGCCCACCACGCCCAGCTCGCGGCCCAGTTGCATGAAGCGCTCCTGGTCCTTCAGGGCGTGCGTCAAATCCCGGCGCGCCACCCACAGGTTGCGGCGGTTGTTGATGGCCGAGCCCAGGTGGAAGCGGTCTCCGCGCTCCGTGCACGCGCTGATGACCTCGTCCATCACGCGCTCGGCCCCATCAATGTCGCCCAGGTTCGGGAGGATGACGGCCATCAGCAGCAGCGCCACCACCAGCGTCTCGTAGCCCGCGTCGCCCAGCTTCCGGGCCCGCTCCGCGGCGGCCTCCAGCGGCATGAGCGCGTCCAGCCACTCGCCCTTGCGGAACTGCGCGCGGCCCAGCGCCAGCAGCAGCCGCGACTGCACGTAGGGCGACGTCACCGTCTCCGACAGGTGCTGGGCCTCCTGGGCCCGCTCCTCGCTGCGCGCGTAGTCGTTGACCCAGTCGAGCGCCATCGCCTCGTCGAGCAGCAGCTCCACCTCCGCGCGCGAGTCCCCCACGCCCCGGGCCCGCTCCCGCGCGATGGCGAAGTCGGTGAGCGAGTCTTCGTACCGGCCGATGCGGTAGCGCATCAGGCCCCGGCCTCGCAGCGCGGTGAGGCAGCGCAGCTCGTCCTCGGGGTCGAGCAGCTCCAGGGCGCGCGTGTACATGGCCTCCGCGTCCAGGAACGCGTGACGGCCGCGCGCGGACTCCGCCAGGTCGATGGTCAGCGCCGCCGCCTCGTCGCGCAGGCCGGCCGCCGCCGCGTGCAGCGCGAGCCGGGCCAGCCGCTGGCGCTCCTGCGAACCCGCCGGGCTCAGGTAGTGGCGGTAGGCGGCGTGGTGGATGCGCGCCTTCTCCTCGGCGGGCAGCCCCGCGACGACGGCCTCGCGCACCAGCTCGTTGCGGAAGCTCAGGCCCTCCAGCCGGTGCTCCACCAGCAGCCCCGAGTCCAGCAGCCGCCGCGTCGCGTGGCCCACGTCCAGCGGGAAGCTCGCCGCGGCCCCGTCGCGCTCCAGCTCGCGCACCACGCCGTCCGCGGCGGTGGCGGTGAAGGCCGCGCCCAGCAGCGCGCACAGGCGGGCGTGCGCCGCGAGCGCCGGGGGCAGGGCGCCCAGCTCGCGGTCGGCCAGCCACTCCACGAGCCGCAGCTCGGGGACGCGGTCCAGCTCGTCGGTGACGAGGTACCAGTTGCCACCCGGGGAGCGCTGGCGCACGAGGCCCTGGCGCTTGAGGCCGCGCACCAACTCCACCAGGAACAGGGGCACGCGCTGCGCGCGCTCGACGATGCGCTCCACCGCCTGCGCGGGCACGTTCTCCACCGGCTTGAGCAGCGCGCGGCACAGCGCCTGCGCATCGCCCGAAGACAGGCCGGACAGGGGCAGCTCCAGCTGCCGCGCGGCGCGGGCGCCCCAGGAGGGGCGGCTCTGCTCGAAGCCCGGGCGCACCAGCACGCAGACCCACAGGGGCACGCGCGTCTCCGCCAGCGCCGCGTACTCCAGCGCGTCCAGCGCCGTCTCCTCCGCGAAGTGCGCGTCGTCCACGATGAGGCACAGGGGCCGCTCGCGGGCGCTCGCCGCCAGCAGCTCACCGGTGGCGCGCAGGGCCAGCGAGCGCAGCGCGCCCGGGGCCGCGGCCCAGCTGTGCAGCTCCGGCCCGCCGGGCGCGTACCACCCCAGCGTCGCGGCCACGCCCGGCCACAGCTCCATGCCCAGCCGGGAGCCCAGCCGGTCCAGGATGGCGGTGCGGCCATCCTCCTGCGTGTCCGTGTCGTCGCGGTCGAAGCCGTGCAGCGCCACGCGCAGGAGCGTGCGCAGCGTCCCTTCCGGGTCGCCCTGCACGGGCTCGCGGGCGCGCATGGAGTAGACGCGGGCGTGGGGCAGGGTGGCCCGCAGGCGCAGGGCCAGCGTGGTGGCCAGGTGGCTCTTGCCGTGGCCCCGGTCGCCGCGCACGGTGACGATGGTGGGCGCCGCTTCGGATACCGCGCCCCGGGCGCTGTCCAGCAGCCCCTCCAGCTCCGCGTCGCGACCCAGCAGCACCGCGCTGCCCAACTGCAACACGGTGACGTCCGGCCGGGGCGTGGCGCCCGAGGGCGCGGGGCGCATCATGCCCGAGCGCCCCGGCACGGGCAGGCACGGCACCTCCGGCACGGCCTCCGCCGCGGCGTGGGACAGCAGCAGGCCGCGCGCCTCCGGGACGCTGGGGTAGCGGTCCTCGCGCGCGAAGCTGGCGCTCAGGTAGCGGGGCGCGCCGTCCAGCCGGCGCTGCACGGTGACGGTGGCCACGTCCACGTGCGCGGCGGGAGCGAGCCCGCGCTCGGCCAGCCCCTCCGCGGCGCGCAGGGCCCGGCGCACGGGGTTCTCCCCCACGTCCGGGTCGAAGACGCCCGCGAAGCGCGCGCCGTCGGTGTAGGCCATGTGGCCTCCGTAGGCGGCCAGGGCCTTCTGCACCGCGACGGGGTTGGCGCGCGAGGCGAGGAACAGCACCGCCACCGAGCGGCGCGTCTGGGCGGGGCGCACCTCCGGCAGGACGGTGAGGGTGACGCGGGGCGCGGGCTGCACCACGGACTGGCCCGCGTGGTCCAGCGCCGCCCGCAGGGCCTGGGCCACGGCGGCCGCGTCGCGGGGACGGCGCACGGGCTCCTTGGCCAGACACCGCAGCACGACCTCTTCCACCGGAGGCGCCACCGGCGCGTACTCCGACGGGGGCGGCGGCCGCAGCGACAGGTGCGCCTGGAGCACCTCCGCGAGCGCGCCGAAGAAGGGCGGCCGTCCGGTGATGAGCTCGTAGAGCATGATGCCCAGCGCGTACACGTCCGTGCGGGCATCCAGGGCGGCGTGGCCGGCGCACTGCTCGGGCGCCATGTATTCGGCGGTGCCGGCGAAGGAGGACGTGTCCGCGGGCGTGCCGTCGTCGGCGGGCGCGCCCGGAGCGGGGCGCTGCACCAGCCCGAAGTCGAAGACGCGGGCCCGGCGGTGGGCGTCGTCCAGGAAGACGTGCTCGGGCTTGAGGTCGCAGTGCACGAGCCCGTGCGAGTGCACGATGGCCACCGCGTCCAGCAGCGCGCTGGCGCGCGGCCAGAACTCCTGCGGCGACAGCGGCCCGGACACCTGGGCGAGCCAGTCCGCCAGCGTGGGCAGCGGCACGAACTCCATCGCGACGAAGCACTGCCCGCCCGGGAGCGTGCCCGTCTCATGGAGCGCGGGGACGGTGGGCGGCCCGATGACGCGCAGGGCCTCCGCCTCGCGCGCGAGCTGCGCCTCCGCGAGCGCGACGCCGGGACGGGCCAGCTTCAACGCGATGCGCTCGCCCTCGCGGCCGTCGGCGGAGCGCTTGTGCGCGGCCAGCAGGACGCCAAAGCCTCCGCGCGCGATGACCTTCTCGCAGCGGTAGCCCGGAACGTCGGGCACGAGCAACGAGACGTCGGGCGGCGGGACGGTGATGGGCGGAGCGCCAGGGGGGCACGGCGCGTGAGAGCCCTCCCAACGCCGCCCGCATGTGAGGCAGCGCGGCACGAAGTCCACTCTATGCCAGGGCCCCCACGATTTCCGACCCCCTGGGGTGGGGTGGGCGGCGTCCGCGTGAGACAGACGTCAGAAGTCGCTTCATGCCCGGAGGGCGTCCAGGCACGACGCCACCGGAAAACGCGCGACACCGGACATCGCGAGTGCACCTGGGGGCAGCGGGGTGGGGGTGCACCTCCGCAGCGTCATTTCGCACCGCGTTGCGCCAGGGATGTCAGGACTCCCTGCTAGCCCTGTTCAAGCGGAGGGACACGCATGCGCGGACGCCGAGCAGTGCGCTGGAGCGGAGGGGCCGGGCGCGCGTGGCGTCTCGTGGCGCTCTGCGTGGGGCTCATGGGGGGCTTCGCCGCCCATGCCGGTGGGCTGCCGGTGGGGATGCAGGGGTATGCGCGCTATCACAGCGCTTCGCCGCCACCGCTTCCGCAGGACGCTCCCCGCGGCACCGTGGGCGGCGCGGTGCTGGGCCGCTACCTCGCGTTCATCGCGGAGCAGCGGACGGCCTTGAAGCTGCCCGCGGTGAAGGAGCCGGCGCGGCAGGCGGGCCACGCCGCGCTCAACGACCTGCTCCTCTGGGCCCTTTCGCGGACCGAAGAACAGCTCGCGGAGGACGAACCGCTGGAAGTGTACCTGCGGCGGAAGGCCACGCATGCGGATGCGCGGCGTGTGGAAGGGGCGCGCTCGGAGCGGGTGGCCGCGAAGCTGGACGAGTACCACCGCTGGGCGGATGCGCGTGGGCGGGCCCTGGCGGAGTCGCACTTCCGCAGGCTCGGCCGCGACGGCCTGCTCACCGAAAGCGCGCTGTACGAAGCGACGCAGCGCGCGCTGGTGGAGGCGGTGCTGGACTGGGCCTACGCGCACACGCTGGACCCGGACTTCGTGCGCAAGAGCCCCAGCGAGGTGGCGCTCTACCTGCTGGCGCGCGACAGCCTGCTGGCCTCGGCGGTGGAGGCGGGCCGCCTGGCGCCCCCGACGTGGGATCCGCGCCGTGAGCCTCCAGGCATTCCTCCGGAGGAGGTCGTGCTGGAGATGGCGGTGGGCCTGCTGCCTGTCGCCGGGGAAGTGGCGGACGTGACGGGTGTGGTGCTGGGAGTCAGCATCCTGGGACACCCTCTGACGGACGGTGAGCGGCTGCTGTGCGCGGTGAGCGTGGCGCTGCCGGTGGTGTCGGGGCGTCTGCTGTCCGAGGGCGCGCAGGGCGTGGAGCGGGTGGCGCTGTTGACGGGCCGCAGCCTGCGCGAGGTGCAGGTGTTGCAGCGGGTGGTGCAGCACCTGTCACCCCAGGATGCGCAGGAGATCCGCCGGGTGTTGCGAGCCGCGGCGCGCGGTGACGCGGTGACCGCGGAGGACGTGGCGAAGCTGCAAGCCGTGGCGAAGAGGTTGGAGTCCCCGCTGGCCGAAGCGGGCCGCGTGCTGGGCCAGGGCAAGCGCGTGGCACTGGTGGGCTCGCGCGTGACGGCGGAGGGCACGCGGCTGGTGCCAGGCAGCGCGGAGCACCTGGCGCAGGCCTGGGTGGACTACCAGTTCCGTCATCCGGCGAAGTACCCCCGCATCCAGTACGCGGTGGATCCGGAGTGGGAACGGCTCTACCAGACGGTCATCAAGAACAAGGGCGCGGGCAGTGAGTTCGAGCAGGCCGTGCTGAAGTCCAAGGGCCAGCGGAAGAACACGGCGTTGATGCTGCCGCCTCCGGGAAGCAAGGCCCAAGGCTTCGTCCCGGACGCGGTGAAGGGCAACCCAAAGGAACTCGTGTGGGGGCAGCCCTACCACTTCGTGGAAGCCAAGGGCCGCGCGGAGATGGCGCTCACGGGCAACCTGGAGGCCATGCTCAAATACGTCCGAAAATACGGTGGCCACATTGAGGTGTACTTCCGCTCCGCGAAGCATCCCGCGGGGCAGACGAAGCTGACCTCTCCCCTCGAACAGTTCTTGATGCAGCTCAAAGAGGATGGCAAAGCCCTGTCGGACGCCTATCCGTGAGGCTCGCGTGTGCCGTTGAAATATCTGATGACCAAGATCAGCCTGCCACCCATCGTCCCCTCGGAGACTGCGGTTCGCGCGTTCCTCAAGAGCGCGTTCGAGGAGTACCGGTGGTTCGTGCCTGTTCGTTCTCTCGATGATCAGATCAATCCTCAGCGGATCGACTACGGCTCACTGGTGGCGAACTTCCTCGAATTCCGCAGCCTCATGGTGCTGGCGAAGACGGACCGTGACTTCTTCCTGTTCTCCGCCAGGAAGGCGGACGGTCCTCCTCATGTGGGCAAGCTCACCTGGAATGCCGCGCTTTCCCGCGCGAAGAACGCGAAGTGGCGTGATGCCCACGTCCAACAGGTCACGGCGCTGATGAAGCTGTTCAATTCACCGCTGGCCATCTCCGCGACCGCCGAGGACGAACGCCGGAAGTGCACCCAGTTCATCCCCTCTCCGGATGGGATCGGACAACGCTGGACGTGGACCGTTCGCGACCCCAGCGAAGGTCTCGCCGGGGTCTTCTGGCGCAACTTCTACGGCCCGCCGTTCCTCCAGATGTTCGGAGACCGGTTGAACGCGGTCCCCGAATCCCAGCGGCGCACGGTCGCGGACGGCATCGTGCTCGTGGAGCCCTACGCCCTGCCCACCGACGCGATGACTCCCGCCGCGGAGGCCGCGGAGCAGCAGCTCCGCGAAGTCCTCGGGCCGGAGTGCTTCTACGACCACGCGACGCGCACCAGGCCGCGCCGCGTGCCCGACCTGCCCCACCCGGAGGCGCTCTCCTCCTGACTGGAGGCAGCGCGCGCCCTACCGCGCCGGCACTTCAATCGCGCGCAGCAGCGCCCCGTCCTGTCCGGGCACCCGCGCGCGCAGCAGCAGCGCGGCGCCGGGCTCCGCGGCCGTCAGCGCCTGGGCGGCCTCCGCGACGCCGGACACCTTCTGGTCGCCCACCTGCGTGAGCACCATGCCGGGCGCGAGCCCCGCGCGCTCCGCGGCGCTGCCGGACTCCACGGAGACCACCTGCGCGCCGCCGCTGCCGTCCTGCGCCTCCGACAGCCGCAGGCCCAGCCGCTTCGACAGCGGCGCGGGCGTCGCATCCCGGGGCGTCATCTCCTCCTCGCCCCGCTGCGTCGGACGGGTGCCCAGCTTCACCGGCACCTCCATCGCCTTGCCCCCGCGCACCAGGCTCACCTTCACCTCGCTGCCCGGCTTGAGCAGCGCCACCGCGCGCGTCAGCGAACCGGCGGAGTCCACCGCGCGCTCGCCCACCGACGTGATGACGTCCTCCTCGCGCAGGCCCGCCTTCGCGCCGGGCCCCCCCGCGCTGACGCCGGCCACCACCGCGCCCTTCGCGGCCTCCACGCGCAGCGCCCGCGCCAGCTCCGGCGTGAGGTCCTGCACCGCCAGCCCCACCCAGCCCCGGCGCACCACGCCCGTCTCCTGGAGCTGCGGCAGGAGCGCCTGGATGAGGTTCGCCGGCACCGCGAAGCCGATGCCCGTCGCCCCGCCGATGATGGCCGTGTTCATGCCCACCACCTCACCCCGCATGTTGAAGAGCGGGCCGCCGGAGTTGCCCGGGTTGATGGCCGCGTCCGTCTGGAGGAAGTCGTCGTAGGGGCCGGCGTGGATGTCGCGCGCCCGGGCGGAGAGGATGCCCGCGCTCACGCTCGACGCGAGCCCGAACGGGTTGCCAATGGCCATCACCGGGTCACCCACGCGCAGGCCGTCGGAGTCCCCCAGCTTCACGAAGGGCAGGTTGCCGGACGCGCCCTTCAACTGGAGCAGCGCCACGTCCGTGAGCGCGTCGCGGCCCAGCACCTCCGCCTCGAACGCGCGCCCGTCCTCCAGCTTCACCCGGACGGTGTCCGCGCCCTCCACGACGTGGTTGTTGGTGAGCACCAGGCCCGACGGGTCGATGACGAAGCCCGAACCCTGCCCCTGCTTCGGCGGCGCGCCGCCCCCACCGAAGGGACTCTGTCCCCCCGGCAGACCGAAGCGCTCGGCGAACCCCGGTGGCAGGCCCCGCATGCCCATGGCGGGGCGGGCGCGCGCCTGCACCTCCACGTTCACCACCGCGCCCTTCACCGTGTCCACCAGCGGCGCCAGCGACGTGAGCGCCCCAGGCGCGGTGGACAGCGGAGGCGAATAGACGGCCGGCTCCACCTTCGCCCCCGAGGGCGCGGTGGCCGTCTTGAGCGACAGCGTGGGTTGCTCGGGCGGCGCCGTGTCCGGAGCAGGCTTGCAGGCCCCCAGCGCGACCAGGGGCGTGAGCATGAGCGCGCGGGCAAGGCGGCGGCGGGACGGAAGCGTGCGGACCATCGTGCGTTCTCCTTGGTGGCGGCCGGAAGCAGCCTTCCGGGCGGAAAGAGTCGGACCGGATGCGGTGGGCACCCTGGGAAGGAGGCAGCGGTCCCGTTCCACCAGCGACACCGGGAGCCACTGATGGCCCAGCTGCCTGGAAGGGAGCTCAGAGGAGGAAGCCCCGCATCCGGTCCGACGCCTGGACCTCATTGCAGCCTCCGGGCCAGGACCCGCGGCCCCGTCCTCCGAGGGCGACCTGCCCCGGGGCGCCCCGACGACGCGGGGCAAAGTGCCCCAGCCGGGGCATTTCTCCCGGGGGCAGCCTGCCCCACGCCCCATCCTGGTCCTTCGGCGGGTTCCCGGACCTCCGGCGGTGGCACGCCGGATGCTCCAGTGCCCCTTCAACCCACCCTCCAGGAGAGCCCACCCATGGTGCACGAGCAGACGGAAGGGGCCGCGCGTGGCGCGGCCTGGAAGAACCCTTCGACGGCGCCGGAGCGGGCCCCCCGCATCCTCGTCGCGGATGATCAACGCGAGATGCGCACCCTCATCCGCAAGATGCTGGTGCGGCGCGGCTATGAAGTGATGGAGGCGGCGGATGGACCGGCACTGGTGCGCGTCCTCATCGAAGGGCTGACCGCGGACGAGTCGCGCGCGCCCGACCTCATCATCACCGACGTGCGCATGCCGGGCTTCACCGGCCTGGAGGTGCTCGCCCGCCTGCGCCGCGAGCAGTGGGACACGCCCGTCATCCTCATCACCGCCTTCGGTGACGCGAAGCTGCACGGCGAGGCCGAGCGGTTGGGGGCCGCCTGCGTGCTCGACAAGCCGTTCGAACTGGAGACGCTGCGGAACGCGGTGGAGGCGGCGCTCTCGGTGGCCCGGGGCTGAGGCAGCGTCGGACGGCGCGCGCTAAGCTGGTGTCGTCCGCGAAGTCGTCCCCTCGCAAGGAAGCCCATGCGCCGCATGCCCTGGTCCCTGCCGTTGTTGCTCCTGTGCCTGGGGTGCGCGCCCGCGCAGCGACAGACGCCGGACGCGGGGCCCGCTGAAGGGGTGCCGCAGCGCCTGGTGGCGCGCATCGTCCATGCGTACCCGCACGACCCGCAGGCCTTCACGCAGGGCCTCCAGTTCCACCAGGGCCAGCTCTACGAGAGCACCGGCGAGGACGGCGACCTGCGGCGCATCTCGCTGGAGCAGGCCGCGCCGCTGTGGAAGCAGGACCTGCCGGACGTGTTCCCGGAGGGACTGGCCAGCGACGGCGAGCGCCTGTACCAGCTCACGTGGCAGGACGAGACGCTGTTCGTGTGGAGCGGCACGCCGCCCGTGCAGGAGAAGCAGGTGGCGTACACGGGCGAGGGCTGGGGCCTGTGCTTCTGGCAGGGACAGCTGGTGCGCAGCGACGGCACGTCCACGCTGCGCTTCCACGACCCGAAGGACTTCCGCGTGAAGTCCCAGGTGAAGGTGACGTTGCAAGGCGTGCCGCAGGAGCGGCTCAACGAGCTGGAGTGCGCGGAGGACGGCCTCTACGCCAACGTCTGGTACGCCGACCATGTCTTGAAGATCGACTACGCCACGGGCCACGTGCTGGCGGTCATCGACGCGTCGGCGCTGGTGCGGGCGGTGCGCGGACGGCTCCAGGGCAATGGCGGGGTGCTCAACGGCATCGCGCTGGAGCCGGGCACCGGCCGCCTGTTCTTCACCGGCAAGCTGTGGCCCGACCTCTTCGAGGTGAAGCTGGAGCCCGCCGCCACGCCGTAGCGTCCCCCTCAAGGGGCGTTGGCTGCATCCTGCCTGCCAAGGCGCCGCCGCACGGTCCGGGTGACCTCCGCGTCCCAGCGGGGTGAGAACAGCTCCACGAGGGTCCGCTGGAAGGGCACGGCGCACGCCAGACAGGCCAGGGTCGCCGCCAGCCCGATGAGCGAGTTCTGCCACGAGGCCAGGTTCCACTGTCCGGACCAGGACCACTCCCTCAGGCTCTGGGGCCAGAAGTAATGGATGGGCCAGCCGGGACCGCTGCCGGCGAGGTCGCACAGCAGGTGCCCATGGAATGCGGCCACCGACAGCAGCGCCACGGCCGCGCGCCGCCGTGCCAGCGCGGCGCAGACCGTCATCGTGATGAGCGCTCCCACGTAGCCGTGAAAAATGACGTGGTGGTAGCGCGCATAGAATTCTTCACCCGCCAGCAATGACAAGCCATCCAGGTCCGGCGCGAGCCCCGCGCAGGTGACGAGGATGCGGTCACGCCTTTCGCGCAGCCCCTGGGCCAGCAGCCAGGACAGTTCGGCGTGGACGATGGGACTCATGGATGTGCGGAAGCCTACGGTGTTTCAGACCGGGCGGTCACCCGATGTGAAGGTTTCCGGGGCCGTGCGTTGAGAAGGAGGGGGCAATGACTCGTCATGAATACCAACTCCGCGCACCCACATGGACTCCAGGCCTTCTCAAAAGGAAGCGAGACGGAGTTTTCCAGGCTGGACGTCGCCACGCTGTTTGAAGGCCGTGTGCGTGAGACACCCGACGCCGTGGCATTGCGCTTCGAGGGAGGCGCGCTCAGCTATGCGCAGCTCAACCGGCGGGCGAACCGGCTGGCGCGGCGGCTCCAGGCGCTGGGTGTGGGGCCGGACGCGCCCGTGGCCATCCAGGTCGACCGCACCCCCGAAACCATCATCGGACTGCTGGGCATCTTGAAGGCAGGCGGTGCCTATCTGCCATTGGATGACAGTCATCCGGTGGAGCGCCTCAACCTGATGATCGAGGATGCCAGCCCCAGGGTGCTGGTGGGCCGGCGTGAGGCGCTCCATGGCTTGCGCTTCCAGGGCCACGTCGTCGAGCTTCCCGCGCCAGACGAACCCTGCGAGGAGCGAGATGGCTGGAACGTCCGGGGCGGCGCGGGCCCCGACTCGCTGGCGTACGTGCTCTACACGTCGGGCTCCACGGGCAGGCCCAAGGGTGTGTGCATCCCCCATCGCGGCGTGGCGCGGCTGGTGCTGGATGAGGGCTTCATGGGGTTCCGGTCCGACGACCGCGTCCTCCAGGCCGCTTCGTTCGCGTTCGACGCCTCGACCCTGGAGGTCTGGGGCGCGCTCCTGAACGGCGCCACGCTGTGCCTGACGTCGCGGGAGACGCTGCTGTCGCCTCCGCTCCTCGCGGCGAAGCTCCAGCGGGACGCGGTGTCCGTCGCGGTCCTGAGCACGGCGCTGTTCCATCAACTGGCGGCGGCCATCCCGGAGGCGTTCGGACAGCTGCGCGTGCTGATGGTCGGTGGTGACGTGCTGGACCCCAAGTGGGTGGCGCGGGTGATGGCGCACGGAAAACCCCAACGCCTGCTCAACAGCTATGGCCCCACGGAGTGCACCACCTCCGCGACCGCCCATGAACTCCGCTCGCCGCCGACGCTGGGGAGGTCCATCCCCATTGGAGGGCCGCTCGCGAACCTCCAGGTGTACGTGCTGGATGACGCGCTGGCGCTTGCCCCTGTGGGAGAGGTGGGCGGGCTGTACATCGGAGGCGAAGGGCTCGCGCGGGGCTACCTGAACCGCCCCGACCTGACCGCCGAGCGTTTCCTCCCGGATCCCTTCCGTGACGCCCCGGACGCGCGGCTGTACCGGACGGGGGACCGCGCGCGGTGGTGGGAGGACGGCACGCTGGAGTTCCTGGGGCGGGTGGATCACCAGGTGAAGATCCGGGGCGCGCGCGTCGAGCTGGCGGAGATTGAAAGCGCGCTGCGGGACCACGAGCGTGTCGGGGACGCGGTGGTCCGGGTGCAGGAGGCGTCACCCGGGGACAAGCGGCTCGTCGCCCATGTCTCACCGCGCGCGGGTGCGGCCCTGGATGCGTCCGAGCTTCAGGCGTACCTGCGCGCGCGGCTGCCCGCGTTCATGGTCCCCCACGCGGTCGTGGTCCTGGAGCAGTTGCCGCTCAACCCCAGCGGGAAGGTGGACCTCCAGCAACTGCCGGCGCCGCACTTCGGCGCGGGGGAGGGTGAAGCGCCCCGCTCGGAGCTGGAGCGGGAGGTCGCGCGGGTCTGGGCGGAGGTGCTGGGCGCGGAGCAGGTCGGCACCCAGGACCGCTTCATGGACTCGGGAGGGGATTCGCTGCTCGCGGTCCGCCTCATCGAGCGGCTGGCGCAAGCGCTGTCGGTGCGCCTGCCGGTGCGAGCGCTCTTCGAGAACCCGACCCTCGAAGCGCTGGCGCGCAGACTGGAAGGCGCCAGGGGCGAGGCGCGAGACCTGGAGCTGCCCCCGGTCGTTCCCGTGGAGCGGAGCGGGCCCCTGCCGCTGTCCGATGCCCAGCGACAGCTCTGGCTGCTGCATCAGGTGGCGCCCCGGAGCGCCTTCTACAACGAGCCCTTCACGCTCTTGCTCCCCGGCGACATCGAGCCGGAGGCGCTGGAGCAGGCGTTCCTGTCGCTCATCGCGCGGCATGAAATCCTGCGCACGCGCTTCGGCTCCACACCAGACGGCCCCTTCCAGCGGGTGGTGCCGACGGTCCCCTTCCGGTTGCGGAGCGTGGACCTGCGCCCGGTCCCCGACGGACTCCGGAGCGCGAAGGCCGCCCAACTGGCCACGCAGGAAGCGCGCGAACCCTTCGACCTGGAAGCGGGTCCGCTGTTGCGCGCGACGCTGATGCGACTGAGCGCTTCGGAGTGCCGCCTCGCGCTGGTCATGCATCACCTGGTCGTGGATGGCTTCACGATGGCCAGGTTCCTCCAGGAGCTGCATCGGTTCTACCGGGCCGCCATCGAGGGACGGCCCGCGGCGCTGGAGCCCCTCCCGCTCCAGTACGGAGATGCCGCCGTCTGGCAGCAGGACCCGCGCCATCAGGAGGCCCTCGCACCGCACCTCGCCTGGTGGACGCGGACGCTCGCGGGAGCACCGCCGCTGGAGCTCCCCACCCAGCGTCCCCGTCCACCCGTCCAAGGCTTCCGTGGCGCGAAGCACGTCGTGCGCATCCCCCGGCACCTCCTGGAGGCCGTGAAGGCGCTGGGGCGCGGTGAGGACGCCACGCTCTTCATGACGCTGCTGTCGGCGTTCGGTGCGCTGCTGCACCGCTACTCCGGCGGTGACGACCTCGTCATCGGGGGGGCGTTCTCCGGACGTGGCCGTGAGGAGCTGCGCTCCATCTCCGGGCACTTCGTGAACCTGTTGCCCCTGCGGCTGCGGTTCTCCGAAGGGCTGAGCTTCCGGGCCCTGGTGGGACGCGTGCGACAGACGTGTCTGGAGGCGCTCGAACATCAGGACGTGCCGCTGTTGCGCATCGTGGAGGCGGTGAACCCGGTGCGCATCCCCGGGGCCAATCCGCTCCTCCAGGTGTCGTGCACGCTGGAGCCGCCCATCGCGGTGCCGGGCTCGGGGTGGCGGGTGGAGCCGCACGACGTCGACACCGGGACGTCGAAGCTGGACCTCTCCATTGAACTGGATGAACGGCCGGATGGCATGTCCGTGCGGATGGAGTACGCGCTGGACCTGTTCGACCCCTGGATGATCACCCAACTGGGCGCGCACTTCGTGACGCTGCTCCGTCAGGTCGTCCGGAGTCCGGAGGCGGCGGTCTCGGCGCTGCCGCTGTTGTCGGAGCTGGAGACGACCCGCCTCCTCGCGTGGGCCCAGGGGCCGGCGGAGGACGTGGCCACCGCGGAGTGCCTGCATCGACCCTTCGAGGCACAGGCCGCGCGCACGCCGGAGGCCCCCGCCCTCGTGTTCCAGGGTCGGGTGATGAGCTACCGGACGCTGAACGCGGAGGCGAACCGGCTGGCCCACCACCTGCGGTCGCTGGGCGTCGGGCCCGGGGACCTGGTGGGTCTGTGCCTCCAGCGCTCCTTCGAGATGATCATCGGCGTGCTGGCGACGTTGAAGGCGGGCGCGGCCTACGTGCCGTTGGACCCCAGCCTTCCCAGGGCACGGCTGGCCTTCACGGCGCGGGACGCGGGCTTGAGGCTCGTGCTCGCGCAGGAGGCGACGCTCCCACTCGTGGACGACCCGGGTGTCCCGGTCCTCTGCTGGGAGTCCTTGCGCGAAGCGCTCGCCGGGGCTTCGGTGGAGGACCCCCGGGTCCCCGTCACGGGAGATGACCTGGCGTACGTCATCTACACCTCGGGCTCGACGGGGCGGCCCAAGGGCGTGCTGCTCGGGCACCGGGGCGCGGCCCACCTGTGCCAGACGGTGGCCGCGCGCTTCGGCTTCGCGCCGGGCGACCGCGTGTCGCAGTTCACGCGGTTCGGGTTCGACTTCTCCGTCGCGGAGATCTTCCCGACGCTCTCCTCCGGCGCGACGCTGTACCTGCTGGCGCGGGCGGAGGGGATGCCCGGCGAGGAGCTGGCCGACTTCCTGGAGTCCCAGCGCATCCACATCGCGATGTTCACGCCCGCGGCGCTGAGCCCCATGGCCTGGCGGGCGCTCCCGGACCTGAAGGTGCTGGTGGTCGGCGGCGAAGAGGTGCCGGCGCAGCTCGTGGACACCTGGGCGCCGGGTCGGCGGTTCATCCAGGTGTACGGGCCCACGGAGACCACCGTCTTCGCCACCCTGGGCGACTGCGTCGCGGGGACCGGACGGTCGCCCATCGGGAAGCCCCTTCCGGGGTACGAGGTCTACCTGCTCGACGAGGCCCTGGCGCCGGTGCCCGTGGGCGTCCGGGGCTCGCTCTATATTGGCGGGGTGGGCCTGGCGCGGGGCTATCTGCACCGCCCTGAACTGGATGCGGAGCGGTTCGTTCCCCACCCGTTCAGCGCGGAGCCGGGAGCCCGGCTCTACAAGAGCGGCGATGTCGCCAGCCATCGCGCGGATGGCAGCATCGAGTTCCACGGACGGTCGGATCGTCAAATCAAGCTGCGCGGCTTCCGCATCGAGCTGGGAGAGGTTGAAGCCGCGCTGCGGGAACACCCCGACGTGCGGGACGCCGTGGTGGAGCTTCGGGTGCTCGCGGGGGAGCGGCACCTCGTTGGCTACGTCGTCCCCCACGAAGCCTCCGCGGCGGAGCGGCTGCGGTCGCGCGGCTTCAAGGAGGCGCTGGGCCAGACGCTGCCGTCCCACATGATTCCCCGGGAGCTGGTGGTGCTGGAGGCGCTCCCCCTGGGCGTCACGGGCAAGGTGGACCGGAGCGCGCTGCCTCCCCCTGCCTCGCGAGCCCCGGAGCCCGAGCGCGACGGCGTGCCCGGGACGGCCGTGCTCACGCAGCGGGAGAAGGCGCTGGAGCGGATCTGGTGCCGGCTGCTCGGCGTGGAGCGGGTGGGCAGGCAGGAGGGCTTCTTCGACGCGGGAGGCAACTCCCTGCTGCTCGCGCGGATGCAGTCGGCCATCGAAGTGGAGCTGGGCGTCCGGCTGAGCATGGCGACGCTGCTCCAGTTCCCGACCCTCGAAGCGCTGGCGCGGCGGTTGGACGACGCGTCGGTGGAGCAGCCCGCGCGAACGCCGCCGAGGGCACGGCGCTCGGATCCGGAGCGTCCGGGCCGCATCGCCATCATCGGGCGGGCGGGCCGCTTCCCGGGAGCCCCTGACGTGGACGCGCTGTGGTCGCTGCTGGTGGAGGGCCGGGAGGGGCTGTCCCGCTTCAGCCGCGAGGAGCTGGTGGCCGCGGGAGAGGAGCCCCGGTTTCTGGACGACCCCGCGTATGTCCGCGCGGCGGGAATCCTGGAGGACGCCGAGTCCTTCGACGCCGGTTTCTTCGGCTACAGCCCACAGGACGCGCGGCTGATGGATCCGCAGCTCCGCCTCTTCCTGGAGTGTGCCTGGGAAGCGCTGGAGGCGGCGGGCTACGATCCGAAGCGGCTGTCCGGAAGGGCCGGTGTCTTCGCGGGCGCGGGCGTGCCGCGCTACTGGCTGGAGCAGGTGGTGCCGCGCTACCGCACCTCGTCCGTGGCCGCGGAGTCGTACCGGTCCATCCTGGGCAATCCGTGGCAGTTCCTCGCCACGACGGCGGCGTATCAACTGGGCCTGCGCGGGCCCGCGCTCACGGTGCAGACCGCCTGCTCCTCGTCCCTGGTGTCCATCCACCTGGCCTGTCAGAGCCTGCGCGCGGGCGAATGCGAGCTGGCGCTGGCCGGAGGCGTGTCCCTCTTCGCGCTGGGGCCTTCCGGCTATCTGCACGAGGAGGGGAGCATCACGTCGCCAGACGGGCACTGCCGCCCCTTCGATGCGCGCGCCCGCGGCACCGTGCCTTCCAGCGGGGTGGGCCTCGTGGTGTTGAAGCGTCTAGAGGACGCGCTGCGGGAGGGGGACACCATCCATGCCGTCATCCGGGGCTCGGCCATCAACAACGATGGCAATGGCAAGGTCGGCTTCACCGCCCCCAGCGTGGAGGGACAGCGCGACGTGCTCCTGCGGGCGCATGAAGCCGCCGGCGTGGATCCGCGGCACATCACCGCTGTCGAAGCCCACGGGACGGCGACCCGGCTGGGGGATCCGCTGGAGGTCCAGGCGCTGCGGCTGGCCTTCGGAGACCGCGAGGACGGGGCACCTTCCTGTGCGCTGGGGTCGCTCAAGGGCAACCTGGGGCACCTGGATTCGGCGGCCGGCGTGGCCGGGCTCCTGAAGGCGACGCTGGCCCTGGAGCACCGCTTCCTGCCGGGGACCGTCCACTTCGAGCACGCCCCTCCGGAGCTGGAGCTGGAGCGCAGCCGCTTCGTGGTGAGCCGGGAGGGGCGGCCGTGGACGCTCCCCGACGGAGTCCCGCGCCTCGCGGGGGTGAGCGCGTTTGGCATTGGCGGGACCAACGCGCACGTCGTCCTCGAAGAAGCGCCGCCCGCGCCCGTGAATGACGATGCGCGGGAGGCCGCGACGCTGCTCGTGCTGTCGGCCCGGAGCGAGGTGGCCCTGGACGCGGCGTCGCGGCGGCTCGCGCATCACCTGGAGCAGCACCCGGCGCAAGCGCTGGCGGACGTCGCGTACACGTTGCGCGAAGGCCGGACCGCCTTTGAATGCCGGCGTGCGCTCGTGGGTGGGAGCGCGGCGGACGCCATCGCGAGGCTCCGGAGCGACGGACACTCGCGATGTGCGCCGCGCCATGCGCCCGAAGTCGTCTTCCTGTTCCCCGGGATGGGCACGCAGGAGGTGGGCATGGGCGCGGCGTGGTACCGCCGCTCCCCGGTGTACCGCGAGGCCCTGGATGCCTGCCTGGGGCTCTTCGGGCGGGAGCTGGAGCGCGAGCTCCGCGCCGTGTTGTTCCCGGACGACGCGGGACGGGCTCGCGCCGAGGTGGCCCTCCGCGCGCCGTCGCTGGGCATGGCCGCCATCTTCTCCACGGAGTACGCGCTGTCGCGGCTGCTGCTCGCGTGGGGCATCCAGCCGACGGCGCTCCTGGGGCACAGCCTGGGCGAATACGCCGCGGCCTGCCTGTCCGGCGTCCTCTCGCTGGAGGACGCCGTGGCCCTGGTCCGGCTGCGCGGTCGGCTCTGCGACGCGCTGCCCCCTTCGGGGATGCTGGTCGTGCCGCTGTCGGAGGGCGTGCTGGCGCAGGAGCTTCCCGAGAATCTGTCGCTGGCCGCGGTCAATGGGCCCGGGCAGTGCGTGGTGTCCGGGACGGTGGAGGCGCTGGACGCCTTCGCGGCGTGGCTGCGGGGCCGGGATGTGCCGTCGAAGCGCCTGCCGCTCGCGGGCGGCTTCCACTCCGCGCTCGTGGAGCCGGCGATGGCGCCGCTCACCGCCCTGGCCTCGTCCCTGAGCCCGAAGGTCCCGGGGATCCCCCTGATCTCCAACGTCACGGGCACCTGGTTGGAAGGGACCGACGCGCGCGACCCCGCGTATTGGGCCCGTCACCTGCGACACACGGTCCACTTCTCCCGGGGACTGGACCTGCTGCTGGAGGGCCGCGAGCGGATCCTCGTGGAGGTGGGCCCGGGCCGGGCGCTCTCCTCGCTGTCCCTGCTGCATCCCCAGGTGGGACCGCACCGCCTGGTCGTGTCCACGCTCGGCGTGCCCGAGGGACGGCGCAGCCCGCCCGAGTCCGATGAGCGGGCGCTGTTGTTCGCGGTGGGCCAGCTCTGGACCGCGGGTGCCCCGGTGGACTGGAGCGCGATGCGTGAGGGAGAGACCCGGAGGCGCGTGCCGCTGCCGACGTACCCCTTCGAGCGCAAGCACTACTCCCTGGCGAAGACGGAGGAGAGGCCCTCGGGAGCACCGCCACCCACGCCCGTCCCGCGCCCGCGGACCCTGCACCGGGAGGGCGTGCGGGCGACGGTGGAGGCCATCTGGAAGGAGCTGCTGGGCGAGGAGTCCCTGACGCCCGACAGTCACTTCTTCGAGCTGGGGGGGACCTCGCTGCTGGTGGTGCAGCTCCACCGCGAGCTCAAGTCGAAGCTGGGGGTGGCGCTGTCGCTGCATGCGGTGCTGGAGCACCCGACGCTGGGCGCGTTGACCCAGGCGGTCCTGGGCGAGTTGGAGCGGACGGGACGGCCGCTTCGGAAGGAATCCGCGTTGTTGATGCGGCTCCAGGAGGGACGGCCAGGACAGGCGCCGCTCTTCTTCGTGCAGCCCATCGGGGGGACGGTCTTCACGTACATGCCGCTGGCGCGAAGGCTGGGGCCCGCGCGGCCCGTGCTGGCGTTCCGCGCCTCGGGGCTGGAGCCCGGCGAGGTGCTCTACCGGGACGTGCCGTTGATGGCGCGCAGGTACGTGGACGAGCTGCTGGCGTCCCACCCGAAGGGGCCCTACTGGCTGGGAGGCCATTCGTCCGGCGGCGTGATTGCCTATGAGATGGCCGCGGTCCTGCGGGAGCGGGGGCATGAGGTGGCGGGCGTCATCCAGATCGACACGGTGACGGTGGACGACTCGCGCCGGTTGGGGATCCGGAGCGTGGGGGACGTGCTCCAGTTGATCGACGCGTTCCAGGAGATCTCTCCGCGCGCGGCGCAAGCCCTGAAGACGGCCATGGAGCTGGACTTCCGGTTGCGCGACGTGGTGCTCGCCACCAACGAGGCCATCGCCGCGTACATGCCGGGGCGGCACCCGGTCCCCCTGGTGTACCTGCGGGCCCAGGAGCGCGACACGGTCCTGGACGTCCACGCGGAGGCGTGGTGGGGCGCGCTGACGACGGGGCCCTTCCAGTCCCACGCGGTGCCCGGCAACCACTTCAGCGTCATGGAGGCCCCCTTCGTGAGGCAGGTGGCCCGGATCATCGAGGACTGCCTGTTGGCGGAGAAGGGGACGCGGCGCGATGACAGCGACCTGGGGTGAGCGTCCGAAGGAGCCGGGCGCCTGGAAGGCTGGGCTGGAGCAGCGCTTCAACGCCTTCGTGTCCGCCTACGAGCAGGGCAGCGTGGAGGCGCTGGGGGAGCTGTTCTGGCATGACGACGACATCGTGGTGGTGGGCACCCACTCCAACCTGCACTTCGTCGGCTGGGCCCAGGTCGAACATTCCTTCCGCGCCCAGTTCGGAAGCCTGAGCGACATCCGGGTGACGCCCCGCTCCGAGCAGCTCTGGCACGGCGGCGCACCGCCTTCCACGATGGCGTGCCTCACGTTGCCCGCGATGGACATCGCGCTGGTCGCGGGCGGCCGTCCCGTCACCTTCGAGGGCATTCGCGTGTCCTGCGCCTTCGAGCGCCGGGGCACGGAGTGGCGGATGGTCCAGATGCACTGGTCGCTCCCGCGCACGGAGGTGCTCGTGGACCACCGCTACCGGTAGCGCCGCTCACCCCGGAGGCAGGGGCGCGCGGCGCGGCGTGCCCAGCAGCTCCAGCGTGCGCACCGCCACGTCCGCCAGCGTGGAGGCGCACGGCATGCAGCCCCCACCGCAACACGGAGGCCACTCGCCTTCCGGGTCGCGCAGCAGCGGGTACACGCAGCCCCGCAGGGACCCTGGCAGGCCCGCGTCCTCACAGGCCTGGCGCAGCGCGGCCTGCACGGTGGCATCCTTCACGTCCATCGTCCCTGCTTCCTAACCCGGCTCCCCCTCCCACCGCCCGTCGGCAGGATGTGCCCGTGTCCTCCGCTCCCCTGACCGCCTCCGCGCTGCTGCTCGTGGGACTCGCCGCCGGGTGCACCGGGCCTGGTCGGGCCGCTCCCGCGCCAGGAGATGACCCCACGGTGCGCCTGATGGACACTGCGCGAGCCTACGCGCGGACCCAGGGTTCCAACCGGGCGCCTGTCTGCTCCCCATCCGCCACGCTGTTGTCGCCGTCCGGAACGTCGGGGCGGGGCATCGACCTGGAGCGGCTCCATGCGGCCGGGCACCGCGTCGTGGTCTGGACCGTGAATGACCTGCCCACGATGCAGGCCCTGCTCCGGCGCGGCGTGGACGGCATCATCAGCGACCGGCCGGATCTGCTCGCCCGGGCGGTGCGCGACTTCGACGCCAACGCGGACGGCATCCCAGGCGACCTGCTGGACGCGGAGGGCCTCATCGACCCGAGGCGCTTCGATGCGCAGGGCCACCGGGGTGCGCGGAGCCTGCGCCCGGAGAACACGCTGCCTGCCTTCGAGGCCGCGCTCGACCACCACATGACGACGTTGGAGCTGGACACCGTCCTCACCGCGGATGGCGTGCCCGTGCTCTCCCACGACCCGGACCTCTTCCCCACGAAGTGCCGGCACATCGATGGGAGCCTGCTCACGGCCCCCGTCCCAATTGCGTCCCTCACCGTCGCGCGACTCCAGGCCGACTTCGTCTGCGACCGGCTCCTGGAGGACCGCCCCGAACAGACGAACGACCGCGCCCGCTCCCCGGAGGCGGTCGCCTTCGCCGCTCGCGCGGGACTTCCGGATGCCTATTCCGTGCCCACCCTGCGACAGGTGTTCGCCTTCGCCGCGAGCCAGTCAGACGCCGAGCACCTGGCGCGGGATCCGCTCCGCGCCCGGAACGCGGAGCGGGTCCGCTTCAACGTGGAGCTCAAGCGCACCTCCGCGAGAACGGACATCGCTCCCGCCCACGGCGACGCGGTGGCCCAGGTCATCCTGTCCTCCGGGCTGACCGACCGCGTGGACGTGCAGTCCTTCGACGGGGGGGCCCTGCGCTCCGTGCAGGCCCGGCACCCCGGGCTGCGCACCGTCTATCTCCTGGAGCACGTCCCCACGGATGCTGGATGATGACGGGCCACGGCCCCGGGAGTGCTGACCTTTTGCGAACCATCGCCTTTGCCTGCGGGCTCCTGAGCCTGCTCATCCTGGCTGGCGCGGCCCTCGCGGGCGGCCTTGCCTATCCGGGGTATGACCACCTTCGGCAGTACATCAGCGAGCTGGGCGCGACCGGCGCGAACACCGGCCCGGGCGTCAGCTTCGCCTTCATGGCTTCGGGCGCGCTGCTGGCCGCCTTCTGGCTGATGTGCGCCGGCCTGTTCCCGAAGTCGCCGCCGCTGATCATCGGCTTCTGCCTCGGCGCGCTGAACGGCCTGGGCCTGTTCTTCGGCGGCGTCTTCCGCTGCGACTTCCAATGCTCGCTGGCGTCGCCCAGCAAGGCGGCGATGCTGCACGAGCTGCTCGGAGGGCTCGGCTATCTGGCGGGGATCGCCGGGGTCTTCGTGGTCGGCCTGACGATGCGCAACCGCCCCGCCTTCCGTGGCCTGTTCAGCGTCGCGCTGGGGTGCGGCGTGCCGGCGGCCCTGGCGTTCTGGTGGATCCACCCCGCCTTCGAGTTCGACGGCGCCGCGCAGCGGGTGGTCGAACTGGCGCTGGCGGTGTGGACCGTGGCCGTCGCCCTCTCCGTCCGCCGCCCCGCTGAAGCCGTCGGGTGAGGAGCGCTACGAGCGCGCGGCCCCGGGTGCTTCCGGAGCCGCGCGGTCCTACGTCAGGTGGAGCAGGGGACGACTACCGGCGCCACTTCTGCGCGCTGGTGCCGTTGCACTCCCAGAGCTGAAGCGGGGTGCCGCTGTTGGAGTTGCCGCCCGACACGTCCACGCACTTGTTGGCCTGGGGGTTCACCAGGTCACCGGCGCCGGAGAGGACGAACTGCTGCGCCGGGTTGCCGGAGCAGGTGGCCAGCTGGATGGCCGCGCCGTTGTCACGCGAACCCCACGCCACGTCCATGCACTTGCCGAAGGCGCGCACGGTGCCGTCCGACATGAAGGTCCAGCGCTGCGCGTTGGTGCCGTTGCAGTCCCACAGCTGCAGGCGGGTGCCGTCGTTCGTGTTGGAGTTCGGCACGTCGATGCACTTGTTCGCCAGGCCGATGATGGGGCCGCCCGTGCCGCCGCTGCCCGAGGTGGTGAGCGACAGGCCGTACGCGCCCAGGATGGGGTTGAGCGGCTGGAAGAACGTGGTGCCGCCGGTGGAGCAGTTGCCGGAGCCGCCGGACGTCACGCCCTGCGCCTGGTTGCCGGACAGCCACGAGCCGCCGGAGTCACCGCCCTCCGCGCACGCGTTCGTCTGGGTGAGGCCGTACACGAGGCCCGCCGAGTAGCTGACCGTGGCGTTCTTCGCCTGGATGACGCCACAGCGCCAGCCGGTGGTGGAGCCCGAGCGACAGACGGACGCGTTGATGCCCGCCTCCTGTGCCCCGTGCACCAGCACGTTGCCGCCCGCGTAGTTGCTCACCCACGGCTGCGAAGCCCAGGAGCCGTTGGTGCGCACCCAGCCGTAGTCGCTGCCAGGCCACCGGGTCGCCACGACCGTGCCCTGGCCCACGCCGTTGTAGCCGCTGGTCCCCGTGCCCGGGCCGCCACAGTGGCCCGCCGTGACGAAGCCGCCCGCCACCGAGAAGCCGATGGAGCAGCGCGCGTTGCCCGGGTAGTACGCGTCACCGCCGCGCAGGTCGTACAGCGGCTTGAACTCCTCGCGCGAAGGCACCACGCGCACCGCGTCGCTCTTCACGCCCGCCTTCACCAGGAAGTCCGAGCCGCCCGTCAGCGCGGAGTCCTGCGCCAGCACCACCACGCTGTTGGTGACGACGTCCACGTACCACGCATGCACGGCGCGGCCGGCCGAGCTGCCCGCGCGGTCCAGCTCCGCCTTCACCTGCTCCAGCTCCGCCTGCGTGTGCTTGACCTTCTGGGCCACCGCGCCCGCGCGCCGCACCAGGGCCGCGTCCGCGTCCGTGGTGACGCCCACCACCAGCTGGCTGCCGTCCGCGTTCATCCACGCGCCGCCAAAGCGCGCTCCCAGCTCCGTGCGCAGCGAGCCTTCCACCCGCACCGCCGCCGCTTCGGCCTGGAGCCGCCGCCGCGCGCCGTCCGCCGTGAGCCCCAGGTCCCGCTGCATCGCGGAGAGGATCTCCGGCGACGCGTCCATCGCGAACGCCGTGTCCTGCTGCGAGGAAGCCGCCAGCGCCACGGACGGAATGACACCCAGGGTCGCGCCAGCGAACAGCGCCGTCGCGGTGGAGAACAGACCGAAGCTCCGCTTCATCGGGTCCTGCCTTTCGTGCTGCGGGGAGGCGGGAAGGCAAACCCGATTGAGCCCTGAAGGTCAATCAATTCAAGGAATAGTAAAAATCTCTGACATATTTGCGGCATCGAAGAAAGTGCCCGCAAAGAGAATGGCCCGGCGCGCCATGAGGGCACGCCGGGCCAGGAACTTGCTTCGGTATCAGGTGAAAGTCAGCGCTTCGACGCGTTGCTCCGCACGCGGGCGGGGGCCCGGCGACGGCGCAGCATGGCGGCGCCCAGCATCAGGAGGGCGGCGGCGAAGGGCAGGGTGCCGGAGGTGCCGGACGCGCTGCAGCCACCGGCCATGGGCTCACCGAAAGACGCATCCCCGGGCAGGCCATTGGGGTTGTTGGAGATGGGCGTGGTGGTCCCCGTGGGGGCCTGGCCGCCAAGGCTGGGCAGCGTGGTGACGGGCGCTTCGGGGGCGGGCGTCACGGGGGACTCCGCCACCGGGGGCGTGGGGGTGTTGTCCGTCGTGTCCGGCACGGGCGTGGGGTCCGGCATGGGCGCGGGCACTTCCACCGGCACGGGGGCGGGCGCGGGCGGCATCACGTCCTCCAGGGTGGAGGCCATCGTGAAGCCGTCGTGGTAGATGGTCCCTTCGGGCTTGATGGCGGCGTCGCGGTACAGGCCCATCTTCAGGTAGTTGCGCTCCTTGCCGAACTGGTTGGCCCCGTAGGTGCGCGGCAGCGCCAGCTTGCCGTTGTGGTACAGCTCCACGAAGCCGACCTTCTTGTCGGACGACCACTTCACATGCAGCACGAAGTCGTGCCAGTTGCCCTGGTTGATGGACGTCTGCCAGAGCACGGGCGTGGTGTTGCCGCCCACGCGCAGGTTGATCTTGTCCCCGCGCACGAAGAACTCCAGCGGCGGTGAGCCGCAGCAGCCCTCCTGGTGCCACTGGGTGATGACCTGCCAGGAGTCATGGACGGGGTAGTTCTTCGGGAACAGCGTGCTCCACTTGTAGAAGTACTCCTTCCCCTGCGTCTCGTGGGTCAGGTACAGCAGCTCGTTGCGATTGCCGCTGGCGTTGATGGGATCATCGCCCTGCTTCACGATGGCCTTGAGGGCGTACTTCCCATCGCGCACCACGTCCGTCACGACCTGCAGACGGCTGGAGGCAACGCTCTGATCCCGGGTCCACTGGGACGTGTTGCCGGTCTCGAAGTCGCCCTTCCAGAGGATGCCAGCGGATGCGAGGGCCGGCATGAGGGAGGCCGCGGCGACGAGTCGAAGGAGTTGCTTCAAACAGGGGTCCTTTCGGTCCGGGTTGGGCGGAGGGGACACTCGGCGCGCGAAACTCCTTCCCGGGGGGCCTCGCCCGCCAACCCCCTGTCCTTCGTGCGCTCCCTGGGACGCCTGCTGGGGCAAGAGGGACGCAGGGGCCTGCCGCCCGTCACTTCCCCAGGCATGCCGAAGCGCGTGATTCCGGGAGGATGCGGGCGCTCAAACCTTCCAACGACAGCAGGCGTGCGGACGAGCCCCCGAGCGTCATCCCCCCAACAGCCTGACGGCCTGGCGTCCCGTTCTCCGCTCGCGACGACGGCGGGATGAAGGTCTTTTTCAAGATCGGCGGAGGTGCCCGTCTATTGATTCGTGGGGACCGAAAAACATCCGACGTGTTTGAATTTTCACCGGCTTGCTGCCCACCGCGTCATGGGACGCCTGCTGGGTGGGGACGAGGCCGGGTCGGCGTTCGTCGGGGCTTGGTGTAGAACGGGCGTGAGGGGCGGCGGTCAGGGGGAGGCGCCCGAGGGGAACGCATGGTGAAGCCGGCGAAGAAGATGCTCTGGGCGCTGGCGCTGGCCATCCCCCTGGTGACGGCCGGAGTCGCGGCCGTGAAGCCCGCGGCGACGCCGCCCCCCGTCACCGACAACTTCTGGGTGGAGCGAAGGGCGGCGGCCCGCATCGAGGCCCGCCTCACGCACCCGGAGGCGGATCGCTACCGCTCGCGCGCACCGGCCGGCGGGTGTCCCGTGCCCGCCGAGCCGATGCCCCTGGGCCCGCTCGCCCGCATGGAGGCCCGGGAGGACTGGAGCGGCATCGCGGCCGCGTACGCGCTGGAGGCGGAGTGGAACCAGGCGGCCTCCTTCCTGGAGCGCATGCCGGCCTCCCCGGAGCGCGACAGCGACCTGGGCGCGGTGGCGCTCGCGCGCGGCGACCATGAGCGGGCGCTGCGGCTGCTGGACGGCGCGCTGGCGGCGAAGCCGAACCTGCCGCAGGCCCTGTGGAACCGCGCGCTGGTGTTCCGGGAGATGGGCCTGACGCTGCGCGCGTCGGAGCTCTTCGAGCAGGTGGCGAAGCTGGGCGAGCAGGGCTGGAGCCGCGAGGCCCACGCCCAGGCGCTGTCCCTGCGCGACAGCACGCTGGAGCGCCAGCGTCAGTGGCAGGCGGCGCGCGACGCGACGAAGGCCCTGATGGAGGACGCGAACGCGCCGCTGCCGCTGGATGCGGCCCGCCAGCTTCCGGGCACGGTGCGCGGCGTCTTCTACGACGTGGTGCGCAGCGCGGCCTCCAAGGAGCGCGCGCAGGCGCTGCTGCCGCTGGCGAAGGAGCTGGACCGCGTGCAGGGCGGCAGCACGCTCACGGACTACGTGCAGCGCGTGGCGAAGCGCGACTTCCGCCGCCGGGGAGAGCTGGCGCGGCAGTACGCGGCGGCGATGCGCGAGGGCGGCGCGATGCCCGAGGGCTTCCTGGACCGGGCGCGGCTGTCCGGCGACGAGGACCTCTACATGGGGGCCCTGCTGCGCACGCGCAACGGGACGATGAACCACCTGAAGGACGTGGTGGAGCGCATCAAGCGGATGGACGACCCCTGGTTCACGTACATCGCGGAGCGCGACCAGGCCTTCAAGGAGGTCTCCGACGGCGCGTGGTGGAAGGCCGAGCAGCGGCTGTTCTCCGCGCTCCAGCGCTGCCGCGAAGGCACGCTGTCGGTGCGCTGCCTGGAGCTGGAGCGGCGGCTGGCGGTCTTCTATTACGACATGCAGCGCGTGACGGAAGCCGAACAGCACGCGCGCGTGCTGTGGGCCGGGGCCCGGCAGCTTCGCGAGTGGGACCTGGAGTTCAACGCCCTGGAGTCCCTGAGCCAGGTGGCGCGCTCGCGCAACGACCTGGGCAGCGCCCGCGCCTATCTGGAGGAGTGGATGGCGCGCGGCCCCACGCGCAGCTGCGCGTGGCCGCACGTCCAGCTGGCCCACCTGCACTACCTGGACCTGCGGCCCGCGGACGCGCGGCGGGAGCTGGACACCGCCGCCGCCTGCGCGGACAACCCCATGGAGCTGGTGTTCGGCGCCACGCTCGCGGAGCTGACGCGCTCCGGCTCCGGTCCCAAGGACGCCGAGTGGATGCAGCGCATCACCGCCCGGGCGGTGCAGGGCCCGGCGGTGGTGGGCGGCGACCGGGTGTACGCGCAGTATCTGGAAGGCCGCTACCACCTGGAGCAGGACCGGGCGCGGGGCGAGGCGCTGCTCAAGACCGTCATCGCGGAGGCGGATGCGCTGCCGCGCGGGGACGCGCTGGCGCGCGAGTCCTGGGCGCTCGCCTATTCGTCGCTCGCGGTGGACGCGGGCCGCGCGGGGGAGTTCCCCAAGGTCGCGACGTTGCTGGCCGCGCAGCTGGGCACGCCCGTGCCCACGCGGTGCGCGCTGGCCGCGAGCGTCCACGCCGAGCGCGCCGTGCTGGTGGCGCTAGGGCCCAAGGGCGAGGTGCGGGGCCACTACGACAGCGCGCGCCGTGAGCCCTTCGCGCGGGCGGACTCCTCCCGGCTGGTGCCGGAGGCCCTGCGCAAGACGCTCTCCACCTGCGACCGCGTGGACGTGCTCGCGTGGGCCCCCGTCTTCGGCCGGACGGACCTGCTGCCCTCGGACATCGCTTGGAGCTTCCGCCTGGGCCGCGCCGCGCAGGGGACGCCTTCCACGCCGGGCTCCAGGCCCGCGCCCGCGCGCCGGCTGGTGGTGGCCGGCGTGGAGTCCCCTTCGCTGTTGAACCTGCCCCGGCTCCCCGCGTGGACGCCGGACGCGGAGCCGGGGGCCGCGCCGCCGGACGTGCTGTCCGGTTCGGACGCCACGCCCTCGCGCGTGCTGGCCCGCATGGCGGACGCCACGGAGATTGAAATCCACGCGCACGGCATCACCGACCCCAGCATCTCCGGCGCGTCGCTGGTGGTGCTGTCGCCGGAGGTGAACGGCCGCTACGCGCTCACCGCGGACGTGGTGCGCGAGACGCGGCTCACCGGTTCGCCCACCGTGTTCCTGGCCGCGTGCAGCGCGGGCCGCACCACGGCCCTGCAGAGCACGGAGCCCTTCAGCCTGCCGGCGGCCTTCATCGATTCAGGCGCCCGCGCGGTGCTGGCCTCCACCGTGGACATCCCGGACGCGGCGGGCCGCTTCTTCGACGGCGTGCGCCGCCGCATCCACGCCGGCTCGCCCGCCGCCGTCGCGCTGCGCGACGAGCGTCAGGCGTGGCTGTCCCGCGACGCGCGCGCCGGCTGGACGCGCTCCGTGCTGCTGGTGGAGAAGGCGGACTGAGCGGGCTAGAAGGGGGCGTCCAGGTGCGTATTGCCGCCGGGAACGAGGAAGTGGTGGAAGGTGACGCTGGCGCTCACGTCCAGCGCCTTCACCCAGTGCCACCAGCCCACCGGCAGGAACACCATGTCCCCGGGCTCCAGCACCGTCTCCAGCACGGAGGCCTGCGCGAACAGCGGGTGCGCCGTCAGGTCCGGCTGGCCCGCGTCCACGTGGCTGAAGGTGCCCCGGTGCGGGTACACGCGGTGACGCTCGTAGGACGGCACCAGCTTCACGTGCTTGCGCCCCAGCACCTGGCCCAACAGGATGTTCATGTTGTCGTGGTGCAGCGGGGTGACGGTGCCCGCGGGCCCCAGCAGCAGGGTCATCATGTCCGCCTGCAACGATGGATCAATGAGCCCCGCTGGCGCGCGCAGGTCCTCGCGCAGCGGCGACAGGCCCTCGTGCCGCCAGTTGTCGTTGCGCGGCACCATGTAGTAGTCGTTCGTCTCCCGGCCGGACTCCACCATGGTGAGGAACTCCGCGAAGGGCATCCGCGTGCGGTGCCGGTCGTGCTGGGCCGCGTGCTCCGGGTTCGCGTCGCGCCCCATCATCACCTCCACCTCCACCGGGCCGAAGCGTTCGCGGAAGTAGGACGGCGACCACTTCTGGAGGGCCGGCCAGTCCTTCATGAGGCCGCGCAGCACCACCGGCCGGTGGCCGAAGTAGTAGCGGCGGAAGAACTCCTCCGGCTCAATCCCCTCGCGCACCTCCAACTGGCGGCCGCCGTCCTGGGCCCGCAGCTCGCTGTAGACGTCCATCAGCGACTCCAGCCACCCGAAGTGCCGGGCCACCTGGAGGCACGCCTGGAAATAGGGGTGCTGACGCACCGCCGCCATCTCCTCGCGGGCCAGCGCGGGGTCCACCCCCGCACCCACCAGGACCTGCTCCACGTCTTCCGGCCCTACCCCCAGGGCCAGATTCTCCGCCAGCCACTGGCGCCACTCCGGACGCAGCAGGGACTTGTCCTCGTTCATTCAGAACTCCTTGAAATTCTTGAAGGATTGGCCCAGGGGGGCCCCTCCTTCCGGTGCGCCGGGGCATGGTATGGACTGGCCCCGTTCCGTCTTTTTCTACCCATCCCATGCTTACGCCGGACTTCCGTCGTACCAGGAGAAGTGATCCATGACCCCCGGAGACATGTCCTCTGCCCGACCCGGAGCTTTCGAGCCCGACCACAGCGCCCCACATGTGAAGGGCTCCTACGTGAACTGCGAGCAGCGCGAGCCGCGCGCGCGCCGCCGTCCCCTGCCGCCGCCTCCGGTCCCCGCCCTGCTGGCGGGGGTGGACGTCGCCCGGTGAGCGTCCTGCCCGGCGGGCCTGTCCGCGCTTCCGGGCATTTTTCTCTCAAGAAACAGAGCGGTCGGCGTCTTTAGTCAGGAAGCCCACCAGTCACTTCGGGTCCTTGCGTCATGGCCAACCTCTTCAACCGGGAACGGCGCCAGTTCGATGCGTTCAGCCGGCGACACCGGCCCAGCCTGCTGGCCGTGGCCCGCCGGTTGTGCGCGCGCGGCATCCTGGATCCAGAGGACCTGGTCCAGGAGGCCTTCGAGCGGGCGTTGCCGGAGTTCGGCCACTTGAAGGACCGCACGGAAGCGGCGTGCGCGGCGTGGCTGTGCACGACGATGACGAACCGGTTCCTCGACCACTGCCGCCGGCAGCGGACGGAGGTCCGGGGGCTGCCGCACCTGGCGCTGGTGCAGGACCTGCCCGCGACGGGGGATGGGGATCAGGAGAACTGGGAGCTGGTGGGCAATGCCGCCTTCCAGGCGGCCATCGAGCAGCTCAAGCCGCACCTGCGGGATGCGTACAAGCTGCACGCGGAAGGCCACCGCTACCAGGCCATTGCCGAGCATTTCAACGTCCCCGTGGGCACCGTGGGCAGCTGGCTGACGCTGGCGCGCCGGGACCTGAGGGAACTGCTGCTTCCGAGCGTCGCCGTGGCCCGGGAGCGGGGAGTCCAGTCATGAACGCGCATTGCACCAAGCTGCACCTCTTCATGGACGGAGAGCTGTCCGAAGCGGATGCGGAAGGCTTCCGGCACCACCTGCCGCGCTGCCCCGGCTGCGAAGGTGGCCTCCGCGACCTGCTCCAGCTGGAGCTGCTGGCGGCGCGGGCGCTGGGGACGGGCGTGGTGGAGCAGCCGGTGGAGCAGCCCCGGAGCAACGTGGTGACGCTGGGCGCGTGGGTGCGCCGCAACGCCCGCGTGGTGGCGCCGCTGGCGCTGGCCGCCAGCCTCTGCGCCGTCATGGTGCCGCGCATGATGCCGGTGGCGGAGGTTCCGGCGGTGGTCTTCCTGGAGGACCAGTCCACGCGCGCGCTGGAAGCGCGTGTGTCGCACCCCCGCGCGGACAAGTGGCGCCTCTACGTGCCCATGCGCGGCAGCGGCAACCCGGGCGCGGAGCTCTCCGAGTCCCCGCCGCCGCTCCCGCTGCGCCCGCTGGCGGAGATGGAGGAGCGCAAGGAGTTCCGCGGCATCGTCGCGGCCTACGTGCTGCACGGCCAGTGGCAGCAGGCGCAGGCGGTGCTGGTGCGCGAGCCCGCGTCGCTTTCGCGCGACAACGACCTGGCGGTGGTGGCGCTGCACGAGGGCCGCTTCCAGGACGCGCTGAGCCTGCTGGACCCGGTGGTGCGCGCGGATCCGGAGCACGCGCAGGCCCTGTGGAACCGCGGCCTGGCGCTGTTCGAGCTGAAGCAGTACGCGCGCGCGGCGCGGGACTTCGAGCAGGTGGCCGCCCTGGGCGAGCCCGGCTGGAGCGACGAGGCGCGCAAGCGGATGGGCAACGCGCTCAAGCAGGCGCAGCAGCACCAGGCCCCCGCGGCCCCCTGAGCCGCGCCCGGGCCTCGCATGAGGCCCGCATGCGGCGCTGGAGACATCCCGCGCGCTGGAGCGTCCACCACCGGGCGCCCCGCGCGGGCGTCGCACCTTCAGGCACGGGATGACGTGTCAGGCTCCTGGGGTTGTCGGAACACTCCAGGAGCTTGCCCATGCCCGAGTCCCCGTCCCGCGCTTCCGTCGACTACGAGACCGCCCGCCGTGACTTCCGGTGGGAGCGGCCCGAGCACTTCAACTTCGCCACGGACGTCATCGACCGGCACGCGGCCGAGCGGCCCCAGGCCCCCGCGCTCCAGTGGTCGGACGAGTCCGGGCACTCGCGGACCTTCACCTTCCAGGAGCTGAAGGAGCGCTCGCTGCACGCGGCGCGCTTCCTCTCCGGGCTGGGGCTGGCGCGCGGGGACCGGGCCTTCATCCTGATGCCGCGCGTGCCGGAGTGGTGGTTCCTGGTGCTGGGGTGCATCCGCGCGGGCATCGTCTTCATGCCGGGCACGCCCATGCTCACCGCCAAGGACATCCGCTACCGGCTGGAGGCCGCCAGCGCGAAGGCCGTCCTCACCGACGCCAGCTGCCTGGACCGCTTCGAGGGCGTGCGGGACGCCGCGGGCGTGACGACGTGGGTGTCCACCGGGGACGCTCCTTCGCCGTGGACGCGCTACGCGTCGGAGGCGCTGCCGGAGTCGCAGGCCGTGGCCTTCCCGCCGACGCGCGCGGAGGAGCCGCTGCTCATCTACTTCACGTCCGGCACCACCGGCATGCCGAAGATGGTGCAGCACACGCAGGCCAGCTACGGCCAGGGCCACCGCATCACCGGGCGCTACTGGTTGGACCTGAAGCCGGAGGACCGGCACCTGACGCTCAGCGACACCGGCTGGGCGAAGTGCGCGTGGGGCAAGCTCTTCGGGCCGTGGAGCGAGGGCGCGTGCAACGTCGTCCATGATTTTCGCGGGAGGTTTGATCCCGTGGCCTTCCTCAAGGTGCTGGAGCGCGAGCGCGTCACCACCTTCTGCGCGCCGCCCACCGCGTGGCGCGCGCTGGTGTTGCAGGACCTGAAGGCGGTGGACCTGTCCTCGCTGCGCCACACGGTGAGCGCGGGCGAGCCGCTCAACCCGGAGGTCATCGAGACGTGGAAGGAGGCCACCGGGCTGTTCATCCGCGAGGGCTACGGCCAGACGGAGACGGTGGTCATCGTGGGCATGTTCCCGTCGCTTCCGCCGCGCATGGGCTCCATGGGCAAGCCGTCCCCCGGCTTCACCGTGGGCGTCATCAACGAGCAGGGGGAGGAAGTGGCGGACGGGCAGGAGGGCGACATCGCGGTGCGCGTGAAGCCGGAGCGGCCGGTGGGCCTGTTCCAGGGCTACCTGAACGACGACGCGGCCAACGCGGCCAGCAGCCGGGGCGACTGGTACGTCACGGGCGACCGCGCGGTGCGCGACGCGGAGGGCTACCTGTGGTTCGTGGGGCGCTCGGATGACGTCATCAAGACGTCCGGCTACCGCGTGGGCCCCTTCGAGGTGGAGTCCGCGCTGCTGGAGCACCCCGCGGTGGCGGAGTCCGCCGTCATCGGCGTGCCGGACGACAAGATTGGCCAGCGCATCAAGGCGTACGTGCTGCTGACGCCGGGCCACACGGCGTCGCCCGCGCTCGCGCAGGAGCTGCAGGACTTCGTGAAGAAGACCACGGCGCCCTACAAGTACCCGCGTGAGATTGAGTTCGTGTCGGAGCTGCCCAAGACGGTGAGCGGGAAGATCCGCCGCGCGGAGCTGCGCGCCACCCAGAAGCCGTAGGTGGCGCGCGGGGCCGGGGACTACTTGAGCCAGTCCGAGTGCACGAACCCGGCGTCGGGCTTGTCCCGCCGCTGGTACGTGTGCGCGCCGAACGCGTCGCGCTGGGCCTGGGTGAGGTTCTGCGGCAGCTCCGGGCTGCGGTAGCTGTCCATGTACGCCAGGCTGCTGCTGAACACCGGCACCGGGATGCCCAGCTTCGTGGCCGTGCCCACGAGCTTGCGCCACGACGGCGCCAGCTTCTCCAGCACCGGGGCGAACGCCTCGGACACCATCAGGTTGGGCAGCGTGGGCTGCTGCTGGAAGGCCTCGCGCAGCGGCGTGAGCAGCTTCGCGCGGATGATGCAGCCGCCCCGCCAGATGCGCGCCATCTCCGCCAGCGACACGCCCCACTTGTCCTCGTCGGACGCCACCTGGATGAGCCGCATGCCCTGCGCGTACGTCACCACGCGCGCCGCGTAGAGCGCGTCGTGCGCCCACTGGGCCAGGTGCTGCTGCTCCTCGGAGGTGAGCGACACGGAGGGCCCGTGCAGCTTCTTGCTCGCGGCGACGCGGTCGTCCTTCTGCGAGGACAGGTTGCGCGCATCCAGCGCGGCCGCGATGGAGGGCACCGGCACGCCCTTGTCGAGCGCCACCTTCACGGTCCACTTGCCCGTGCCCTTCTGGCCGGCCTTGTCGAGCACCATGTCCACCAGGGGCTTGCCCGTCTCCGAGTCGCGCTTGCGCAGCACCTTGATGGTGGTCTCCAGGAGGAACGACTCAGCGATGCCCTCGTTCCACTTGGAGAACAGGTCCGCCAGGGTCGCGGTGTCCAGGCCCAGCCCCCGGTGGAGCACGTCGTACGTCTCCGCGAGCAGCTGCATGTCGGCGTACTCGATGCCGTTGTGCACCATCTTCACGAAGTGGCCCGCGCCCTCCGGGCCCACGTGGGTGACGCACAGGCCTTCCTCGCTGCGCGCGGCGATGGCCTCCAGCACCGGCTGCACCAGCGCGTACGCGTCCCTGGGGCCGCCCGGCATGATGGACGGGCCATTGCGCGCGCCCTCCTCGCCGCCGGACACGCCGATGCCCAGGAAGTGGAAGCCCTTCTCCTTGCACAGGGCTTCGCGCCGCCGGGTGTCCAGGTACCAGGAGTTGCCCGCGTCCATGATGACGTCGCCGGGCGACAGGAGCGGGAACAGCCGCTCCATCATCTCATCCACCGGCGCGCCGGCGGTGATCATCAGCAGGATGCGGCGCGGGCGCTCCAGCCCGGAGACGAACGCCTCCAGCTCCGGGTAGCCCGCCAGGGCCTGCTTCGGGTTCTCCTGCTGGACCTTCGTGATGGCCTCCGGGTGGCGGTCCCACACCGCGACGCTGAACCCGTGGTCCGCGATGTTGAGGGCGAGGCTCGCGCCCATGACGCCCATGCCCACCACGCCGAACTGCGCTGGCTTTGTCTGTGTGCCCATGTTCTCTCCGAGCCCCGCCTACCCTCCGGCGGCGGGATCCAGCATCCACTGCGTGTTGGTGACGTGCGCCGCGGGCAGCTGCCTGTCGCCCTGGAGCACCCGCCGCATGGCGTCCCGCTTGCCCTCACCCGCGACCAGCCCCAGCACCGCCCCCGCGCCCAGGAGCACGGGGAAGGTCAGCGTCATCCGCCACGGCGGGGGCTTGGGGCCCTTGACCGCCAGCACCCGCGCGGACTTCTCCTCCAGCGCGGGGTGGCCGGGAAACAGGCTCGCGGTGTGGCCGTCCTCGCCCACGCCGATGAGCACCACGTCCAGCCGGTCCGGCAGCGTCTTCGCGTAGTCGGCGGCGGCGGCGTCACGGTCCTCGCGCTCGCCCTGCATGCGGAACACCTGCCGGTCCGACAGCTTCAGCGGCGTGAGCAGCGACTCCTTCACCAGCTTGTAGTTGCTGTCCTTGTCGTCGGGCGGCACGAAGCGCTCGTCCACGAAGTACACGTCCACCCGCTCCCAGGGCAGCGTGTGCTCCGCGAGCGCCCGGTACGCGGGGCGCGGCGTGCCGCCACCCGACAGGGCCAGGCTCACCCGCTGCTTCGTCGCGAGCGCCTTCTGGAGTTCGCGTGCCAGCCAGTCGGCGGCCTCCAGGGTCAGCTTCTCGGAAGGGACGATGAGGGGCTTCATCATAGCGTGGACCACCGTCGGCCGTTCTTCGCGGGCAGCGCGTTCGCGGCGTCCGGGCCGGTGCTGCCCTTCTCGTACGTGTGCAGCGTGCCGCCCGCGTCCGTCTCCAGCGCGCGCAGGATGGGCGTGATGTAGCCCCAGGCCTGCTCCACGCTGTCCTGCCGGGCGAAGAGGGTGGCGTTGCCGCGCATGCAGTCCAGCAGCAGCCGCTCGTAGGCCTCCGGCACGGGCTTCTTGAAGCTCTCCGCGTAGTCCATGTCCATGGTGACGCCGCCGATGTTGACGTCCTCGCCGGGCACCTTGGATTCGAACGACAGCGCGATGCCCTCATGGGGCTGGATGCGCAGCGTGAGGACGTTGGGCTGCAGCCGCTGGCAGGTGGCGCCCCCGCCGCTGAACAGGCCGATGGGCACCGACTTGAAGTGGATGGACACCTCCGTCATGCGCCGCTTCAGGTTCTTGCCCGCGCGCAGGTAGAAGGGCACGCCCTGCCAGCGCCACGAGTCCACGTTCATCTTCAGCGCGACGTACGTGGGCGTGCGCGAGCCCTTCTTCACGCCCTTCTCGTCCTGGTAGCCCTGGTACTGGCCCACGACGACGTGGCCCGGCACGTCCGAGCCTTCAATGGGGCGCAGCGCGCGGAACACCTTGTTCTTCTCATCGCGGATGTCCTCCGCGGCGAAGGACACGGGCGGCTCCATGGCGCACAGGGCCAGCACCTGGAGCAGGTGGTTCTGCACCATGTCGCGCAGCACGCCCGTCTCGTCGTAGAAGCCGCCGCGCCCCTCCACGCCAATCGTCTCCGCCGCCGTGATTTCGACGTGGTCGATGTGCTGGCGGTTCCACAGCGGCTCGAAGATGGCGTTGGCGAAGCGGAAGACGAGGATGTTCTGCACCGTCTCCTTGCCCAGGTAGTGGTCGATGCGGAAGATCTGCTTCTCATCCAGCACCGCGCCCAGCTCGCGGTTGAGCTCGCGCGCGCTCTCCAGGTCGTGGCCGAAGGGCTTCTCGATGATGAGCCGCCGCCAGGGCTTCTGGCCGGGGTGCTCCTCGCGCTTGAGCAGGCCCGCGCCGGCCAGGCTGTGGATGATCTGCGGGAACGTGGAGGCGGGCGTCGCCATGTAATAGAGCTGGTTGTCGCCCGTCTTGTGCCGCTTGGACACGTCCGCCAGCTTGTCGCTCAGGCGCTTGAAGGTGTCCGGGTCGTCGTAGCCGCCGGAGACGCACTCGATGCGCTCCGCGAAGTGCTTCCAGGTCGCTTCGTCCACGGGCTGCGTGCGGGCGAACTTCGTCAGCCCCGCCTTCACGTGTTCGCGGAAGGCCTTGTCCTCCAGCTTGGAGCGGCTGAAGGCGACGATGGCGAAGTGTTCCGGGAGCAGGCCGGAGCGGGCCAGCTCGAAGAGCGCGGGGAACAGTTTGCGCTCGGCCAGGTCGCCCGTGGCGCCGAAGAGGACCATGGTGCAGGGGTCCGGGCGGCCCGCGCTGAACACCGGTTCGCCTTCTCGGGGATGGGTCTCGATGTGAACGCCCTGCGCATCCATGCGGTGTCTCCTCCGGTTCGACCGGGCACCTTAAGGCGCTAATCTGGCGGCCCTGCAAGCGCATTGCAGGAGAATGACGCGGGCCTGACGTCTTGCCTGCCCCAGGGATGGGCCGCTGGGCCGCGCCGGGGAGCGCGCAGGCAGCCGGGCGGCGTCAGCGGCGCGGGAACATGATATTTCCGGGGGTCATGACGACTCCTCCCGTGGCGCTCATCACCGGGGGTTCGCGTGGCGTGGGCCGCGCGGTCTCCCTGAGGCTGGCCCGTGCCGGCTACGACATCGTCTCCACCTACCGTCGGGACGCGGACTCCGCGGCGACGCTGGCGAAAGAGGTGGAGGCGCTGGGCCGCCGCTGTCGCACGGTGATGGCGGACCAGCTGGAGCCCGCGACCCTGCACGGCGTGTTCGACGTCATCCAGGAGGAGTTCAAGGGCCTGGACGTGTTCGTCGCCAACGCGGCCTCCACCGTCTTCACGCCGCTGATGCAGACGAAGCTGCATCAGATGGACAAGACCTTCAACGTGACGGTGAAGAGCTTCCTGCTGGGCGCGCAGCGCTCCGTGCCGCTGATGGAGGGGCGCCGGGGGCGCATCGTCGCGGTGTCCGGCATGGACTCGCGCATGCCGCTGCCGTTCCACGGCCTGCTGGGCGCGATGAAGGGCGCCATGGAGATCATGGTGAAGTACCTGGCCGCGGAGCTGGCCGGCTCCGGCATCCGCGTCAACGCGGTCAACCCGGGCTACATCGACACGGACTCCAGCCGCTTCTACATGGGCGATGCGTGGGCGGGTCTGGAGGAGCGGGTGAAGGAGCAGGTGCCCGTGGGCCACGTGGCCAGCGTGGATGAGATTGCCCGTCCCATCGAGTGGCTGTGTTCGGAGGGCTCCGCGTACGTGAACGGCCAGACGCTGGTGGTGGATGGCGGCCTGGAGGTCAACTACGCGATGGGCTTCGCCGCCAACATGACGACGCCGTCCTCGCGCTGACGTCCGACGTCCTCCATGCGCTACGCCGTCTCGCTGTGGTTCTTCGTGCTGTTCCTGGTCACCGCGCCCCTGCTCTTCACGCTGGGCGCGGTGTTGTTCGTGGTGGCGTATCCGCTGGATCCGGACCGGCGGTGGCTGCACGTGCTGGTGTGCCGGTGGTGCTACGGGCTGTGGCTGCACGCCTCGCCCGGCTGGCGCGTGCGCGTGGAGGGCCGGGAGCTCTTGCCGAAGGGGCCGTGCGTCTACGTCGTGAACCACCAGTCCTTCGCGGACATCCTGGCGGTGATGGGGTTGTTCACGCCGTACAAGTTCGTGGCCAAGGCGTCGCTGTTCCGCACGCCGCTGGTGGGCTGGATGATGACGCTGCTCGGGTACGTGCCCATCGTGCGCGGCAGCTCGCAGTCGATGGAGCAGTTGCTGGGGCCGTGCCGCCGCTGGCTGCGCAGGGGCATCCCGGTGCTCATCTTCCCGGAGGGCACCTATTCGCCCGGGGAGCTGCTGCCGTTCAAGCGCGGCGCGTTCCAACTGGCGCTGGAGGAGCACGTGCCGGTGGTGCCGGTGCTGGTGCGGGGCACGCGGGAGCTGGTGGATGGGGACGGGCCGTGGATGAGCCCGACCGCGTCCGTCACGGTGCGCGTCCTGCCGGCGCTGGCGCCGGAGAGCTTCGGTCCGGACGCGGTGGCGCTGGCCACGCGCGTGCGGGAGCAGTACGTGGAGGCGCTCGCGGTCGCGGGCTGACGCGCTTCAGGCGTGCTCGGAGCCGGGCAGCTCTTCGTCCGCGTGCGGCGAGCCCTCCATCGTGCGGGGCGAGGGCAGGGCGGGGGCGGCTTCGGTGACGGCGCGTGCCAGCTCGTGGGGCGCGCGGAGCAGCGCGTCCAGCGCCCCGGTGCTCGCGGGGACGCCGCGCTGCTCCACCTGGAGCCAGCCGCCCTTGATGCTGACCCGGCGGTGGCCGCGCAGGCCCAGCAGGCGCTGACGCACCTCCGGCGTCAGCAGCACGGGGCGCGCCTCCGGGGCCAGGTTCTCCACCTGGAAGGCCGCGTCCAGCTCCGCGTCCCCCAGCAGCTCCTCGCGCGGCGTGGCGGCGCCGGGCACCTTGTCCTCGGGGCGCTCGTACTCCAGGAGCAGGTCCGCGGGCAGCGCGCCCTCCAGGTCCAACCGCGCCACGGTGACGGTGTGTCGTCGCTTGCCGCCCGCGCCGCGCTTGCCGGTGGCGAGCAGCAGCGGGTGCCCGCGGTAGCGCCCCTGCACCTCCAGCCGCTTCTCCGCGCAGATGAGGCCATTCGCCTTCGCGAACGCCTCCCACGCGGCGCGCTGCCGGCGCTTGAGCTGGAACAGGGTGAAGAGGACCAGGGCGCCCAGGACGAGCAGGGACGCGAGGATGCCGAGCGGAGAAGAGACACCGGGAAGCATGGCGGCGCATTGTGCACCGACGCGCGACGCGAGGAGCCGCAAATCCGAAGCCGAGTGCACCGCCGCGCTCCGGGCAGGCTTGCATTGCCCGGGCGCGAACACGCGGGGAGGAATCCGCGCGCGTGGAAACGCAGGGAATCCCGCGTGCCTGCATTTCTCTCTCCTGGAACGCGGCACGCCAATGGGCCCACGGAGCGCGCCCGCGGTGCACGCACGGCGCGCGATGGAGGGCCGGTGCTCGCGGTCCGTGTCCCCACGGGTCGTCCCGGCGCTGGCGGGAAGCCGCCGTGGGACATGCGGCCGGAAGGACAGGACGCGAGGGGAGGGGCGCGAAGGCAACCGCGCGGAATGACACCCTTTTTCGACAATGTCAGAGGGGGCAGGTAAGGGAGCGGGGGCTCGCCGCTTGGCGTTGGGACGTCACCGGGAGAGGCTGCCCGGCTGGCGCCGGGGCCGGGCCACGAGGGAGGGTGAACGCCGGATGCGCCTGCTGCACACGTCGGACTGGCACCTGGGCCACACGCTGTATGACGTCTCGCGGGAGGCGGAGCACACCGCGTTCCTGACGTGGCTGCTGGCCACGCTGGAAGCGGAAGAGGTGGACGCGCTGCTGGTGGCCGGGGACATCTTCGACACGGCGAACCCCAGCGCGGAGGCGCAGGCGGCCTGGTACCACTTCATCGCGCGCGCGCGCCGCGTCCTGCCGAAGCTGGACGTGGTGGTGGTGGGCGGCAACCACGACTCCGCCGCGCGGCTGGACGCGCCGGATCCGCTGTTCACCGCGCTGGGCGTGCGCGTGGTGGGAGGGCTGCCGCGTCACCAGGGCGCGCTGGAGCTGGAGCGGCTGGTGGTGCCGGTGCACGACGCGCGCGGGAAGGTGGGCGCGTGGGTGGCGGCGGTGCCGTACCTGCGGCCTTCGGACCTGCCGCCGGTCCCGGACGCGACGGTGGACCGGCTGGTGGAGGGCGTGCGCTCCGTGTACGCGGAGGTGCTGGACGGGGCGCGCAGGCGGCGGCGCTCCGGGCAGGCGCTGGTGACGATGGGCCATTGCTACATGACGGGCTCGGAGCTGTCGGAGCTGAGCGAGCGGAAGATATTGGGCGGCAACCAGCACGCGCTGCCGGTGGACCTGTTCCCGGAGGACGTCGCATACGCGGCGCTGGGGCACCTGCACAAGGCCCAGCGCGTGGGCGGCCGCGAGGGCGTGCGCTACAGCGGCTCACCGCTGCCGCTGTCCCTGTCGGAGGCGCACTACAAGCACCAGGTGTTGCTGGTGGACATGGAGGACGGGGCGCTCCTGCAGGTGCGTCCGCTGGCGGTGCCGCGCACGACGGACATGGTGCGGGTGCCCGCCCGGGACGCGCTGGCGCTCGCGGACGTGCTGGAGCTGCTCGCGGCGCTGCCCGCGTGCGAGCCGGGGATGCCGGAGTCGATGCGGCCGTACCTGGAGGTCTGCGTGTCGCTGCCCCGGCCGGAGCCGGCGCTGCGCCACAAGGTGGAGCACGCGCTGGAGGGCCGCGCGGCGCGGCTGGTGAAGCTGACGCCCTTCTACACGGGGACGGGCGGGGCGCTGGCGGACGTGCGGCCGGGGCTGTCGCTGCGGGAGCGCACGCCGGAGGACGTGTTCCTCGCGCGGTATGCGCGGGACTTCAAGGAGCCGCCCACGCCGGAGCTGCTGGAGTCGTTCCACGCGCTGCTCACCCAGGTGCAGGAGGACGCGTCGTGAAGATCCTGGCGATTCGCGGCAGCAACCTCACGAGCTTCGCCGGTGAGTTCAAGCTGGAACTGGACCAGGCGCCGCTGGACCGGCTGGGGCTGTTCGCCATCTCCGGCGCGACGGGCGCGGGCAAGAGCACGCTGCTGGATGCGCTGTGCCTGGCGCTGTTTGATCGCACGCCCCGGCTGGGCGGACCCAGCAAGGTGCTGGTGGGGCGCGCGGACGAGGAGGAGGAGGCGCGCCTGTCGGCCTACGACGTGCGCGGCATGCTCCGGCGGGGCGCGGGCAAGGGCCACGCGGAGGTGGACTTCCTGGGCAAGGACGGGCGGCGCTACCGCGCGCGCTGGAACGTGTGGCGGGCGCGCGAGCGCGCCGAAGGGCGCTTCCGGCCGCAGGAGCTGAGCCTCACGGACGTGGCCACGGGGCAGCTCCACGGCCGCACCAAGGGCGAGGTGCTCCAGGCGATTCAAGAGCGGCTGGGGTTGTCCTTCGACCAGTTCCGCCGCTCGGCGCTGCTCGCGCAGGGGGAGTTCGCGGCGTTCCTGCGCGCGGACGCGAACGAGCGCGCGGAGCTGCTGGAGCGGATGACGGGCACGGAGGTGTACAGCCGGCTGTCCGTCGCGGCGCACAAGAAGAACGCGCTGGAGCAGGAGGAGTTGACGCGGCTGTCGCACGGGCTCGCCGCCATCGCGTTGATGTCGGACGCGGAGCGGGAGGTCGCGCGCGTCCAGTTTGGGGAGGAGGAGGCCGCGCGGGTGCGGGAGGAGGCGCGGCTGCGCGAGGCGGAGGCGGCCCTGTCCTGGTACGCGCTGCGCGCGGAGCTGGTGGGCCAGGAGCAGGCGTCCGACGTCGCGGTGACGCGGGCGGTGACGGAGTGGGAGGCGGCGGCGCCGCGTCAGGCGCTGCTGGAGTCGGTGCGCGCGGCGGAGGGCTTCCGCGCGGTGGTGTCGGCGGTGGAGACCGCGGAGCAGCGCTGCGTGGTGGCGGAGGCCGAACAGGTCGCCCGCGCGTCGCAGGCGGAGGCGGCGCTCGCGGCGTCGGCGGCGCAGCGCCAGGCGCGGATGCAGGCGGAGGTGGCGCGGGCGGCGGCGCAGGAGGCGGAGGCGCAGGTGCGCCCGGCCCTGGAGGAGGCGGCGAGGCTGGACACGCGGCGCGCGGAGGCCGAGCGCGAGGCCCGGGAGACCGCGGAGCTGGCGAAGCAGGCCCGCGCGGCGGAGACCACCGCGCAGGAGGCGCTGGCGCTGGTGCAGGCCGCGGAGGCCAGGGCCCAGGGGCTGGTGGACGCGGCCCAGGCGTGGCGCGCGTCGCATGCGACCTGGGAGCCCCTGGCCACGGAGTGGCCCCGCTGGCAGCGGGAGCTGGAGCGCTACGCGGGAGCGCTCCAGGAGGAGCAGGCCGCGGGGACGGACGCGGACCGGCTGGGCGGGGACGTGGACCGGCTGGGCGGCGAGACCCAGGCGCGGCGCGAGGAGCACCAGGGCGCGGTCGAGGCCGAGGCGCAGGCGCTGGCCCTGGCGACGCACGCGGAGGCGACGCTGGGGGACGACGGGGGCGCGGCGCGACGGGCGCTCCGGGAGGCCCTGCTGGCGAGGCAGGAGGCGCTGGGCGCGCTGGCGCTCGCGGGTGACGGGGCGCGGGCGGAGGGCGCGGCGGAAGTGGACGCGGCCGCGGAGGTGAGGTCGCACCGTGAGGCGTCCGCGCGCGCGGCGGTCGAGTCGCGGGACGCGGCGGCGCGACGGGCGACGCAGGAGGCGATGCTCCAGGAGGCGCGGCGGGCGCAGTCCCGCGCGGAGGCGACGCAGGGCCTGGCCTCGCACCGGGCCGCGTTGCATGAGGGCGAGGCCTGCCCGCTGTGCGGCGCGCTCGAACATCCGTATGCCCGGGAGGGCGCGGCGCTGGAGGGGCTGGTCGCGGAGGCGGCGGCCCGGGTGGGGGAGCTGGAGTCGGCGCGGGATGCCGCGGCGAAGCAGGAAGGCGCCGCGAGCGTGCGGCAGGCGACGGCGGACACGGCCGCCACGCAGGCGGAGGTCCGGCGCGACACGGCGGCCCGCAAGCGCCAGGGACATCAGGAGTCCTGGCGCACGGCGCGCGAGCGGTGGCTCCGCGCCGTGCTGCCCGGCACCGAGGCCTCCCCGGGGCACCCGGAGTCCCGCGCGGAAGACGAGTCCCCTCCGGAGCACGCGGAGGCCCCCGCCGCGCAGGCGTGGACCCGGAGCGCCCAGGAGGACGTGCGCGTTCGACTGGTGACCCTGCGCGAGGAGGAGGCGTCCGCGGAGGTCCAGGCCGCCGCCGCGCGAGAGGCCCGTGCGCTGCTGGAGACCCGTCGCACCCGTCGCGAAGGCGCGGCGGAGGCCCTGCGCAGGGCCGAGGATGCCCTTGCGCGCGCGGTGCAGGAGCAACGGGAGGCGCTCCTCAGACGTGAGACGGCCCGCGCGTCGCGACAGCGCGCCCTCACCGAGGTGGCACCCCCCTTCGCCAACGAGACGGCCGCCTGGCAGGAGAAGCTCGCGGAGGACCCGGCCCTCTTCCAGAGCCGCTGTCTGGCGCGCGTGACGAAGTGGCGCGAGCGCGTCGTGGAGCTCGAAGCCGCGCAGGAGCGCCTGGATGAGGAGCAGGGCCGCCGTGCCCGGGAAGAGGTCCGCCTCCAGTCTCGACGGGAGGAGGCGGACACCGCGTCCGCGCGCGCGGGCCTCAAGGACGCGGCCTTCCAGGAGGCGTCACAGGCCCGGGGGCGCCTGCTCCAGGGCCGCCCCACGCAGCAGGTGCGCGCGGAGGTCCAGGCCCGGCTCGACGCGGCCGTGGACGCCTACGAGCGCGCCCGCGAGACCTCCGAGGCCCTCCAGCAGGCGGAGAAGGTGGCCACCGCGCGCGCCGAGGACGCGGTGCGCCTGCGCGCCGAGGCCGTGCTCGCGCTCGACAGCGCCCAGGCGGTCCTCGCGGAGCGCCTCGCCGGACGTGGCACCACGCTGGAGGAGCTGAAGGCCCTGCTGTCGCGCGACGCCGCCTGGTGCGACGGCGAGGCGCGCGCGCTCGACGCCCTGCGCGAGTCCGTGGCCCAGGCCCGCGCCGTGCTGGTGGAGCGCCGGGAGCGCCGCGTCCGCCATGAAGCGTCGGGCCTGCCCGCGCTGGCGGAGGCCGACGTCGCGGCCCTGCGCGAGCGCTTCCTGTCGGACGTCGAGGTGCGCCGCCACGCGGAGGCCATGCTGCGCGCCCGGCTGGACAACGACGACGCGTCCCGCGCACGACACGGGGCGGAGGCCCGGGCCCTGGAGCTGCGGCGCGGCGAGGCGGAGGTGTGGAAGGCGCTGGGCGACCTCATCGGCTCCCACGACGGGAAGAAGTTCAAGGTGTTCGCCCAGAGCCTCACGCTGGACGCCCTGCTGCTGCACGCCAACGCGCACCTGCGCGAACTGGCGCGCCGCTACCGGCTGGAGCGCGTGCCCGGCCACGACCTGGACCTCCAGGTGGTGGACGGCGACATGGGCGACGAGGTGCGCAGCGTGGCCAGCCTCTCCGGCGGTGAGAGCTTCCTCGTGTCGCTGGCGCTCGCGCTGGGGCTGGCCTCGCTGTCGTCGGAGACGACGCAGGTGGAGACCCTCTTCATCGACGAGGGCTTCGGCACGTTGGACCCGGAGACGCTGGAGGTGGCGCTGGCCACGCTCGACGCGCTCCAGGCCACCGGCCGGCAGGTGGGCATCATCTCCCACGTCAGCGGGCTGGCGGAGCGCATTGGCGTGCAGGTGCGCGTGGTGAAGCAGGGCGGCGGTCGCAGCCGGCTGGTGGTGGAGGGCGACGCGGGCCTCGTCGTGCCCCAGGGGCAGCAGGTGGCGTGAGGCCGGGCCCCGGGCACCCGTGTCAGCCCGACACCGGCTCCGCGCCCATCAGGCCGCGCACCACCGCGGCCACCGCCAGCGGCGTCGCCACCCGGTCATCGCTCAGGGCCGCGAGCGCCCGCGCGAACTGCTCCGCCGACGAGAAGCGCTGCGCGGGGTGGGGCGCGAGCGCCCGGTCCAGCACCAGCGCCAGCGGGTCGGACACTTCGGGGGCCAGCATGCGCACGGGCGTCACCCGCGCGCCCCGGATGGAGGCCTCCACCTCGTCGGCGGTGCTGCCTTCGAAGGGAGACTCCAGCGACAGCAGCTCGTACAGCAGCACCGCGGTCGCCCACAGGTCCACCGCCACGGACACCTCGCCCGCGAGCAGCTCCGGCGAGCGGTAGTGCTGCTTGCCCAGGCGCCGCGAGTCCACCGCCGCGCCCGCGCGCGAGCGGGCCACGCCGAAGTCCGCCAGCTTCACCTCGCCGCCGCGCGACAGCAGCACGTTGTGCGGTGAAACGTCACAGTGCACCACCGCCAGCGGCCGTCCCTTGGCGTTGGTGGCCGCGTGCGCGTGCGCCAGCGCCTCCAGCACGTGGCGCACCATCATCACGGAGATGTCGATGGGCAGCTCGATCCTCCGGCGCCGGCACTGCGCCAGCACCCGGCCCAGGTCGGTGCCCTCCACCAGCTCCAGCGCCAGGTAGGGGCCGTCCGCCTGTTCGCCGTACTCGCGGAAGCCCACGATGTGGGGGTGGTCCAGGCAGCGCGCCAGCTCCGCCTCGTGCAGCAACTGCTCGCGCGCCTCGGGGTCCCTCGCCCGCTCCGGCCGCACGCGCTTGAGGGCCACCTCTTCGCCCGCCCGCATGCCCTGGAGCATCCGCGCGCGGAACACCTCCGCGTTGCCGCCGCGCCCCAGCCGGGACAGCAACTGGAAGCGCCCGCAGTCGCGCGGCCACGCCTCCGGAGGGCCCTCCTGCTGCACCGTCACGCCGTCTCCCCGACCAGGCTCGCCAGGTAGTCGTCCAGCGTCCGCGAGAAGGTGGCGTCGTCGCTGAGGAAGGCCAGGCCCACGCCGCCCGTGTACGGCGCGTCCACCACGTGCACCACCAGCGCCTCGCCCTGCAGACGCTGGCCGTTGGGCAGCTTCACGTCCACCGTGACGACGCTGTCCTGGGGTGGCCGGTGCGCCGTGCGCACGAAGAGTCCGCCGTTGGAGATGTTCAGCGCGTGCTCGCGCACGAAGTCCAGCTCCGTGCGGAACTCCAGCTCCAGCTTCACGGCGAAGCGCCGGCCCCGGCGCTGCGGCCCGTCCTCCTGCGGCGCCTCCTCCGGCGCGCGGTAGGGCTCACCTCCCCGCGTGGGCGCGGGTGCGACCTCCGGCGCGGGCGCGGTGAGGGGCACGGGCGTGGACGGCGGCGGGCCCCGCGCGGCCAGCGCCTCCAGGTGCTGCTGGAGCTCCTGCGCCGCCTGCGCGCGCTCGTCGCCGGTGAAGGGCGTGCCTCCCGCCAGCGTCCTTGAGCGCAGGGCGTCCCGCTCCGCCTTGGGCAGTCGCCACAGCTCCACGAAGGTGCCGCCGCTCTTGCGCACCTCCTCGCCCAGCCGCTCCACCGCCGCTCGCGGATAGCCGGGCACCTCCACCTTCACCTCCAGCGCCCCCTCCTCGTCGCGGAACGCCACCAGCAACTGCATGGACTGCGCGGAGGGCAACAGGGTGCCCAGGCCCTCCACCACGGACGCCGCCAGCGCGGGCGACGCCCCTCCCCTCCACACCGCCGCGAGACCGAAGACAGGCACGGCCCGGACGATAACCGAGCCCTCCAGTCCCGCGTCCAGACAGTGCGGTCGGAAACAGGCGATAGCGGCGGACGCCAAGTTTTCAAATCGCGATGCGTCCCTCCAACCAGGGGAGCACCTACATCGGAAGTTCGCGTCGTTGCTTCTATGCTGGGTGTTCTCCGTAACCCCCCTTCCCGGAGTGCCCGACCCGTATGCGCAATTGGAAAAGACTCTTCTCAGGCACCCTGCTCGCGGCGACGCTGCTCGCGGGCTGCGGCGGCAGTGACCCAGAGCCCGACGCCGGCCCAGGCCCCGAGGTCGATGCCGGCCCCGGCACCGGCACCGACGCCGGTGAAACCGACGCGGGCTTCGACGCGGGCTACGTCGAGGACGCAGGCATCATCGTGGACCCCGATCCCGACCCGGGCAAGGTCCCCACCGACCCGTACGATCCGAACAACGCCACCAAGGACTCGGACTGCGACGGCCTGACGGACCAGGAGGAGTACTCCACCGTCTACGCGGGCGGGCTGAAGACGAGCCCCGGCCTGCGCGACACCGACGGCGACGGCATCCGCGACGGCGTGGAGGTAGGTCGCACCACCAGCGTGAACCCCGCCTGTTCGTTCTACCCGGACGAGGACACGGTCACGCGCACCTCGCCGGTGAAGGCGGACACGGACGACGACGGCCTGCCGGACGGCCTGGAGGACGCCAACCGCAACGGCAAGCGCGACCCCGGTGAGACGGACCCCAACACCGCGGACTCCGACAATGACGGCCTGGCCGACGGCGCGGAGGACGCGAACAAGAACGGTTCGGTGAGCCCCGGCGAAACGGATCCGCGCCTGCGCGACACCGACAGCGACGGCCTGCCGGACGGCCTGGAGAAGTCCAACGGCACGGATCCGCTCAAGCCCGACACCGACGGCGACACCTGCTCCGACGGCGCGGAGGACGTGAACAAGAACGGCAAGCACGACCCCGGTGAGACGAACCCGCGCGTGGCGGACTGCGCCGCGTCCATCCCCGACACCGACTTCGACGGCATCCCGGATGCGGTGGAGGACGCCACCGGCACGGACAAGACCAAGACCGACACGGACGGCGACGGCGTGGCGGACGGCGTGGAGGACGAGAACAAGAATGGCCGCGTGGACTCCGGTGAGACGGACCCGCGCCTGACGGACACCGACTGCGACGGGCTCCAGGACGGCGCCGGCCGCAACGGCTTCCTCGGGGAAGACCCCAACAGCAACGGCAAGGTGGACCCCGGTGAGACGGACCCCACCAACCCGGACACCGACGGTGACGGCCTCTCCGACGGCGTGGAGCGCGGCGTGGCGACGACCGCGGCCCCGCGCACCAACTGCGGCTTCAAGGGCGACGCGGACCCCTCGACGACGACGGACCCCACCAAGCCGGACAGCGACGGTGACGGCATCCCCGACGGCGCGGAGGACTCCGACCAGAACGGCCGCGTGGATCCGGGCGAGCTGAACCCGAACAACCCGACGGACGGCGCGCCCAACACCCCGGCGGGCAAGGCGTGCAGCGCGCAGAACCTGCGCACGGTGACGTTCAAGGAGGACAGCGGCGCGGACATGCGGCTGGCGCTGCCCAACACCTTCAAGCAGGCCAACCTGGTCAACATCCGGGCGGCCGGCCAGACGGTGGGCGTGATGGGCTATGACGACACCAGGCAGACGACGTTCATCGCCTTCAAGCGCGGTCAGGTGACGGGCTCCACCACCCCCTCGGGTGACGAGTCCGGCATCCGTCTGGGCACGGCGCCCCTGGCGCCGGCGAGCGTGGAGTTCACCCAGACGTTCACCACGTGGGACGGCTTCCCCGCGGCGGTGTCCCGCTACGCCCTCGCCGGCACGGCGGACCTGAAGGTCTTCACCAACTCGCTGGCGAAGGCGCTCGTGCCCGCCACCACGGACGCGCTGGGAGGCAACGCGGGCATCACCGGCCCGTTCAAGATTCAGGCGCAGTACGTGCACCGCTCCAACAACAGCGTGGTGGTGGTGCTCGCCATCACCCCGGCGGCCCGCTACAACGAAGCGAACAGCCTGTTCACCATGGCGGACACGGCGGGCGGCTCCGCGCTGGCGCAGTTCGGCGACGCGGACGCGGTGCAGTGCGAGGTCTTCACCGGCAACACCGCGGTGGTGGACTTCCTCTTCGTGGTGGACGACAGCGGCTCCATGGAGCCGTCGCAGACGTCGCTGGCGAACGCGGCGACGGCGGTGGCCAACAAGCTGGGCAACGCGACGCTGGACTGGCGCGTGGCCATGGTGACGACCAGCTACACCGTGGGCAGCAGCGTCAACCGCAATGTGCTGCGCCCCTTCACCACCAACATCAACCAGTTCAAGGCGTGGCTGACCCAGAACGCGGTGTGCAACGCCAATGTGTGCGCGGTGCGGGCGGGTTCGGGCGGGAGCACCACCTATACGCCCATCCCCACCACCACCTGCACGGCCAACACCAACTGCTGGGTGGGCCTGGCCGGTGACGGCAGCGAGCGGTCGCTGGAGGCGGCGCGCAAGGCCATCAACGACATGGCCGCGTCCACGGGCGCGGCGGACACGAAGCTGCGTCCGGGTGCGAAGGTGGTGGTGGTCATCCTCACGGACGTGAAGGACCAGTCCGCGGACAGCATCGCGAACTACTCGGCGTACTTCCTCAACACGGGCACCACGGCCGGCACGACGAACAACCCCACCGCGCAGCCCATCCAGGTGCACGGCATCATCTGCCCGCCGGACGGTGAGCCCTGCTACGCGGGCGAGGACAACAAGAACCCGCGCCACCTGGACGTCATCCAGGCCACGGGCGGCGTGTCCGGCAGTATCCGGGACAACACCTCCATCACCAACACCATCAACGCCATCGTGGACAGCGTCATCGCCTCGGTGGGCTACCGGACGCTCAAGCCGCCCATCGGCGCGTCGTTGAAGGTGGCGGTGGCGGAAGTGGCGGACCCCGCGGCCTGCCCGAGCATCGGGGACCTGCCGCGCAGCCGCACCAACGGCTTCGACGTGGACGGCATCAACCGCACCGTGTCGTTCTACGGCGCGTGCCGCCCCAAGACGTCCGGCCAGACGCAGGCGGCGCTGTCGTACCGCTACTGGATCGACCGTTCGACGAACCCCAACGGCAGCCCGCCCCCGTGCGCGTCCGACACGCAGTACTACGACCCGAACGAAGCGGACTCCTGCAAGGGCAAGCTCGCCTGCAATCGCACCACCGACAAGTGCGAGTGCCCGGCGGACTGCGGCGGCACCGCGCCCGTGGGCCAGGTGTGCAACACCGACCGCGCCGTGTGTGACTTCACGTGTGCTCCGGACTGCGGCGGCGCGTGCGGCACCTTCGAGACGTGCAACACGGCGGCCTGCTCGTGCTCCTGCGTGCAGTCCGCTTCCTGCGCGGCGGGCTACAAGTTCGACAACAACGCCTGCGGCTGCGTCTGCGACACGGGCGCGCTCAACTGCGGCGCCGGCTCCGCGGCCGACCCGGGCCTCTGCGCCTGCGTCTGCCAGCCGGACTGCGGCGGCACGTGCGGCCCGGGCTTCATGTGCAACGTCAGCACGTGCGCCTGCGAGAAGCCCATCGGTTGATGCGGCCTGGGTGAAGCCGCTCCCCCGGCGCCGCGCGGACCGGGGGAGCGTCAGTGACGGCAAGGTCGTTTCGGGAAGCCCCCGGTCTCCACGTCCCGCTTCAAGGGGACACGGGCCGGGGGTTTTCCACGTCCGGGGGCGCTACTTCAGCGCGCCGGCCACGCGGTAGACGGGGTAGAGGCCCAGGCGCTCGTCCCAGGCCGGGTGGCGCTCCGCGAAGAAGCGCAGGCGGGCCCGCGGGTCCTTGGCGAAGGCAGGATCCTTGAGGCGCTCCTGGAAGGCGGCCTTCACGCCCGCGTCCTTCGCGAGCAGCTCCCGGGCGAAGGGCTCCACCACGTAGTCCTCGATGTATTCCTTCTGCTCGAAGTGGGCGTTGAAGAAGCCCCACGCGAGGAAGGAGTCCGGCCCGGACGGCTCGAACAGGTGCGCCACCAGCTGCACGTTCTTCTGCGCCACGGGCACGTAGAGCGACCCGGCCGGCACGTCCTGCGTGTCCGGCTTCCAGCCGCCCTTCGCCACCAGCCCCTGGTGGCCTTCGCTGGACTGCGCGCGGAACTGGAAGTCCTGCGTGCGGAACGACTCCACCTTCGCGGCGGGCACCGCGCGGGCGAGGCGCTGGAAGGTGATGCCGTGGACGGCGAGCCTGGGCGCCACCCACGCGGCGTGGGCGGCGGAGACGACGTAGCCGCCCGTGGGCAGCGTCACGCGGAGGGAGGGCTTCACGTCCGGCGCGTACGGCACCGTCCACGTCTGGGGCTTCGTGTCGTCGTAGCGGATCCACGGCTGGCCGGAGATGTCCGACGGCGTGCGCTCGTACGCGTAGCCCTTGAACTGGAGCGTCTCCCGCTTCTCCGTGTTCTCCCAGCCGAGCACCACCTCGCGCACCTGGCCGGAGGTGGCCTTCTGGTCCTCCGCCTTCACCGCGGCCTGGAGCGCGGCGCCGTCGCGGGCGACGAGGCGCAGCAGGCCCTCCATCACGTCGCGGGTGGCCTTCACGCGCTGGGCGTGGGTCTTCCAGGAGTGCGTCTCCACGAGCACGCCGAAGCGGTGGTGGATGGACCAGAAGCCGTGGCTGAAGCGCGGCGGGGGCACGCCGTAGGCGAAGCCGCTCGTCGGGTCGTCGTCCTGGATGAAGGACGGGTAGAAGCGCAGCGGCTGGTGGCCCTGGGCGGTGAGGCCCGTGAGGAGCTCCTCGGTCAGCTTCGTGCCCAGCGCCTGGAGCGCGGGCGGGCCGGACTTCTGGGGCTCCAGGCTGACGGACACGTCGGGTTCGAACTTGGCGCCGTCGGTGACGTGCAGGTCCACGTAGACGAGCGGATCCCACGCGTTGAGGTACTTGAGCAGCAGCGCCATCTCCGGCGCGTCCACCTTCGCGTAGTCGCGGTTGAGGTTGAGGTTCTGCGCGGTGGTGCGGAAGCCCATCTCCTCCGGGCCCACCTGGTTGGGCCGGTGGTTGGGCGTGAAGCGCTCGTGGCCGTCCAGGTTGAAGACGGGGACGAAGACGGCGGTGACGCCCTTGAGCACGCCCGGCAGCGCCTTGCCCTGGAGCGCGTCGCGCAGCAGCCAGTAGCCGGCGTCCTTGCCGTCGATTTCACCCGCGTGGATGCCGCCCTGGAAGAAGACGACGGGGCGCTGCTTCCTTCTCGCGGCGTCCGCCGTGAGGGTGCCGTCCTGGCTGACGACCAGCGCCACCAGCGGGCGCCCCTCCGGGGACAGGCCCAGCGTGTCGCAGCGGGCCTTGCCGGGGAACGCCTTGGGGAAGGCGCGGCAGAGGCCTTCGGCTTCGGCGTAGCGGCCGGTGCGCGTCCAGCCGCTCTGTTCGGAGGTGGAGGTGAGGGGTGGTGCCTGCGTGAGGACCAGGGCGGTGAGGGTGGGCAGGAGCATGCCTGCTTGAGAGCACAAGCCCCGCCGGGGCTCAACCGTGGCGCACGGTGTGCGTGCCGCCCACGGGCAGCACGTGCACGCGGTCGCGCGGCCAGCCCCGGCGCAGCCACTCCGCGTCCAGGCGGGCGGGGGGCTCGTCGAGCGGCTCGTCGGTGAGCTTGAAGGTGCCCCAGTGCATGGCGAAGAAGGCGAGCGCGCCCAGGTCCTCGAAGGCCTGCACGGCCTCCTCCGGGTTCATGTGCTGGAAGCGCATGAACCACGCCGGGTCGTACGCGCCAATGGGCAGCAGCGCCGCGTCCATGCGCGGAAAGCGCGAGCCGATCTCCTTGAAGCCCTGGAAGTAGGCGGTGTCGCCGGAGTGGTACACGCGCGCGCTGGAGCCCTCCACCACGAAGCCGCCCCACAGCATCTGGTTGGCGTCGTTGAGGCCGCGGCGGCTCCAGTGCTGCGACGGCACGTAGTGCACGCGCACGGGGCCCACCTGCGTGGACTCCCACCAGTCCAGCTCGCTGAAGGGCAGCCCCTCGCCCTGGAAGATGGGCGCGTGGCCCAGGCCGGTGATGACGCGGGCCCCCACCTGCTTGAGCGTGGGCAGGTCCAGGTGGTCGTAGTGGTTGTGGGACACGAGGCTCGCGGTGATGGGCGGCAGCTTCTGCACCGGCACCCCGGGCGGCACGTTGCGGCGGATGACGAGGTTGATGGTGTCGCGCAGCACCGGGTCGATGAGCAGCGACACGCCATCCAACTGCACCAGCCAGCTCGCGTGGCCCAGCCACGTCAGCCGCGCGCCCTCGCCCGGGGCGGGTGGGGTGGCGAGCACCGCGAGGTCCGGCTCCACGCGCGGCACCGTGGCGCGCGCGGGCGACCTGCGGCGCTTGCCGCCGAGCTTGTCCACCACGGCCCACTTGAAGATGGTGTTGAACGGGTGCGGTCCGCTGCCATCCAGGTTCTTGAAGCGCATCGCCATGAGTGGCTCCCCGCGTCGGTCCTCCCTGGAGGATGGACCCGCACGCGCCTTCAGGGGGAGTCATGCTCGGCTGGCGGGTCGGGGTGCAAGGGGAATGAAGCGCCGGAAGGAAGAGGGCGCCACTGGAGGACAGGCGCGGAGCCCAGGCCCGCGCCCCGCGCCTCGCTTATAAGAAGGCTTCCGATGCGCCCCGTCTCCGGCACCACCACCCGCAGGTTGTTGCTCGCGTTCGGCGCGCTGGTGGCGCTGTTCGCCGCGGCGTCGGGCTATGTGCTTGGCCGGCTGTCGGACATCCATGAGGGCACGCATGCCCTGCGCGAGGTGGGGGGCCGGGCGCGGGAGGCGCGCGAGCTGGCCACGGCGGTGCGCGACCAGTACGCGCACCTGGCGCACACCATCATCCTGGGCAACGACAGCCACCGGCGCTTCCACACCGAGGCCCGCTCGCGCGTGGAGGCGCTGACGCGGCGGCTGGCGGAGCAGGCACGCGACGCGGAGGAGCGCGCGGCGGTGGCGGACATCCAGGCGTCGGGTGACGCGCTGGACCGGCTCTACCGGGACATGCTGCTGCCGGCGGTGATGGCGAAGGACGCGCCCGCGGTGGAGGCGGCGCACGGACGGGCGCTGGAGTGGGTGTCGCGCATCCAGGCGCGGGTGGATGCGCTGACGGAGCGCTCGGACGCGTCGATGGAGGCCTTCGAGGCGCACGTGGGCGCGGTGGAGCGCGACAGCTTCCGCTGGGCGCTGCTGTTCCTGGGCGGCGCCACGCTGTTCGCGGCCGGGGTGGGCGTCTACATCGGCAACTCGGTGGCGCGGCCGGTGGCGCGGCTGTCGGAGGGCGCGGCGCGGCTGGCGCGCGGGGACCTGGACGTGCGCATCCCGGAGGACGACCCGGGGGAGCTGGGCCACCTGGCCGCGCAGCTCAACCGGATGACGGGGGCGCTGCGCGAGCACCAGGCCCAGCGCGTCCAGCACGAGAAGCTCGCGGGCATCGGCCGGCTGGCGGCGGGCGTGGCGCATGAAATCAACAACCCGCTGGGCGTCATCCTCGGGTACGTGCGGCTGTTGCAGCGGCGGGCGGAGGGCACGCTCGCGGAGGACCTGCGCGTGGTGGAGGAGGAGGCGGTGCGCTGCCAGGACATCGTGGAGGGGCTTTTGGACCTGTCGCGCCCGGGGCGCGGGCCGGTGGCGCCGGTGGCGCTGCGCGAGGCGTGCGAGGAGGTCGTGGCCCGGCTGCGCGAGTCCGCCCTGCTGGGGCCGGTGACGGTGGAGGTCCAGGGTGAAGGCGTCGCGTGGGCGCAGCCTTCCCGGTTGCGGCAGGTGCTGCTCAACCTGGTGAAGAACGCGGCGGAGGCGGCGGGGGAGGGTGGACGGGTGGAGGTGCGCCTGGACGTGGACGGGGGGAGCGGCGCGCGCGTGGCGGTGTCGGATTCAGGGCCGGGGATGACGGCCGAGGCGCGGGCGCGGCTGTTCGAGCCGTTCTTCACCACCCGGCCCACGGGCACGGGGCTGGGGCTCGCGGTGAGCCAGGCCATCGCGGAGGCGCACGGCGGGCGCATCGACGTGGACGTGGGGCCGCTGGGCGGCGCGCGCTTCACGCTGTCCCTGCCGGCGCCGTCGCGTGAACAGGAGGCAGCGGCATGAGCAGCACGCAGGAGCCGGACGCCGTGACGCCGGACGCGAGGCCGACGGTGCTCGTGGTGGACGACAAGGAGAACATGCTCAAGCTGTTCGCGCGCATCCTGGGGGACGCGTACGCGGTGACGACCGCGCCGGACGGCGCGCGGGCGCTGGGCCTGCTGTCCACGCGCGCGTTCGACGTGGTGGTGACGGACATCCAGATGCCGGGCGCGGACGGCTTCACGGTGCTGCGCGAGGTGAAGCAGCGCGCGCCGGACACGGAGGTGGTGCTCGTCACCGCCTACGCGAGCGTGCCCAAGGCGGTGGAGGCCATCAAGCAGGGCGCGTACGACTACCTGTCCAAGCCGTTTGATCCGGACGAGGTGGCGCTGGTGGTGGCGCGCGCGCTGGAGCGCCGCCGTCAGCGCAGGGACGCGGCGGGGCTCCAGGCCCGGGTGGCGCGCATGCCGGACTTCCACGGCCTGCGCGGCACCAGCCCCGCGCTGCGCAAGACGCACGCGCTGCTCGCGCAGGTGGCGGCGCGCGACCTCACGGTGGTGCTCACCGGCGAGACGGGCACGGGCAAGGAGCTGGCCGCGCGCGCCCTGCACCGGGAGAGCCCCCGGCGCGACAGGCCCTTCGTCGCGGTGAACTGCGGCGCGCTGCCGGCGGACCTGGTGGAGAGCGAGCTGTTCGGCCACGCGAAGGGCGCCTTCACGGGCGCGACGGGCGCGAAGGCGGGCCTCTTCGAGGAGGCCCACGGCGGGACGCTCTTCCTGGACGAGGTGGGCGACCTGCCGCTGCCGGTGCAGGTGAAGCTCAACCGCGCGCTGCAGGAGAAGGAGGTGCGCCGCGTGGGCACCACCACGCCGGTGACGGTGGACGTGCGCGTGGTGGCGGCGACGCACCGGGACCTGGCCACGGAGGTCGCGCAGGGGCGCTTCCGCGAGGACCTCTACTACCGGTTGGACGGCGTGACGGTGCGGATGCCCCCCTTGCGCGAGCGGCGCGAGGACATCCCGCTGCTGGCGATGCACTTCCTGGCCACCGCGCGGCGGCCGGAGCTGGAGGGCTTCACGCCGGAGGCGCTCCAGGCGCTCACCGCCGCGCCCTGGCCGGGCAACGTGCGGCAACTGCAGAACGCGGTGGCGCGCGCGGTGGCGGTGGCGACCGGGCCGCGCATCACCCCGGAGGACCTGCCTCCGGAGTCCGGCCCGGTGCGTCCCGCCGCGACGCCGGGGGCGCTTCCGACGGAAGCGCTGGCGAAGCGGCCCTACCGCGAGGCGGTGGATCAGGTGCGGGATGCCGTCTCGCGCGACTACCTCACCGCGCTGATGCAGGAGTTCTCCGGCAACGTCACCCACGCGGCGGAGCGCGCGGGCATGGAGCGCGAGAGCCTGCACCGCCTGCTCAAGCGCTACGGGGTTCGCACGGAGGACTTCAAGCGCGGCGAGTCATCCTAGCGGGTGCGGGTGGCTAGCGGGGCGCGTGCTCGGAGAGCGACTTGTCCAGCGCCTCCGCCTGCTGGCGGATGTCCGCGTCCGGATCCTTCATCGCCTTGGCCGCGAACGTCCGGGCGCGTTCGGTCTCCGTCTTCGCCAGGGCCATGGCCATGCACAGGTTCGCCTTGGGGTGGTCCGGAGATGCGGCCAGCGCGGGCGTGAGGATGCGCGCGGCCTCCGCGTCCTCCTGGTTCTCCAGGTGGAACATGGCCAGGACGCAGGCGGGCTCCACCGCGGACGGCTGCCGCTTCAGCGCCTCTTCCAGCAGGCTGGTGGCCAGCGGACGCTGCTTCTTCTCGTCCATGGCGAACGCCATCGCGAGCAGCTCCTCCACGGAGGCGTGGCCCTGCTTGCTCGCTTCCTCCACGAGACGCTGGGCCTCTTCCAGGTTGCCGGCCTTCACCTGCTTGATTGCCTCAAGGTAGCGGTACGGTTCAGTTCCCACGGTATCCTCCAGAGTGCACCACGCGGCGCGTTGTCTCATTCTGCGCGACTTTGGGGCGTTGCTCGCAACTTTGGGGCGGCGATCCGCGAAAAAGAGAGAAGACTTCTCCCCGGGCCCTCCATGATCATCCGCAACACTCCCGTTCGCCCCCCGCAGACCTCCGGCACGGCCTCCGCCCCCGCGCGCCCCGCGACCCCTCCGGTGCGCAACCAGGTGAAGGACTCCTTCTCCGCGGGCACCGCCGCCACCCAGCGCACCGCCGCCGTCACGGCCGCCCCTCCGGGCGACCACGGCAAGCTGATGAACGAGTACCTCACCGGCGCGCGTCCGCCCCCGGCGGATTTCGAGCAGGTGATGGGCTACAAGCCCTACGCCATCCAGACGCCGCACGGGCAGCGCATGCAGGACCCGCATGGCTATGCGTCGGTGCCCGGGAAGATTGGCCCGGACAAGGAGTTCGACAAGGCGGCCAAGACGCACGACTACGGCTACGACCTGCTGCGTTACTACGACCGCAAGGGCACGCCGCTGAAGCCGGAAGCGCGCAAGGCCGCGGACGCGATGTTCCGCAAGGACATGTTCGACTACGCGAACGACCAGAAGGGCGCCATGGACCGCTTCAAGTTCCGCGCGTGGGCGCAGGTCTACGCCACCGCGGTGGAGCTGAACTCCGTTCGCCAGGGCAACGGCCCTCCGTAGTCGGTCGCGAAGCGCATGGATGCTGAAGGGCCAGACGCAGGGCTGCCCCCGGACCGCGAGGACGTGGTGGCGGCGCTCCTGGCCCACCAGCGCCGCTTCCTGGCGTTCCTGGAGCGGCGCGTGGGCAGCCGGGCCGTCGCGGAGGACCTCTTCCAGACGGCCTTCGCCCGCACCCTGGAGAAGGGTGGGGCGCTGCACGACGGCGAAGGCGCGGTGGCGTGGTTCTACCGCCTGCTGCGCAACGCGCTCGTGGACCACCACCGGAGGCAGGCCGCGGAAGGGCGCGCGCTGGAGGTGGAGGCGCGCGACGCGCAAGCCGCGCCGGAGGACGCCGAGCTGAAGGGCGTGGTGTGCGCGTGTCTGGCGGACCTGCTGCCCACGCTCAAGCCCTCCTACGCGGAGCTGGTGCGCCAGGTGGACCTGGAGGGCCGCGCGGTGCCGGACGTGGCGCGCGAGGCGGGCATCACCGCGAACAACGCGGGTGTGCGGCTGCACCGGGCGCGGCTCGCGCTCAAGCGTTCGCTGGAGCGCGGCTGCGGCGCGTGCGCGACGCACGGGTGCCTGGACTGCACCTGCAAGCCCCGCCGCTGACGGGCGGCCTCAGGGGCAGGTGGCCGTGTCGTCGTTCAGGTCGATGTGGAGGCCCGCGGGCTCGCCCTGGAACGCGCGCGTCGCGAGCGCGGTGGCCTTGCACGTGGGCAGCTTCACGTTGTCCACGACGACGAAGTTCGTCAGCACCCGGGCCAGCTCGCCCAGGCCCAGGTCGGTGAGCTCCTCGTTGCCCTGGACGTTGAGGAAGTCCAGGTGGCGCAGCGCCGGGAAGTCGCCCAGCGCCGTCAGCCGCGCGTTGCCCAGCACCTCCAGCGTGTCCAGCCGGGTCTGCGTGTGGAAGGCCTCCAGCGACACCAGGTGTCCGTTGCCGACGGCGGACACCACGCTGACGCTCCGCAGTTGGGGCAGGCCATGCACGCGTTGCAACCCCGCGTTGTATTTCACGCTGAAGTCCCGCTCCACCTGGGCCAGCAGGGGCATGTCCCCCGCGCGCGTCATCACCGGATTGCCCTGGATGAGGATGCGCCTGGCGCGGGCAAGCTGGGCGAAACCGGTGGTGTCCGGCAGCCTCGCGTTGCCCAGGATGTGCAGGTCGCCCACGGAGGTGAGCCTGGCCAGCGGGTGGAGCACCTCCAGCACGGGGTTGTCGCGCAGCTCCAGCTCACCGTCCACGGTCAACAGCTGATCCAGCCCGAAGGGGCCCGGCAGCTTGGCGTTGTTCACGATGAACACGTCGCCGTGCACGTGGGCTAGGTGGATGAAGGGCGTCCGGTCCAACTGGAGGTGGTCCTCGATGACGAGCGAGCCCTGGAGCGTGACGACGTTGGGCAGGGGGCCGGGCTGCACGATCGCGTTGTTCGCGCGCAGGCTGATGCCATGGGCGGGCACGACCGCGACCAGCCCCAACAGGTCGGGGAGCGCGGGGTTGTTCTCCACGACGAGGCTGCCCGCCACGCGCAGCAGGCCGCGGGTGTCATCCCCCAGGCCCAGCCCGTCGAGCCGGGCGTTGTCCCGCAGCTCCACGCTCCCCCCGACGAAGCGCAGGCTGGTCAGGAACAGGCGCCGCAGGCTGGAGTTGCCCTGCACGACGAGCGAGCCGTCGATGACGGGCAGCGTGGGGAGGATGGCCTCGGTGAGCGTGGGGGCCTCGATGCGCAGGGTGCCCCGCAGGCGGCCCACCCCCTGGAGCGCGACCAGGTCCACGGCGCTCGTGACCACGAAGTCTCCGTCGTGGATGCGGGGGGCCTGGCACACGTACACCGTCGTCTGGAAGGCGTTGGCATCCGGTGAGCCATCGCCGTCGGCGTCCTCGAAGGCGTTCACGCCCGTGCCGCCCGTGGGGCAGTTCATCCCGCCGGGCTCCATCGCGTAGTGCACGCGCTTCACGTAGGCGGGGGCCACGTCGCATGCGTAGGCGGTGGCGTCGAGCTCCTCCGCGTCGAGCGTCCCGTCCAGGTCCAGGTCCGCGCCCGCCTCCACCACCGCGCCGCCGCGGTCGCACGGGGCGACGGAGCTCGGCAGCTCCCGCACGCGGGAGAGCACCGGGGCCCGCTCGTCACAGCCGTAGACCTCGCGCGAAATCTCCGCGTCCTCCAGCAGCCCGTTGCCGTTGGCATCGTGGCCGGCATGGGTCACCTGCCCGCCCCGGGCACACTGCGCGCCGGGGGGCACCGGGCGCACGCGCACCAGCACATTGGCGACGGCGGTGGCGCAGACGTAGTCGGTGGTGGTGACCTCCGCGTCGTCCAACTGCCCGCTGGCGTCCCGGTCCAGGCCGGACTGCACCGCCTGTCCTCCCAGGGCGCAGTTCACGCCGTGCGGTTCGGCCCGTGCGCGGGTGCGGACCTCGGACGGCGCGCGGTCGCAGACGTAGTGGGTGGCGGTGACCTCCGCGTCGTCCAGCTCCCCGTCGCGGTCCTGGTCCAGGCCCGTCAGCACCGCCTGACCGCCCAGGGGACAGTGCTCACCGGCGGGCTCGGGGCGGACCCGCGTCTTCGCGTCGCGTCGGGTGATGTCGGAGAGGTCGATGGCGTCGCAGCCGCTGCCCAGCAGGGCGAGCAGCCCCCACGTCCCCCATGTGCGTCGCATCCGTTGCCCTCTCCGTTCGGGCCCCGCCTCGCCTCCCTGTCCATACGGAGGGAGGGGATTTTCCGGGTCGTTTCCCGCTGAACCCGGCCGGGTGCTCCCCAAGGGTCTGGAACTCCAGACATTGGAGGCCCGCCGAGCGCCCGCGTCCTATCGGAGAACTCCCCCGGGGGACAAGGACGGGGCCCGGCTGGCTCCCTTGCCGCCAGCGCGGGGAGCAGGGTGCGCGCGGGTGGGGAACCCGGCGGAAATCAGGCGGGACCCTTCCGCCGCCGCCCTGCGGTCTCAAGCATGTGTAAGAGCGCGCCGGGTGCCGCGTTGGCCCGGGGAAAGGAGGCCTCACCATGACGCACCCCCATTCACATCCCCCTGCTTCGCCTTCGCCCCGGCCGCCGCCTTCCCCGCCCGCCCAGGAGGCAGGAGGGCCTGCCATCGACCCCGTGTGCGGCATGGAGGTGGACCCGCGCGCCCCTCGCGGGGGGCAGTGGGAGCACGCAGGCCATACCTGGTCGTTCTGCGGGGAGAAGTGCCGCCAGCGCTTCCAGGCCGACCCCGAGCACTTCCTGCAACCCCGGAGTCCGCCACCGGCCTCCTCGCCGGGCACGACCTGGGTGTGCCCCATGGACCCGGAGGTGCGGCGGGACGCGCCGGGCGCCTGCCCGAAGTGCGGCATGGCGCTGGAGCCGGACGCGCCGCCCGCGCTGGAGACGCGCACCGAGTACACCTGCCCCATGCACCCGGAGGTGGTGCGCGACGGGCCCGGCGCCTGCCCGAAGTGCGGCATGGCGCTGGAGCCTCGCACGGTGACGTTGGAGGAGAAGCCGGATCCGGAGCTGCGCTCGATGACGCGGCGGTTCTGGGTGGGGCTGGTGCTGAGCGTGCCGCTGATGGTGCTGGGCATGGCGGACATGCTGCCCGTGCGGCTCGCGCTCTCCCCGGAGGCCCAGCTGTGGGTGCAGCTGGCGCTGGCGACGCCGGTGGTGGCCTGGGTCGGGGCGCCGTTCTTCCAGCGGGGCTGGGCGTCGGTGCGCAACCGGCACCTCAACATGTTCACGCTCATCGCGCTGGGCGCGGGCGCGGCGTACCTGTTCAGCGTGGTGGCCACGCTGTTCCCGCACCTGCTGCCGCAGGGGGCCCGCACGGGGCACGGCGGCACCGTGCCCGTGTACTACGAGGCCGCCGCCATCATCCTCACGCTGGTGGCGCTGGGGCAGGTGCTGGAGCTGCGCGCCCGCCACGCGACGTCCGGCGCCCTGCGCGCCCTCCTGTCGCTGGCCCCCGCCACGGCGAGGCGCATCGGGGACGACGGCCACGAGGAGGACGTGCCGCTGTCCTGGGTCCACGTGGGGGAGCGGCTGCGCGTGCGCCCCGGGGAGAAGGTGCCGGTGGACGGCGAGGTGCTGGAGGGCGCGAGCGCCGTGGACGAAGCGCTCGTCACCGGCGAGCCGGTGCCAGTGGAGAAGGGGCCGGGCGCGAAGGTGACGGGCGGCACGGTGAACGGCACGGGGTCGCTGGTGATGCGCGCGGAGCGCGTGGGCCAGGACACGCTCCTGTCGCGCATCGTGCAGCGCGTGGCCGAGGCCCAGCGCACGCGCGCCCCCATCCAGCGGCTGGCGGACCGGGTGGCCGGCGTCTTCGTGCCCGCGGTCATCGCGGTGGCGGTGGTGACGGCGGTGGTCTGGGCGGTGTGGGGGCCGGAGCCCCGGCTGGCGCACGCGCTGGTGAACGCGGTGGCGGTGCTCATCATCGCGTGCCCGTGCGCGCTGGGGCTGGCCACGCCGATGTCCGTGATGGTGGGGACGGGGCAGGGCGCGCGCATGGGCGTGCTCATCCGCGACGCGGCGGCGCTGGAGCGCATGGCCGCGGTGGACACGCTGGTGGTGGACAAGACGGGCACGCTGACGGAGGGCAAGCCGAGCCTCGTGTCCGTGGAGCCCGCGCCGGGCATGGAGGCCACCGCCCTGCTGCGGCTGGCCGCGAGCCTGGAGCGGGGCAGCGAGCATCCGCTGGCGGCGGCGCTGGTGACGGGCGCGCGGGAGCGGGGCGCCTCCCTGGTCGGGGTGGAGGGCTTCCAGTCCCAGCCGGGGCAGGGCGTGCGGGGGCGGGTGGACGGGCACGACGTCGCGTTGGGCAACGAGGCCCTGATGCGGGCGCTGGGCGTGTCGGTGGAGGCCCTGACGGCGCGGGCGGAGTCGCTGCGGCAGGAGGGCCAGACGGTGGTGCTGGTGTCGGTGGACGGCCGGGCCGCGGGCCTGCTGGGGGTGGAGGATCCGGTGAAGGCCTCCACGCCGGAGGCCCTGGCGCGGCTGCGCAGCGAGGGCCTGCGCGTGGTGATGCTGACCGGCGACAGCCCCACCACGGCGCACGCGGTGGCGCGCCGGCTGGGCATCACGGAGGTCATCGCGGGCGTGCAGCCGGACGCGAAGGGGGACGCGGTGAAGCAGCTGCAAGCCCAGGGGCGCGTGGTCGCGATGGCGGGCGACGGCGTGAATGACGCGCCCGCGCTCGCGGGGGCGGACGTGGGCATCGCCATGGGGACTGGCACGGACATCGCGATGGAGAGCGCGGGCGTGACGCTGGTGAAGGGCGACTTGCGCGGCATCGCGCGGGCGCGCCGGCTGAGCCAGGGCGTGCTGCGCAACATCCGGCAGAACCTCTTCTTCGCCTTCATCTACAACCTGCTGGGCGTGCCGCTGGCCGCGGGCGTGCTGTACCCCGTCTTCGGCCTGCTGCTGAGCCCCCTGTTCGCGAGCGTGGCGATGAGCCTCTCCTCCGTGTCCGTCATCGCCAACGCCCTGCGGCTGCGGAGGCTGGACGCGTAGCCCGCCGGGTGTGCCACCGGGCTGCCTGACCGAAGGGGGCGTGCACGCGGGCCCGGGCCCATTAGACTGGGCGCATGACCGCCCGCGAGGAGGGGCGCACCCCAGGTGCGCCTTCCAGCCACATCTCCGTCGTCAAGCTTCCGCACTCGTGGTTCATCCTCTGCACGTCGCGCGAGCTGGGCAGCAAGCCGCTCGCGCGCACGCTCCAGGGCACGCCCCTGGTGCTGTTCCGGGGCGAGGGAGGCAAGCCCGGCGCGCTGGTGGACCGGTGTCCGCACCGCAACGTGCCCCTGTCGCTGGGGCGCGTGCAGGGCGGCAACCTGGAGTGCGGCTACCACGGCTGGCGCTTCGATGCGGGGGGCCAGTGCCGGCTCATCCCGGGGCTGGTGGGGGAGCCCGAGGCGAAGTCGCGCTGCGCCACCGCCTACGCGGCGCGCGAGCAGGACGGCTTCGTCTGGGTCTACTCCACGCCCGGCGTGGAGCCCACGACGGAGCCCTTCCGCTTCCCGCTGCTGGACGCGGCCGGCTACTCCACCGTGCGCCAGGTGCTGCGCGCGCCGGGATCGCTGCACGCGGTGCTGGAGAACACGCTGGACGTGCCGCACACCGCCTTCCTGCACGGGGGCCTGTTCCGCACCGCGGAGAAGCGCAACGAGATTGACGTGGTGGTGCGCCGCGGCGCGGACCGGGTGGAGGCGGAGTACATCGGTGAGCCCGCGCCCAAGGGGCTCGTCGGCCGGCTGCTGGCCCCGGGCGGCGGGGTGGTGCAGCACTTCGACCGCTTCCTGATGCCGTCCATCGCGCAGGTGGAGTACCGCATCGGGGAGAAGAGCCACATCCTGGTCAACTCCGCGATGACGCCGGTGGGCGACTTCGAGACGCTCGTGTACGCGGTGGTGACGGTGAAGTTGCCGGTGCCGCGCCTGCTGCTCAAGGCCGCGATGCCCTTCGTCCTGCCAGTGGCCCTGCACATCTTCGGACAGGACGCGCGCATCCTGGCGAAGCAGACGGACTCCATCCGCCGCTTCGGCACGGAGGCCTACGCCTCCACGGAGATCGACGTGCTGGGGCCCAGCATCCTGCGCCTGATGCGCGCCCAGGAGCGCGAGCGGACCGCGCCCCCGCCGGACACGGTGCATGAGACGCGCGTGCGCATGCGCACGTAGTCCCAATGACAGACATCCGGACGATGCCGGGGTTTTAAATCGGGCGTTGCCCCGGGGTGTCACTCAGCCAGTCGAAGAAGGGCTCGCCGTTCCGGCGCCATGTCTTGGCGCCGGTCGGCCCGTGAATACGTTCTCGCGAGATCGACAGTGATTGCCGCGCGGGTGCGGCACACGAGGACAGAGCCATGACGTTTCCAACGTTCCATGCGGAAGCAGTGTCGGACTTCCATCCCGCCCCTTCCGTGGACGAGATCGCGGCGACCCAGCTCCACGTCTCGAAAGCCATGCCCAAGGAGGCGGGCTGCATCGGCATCGCCGTCGGGGTCGAGGGGGAGGTTCCGCGTGAGCTCGGGCTGGACAGGACCCGGCTCGCGTCCGCCGGCTTCGAGGGCAAGGTCGGCCAGTCCCTGGTCATCCCCCGCGCGGACGGCCCCGCCGTCGTGGTCGTGGGCATGGGGCCGAAGGAGGGGCGCGACCTGACCTCCCTCCGGCACGCCGCGGCCGCCTTCGCCAGGGCGGGAGGCCACTATGCCCACCTCGCCATCACCCTGCCGGAGCTGACCGGCGTCGCGCCCGCGGACGCGGCGCAGGCGGTCGTGGAGGGCGTCCTCCTGGCGCGCTACCGCTACCGCCCCCTCAAGCGCACGTCCCAGCAGGAGCCGCCGCTCGAAGCCCTCACCCTCCTGTCGCCGTCGCTTCCGCCCGAAGAGGTGAAGCGCGGCGTCGAACGCGGCCGCATCACCGCCCGGGCCGCCGAGCTGGCCCGCGACCTGTCGAACGCGCCGGCCACGCTGCTCACCGCCCGCCGTCTCGAGGAGATCGCGCGCGTCGTGGCGGAGTCGTCGGGGCTGGACATCGAGGTCCTCGACGAGAAGGCCCTCGCGAAGCTCGGCTGCGGCGGCATGCTCGGCGTGAACGCCGGCAGCTCCGAACCGCCGCGCCTCATCAAGCTCTCCTACCGGCCGAAGGATGCGCGGGGCAAGGCGCTCGAACCCGTCGGCCGCGTCTCGCTGGTGGGCAAGGGCATCATGTACGACTCGGGAGGCCTGGGCCTGAAGCCGAACGACCTGGTCCACGCCGCGATGAAGACAGACATGTCCGGCGCCGCGGCCATCCTGGCCGCCATGTCGGCGCTGTCCTCGCTCGGCGCCAGGGCCTCGGTCACCGGGTATCTCATGTGCACGGACAACATGCCGGGCGGCAAGGCGATGCGGCTGGGCGACGTCCTGACGGCCCGGGGCGGCAAGACCGTGGAGGTCCTGAACACCGACGCCGAAGGCCGGCTGGTCATGATGGACGGCCTGGTCCTGGCGACGGAGGAGCAGCCGCCACCCGACGCCATCCTCGACATCGCGACCCTCACCGGCGCCTGCGAGCGGGCGCTCGGCAATGACAACGCAGGCGTCATCGGCAACCACCAGGGCGTGGTCGACCAGGTGTGCGCCGCGGCGGAGAAGTCCGATGAGACGGTGTGGCAGTTCCCGCTCGACAAGCGCCTGCGCCAGGAGCTGGATTCGGAGGTCGCGGACCTCAAGAACGTCGGCGGGGTGAACGCGGGGCAGATCACCGCGGCCCTCTTCCTGGAGGAGTTCGTCGCCGGCATCCCCTGGGCGCACATCGACATGGCGGGGACCTCCAGGGTCGAAACCGACAAGTCGTGGCGCTCCAAGGGCGCGACCGGCTACGGCACGCGCCTGCTCATCGAATTCCTCCTGGGCTTCCGCGCGCCAGGGGAGACCCGCCACTGACCTGACGCACGCAGGGAAGGGCCCGGGCGAAGGCGCCCGGGCTCTTTCAGAACTCGAACTCGGCGCCCAGGGTGAGCGCCACGTCCGCGACGGCCTTCCCCGCCGCGGGAGCGGTATCAAGCTGCACCAGCAGGTTCGTGCTGAGCGCCAGACGGTGCGTGATGTACGTCGAGAGCTTGGTGGTGGAGTCGGCGAGGAGGCGGGAGTCGCCCAGGATGTTCGGAAAGACCTCCAGGTACTGGGTGAACTTCAGCCGCTCGTTGAAGGGGTAGTAGAAGGTCAACCTTCCACCTGGAGCGAGCAGATCCACGCTGGGGAGCTCCTGCTCGTCCTCGAAGTACTGGAACCGGGACTCGTTCGAGTAGTGAAGGCCCAGGTCCAGGCGAAGCAACTGCTGCTCCGCGTACTTCGTGTCGCGCTCCAGCAGGGTGAAGGCGATGCCTGCCTCCCCATCCAGGCGCAGCTCGATGCTGGCCAGGTGGTCGGTCTTTCCATAGACCAGGGCGTAGGCGCCCAGCAGCGGGGTGAACCGCCGCTCACCGCGAACGGACGCCACCAGCGCCTCCGCGACCACGTCCTCGTCACCGTCGCCCTCCTCGGCGGAGGCGGCGGTCTCCAGGACGCCATCCGCCTTGAACGTCGCGACCCAGACCTTCGTGCGGTACTCGGCCAGCCCATTCGCGGTCAGCGCGAGCGACCGGCTGTTGCCCGCGAGCAGCAGGAACGAGAGCGCCGCGGAGCCCGTCCACGGGCCGGCTTCCTTCTCCGTGAGGTCCTCGCACAGGGCCTTGGGGGCGTCCTCCGCCACGGAGGGCGAAGCCGTCGGGGCGGGAGCGGGCCGGGGATTCGGCTCCGGCGTCTGGGCCAGCACGGCGAGGAGCAGCGGAAGAGAGCAGGCCATGGGCATCCCAGCGCATTGGGGGGGCAGGGACTGCCCACGCGCCGTCCAAGCTGACGGCGGGGGCAGCCAGCTTCAACCGGTCCCATGGTCGGCTGCGCCGTGCTGTAGCCAACCCGGCGCATTGACATCCATTGGGGCGCGACGGACCTTTTCAATGACAGCCGTTGCAGGAAACCCAGGAGGGCCGCCACGAATGGACACCCCAGGCGAGCCCCCCTTCGTCTCCACCGGCCAGCTCCCCGCTCCAGAGCGGGTTCGAGAGCTGGTGGACCAGGCCTACCAACGTCATCAAGGGAACACGGAGGGGCAGTGCTCCCAGGTCTACCCCGCGCTGGCCCGGGTGGATCCACGGCTGTTCGGCGTGTGCGTGGTGGGCATCAACGGCAGCAGCCACGGGGCGGGAGACGTGGACCATCCGTTCTCCATCATGAGCGTCTCCAAGCCGTTCCTCTTCGCGCTGGTCTGCCAGGCGTTGGGCCCGGAGGTGGCCCGGCGCAAGCTGGGGGTCAATGGCACGGGCCTGCCGTTCAACTCAGCCATGGCGATGGACCTGAGCCCGGACGGACGGACGAACCCCATGGTGAACACGGGCGCGCTGGCGACCACGAGCCTGGTCCCCGGCACCAGTCCAGAGGCCCGGTGGCGGTTCATCCATGAGGGGTTGTCCCGCTTCGCCGGCACCCGGCTCGCGCTCGACGAAGAGGTGTATGCCTCCGCGTCGAAGACCCACCACCGGAACCAGGGGCTCGCCTGGCTGTTGCACGGCCTGGGTCGCCTGGAGATGGATCCGGCCCTGACGACGGAGCTCTACACCCGCCAGTGTTCGCTGGCGGTGACCGCCCGGGAGCTCGCCGTGATGGGGGCGACCCTGGCGGACGGGGGCGTCAACCCGCTCACCCGGGAGCGGGTCGTCGACGAGGAGGTCTGCCACCACGCGCTCGCGGTGATGGCCACGGCCGGGATGTACGAAACGTCCGGAGACTGGCTCTATGACGTGGGGATACCGGGCAAGAGTGGCATCGGTGGAGGCATCGTCGCCGTCGCCCCGGGGAAGGGCGCGCTGGGCACCTTCGCGCCGCGGCTCGACGCCGCCGGAAACAGCATCCAGGGGCAGCTCGTCGCGCGGTTCCTGTCCCCGCGGCTCGGCCTGAGCCTGTTCAGCTCGAAGCCCGACACCTGAGGCCGTGCCCGGGAGACCTTGATGAGGGATTGGGCCGTCACCCCCTGCTGGTGTTGGCCCTGAAGCCGCGCGAGCCCCTGCGCTGACTGTCCGCAATCCCCCGACCCCCTGCGTCCAGGGACGCATTGTCCACACTCCCAGTCATGCGGAGTTTTTTCGCTGATTCTTGAGAGTTGTTCACGGCATGGGGAGCGCCAGATGACCGAGATCACAGACCATCGCATGATCCCTCCGAGGCCGGAGCCGAAGAAGAAGGGCATGGCGAGGGCGCTCGACACCATTGAGCGGGTGGGCAACAAGGTGCCCCACCCGGCCGTCATCTTCGTCGCGCTCATCGGCATTGTCATCGTGCTCTCCCACGTCTTCTACCTGATGGGTTCTTCGGTCACCTATCAGGCCATCAACCCGGAGACGCACGAGCTGGAGACCACCACCACCGCGGCGAAGAGCCTGCTGACGGGGGACGGCCTCCGCTTCATGTTCGCGGGCGTCATCGACAACTTCATGAGCTTCACCGCCGTGGGCGTCATCATCGTCGCCATGCTGGGCGTGGGCGTCGCGGAGTCGTCCGGGCTGGTCTCCGCGTTGATCCGGAAGCTGGTGATGGTCGCGCCGCGCAAGGCGCTCACGTACATCCTGGTGTTCGTGGGCATCGTGTCGAGCGTCGCCGCGGATGCCGGCTACCTGGTGTTGATTCCCCTGGCGGCGACGGCCTTCCTGAGCGTGGGCAGACACCCCGTCGCGGGGCTGGCGGCCTCCTTCGCGGGCGTGGCGTCTGTCTTCAGCGTGAACATCCTCATCAAGCCGCTGGATGGAATCCTGACGGGAATCACCAACGACGCCATCCACATCCTCAACCCGGCGCTCTCCATCGACCTGACGGCGAACTTCTGGTTTTCGTGCGCCTCCGTGGTGCTGCTGACCGTCGTGGTGACGATCATCACCGAACGGCTGGTGGAGCCGCGCCTGGGCAAGTACACCGGGGAGCTGCCGGCGGAGGCGGGGAGCAGCCCCACGAAGGAGGAGTCGCGCGGGCTGAAGTTCGCGACCTGGGCGGTGCTCGGGCTCGCCGCGGTCTTCGTCCTGCTGACGGTGCCCTCGGGCGCGCCGCTGCGCAATCCGGAGACGGGGGCCCTCATCGGGGACTCTCCGTTCATGAGCGGCCTCATCGTCGCCGTCACGCTGCTCTTCCTGGTGGCGGGCGTGGCCTATGGCATTGGCGCCGGGACCATCAAGGGCACGGTGGACGTCATCAGCGCGATGGAGAAGGCCGTGGGCAGCCTGGCGAGCCTCATCTTCCTGCTGTTCATCATCAGCCAGTTCATCGCCTTCTTCACCTACAGCAACATGGCGACGCTCGCGGCCGTGAAGGTGGGCGATGCCCTGGAGGGCGCGGGCCTGGGGGCGCTCCCGCTGCTCATCGGGTTCGTCCTGGTCGTCGCCGTCCTGGACCTCATCATGACGGGCGCGATCCCCAAGTGGGCCATCTTCGCCCCGGTCTTCGTCCCGCTGCTGATGCGGCTCAACGTGGACCCGGCCGCGGTGCTGGCCGCCTACCGCGTGGGCGACTCGCCCATGAACTCCGTCTCACCCCTGAACGCATACTTCGCGCTCATCGTGACCTTCGCCCAGAAGTACCAGAAGGGCGCGGGCGTGGGCACCGTGGTGGCCCTGATGCTGCCCTACGTCATCGCGCTCTTCATCCTCTGGCCCCTGCTCCTGGCGCTCTGGCAGGTGCTGGGACTGCCCTGGGGCTTCTGAGCCGTCCGGTCGCCTGTCGCGGGCTCAACCCGCGACGGGCGGCGGCTTGGGCCGGGGCTGGATGAGCTCCGTGGAGAAGTAGCGCTCCATGCGGTCGGGGAACACCGTCACCACCTGGGCCTGCGGGCCCAGCCGCTTCGCTGCCAGAGTTCCAAATGCGCGCAAGCGTACGCGCCCGCCGGCTGGCGCGTCCGATGTGTGAGCGTACATGCGCATGCGGATGGAAGGCGGAATCCCTTAACCGTCGACGCGTACTTGCTACGTGGTTTCACTGATAGGATCGTTGGTTTCTCGAAGCAGCGTTCTTAGGAAGCCGATGAGGCTCGCAAGCATTGCTTGGTCTTTTGTTTGGTCAGATATCCAGAGATTGTCCGCGATTGTGACGGTGTTGGTACTGCCTGGCTTGAGCAGGCTGGCTACTGCTGCAATGAGGGCCTTTTCGGGGGCAAATGGTGTCCAGTTCTCTGCTTTCCTGGCATCCACGCTGAATCCATCGACGTAGGCCCGAGCTCGCTTGAGCAACGGACCATACACAACATCGCCACATTCGATGAGCAGGTGTTCGACGACACCTTTGCTGGAGTTGTCGGGGAAAACGAAGATGCCCGTCTTGGGATGATCCTGGGAGACTTGGCCCGGTGTCGCGGGAATCCTTGGGAAAAGCGCGGAGAATCCTTGCTGATATTTTGTTGCTACGGTTGAGGGTGCATGATTGTCAGCATCCGCGATGACTCCGAACGCATCGAGCTTTTCATGCAGGTCGTGGTTCGTGAGTAGGGCGCTCACCTTCTTGATCAAGTCGCTTCCATTACCCTGGTAAATGGCTAGGGATTGGGAGGCGTTCGCGAAGATTGACGGCATCGCAAGACGATCATAGAGGTTGCCTTTCTGGGGCGGATAGGTGGGGACGATGGAGTTCCAGAGCGCGTCGAGGCGCTCGCTCTGACCACCAAACCTCTTGAAATTGAGCAGCTTTAATGTGCGTCCGACGACTGCTTGATCCGTCGTGCCTTCCACTGCGAGCATTGCGTACTTCACACTCGGATCTCCTGCCCAAGCTCTTCACGCAGAACGAGAAGTTGCTCCTGCGAGAACCGTTTCGCTCGAATGCCTTCTGCCTTGCTTTCGAGTCGGTAGATGACCAGTTCGTCGGAGGACGTACTCGCGGCTAGCAAGGCGTCAACCGCCTCAAGGCTATGCGTTGTGGCAAAAAGCTGCACATCCAGTTGCTGGCAGGCTCTGATGAGCCATCGAAACGCTGCATCCAACGCTTTTGTATGGATGGCTGACTCTATCTCGTCGATGAGAAGGAGACCTCCCTGGACCGCAGCAACGCTGAGGCCCATCAATAGCACTCGACGCATCCCATCACCGAAAGTGTTGAGTGGGGCCATTCCGAGTCGACGATGGCGCATGTAGATGGCCGCATCATTCCGAGGCCGTTTCAATATTTCGAGATCCTCGATGTCGGAGTCGAACAGCTTGAGGAGGTCGAGCACCGTCGGCTTGAGGTCTGAAAAGACGGCATCTGAGAATGCCTCCACTTCAAGTTGCTGGAACCGATGGCTGAATGGAGTGACCGTGGCGACGGGCGATGCGGCACCCTGGGGGAATTGAGCGATGGGACCACGGCCAGTCTCCCAAAGTGTGACAGTGAATCTTTCCTCATAAGAAGGAAGGGGTCCGCTTGAAACAGGTGCAGCGTCGGTATCTGTCAGGGTTGCTTGGAACTCAAGACTAGCCCCGCGCCTGATTCCGCTGTCGTGGAGTGTAAGGATCTCCGTGGCGAAGCCCGACGGCGGCTCTTCGGTCCCAACGGCGTACCCTTCGAGTTCTTTAAAGTGGGCGCGTGCTTCCCGGGTCAGTAGTCTTCCCTGGCCACTGAGATGAACCGTGCCTACGAATGGACCCGCATCCCCCGAGCCATTCTCCTGCGTATGTGGAAAGAGCCAGCGCAGTCCTTCAATCAGTGCTGAGCGGGAGTTGGTTAGGTCACGTCGACGAACAGCCTCTACCCAGTCTCCTGGGCTCAGCGGTCGTGCATGAAGTGCCACGGCCTCCAACACGGTGGTTTTTCCCGAGTTGTTGCGACCAACCAGGACATTGACGCGCCCGCAGTCGGAAAGTTGAACGTCACGAAGACCTCGGAGTCGGTGGATGGTGAGGTTTTCGATGGGGAGCATGGGGGCCAAGATTTCGTGACAAGAGATTGAGCGGTGCCGGCCTTCAGGATTCGACTCCCTCGGTGTGCTGTACAAATCAGTCTATCGGCTTGGGCCGGGGCAGGATGAGCTCCGTGGAGAAGTAGCGCTCCATGCGGTCGGGGAACACCGTCACCACCTGGGCCTGCGGGCCCAGCCGCTTCGCCGCCTCCACCGCCGCCGCGTAGTTGAGCCCGGAGGACGGGCCCACCGGGAAGCCGCGGCGGATGAGCGCCCGCGCGGTGCCCATGGCCAGGTCGTCCGACACGTCCAGCTCCACGCGGCCCGGCATGTCCGCCTCGCGGTACAGCTTGGACAGGCCGTCCACCACGCCCGGCACGCGCGCGCTGAAGCTGCAACACTCGATGTCGCAGCCCAGCCCGGAGATGGGCCGCGCGACGAAGGGCGTCACCGGACAGCCCGCTTCCGCGAACGCCTGGTACAGCCCCACGATGGTGCCGCCCGTGCCCACGCCGCTCACCACGCCGTGCACCAGCCCGCCCGGCACCTGCGAGAGGATCTCCTGCCCCGTCCACACCCGGTGCGCCTCCGCGTTGTCGGGGTTCTCGAACTGGCGGGGCGCGTAGCCCCCGCGCTCCGCGGCCAGCGCCGCCGCGCGCGCGATGGCGCCACGGATGCCCTCCGAGCGCGGCACCAGCTCCACCTCGCCGCCGTACGCGCGGATGGCGATGAGGCGCTCCTCCGTGACGCCCTCCGGCATCACCGCCGTGAAGCGGCACCCCATCTGCGCGCTGGCCAGCGCCATGGCGATGCTCGTGGAGCCGCTGGACGCCTCCACCACGTCCCCCCCTGGGCTCAGGTCCCCCAGCCGCCACGCCTTCTCCAGCATGTACCGGGCGATGCGGTCCTTGGTGGACCCACTGGGGTTGAGGAATTCCAGCTTACACCAGATTGTCGGGCCTTCCGGGTCCAGCCGCAGGGGGACGAGCGGCGTGGGGCCCACGGCCTGGAGGAAGCGACCATCGGCGGGGAGCGGGCGACAGGGAGCGCGCATGGTCCATCCCTACCGCGAAACGCGCCACGGGGGGAGCCACCCCTGAGGCCCGGCGGGCGTGCATGCGCCCTTGTCCCCGTGTCCACTCCCCTTGAAACCGACATTCCCATATGCACGACACTTGGCGGGCTGTGCCCCAGCCATTACGAATGGGGTCCGTCCTTCTCACGCATGCCTCCCTCCGCCCCCACCATCCTCAACGTCAACGACGACCTGGCCAGTCGCTACGTCACCACCCGCGTGCTGTCCCTGGCGGGCTTCCAGGTCCTGGAGGCGGGTACGGGCGGTGAGACGCTGGCGCTCACGGACGAGAACACCGACCTGGTCATCCTGGACGTCCGGCTGCCGGACATGAGCGGCCTGGAGGTGTGCCGGCGCCTGAAGGCTTCGCCGCGCACGCGCAGCGCGCTGGTGCTGCACCTGTCCGCGCAGGCGGTGGGGGCCGCAGACCGGGCGCAGGGGCTGGAGCACGGCGCGGACGCGTACCTCGTCGCGCCGGTGGATCCGGAGGAGCTGGTGGCCCAGGTGCATGCGCTGCTGCGCCTGCGCCGCGCCGAGCGCGAGGTGCGCGTGCTCTCCGACCAGGTGCAGCAGCAGCGCCGGCTCCTGGACCTGGCCATGTCCGCGGCGGCGGACCCCATCGCGCTCTACGACGGGGACGGCACGCTCATCTTCGCCAACCAGGCGGTGGCCGCGTCGCGCGGGTCGCACCACGTGCACGTGCCTGGCCGGAGCATGGACGCGCTGCGCACGCTGGATCCGCAGCTGGAGCCCTACGCCCGGTCGCTGGAGGAGGCCCGGCGCACGGGGCAGGTGCAGCGGGGCCGGGTGACGCTGTCCTCGGACCAGGGCCCCCGGCACTTCGAGTACACGATGTCCCCCGCGCCCGGGCCCACGGGCGCGGTGGAGGCCGTCATCGCCACCGGCCGCGACATCACGGAGGTGCGCAACGCGGAGGACTTCCGCGAGCAGTTCATCGGCATCCTGGGCCACGACCTGCGCAACCCCCTCAACGCGCTGTCCATGTCCGCGCAGCAACTGCAACGGCAGGGGGAGATGACGGAGCGGCAGAAGGTCTTCACCGGGCGCATCCTCATCAGCGCGGAGCGGATGGACCGGATGATCCGCCAGCTGCTGGACTTCGCCCGCGCCCGGCTGGGCTCCGGGCTGCCGGTGATGCGCTCGCGGTGCGACCTGTTCGACGTGGTGCGCGGCGCGGTGGACGAATCGCGCGCGAGCCACCCCCACCGCGAGGTGCTGCTGGAGCTGATGGGGGACGGACGGGGCGCGTGGGACGTGGACCGGCTGGAGCAGGTGGTGGGCAACCTCCTGTCCAACGCGCTCAAGTTCAGTCCGCCGGAGACCTCCGTGCGGGTGAGCGCCGAGGGCACGCCGACGGAGGCCGTCCTGCGGGTGCACAACCTGGGCACCCCCATCCCGGAGGATCAGCTCCCCCACCTCTTCGCCGCCTGGCGCCGCGCGGGCCGCAGCGAACGGGAGCAGGGCGTGTCCGCGGGGCTGGGGCTGGGGCTCTACATCACCGAACAGATTGTCCGGGCGCACGGCGGCACGGTGCAGGTGACCTCCACCCAGGCGCGCGGGACGACCTTCACGGTGAGGCTGCCGCGCGGCTGACGCCGGGTGCGTCCCAAGGAAGTGGCCGCGGGATGTGATGATTCCTGGACGGATGCGTTGCGTCGTCCCTTCCGGATGCGCAGGGCCAACCCCACCCTGGGGGCATGGTCCCATCCGAAAAGCGAATCTTCGCCCAGAGCGTGGAAGCCCTCTTCGTGCGTGCCCTGGGGCCGCACCTGTCGCGGGACGGGCGCCAGAAGCTGAAGGCCGCGGGCCTGGACCTGTCCGAACCGCTGCGTCACAACTACGCGCTGGAGCAGTGGCGGGCCTTCCTGGAGGTGGCGGCGCGGGACGTGTTCCCGGGGCAGCCCTCGGAGGCGGCCTACCTGGAGCTGGGCGCGCGCTACCTGCAGGGCTTCCGGCAGACGTCCGTGGGGCGCGCGAGCATGCAGCTGGTGACGCACCTGGGCCCGGAGAAGACGCTGGAGCGCGTGCCGTACAACCTGCGCGCGGGCAACAACTTCAATGAAGTGCGCGTGGAGGAGCTGTCGCGGAACGCCGCCACCCTGTGGGTGAAGGACGTGCTGGCGGACAACCCCTTCTTCGCCTGCGGCTTCCTGGCGGAGACGCTGCGGGCGTCGGGGGCGGGCACGCTGGAGGTGAAGCCCATCGCCTTCGACGGGACGGCGGCCACCTTCCGCCTCACCTGGGTGGAGGCCAAGGGGCAGCGGCCGGCGGGCACGGTGGCGCCGGTCCGCCGGCTGTTCGGGTAGTCGCCTACGGGTAGCGCACGGGGGCCGGCGGGTCGTCCGGGGGCAGGGGGATGAACTCCGTCTCCTGCGGCACCTGGGCGAAGCGGCCCTCCTTCCAGTCCGCCTTGGCGACCTCCAGGCGCTCCTTGGAGGACGACACGAAGTTCCAGAACAGGTAGCGCGGGCCGTCCATGGGCTCGCCGCCCAGCAGCATCATCCGCGCGGGCCCTTCGCTGCCCAGGATGATTTCACTGCCCGGCTTGAACACCAGCAGCTCGCCGGGCTGGAAGCGGGTGCCCTCCACGTCCACGGTGCCTTCGACCAGGTACAGGCCGCGCTCCTCGTGTTCGGCGGGGAGCTTGAAGCGGGCTCCGGCCTCCAGGCGCGCGTCCGCGTAGAAGAGGTCGGAGTGCGTGCGCACCGGGGACTTCCCGCCGTGCATGGCGCCGGCGATGACGGTCAGGTGGACGCCTTCGCCTTCGACGATGGCGAGGGTGTCGTGGGGGTGGTGGACGAAGGAGGGGGCGGTCTCCTCGTGCTGGTGGGGGAGGGCGAGCCAGGCCTGGATGCCCAGGAGGCGGCCTCCGGCGGCGCGGGTGTCGGGGCCGGTGCGTTCGGAGTGGACGATGCCCTGGCCGGCGGTCATCCAGTTCACGGCGCCGGGGCGGATGGACTGCACGACGCCCAGCGAGTCCCGGTGGAGGATTTCGCCCTCGAAGAGGTAGGTGACGGTGGACAGGCCGATGTGCGGGTGCGGGCGCACGTCCAGGCCCCGGCCGGGGTCGAAGTCCGCGGGGCCCATCTGATCCAGGAAGATGAACGGGCCCACCATGCGGCGGCGCGCGGAGGGCAGGGCCCGGCGCACGGTGAAGCCGTCACCCAGGTCGCGCACCCGGGGGACGATGAGCGTCTCCAGCGACGGTGGGGGCTCGCGCCCCTGCAGGTCCTCTTCCCAGCTCATGGTGTGGCTCCTCTTTCGGGTGGGGGCGGTGAGTCTGCCCCAGTTCCAACGCCGTCAGGCCTCTTTGGTGGGGATGTTGCTCGCCTGAACGCTTCGGGGGGCGTGTTGGAGGGACGTTCGCTTCAGTGAATCAATCCGGAGCGGGACTGCGGCATCACACCGACTTCGCGGAAGACCACGTCGCTGGGTCCCAGGGCGTGGACGGCTTCAACGAAGCGCTCGTTGACGAGGGTATAGGTGGTCCCGTTCTCAGGGCGGAAGAGGTCCACCTCGTGAGGAAGGGCATCACCGTCCAGGCAGGGCTCGGGAGCGATCCGTGTCTCGTACCAACCACAGGTTTGGCACTTGGGTCCCGTCAGCACGGAGTCCCGGTGCAGGAGGCCTCGGATGGGCAGCTCCAGTTCATGCAGGGCGACGCCTGCTTCCAGGCCCTGAAGTTCCGTGCGCACCGGGACGAGGCCTCGGATGCCTGCATCTTGAAGGCCTTGTAGCGCCTCCTGGGTCACCAGCACTTCCCATCCGAACCGTGCACTCAAGGGCCCCCAGGTACCGTGGGCCATGCCTCGCAAGGGGCCGAATTGCATGCCCGGTTCGGTGCTCAGCCCTGGAGGCAGCAATGGCTGAACGAGGGCCGCGAGACGTGCGAATTCAGCATGCGGTTCGACACGGGGCTCCACCAGGGAGCTCTGCTCGGGCAGCGAGGACAGGTCGACACCCGGCAGGGACAGTTGTCCGCTCCAGGTTTCGTGGCAGGTCGGGCACTCCACCCCGGGCAGCCTCCAGACATGCTCGGCGGAAAGGCTGCCGCTCCAGTGTCTCGCGACTTCTGGAGGCGGACGTTGGAGTTGATAGAAGCGCATCGGCATCACGGTTCAGGACGCTGTTGGGGTGTCAGGTCGATGCCCTGCCAGTAGGTCATCGTCAAGCCGAAGATGTCGAACCGCTGGATCATCCACGAGGCCTGGTCGAAGTGCATGAGCTTGGTGGCCCGTCCCCGGGTGCGTTCACGGAACGCCATCCATTCGGTGTTCCAGGGGCCGCTGTCCGCTTCACGATGGATGCGCCGATGGACCTCCGCGTCGATGGCGATGACGTAGTCATGGACGTTGATGCCCTTCGACTGAAAGTAGGCCTTCATGGCCTGCGGGAAGATGTGATGCCGCTCCTTGGGGCGTGATGCCCACTCCTCCATGGCCTGTCGGCGCTTCACCTCGCTGGGAAGCGGCTCGCGTGGATGCCAGCGGAAGACGAAGACGGGAAGGGAGTTGCCCGGAAGCTCTTGCGCACTTCCCCAGTGACGCTGTGCCGAACCTCTTGGCGTGATGGGGGCGGGAGCACCGCTGAAGGTGTGGACCACGCGGCCTTGAGGTGATGCCGGGTCTTGATCCGCGTAGAGGCCACAAGTGTCCCTGGCGCAGTGAAGCGCGAGGCACGCGTCCTCGTCGTGCCCCTCGTCCACAGGTGTCTTCCCGGGAAGCTCGGTTCCGGATGCCCATCGGGAAGAGGGTGTGGTCGCACAGCCTCCTACCCAGAGGGCCAGCATCATCAGCGGCCACACGCGCACGGCATTCCCCTTCGGGTGATTCGCTCCTGCGAGCCCGATGGAGCCTGCCATGGCATTCCACCTTTCGGTCCCGCCCGGCAGGAAGCCGAGCGGAAGGCACCACCCTGGTGACACCCGGGGCACGTTGACGGCGCGCTGTACCTGTGTTCAGGCTGGCCTGCTGGGAGCCCGCCATGTCCCCTCAAATCCATCTCGATTTCGCGTCGGAGTTCGCGGCGCATCCGGCCCTCGCCGCCTTCCATCCGGTGGTGCGGCGCTGGTTCGCGTCCCGCCTGGGCGAGCCCACCCGTCCACAGGTGGAGGGCTGGCCGCTCATCCATGCCGGCCACGACGTGCTCATCGCCGCGCCCACCGGCAGTGGCAAGACGCTCACGGCGTTCCTCGCCGCGCTGGACTCGCTGTTCCGCCTGGCGCTCGCGGGCACGCTGCCCGACCACACCCAGGTCCTCTACGTGTCGCCCTTGAAGGCCCTGGGCAACGACGTGCAGAAGAACCTCCTCCAGCCCCTGGAGGAGCTGATGTCCCTGGCCCGCGCGGAGGGCCATTCCCCCCAGCACCTGCGCGTGCAGGTGCGCACCGGCGACACGCCCGCCAGCGAACGCGCGCAGATGGTGCGCCGCCCGCCGCACATCCTCATCACCACGCCGGAGTCGCTCTACCTCTACCTCACGGCCGAGCGCGCCCGCGCCACCCTGCGCGCCGTGCGCACGGTCATCGTGGACGAAATCCACGCGCTCGCCCGCGACAAGCGCGGCAGCCACTTCACCCTGTCGCTGGAGCGCCTCAAGGCCCTCACCGACGTGCGCCCCCAGATGCTGGGCCTGTCCGCGACGCAGAAGCCGCTGGACGCCATCGCGGGCTTCCTCACCGGCGCCTCCCTCGCCGAGTGCCGTCGCGTGGAGGTGGGCCACCAGCGCCCGTGGGACCTCAAGGTGGAGATCCCCGACGCGGAGCTGTCCTCCATCGCGAGCCATGAGATGTGGGGCCAGGTCTATGACCGGCTGGTGCAACTGGCGGGCGAGCACCGCACCACGCTCATCTTCGTCAACACGCGCAAGATGTCCGAGCGCGTGGCGCACGACCTGGGCGAACGCCTGGGCCAGGAGTGGGTGGCCGCGCACCACGGCAGCATGTCGCGCGAGATGCGCCTGTCCGCCGAGGAGCGCCTGAAAGCGGGCCAGCTGCGCGTGATGGTCGCCACCGCGTCGCTGGAGCTGGGCATCGACGTGGGCAACGTGGACCTGGTGGTGCAACTGGGCACCACGAAGGCCATCTCCGTGCTGCTCCAGCGCGTGGGCCGCGCGGGCCACCACAAGGCGGGCATCTCCAAGGGCATCCTCTTCGCGATGACGCGCGACGAGCTGGTGGAGTGCGTCGCGCTCCTCAACGCCGTGCGCGAGGGCGACCTGGACGCGGTCCGCATCCCCAAGAAGCCGCTGGACGTGCTCGCGCAGCAGATCGTCGCCGCGTGCGCGTGCGAGGAGTGGGACGAGCGCGCCCTCTACAGCGTCTTCCAGCGCGCGTACCCCTACCAGGACCTCACCTGGGAGGAGTACCAGCAGGTGCTGGAGATGCTGTCGGAGGGCGTGGCCGAGCGCCGGGGTCGGGCCAGCATCCACCTGCACCGCGACCGGGTGAACCAGCGGCTCAAGGGGCGCCGGGGCGTGCGCATCACCGCGCTCACCAACGGCGGCGCCATCCCAGACACCTTCAACTTCAGCGTCACCGCGCAACCGGAGGGCAAGGTGGTGGGCACGCTGGACGAGGACTTCGCGGTGGAGTCCTCCCCGGGAGACATCTTCCTGTTGGGCAGCACCGCGTGGCGCATCCAGCGCGTCATGGGCAGCACGGTGATGGTGGAGGACGCGCGGGGGGCCCCGCCCAACGTGCCCTTCTGGCGCGGCGAGGCGCCGGGCCGCACGGACGAGCTGAGCCTCCAGGTGGGCAGGCTGCGCGAGGAGCTGCTGCGCCACGACGACCCCACGGGCTTCCTGGAGAAGCTGTTGCGCGTGCCGCCGCCAGCGGTGGACGCGCTGATGGGCTACCTGCGCCTGGGCAAGAAGATGCTGGGCGACGTGGTGCCCAGCCACACGCAAATCGTCGCCGAGCGCTTCTTCGACGAAGCGGGCGGCATGCAGCTCATCATCCACGCGCCGTTCGGCAGCCGCATCAACCGCGCGTGGGGCCTGGCGCTGCGCAAGCGCTTCTGCCGCTCGTTCGACTTCGAGCTGCAGGCGGCGGCCACGGAGGACGGCATCCTGCTGAGCCTGGGCGAGCAGCACTCGTTCCCGCTGGCGGACATCTTCGAATTCCTGCACCCGGACAACGTGGAGGAGGTGCTGGTGCAGGCGGTGTTGCAGGCGCCCATCTTCGGCACGCGCTTCCGCTGGGTGGCCACGCGGGCGCTGACGCTGCACCGGATGATGGGGGGCAAGCGCGTGGCGCCGAACCTCCAGCGTGCGCGCAGCGAGGACCTGCTGGCGGCGGTGTTCCCCGCGCAGGTGGGCTGCCAGGACAACCACGGCGGCGGCGACGTGGAGCTGCCGGACCATCCGCTGGTGAAGCAGACGATGGACGACTGTCTGCGCGAGGCCATGGACGTGGACGGGCTGCGCGACGTGCTCCGGCGCATGCGGGATGGGAGCATCCAGCTCGTCGCCCGGGACGTGCCGGAGCCGAGCGTCTTCGCGCACGCGCTCATCAACAGCCAGCCCTACACCTTCCTGGACGACGCGCCGGCCGAGGAGCGCCGCGTGCGCAACGTGGCCTTGCGCCGCGCGCTGCCCGCGGAGGACGCCGCGGCGTTCGGCGCGCTGGATGCCGCCGCCATCGCGCAGGTGGTGGAGGACGCCGCGCCGCCCATGCGCGACGAGGATGAGCTGCACGACGCGCTCCTGCAACTGGTGCTGGTGCGGGCGTCGGAGGTGCCGCGAGGCCTGGAGGCGGGCCTGTTCGCGCAAGGCCGCGTGGCGTGGCTGGAGCGGTCGGGCGCGCGGTTCCTCGTGTCCGCGGAGCGGGGCAACGCGGTGCGCGCCCTCTTCCCGGACGTCCAGACGCAGCCGGTGTTGCCGGTGCTGGAGTACGACCGGCCGGTGGAGCGCGACGCGGCGGTGCTCCAGGTGGTGCGCGGGCGGATGGAGATGGTGGGCCCCACCACGGTCACGGAGCTGGCGCGGCTGACGCTGCTGGACGCGGACGACATCAACCTGGCGCTGCACTCCCTGGAGAGCCAGGGCAGCGTGCTGCGCGGCCAGTTCCGGGCGACCGGGGACGTGCCGGTATCGCCCGGCGAGGACGGCGGGCCGGTGCTGGAGTGGTGCGACCGGCGGCTGCTCCAGCGCATCCACCGGATGACGGTGGGGCGGCTGCGCCGGGAGATTGAACCGCTGAGTCCGCAGGACTTCATGCGCTTCCTCTTCCGGTGGCACCACCTGGAGGACGTGGACGCGCTGCGCGGCTCCACGGGCCTGCTCAAGGCGGTGCGGCTGCTCCAGGGGTATGAAGCGCCGGCCTCCGCGTGGGAGCGCTTCCTGCTGCCGGCGCGCATGCGCGGCTACACGCCGGATCAGCTGGAGCGCGCGTGCTACGCGGGCGAGGTGGCGTGGGGGCGGGTGACGCTGAAGGATCCGCCGAAGCCGGCGGGGCCGCGCCGTGGAGCGCCGGTGACGGAAGCGCCGGAGCCCGTGGTGCACAAGCGGGCGTCGCCCACGCGCAACGCGCCGCTGACGTTCACGCTGCGCGAGGACCTGGAGTGGATGCTGGCGGCGGCGCGTCCGCACGCGGTGCTGGCGGATGGGGGCGTGTGGACGCCGCCGGACCTGAGCGCTGCGGCGAAGGACGTGGTGGGCGTGCTGGACCGGCGGGGCGCGTGCTTCTTCCAGGACCTGGTGACGCGGGCGCGGCGGCTGCCGGCGGAGGTGGAGGACGCGCTGTGGGAGCTGGTGGCGAAGGGGCTCGTCACGGCGGACGCGGTGCAGAACCTGCGCATCCTGCAGAGCCCGGCGCACCGCAAGCGTCAGAAGCTGTTGCAGCGCGGAGGCCCCGGTCGCTGGAGTCTGCTGGCGCCCGCGGAGCCGAAGACGCAGGACGAGGTGATGGAGTCGCTGGCGAAGCTGTTCCTTCAGCGCTACGGCATCGTCTGGCGTGACCTGGTGATGCGCGAGTCCCTGGCGCCGACGTGGCGGGAGCTGCTGTTCGTCTACCGGCGCATGGAGGCGCGAGGCGAGCTGCGCGGCGGGCGCTTTGTGTCGGGCTTCGTGGGGGAGCAGTTCGCCCTGCCGGAGGCGGTGGACACGGCGCGCGCGGTGCGCAGGACGGCCCCGTCAGGCGTGCGCATCCAGTTGTCCGGCGTGGATCCGCTGAACCTCACGGGCGTGGTGACGCCGGGCCCGCGCGTGCCCGCGATGCCGAACAACGTCGTCACCTACGTGGACGGGATTCCGCAAGGCGTGGACGCGGTGGAAGACGCTCCGGAGAACGAGGACACGGAAGTCGAGGGGCCGCTCGCGCAGGTGAACTGACCTTCGCAGGACAGACGCGGGTCGTGGCTTGGCGATGCGAGAGGTGTCCTGGTGGAATGCCTCTCATGGACCCTGGCGCTCGGCATGGACCCGGTTTCGGGGCCTTACTCATCGCCCTGGTCGTGGCGGTATCCGCCTGCGGGCATGCCCAGCGGCCCGAGCGGAAGACCTATGTCGTCTCCGAGGATGCGCGAGGGGTAGGCACCGCCGAAGGGCCTGGCACGGGAGGCTCTGGCGCGGAGGCCTATTGCAATGAGCTGGAGAAACAGTGCTTCCAGAAGTGCTGGAGGCGCAAACCCGCCTACGACAGCATTCCGAAGCATTCTGGGAAGCATCATGAGCAGTGCACCGAGCAGTGCCTCGGTGTGTTCATGAAATGCATCAAGGAACAGGCGGCACTGGAGAAGCTGGACACGAAGCGGGAACTTCGATTCTCCGACATGGCGGTCGCGCTGGACTGGCTCCGGGAGCACAGGTCCGAGGTGGCGCTGGGAACCGTTGTTGTTGTCGCGGGCGTGGCGTTCTCGCTCGTCGTGGCACCGGCGGGCTTATTGGTGCTGAGCCCCATTTGAGGGAAAGGGCGTGGCCGTGAGCAGGGACAAGGACATCGATGTGGAGGACGTGCTGCAGGTCCTGAATGATGCAAGCAAGCACTACGCGCTGGGAACGCGGGAGTCGAACGCCTTCGAGGCTGCTGCGTTCTGCCTGCTCTACGTTCGCCACATCGACAAGCTCAAGGACTTCGCGGCCTATTACCAGGAGATGCTCGACCCCAACTTCAAGGTCAAGGTCGAGCGGGACTTCGCGACGCGAGCCGAAGCGGATGCCTGGGTCCAGGGTGGCAAGGCCGAGGACCGCATGCACATCCGGATTGACGGCAAGGGCTTCCTGGTCGTCCGACTGCCTGGACGACTCACGCTCATGGTCGCCCCCCTGCCCGAGGAACTGAACGCGGAGGATGAGCCGGAGGCGTGAGCAGGCTCCAGTCCATTGCTCCCCAAACCTTCTGGGTCGGCTTCTGGGGCTCGGTGTTGAGATTTTAGGTTAAATCTCCGGGGAAATAGTCCTCTCCGGATTGAAATTAGCCAAAGTCGTATCTACACTGCATTGCGTCAGCTCTTGCGAGAGGTGCGTCGATGCAGAAGTGGATGGCGATGGTCCTGCTGGTGGGCGTGGCGGTGGCGGGGCTGCTGGTGACTCCGGCGGCACAGGTGAAGCAGGGCGGTCCCATCAACGCCGCGGACACCGCCTGGCTGCTCACCGCCACGGCGCTGGTGCTGCTGATGACGCCCGGCCTGTCGTTCTTCTACGGCGGCATGGTGCGGCTGAAGAACGTCATCTCCACCCTGATGCAGAGCTTCATCGCCATGGCGGTCATCAGCGTGCTGTGGGTCGTCGTGGGCTTCAGCCTGTGCTTCGGCGACAGCTTCCACGGCCTCATCGGGGACCCGCGCACCTTCTTCATGTTCAGCGGCGTGGGCGGTGAGACGCACCCGGACCTCGCGCCCACCGTGCCGCTGCTGCTGTTCGCGCTCTTCCAGCTCAAGTTCGCCATCATCACCCCGGCGCTCATCACCGGCGCGTTCGCGGAGCGCGTGCGCTTCAAGGCGTACCTGCTCTTCATGGTGCTCTTCAGCATCTTCATCTACGCGCCGCTCGCCCACTGGACCTGGCACCCGGAGGGCTTCCTGCGCCAGTGGGGCGTGCTCGACTTCGCGGGCGGCACCGTCGTGCACATGTCCGCGGGCTTCGCCGCGCTCGCCGGCGCCATCGTGCTGGGCCGCCGTCAGGTGCACCTGACGCACGCCACGCACGCTCCGGCCAACGTGCCCTTCGTGATGCTGGGCACGGGCATGCTGTGGTTCGGCTGGTTTGGCTTCAACGCGGGCTCCGCGCTGTCGGCCTCGTCGCTGGCCACGCTGGCCTTCGCCACCACCAACACCGCCTCCGCCGCCGCCATGCTCGGCTGGATTGCCTTCGACTGGCTTCGCGGCCGCAAGCCCAGCGCCATGGGCGCCTGCGTGGGCGCCGTGGTGGGGCTCGTCGCCGTCACGCCCGCGGCGGGCTTCATCACCGTGGGCCAGAGCCTCGTCGTGGGCCTCGTCGCCAGCTTCGTCAGCAACGCCGCCGTCCACTTCAAGAGCCGCACCGCCCTGGACGACACGCTGGACGTCTTCCCCTGCCATGGCCTGGGCGGCGTGGTGGGCATGGTCCTCACCGGCGTGCTCGCCAAGGACGTGGGCCTCATCCACGGCACCACCCGCACCTTCCTCATGCACCTGCTGGCCCTCGGCGTCGTTTCCGTCTTCTCCTTCGTGGGCTCGTGGCTCCTCTACAAGCTCGTCGACCGCATCGTTCCCCTGCGCGTCACCCGGGAGCAGGAGGAAGAGGGGCTGGACCTGAGCCAGCACGGCGAGACCGTGGGCGAGGTCCCCACCGCCGCCCGCGTGGAGACCCCGCCGGGTCCCGCCGCGGCCGCCTCGCCGGCGCCCGTGCCCGCGTAGGTCTCACCTCCGCCCACGCTGATTCCGGATGACTCGGGGCCCCTCACTTCACGTGGGTGGGCCCCGTGGCATCCAGGAAGTACGGCGCTCCGGCACCCCGAGGCCAGTCCCTGTTGGGAATGGGATTCCAGGTAATTCAGTAAATGGCAGCGGGAGTGAAACCTGTCCTGCGCCTGACTTCCTCCTGAGGGTGGGCCAAGGCGTCTGCCATTGGGCTGGGGCGGCGTGCGTCGTCTGGGGGCCAGTCCTCCGAAGGGAGGATGGCTTCGACGGGGGCACTCATGACGCATGGATGCAAGGGATTGGGGGGGCTGCTGGGACTCCTGCTGGTGGTCGGGGGATGCTCGAAGGAGCTGGACCCCGCGCCACCGCCGGGGGCGGGACCCACCCCGGCTGGCGCGGAGATCGGCACGTCCAGCCTCCGGGGCCTGCCCCTCGTGGAGGGCCCATCGGTCGTCAGCGTCTTCGTCCAGAAGCTGGAGCAGCCCACGTCCCTGGGAGAGACGACGGCCGTGCACGTGAAGCTGCCGCCTCCCGTCAACCGGGAACTCGAGCAGAGCCTCGTGCGCGTGGTGGGGGATGCGAGCGCCCCCGTGGCCCTGTTCCGCTCCGACACCCTGGCCAGGCTCGGGGTCATTCCCCAGAGCCCGGGCCCGGGCTTCTTCACCCTCTTCTCGCAGGTGCCGGACTCGGAGCTGCTGCGCCGGCTGGACGGCGAGAAGCGGGTGGCCCGGGGCGAGTTCGGAGAGGTCACCCGGGAGACCTTCCTGTTCAACGGCCGCCACCCGGTGGCGCGCGTCGAGGGCCAGCCGGTGGATGCCCTGGGATTCCAGACGGGCGGCCTCGTGCCCCTGTCCTACTGTCCGACGGTTCCTGCCTCCACTCCGGCCGCCTGGGAGCGGACGCTGATCATCCGGGATCCAGCCGTGGTGCTGGACCGGGCGCGCACGTGGGACCCCTGCACCGGCGCCGGCACGAAGGGCGGGGTGTGGACGTTCGCGCACCTCATGCGGCAGATGGCCCAGGGCTCGGGCGCGAGCCCGGAGGCCTTCGTGACGCATTGGCTGTCAGGCTGGCTCAATGACATCACCCTCAACGGAGACACCGTGCCGGCGCGCCGGGCCATGTATGACGAAGTGATTGCCCCCTGGGCCACCGCCAGCGGGGCGCGGTCCTTGCTCGTGCTCAACGCCAGCACGGGCCGCTGGGAGGTGCAGTTCAACAAGCCCCTGGACCTGGGCATCGCGCCCTTCCGCCTGCTGGCCATCGTCAACCGCATGGACCTGGGCAACACCTCCGGGGGCTACGGCCGCCTGGCCAACGCGGGCGAGCTGCGCTTCGTGTTCGGCCTCACCCGGCCCTCGCCCTGGGGCGGTGGGACGGAAGCGACCTGCAACCTCAAGCCCTTCACCGCCATCTTCGAATACGGCGTGCCGGTCACGGGCTGCGGGGGCGTCATCGGCTGGGCCCGGCAGCTGACGCAGCTGGGCCTCTTTTCCTCCTTCGATTTGATCTACCGCGCGCGCCTCGCGACGATGACCGAGAGCGTCGTCCTGCACGGAAAAGCCCCCAACAAGGGCAACCGGAACGCGCTCAACCAGCTCCGCACCAATGAGGCCGTCCTGGGCGCGACGCAGGGGCGGCCGTGGGAGCTGCGCGAGTTCCGGCTGACGGACGAGAACACCGTCAACGGCACCGACAAGCCCTCCCACGGCTTCCTGCGCCCCCATACGATGGGGCTGACGCCCGATGACGCCACCCATGACTCCCTGATGGATGCCGACATCGACCTCTTCGTGCGGACGCAGGTGAAGAGTGGCGTCGAGCAGCCGGCGCGGGTGCCCAACCAGTGCTCCGCGACGTTCTCCGCGCCCTACCGGTTCAATGGCAGGCCCTTCCTGGGCGGCAACGTGCTGGTGGCTCCGCCCACCCACTGGGCTGCCCGCAATGCCTCTCCCACCGACGCCGCGGAGGTCTGCGCGCGCAAGGAGTTCTCCCTCAACACCTGCAATGGCTGCCACTTCAAGGACACCGGCACCCACGACTTCTCAGGGACCGAAAACATGGCCTTCACGCACATCAGCCCGACCTCCGGCATCCCGGCGAAGCTGTCGAAGTTCCTGACCGGCGGTGGCGCGGGCTCCATGTACAAGGTCCCGGACGCGCAGTTCGGCGCCTCGGTGGCGTCGTGGTCCTTCGCGGAGCTCCAGCGCCGCCACCAGCAGCTGTATGAACTCGCCACCTGCTCCACCTGCGGACGCTTCCAGGCGCTGGACGCGGACTTCCTGTCCCAGCTGGAGTCGCTCGCCGGGGTGGTGCCCCTGGACGTGTCGCCCGGCTCGCTCCCGCCGCCGTTCAAGGTGGGGCCCATCCATGACGCCGCGATGGTGACGCGGCTGCTGGAGCTGCGCGCCGGATTCACGCAGGACTTCTGGGAAGCGCCGCTCGGCTTCCTGCGGCCGGCGGAGGTCTTCGTCCACTGACACGCCGTCGGGACCCAGAGGCCCTCTCCCTCTCACGGGGAGGGGGCCTTCGGGGCCGTGCCTTCAGAACGCGCAGTCCTGTCCGCGCGTGGGCAGGACGGACGCGGAGCCGGACAGCCACGCGTCCAGCGCGCGCGCCGCCTCGCGTCCGTCCGCGAGCGCCCAGACGATGAGACTCGCGCCCCGGCTGGCGTCGCCCGCGCAGTACACGCCCGGCGCGGACGTGGCGAACTTCGCGTCCACCTGCACCGTGCCGCGCGGCGACAGCTTCACGCCCAGCTCCTCCGCCAGCGGGCCCGTCTCCGGGCCGGTGAAGCCCATGGCGAGCACCAGCAGGTCCACGTCGAACACCTGCTCGGACCCCGGCACCTCCAGCAGCTTCATCGCGCCGCCCGGCTCGCGCTGCACCTCCACGCGCACCGCGTGCAGGCGCTTGAGCTGGCCGTCCTCGCCCTCCAGCCGCTTCGTCAGGAGCGCGAAGGCGCGCTCGCCGCCCTCCTCCTGGCTGGAGGATGTGCGGAACACCAGCGGCCAGCGCGGCCACGGGTTCTCCTTCGCGCGCACCGACGGCGGCGCGGGCAGCAGCTCCACCTGCGTCACGCTCGCCGCGCCCTGGCGCAGCGCCGTGCCCAGGCAGTCCGAGCCCGTGTCGCCGCCGCCCAGGATGATGACCCGCTTGCCCCGCGCCTCCAGCCGCGCGTCCGGCGCCGCGCCCGCCGTCACCACCCGGTTCTGGTGCTCCAGGTAGTCCATGGCCTGGAGCACGCCGGACAGCTCTCGGCCGGGGACGTCCAGCTCGCGGGCCCGCCGCGCGCCCAGGGCCAGCACCACGCCGTCGTACTGCTCGCGCAGCACGCGGTAGCCCGTCGTCGCGCCCACGTCCTCGCCGGTGCGGAAGACGATGCCCTCCGCCTCCATCAGCGCGAGGCGCCGGTCCAACACCGACTTCTCCAGCTTGAAGTCCGGGATGCCGTAGCGCAGCAGCCCTCCGGCGCGCGCGTCCTTCTCGTACACCGTCACGGTGTGCCCGGCCGCGTTGAGCTGGGAGGCCGCCGCGAGCCCGGCGGGGCCGGAGCCCACCACCGCCACGCGCCGGCCCGTCCTGCGCGCCGGAGGCCGGGGCTTCACCCAGCCCTCCGCGAAGGCGCGCTCGGAGATCTCCTTCTCAAGCTGCTCGATGGTCACCGCGTCCTGGTCGATGGCCAGCACGCACGCGGCCTCGCACGGCGCGGGGCACAGGCGCCCGGTGAACTCCGGGAAGGTGTTGGTGCGGCTGAGCACCTGGTACGCCTCCTTCCACTGGCCCCGGTACACCGCGTCGTTGAAGTCCGGGATGAGGTTCCCCAGCGGACAGCCCTGGTGGCAGAAGGGCACGCCACAGTCCATGCAGCGCCCGGCCTGCCGCTTCGACTCCTCGGGCGCCAGTGCCAGGTGCAGCTCGCGCCAGTCCTCCAGCCGCTCCGCCGTGTCCCGCTTGGGGGCGGGGACGCGCGGCCACTCGACGAAACCCGTGGGCTTGCCCATGGCCTACACCCCCCCGCCGACGACGTGGAGCTGCTGCACGCCCGCGGCCGGTGGCGGACGCCGCGCCGCGCGCCGCGCCTGGAGCACGCGCTTGTAGTCGGTGGGCATCACCTTCATGAACTGCGGCACCATCAGCTCCCAGTTGTCGAGCACCCGCCGCGCCAGCGTGCTGCCGGTGTGGTGCAGGTGGCGTTCGATCATCCCGTGCACGAGCCAGATTTCGGACTCGTCCACCAGCGACTCCAGCTCCACCATCTCCAGGTTGCAGCGCTCGCGGAAGGAGCGGTCGCGGTCCAGCACGTACGCGGTGCCGCCGCTCATGCCGGCCGCGAAGTTGCGGCCCGTCTGGCCCAGCACCACCACCACGCCGCCCGTCATGTATTCGCACCCGTGGTCGCCCACGCCCTCCACCACCGCCTGCGCGCCGCTGTTGCGCACCCCGAAGCGCTCGCCCGCGAGCCCCCGCAGGTACACTTCACCGGCCGTCGCCCCGTAGAGCACCGTGTTGCCCACGAGCACGTTGTCCTCCGACACGAAGCGGCTGCCCTCGGGCGGATAGACGATGATGCGCCCGCCGGACAGGCCCTTGCCCAGGTAGTCGTTGGTGTCGCCCTCCAGCTCCAGCGTCACGCCCGCGGCCAGGAACGCGCCGAAGCTCTGGCCCGCGGAGCCCTTCAGCTTCACCCGCAGCTTGCCGTCCGGCAGCCCCTGCGCGCCGTGGCGGCGGGCAATCTCCCCGGACAGCATGGCGCCCACCGCGCGGTGCGTGTTCGCCACCGGCAGGGTGAGCAGGAGCGGCGGCCCGCCCGTGAGCACCGACTGCGCCTTCGAGAGCAGCTCGTGGTCCAGGTGGTCCGACACGTCCTTGTGGTGCGGCGCCACGCAGTGCCGGGGCTCGGTGGCCGGCGCGGCCGGCGCGGCGAGCAGCGCGGACAGGTCCACCTTGCGCGCCTTCCAGTGGTCCACCGCCGCGCGCTGGCGCAGCAGGTCCACGCGGCCCACCAGGTCGTCCAGCCGGCGGACGCCCAGCTGGGCCATCCTCCGGCGCAGGTCCTCGGCGAGCATCATGAAGAAGCTCACCACGTTCTCCGGCGTGCCCTGGTAGCGCTCGCGCAGCGCCGGGTCCTGCGTGGCGATGCCCGCCGAGCAGGTGTTGAGGTGGCACTTGCGCAGCATGATGCAGCCCACGGAGACGAGGCTCGCGGTGGCGAGGCCGAACTCCTCCGCGCCCAGCAGCGCCGCCACCAGCACGTCGCGCGCGGTGCGCAGGCCGCCGTCCACCTGCACGCGCACGCGCGAGCGCAGGCCGTTCTGCACCAGCACCTGCTGCGTCTCCGCCAGCCCCAGCTCCCACGGCAGGCCCGCGTGCTGGAGGCTGGACAGGGGGGAGGCGCCCGTGCCGCCCTCGTAGCCGGCCACCACCACGCAGCTGGCGCCCGCCTTGGCGACGCCCGCGGCGATGGTGCCCACGCCCACCTCGCTCACCAGCTTCACGCTCACGCGCGCCTTCGCGTTGACGGACCGGAGGTCGTAGATGAGCTGCGCCAGGTCCTCGATGGAGTAGATGTCGTGGTGCGGCGGCGGGGAGATGAGCGTCACGCCCGGCGTGGACCAGCGCACGCGGGCAATTCTCTCATCCACCTTGTGGCCCGGCAGCTGCCCGCCCTCGCCGGGCTTGGCGCCCTGGGCCATCTTGATTTGAAGCTCGTCCGCGTTGACCAGGTACTCGGCGGTGACGCCGAAGCGCGCGCTCGCCACCTGCTTGATGGCGCTGCGGCGCGAGTCGCCGTTGGGCTCCTTCGTGTAGCGCCGCGCCTCCTCGCCGCCCTCGCCGCTGTTGGATTTGCCGCCCAGCCGGTTCATCGCGATGGCCAGCGTCTCGTGCGCCTCCGCGCTGATGGAGCCGAAGGACATGGCCCCGGTGACGAAGCGGCGCGCCAGCTCCAGCGCCGGCTCCACCTCCTCCAGCGGCACGGGCGTGCACCCGTCCGTCACCACGTCCAGGAGGCCGCGCAGGTTGCTGTGCTCGCGCGTCTCGTCGTCCGCCAGCCGCGAGTACTCCTGGAACTGCGCCGCGTCGTCCGCGCGCACCGCCGCCTGGAGCTTCGCCACCGTGGCCGGGTTCCACTTGTGCCGCTCGCCCTGCCGGCGCCAGCGGAACTGCCCGCCCACCGGCAGCAGGCCCTCCTCGCCGTCCGCCGCCTGCCCGAAGCCGCGCGCGTGCCGCTCGGAGACCTCCCGCCCCAGCTCCGGCAGGCCCACGCCTTCAATGCGGGACGGCGTGCCGGTGAAGTGCTTCTCAATCAGGGCGCGCTGGAGGCCCACCGCTTCGAAGAGCTGCGAGCCCCGGTACGACTGGAGCGTGGAGATGCCCATCTTGGACATCACCTTGAGCAGGCCCTCCTCCAGCGCGTGGAGGTAGTGCGCCTGGGCCTTGTCCTCGTCCGCCTTCAGCTCCCCGGCGTCCGCCAGCGCGCGCAGCGTGTCCAGCGCGAGGTACGGGTTCACCGCGGACACGCCGTAGGCGAACAGGCACGCGAAGTGGTGCACCTCGCGCGGCTCCGCCGTCTCCAGGACGATGCCGGTGTACATGCGGGTGCCGTCGCGCACCAGGCGCTGGTGCACCGCGGACACGGCCAGCAGCGCGGGGATGGCCGCGTGCGCGGAGTCCACGCCCCGGTCGCTCAGCACGAGCACGCTGGCGCCCGCGTCCACCGCGTCCACCGCCGCCATGCACAGCCGCTCCACCGCGACCTCCAGCGCCGCGGCGGCGCCGCCCGCGTGCGGGTACAGGAGGCTCAGCGTGCGCGGCTCGAACAGGCCGGTGTCGCCGCGCAGGTTCGCCAGCCGCGCCAGCTGCCCGTTGGTCAGGATGGGGCCCGGCAGGGACAGCCGGTGGCACTGCTCCGGCGTCTCCTCGAAGGTGTTGCCCTCCGGGCCCAGCGCGGTGGCCAGCGTCATCACCAGCGCCTCGCGCAGCGGGTCGATGGGCGGGTTCGTCACCTGCGCGAAGAGCTGGTGGAAGTAGTTGAAGAGGGTGGGGGACTGGTCGCTCAGCACCGCGAGCGGCGTGTCGGTGCCCATGGAGCCCGTGGGCTCCTTGCCCGTCTCCGCCATGGGGACGAGCGTGGTGCGCACGTCCTCGTCCGTGTAGCCGAACGCGCGCTGGAGCCGCCACAGCGACTCGCCCTTCAGCCGCTCCGGCGCGGGCACCGCGGGCAGGTCCTCGAAGGTGAAGACGTTGCGCTGCAGCCAGCGCCGGTACGGCCAGCGCGTGGTGATTTCGCGCTTGGCCTCCTCGTCCTCGATGATGCGCCCCTCGGCGGTGTCCACCAGCAGCATGCGGCCCGGCGTCAGCCGCCCCTTGCGCCGCACCTGTGAAGGGGGCACGTCGATGACGCCCGTCTCCGACGCCAGGATGATGCGGTCATCCTCCGTCACCAGGTAGCGCGCGGGGCGCAGGCCGTTCCTGTCCAGCGTCGCGCCGATGAGCTGCCCGTCCGTGAACGCGATGGCCGCAGGCCCGTCCCACGGCTCCAGCAGCGACGCGGAGTATTCGTAGAAGGCCCGGCGCTCGTCGGGCATCTGCTTGTGGGCCTCCCACGCCTCCGGGATCATCATCATCATGGCGTGGGGCAGGGTGCGGCCGCCCAGGTAGAGCAGCTCCACCATGTTGTCGAACTGCGCGGAGTCGCTCTTGCCCGGCACGATGATGGGCCACAGCGGCTCCAGGCTGCCGCCCAGCTTCGCCGTCTGGAGCAGGCCGCGACGGGCCGTCATCCAGTTGCGGTTGCCACGCAATGTATTGATTTCGCCGTTGTGCGCGATGAAGCGGAACGGCTGCGCCAGCTCCCACGTGGGGAACGTGTTGGTGGAGAAGCGCGAGTGCACCAGCGCCAGCGCGCTGACGAACTCCGGGTGCCGCAGGTCCGCGTAGAAGCGCGGCAGCTGCCGGGGCAGCAGGAGCCCCTTGTAGATGAGCGTCTCCGACGAGCAGCTGGCCACGTGGAAGCGCCCCTGCGGATCCACGCCGCGCGCCAGCACGCGGTTCTCCACCAGCTTGCGGATGCGGTAGAGCTTGCGCTCGAAGGCGCTGGGCACCACGCGCCGCCGCGCGATGAAGAGCTGCCGGATGACCGGCGCCACCTGCCGCGCGAGCGACCCCAGCTCCTCCGGCGCCACCGGCACGTCACGCCAGCCGAGCAGCCGCTGCCCCTCCTCCTCCACCACGTCCTCGAAGAGGGCCTCGCACGCCCGGCGCGCCTCCGGCTCCGGCGGCAGGAACACCTGCGCCACGCCATACTGGCGGCGGGGGGGCAGCTCGAACCCCAGCTTCGGCGCCTCGTGGTTGAAGAAGCGGTGGGGCAGCTGCACCAGGATGCCGGCGCCGTCGCCCGTCTCCGGGTCGCGTCCCGCCGCGGCGCGGTGGCTCAGCCGGTTGAGCAGCTCCAGCGCGTCCTCCACGATGCCGCGCGAGCGCTGACCCCGCAGGTGGGCCACGAACCCCACGCCGCACGCGTCATGCTCGGTCTCCGGCTCGTACAACCCGTAGCGCCGGGGAAGGGTGAACGACATGGGGGGACCCCTTTCCCGCATGACACGGGAAGCCAAGCTGTGGAGCTTGCAGGCTAACGCGCCGTGTCGGACCCCGTAAAGACAGGGTGATACGGGGGGTTGGCGCCTCAAGCGGAGTGGGACCGGGGGACCGGGCCGTGAAACACGCCCGCACGGCATGTTGAGTCAGGTCCGGCTGCCGGAAGGAACGGATGACCTGCCAACATTTGCGTCAGATGGTTGTTCCCCCGTGTCGCGGCGCTTCACATCCTCGGGAGACCTTGGGACTGCTGCAGCGACTGAAGACGGAGACGCGCTCCCACCACGAGCGCACGGAAGGGGTGGTGCGCCTGATGGACGCGCACCTGACCCCTGGCGACTACCAGCGTCACCTGGAGGACTTCTACGGCCTCTACGTGCCCCTGGAGGCCCGGCTCGCCGGCCCCCTGTCGGCGCTGGGGCCCGCGCTGGCGCTCGCGTCGCGCTGGAAGGCGCCGCTCCTGGAGGAGGACCTGCGCGCGCTGGGCCATGACGCGGCCTCGCTCGCCCGGCTGCCGCGCGCCTCCTTGCTGCCGTCCATCCCGGGGCTCGCGGAGGCGCTGGGCTGCGCGTACGTGCTGGAGGGCTCCACGCTGGGGGGCCAGCTCATCCTGCGCCACCTGACGCGCCACTTTGGAAGCGACGCCCGCGTGGGCACCTTCGCCTTCTTCCGGGCCTACGGTGAGCAGGTGGGCCCCATGTGGCGGGCCTTTGGTGACGTGCTCACCCAGGCGTCCGAACGGGCCGCCTCCGAAACCTTCGACGCGGCCGTCGTCCAGGGTGCCCGCGACACCTTCGACGCCTTCGCCGCCTGGTTGATGCGGGAGAACGATGTCCCCGTCCGTCTCTGACGCCGACCTCACGGTCTGCGACCGTGAGCCCATCCACCTGCTGGGCGGCATCCAGCCCCGGGGCGTGCTCGTCGCCTTCGAGCCGGCGGGCGGCACCATCGCCGTGGTGAGCGCCAACGCGGCCGGGCTGCTCGGCGCCGGGCCGGACGCGCTCGTGGGCCAGCCGCTCACCCGGCTCCTCCCCCGTGACGCGCTGGCGCGCGTGGAGGCGGGCGTGGCCCTGGGGCCCGTCAACGTGGAGGTGGGCGGCCGCCGGTGCTCCGCGCTCCTGCACGAGAGCGACGGCCTGCGGGTGCTGGAGCTGGAGCCGCTGTCGGACGCGGACGAGGACCGGGCCGTGGACGAGAGCGCGCTGGGCGCGGTGCACCGGCTGGTATCGCCGCTGGCGCGGGTGAAGGGCGCGCCCGCGCTGCTCCAGGAGGCCGCCAACGCGGTGCGCTCGCTCATCGGCTACGACCGGGTGCTGGTGTACCGCTTCCACGCGGACTTCCACGGCGAGGTGGTGGCCGAAAGCGTGCGCGAGGGCGTGGACCGCTTCATGGGCCTGCACTTCCCCGCGAGCGACATCCCGGTGCAGGCGCGCGCCCTCTACACGCGCAACACGCTGCGCCTCATCGCGGACGTGGACGCGGAGGTCGTGGGGCTGGTCCCCGCCACGCTGCCCGGCACCGGCCGCCCGCTGGACCTGTCCGGCGCCGCGCTCCGCAGCGTGTCGGAGGTCCACCTGGAGTACCTGCGCAACATGGGGGTGGGCGCGTCCTTCAGCGTGTCGCTCCTGAAGGATGGACGGCTCTGGGGCCTGATGGCCTGCCACCACCTGTCGCCCCGGAACGTGTCGGCCGCGCGGCGGCAGGCGTGCGAGGTGCTGGCGCGGCTGTTGTCGCTCCAGCTCGACGCCGAGGAGCGGGGCATGGAGGCCGCGGCCCAGGCGCGTCGCGCGTCGCTGCTCAACGTCCTCGTGGTGCCGGGCCTGGGCGAGCGCAGCCCCGTCCGGGTCCTGGAGGCGCAGGCCCCGCTGCTGATGGACCTCACCGGCGCCACGGGCGTGGCGCTGGTGCTGGGCGCGAGCGCGGGGCTCCCGGGCGGCGCCCCGCTGCTCCTGGGGGAGACGCCCACCGAAGCGGAGGTGCTCCGCCTGGTGTCGTGGCTGTCGGAGCAGGCGCTCCCGAACGACCTGTTCCACGTGGACCGCCTGGGGGACGTCTACGCGCCGCTGGCCGCCCGCGCGGAGGTGGCCGCAGGCCTGCTGGCCGTGCGCCTGGACCCCGCCGTGCCCCACTTCGCGCTGTGGTTCCGCCCGGAGGTGGCGCGCAGCGTGACGTGGGCCGGCAACCCCAACAAGCCCGTGCGCCCGGAGCCGGGGCACGCGCGGCTGCGGCCCCGCGCGTCCTTCGACGTGTGGCGCGAGCAGGTGCGGGACGCGTCGCTGCCGTGGTCCGCGCAGGACCTGGAGGCGGCGCGCGCGCTCAAGGGCGCGCTCGTGGGCGTGATGCTGCGGCACGCGGAGGAGGTGGCCCGCCTGTCGCGCGAGCTGGCCCGCTCCAACGCGGAGCTGGACGCCTTTGGCGGCACCGTGGCGCACGACCTCAAGGAGCCGCTGCGCGGCATCCTCCAGTACAGCTCCTTCCTCCAGGAGGACTTCGGCCCCACGCTGGGCGACGCCGGGCGCTCGCAGCTGGACGCCCTCATGTGGCTGGCGAAGCGCACGCACGACCTGCTCGACAGCCTCTTCGAGTACAGCCGCCTGGGCCGCCTGGAGCTGGCGTGGGAGGAGACGGACCATCAAGCCCTGGTGGGGGACGTGGTGCGCACGCTGGGCGCTCGGCTGGAGGAGGGGAGGGTGGAGCTGCGCCTGCCCCGCCGCCTGCCCACCGTGGCCTGCGACCCCGTCCGCATCCGCCAGGTGTGGGCCAACCTCATCTCCAACGCGGCCAAGTACCAGACAGCCGAGCCCCGCTGGGTGGAGGTGGGCTACTTCGGACCGGACGAAGCCCGGCCGGAGGCGGCGCGGCACGTCACGGCGCCCTATCTCTTCTTCGTCAAGGACCCGGGCATCGGGATCGCGCCCCAATTCCACGAGGCCATCTTCGAGCTGTTCCGTCGCCTGCACCCCGCGCAGGCGTTTGGGGGCGGCAGCGGCGCGGGGCTCGCCATCGCCCGGCGACTGGTGGCATTGCACGGGGGGACGTTGTGGGTGGACTCCGTGCCAGGGCGCGGGTCGACCTTCTACTTCACGCTTGGCGAGGGACCCCGAGGATGAGCCCGCTGCTGCTGGTGGAAGACAGTGATCCAGACGCGGAGGCCCTGGAGCGCATCGCGCGTCGGCTGCCGCTGCCCGTGCCGTTGGTGCGCGTGCGCGACGGGGAGAGCGCCCTGGACTACCTCTACCAGCGGGGCGCCTACGCGGACGCGGTGCGGCCCGTGCTCATCCTGCTGGACATGCACATGCCCGGCATCAGCGGGCGCGACGTGCTGGCGCGGCTGAAGGCGGACCCCCACCTGCGCTCCATCCCGGTCATCATCTTCTCCAGCTCCCTGACGGCGGAGGACGTGGACGGCGCCTACGCGGAGGGCGCCAACAGCTACCTCTTCAAGCCGGAGGTCGGTCCCCAGCTCCAGGCCACCGCGGAAGCGCTGCACGCCTTCTGGTTCAAGGCCGCGCGGCTGCCCACGGCAGAACAGCAGGGCGCATGAGGCTGCGCGTCCTGCTGGTCGACGACGGGATGTCGGACCGCATCGCGGTCAGCCGCGCGCTGGCGAAGGACCCCGACATCCAGTGGGAGGTGGCGCAGGTGGCCTCCGCCGAGGAGGCGCTGGCGCACCTGACCGGCAACGCCGTGGACGCGATGCTGCTCGACTACCACCTGCCCGGCATGAACGGCGTGGCCCTGCTCCAGAAGCTCGCGGCGCTGGGCCTGCCCACCGTGCCCGCCGTCGTGGTGCTCACCGGCAGCGGCAACGAGCGCGTCGCCGTGGACGCCATGAAGTCCGGCGCCCAGGACTACCTGGTCAAGGATGCCTTCAGCCCGGAGCGCCTGCGCCGCAGCCTGCGCGCCGCCGTGGACTCCGTGCGCATGACGCGCGAGCTGGAGGAGCGCCGCCTGCGCGCCGAGCGCGCGGAGGCCGTGGCCCGGGACGCCCTGGCCGTGCGCGACGAGCTCTTCGCCCTGGCGACGCACGACCTCAAGGGCCCGCTGCAGATCATGACGCTCAACGCCCAGGTGCTGCGCCGGCAGATCCCCGCCGCCGCGATGACGCCCGCGCTGGAGACGCGCCTGGGCCACATCGTGCGCGCCGCGCACCGCATGGGGGAGCTCATCGACCACTTCCTGGAGGTGACGCGCGGCCAGGAGCGTCCGCTCAAGCGCGAACGCATGGATCTGCTCGCCATGGTGCGCGGCAAGGTGCGCGAGCTGGAGGCCACGGCGTCGCGCCACGTCTTCGTCCTGGAGGCGCCGGAGGGCCGTGACTTCGCGGGCGACTGGGACGCGCACGCCCTGGAGCGCGTGCTGGAGAACCTGCTGGGCAACGCGGTGAAGTACAGCGCCGCGGGCTCCACCGTCACCGTGCGCCTGGCGGTGGAGGAGCAGGATCCGCAGCAGGCCGTGCTGCTCTACGTGGTGGACCAGGGCATCGGCATCCCCGCGGCGGACCTGCCCTTCGTCTTCGAGCGCTTCCACCGCGGCAGCAACGTGTCCCAGGACGTGTCCGGCAGCGGCGTGGGGCTGGCCAGCGCGCGGCGCATGGTGGAGCTGCACGGCGGCACGCTGGCCGTGGAGAGCCAGGAGGCGCGGGGCTCCACCTTCATCATGCGCCTGCCCCGGGGCCTGTCGCTGGGCGCGCTCCCGACGACGCCCCCGCAGGCCGCGCCCCCGCCGCGGGGAGGCCCCTCGCACTCCGCGCCGTGACGCGCGGAGGGAAGCTCAGGACACGGCGGGGATGCCGCCGCGCAGCATGAAGAACACCACCACGCCCGTCACCGACACGTAGAGCCAGATGGGCGCCAGCCACCGCGTCACCTTGCGGTGGCGCTCGAACTGCTGCCGCCAGGAGAAGTAGAAGGCGACGAGCGCCAGCGGCAACACCGGCATGGACAAGAGCACGTGGCTGGCCAGCAGCGTCAGGTACATGCCCCGGAAGTCGCCCACGTAGCGCGTGTCCCCGTGCACGTAGTGGTAGGCGAGGTAGCCCACCAGGAACAGCGCGGACGCCGCGAACGCGCTCACCATCAGGTTCTGGTGCACCCGCCGCGCGCCGCGCTTGATGGCGATCCACCCGCCCAGCAGCAGCGACGCCGCCGTCGCGTTGAGCACCGCGTTCACCGCCGGCATGAAGCGCAGGTTCACGCCCACCCCCGCCCCTCCGCGCCGGATCAGCAAGAGCCACGCCAACAGCGTCAGCGCTGCGGCGGACACCACGCCAATGGCGATGAAGAAGGACCGGTCGCGCGACGGCGACGAGGGGGGGGGCATCCCGAACGCGGCGTTGGACATGTCCCCTTGTGGCCCGCGTCCTGCCCCTGACGCAACCCTTCCCCAGAGGAGGTACACACAGGAGCGCATATGTCGGTTGAATGGAATCGGTTAGGTCAACTGGATCTCAAACCGGAAATTCCTTCATACTCTTGCGCGTCGCCCCCGACCCCCCCTCTCGGAGGTTCCCGTGTTCAGCGTGCGTTGCCTTGCCCCACTGGCGAGCGCCGCCCTCCTGCTCGCCCTGCCCGCAGCCGCTGAGGAAGCGGTGTGCGCGCCCGTGGCGAAAGTTCCCTTGGAGCGGCACCTCCGCCAGCTTTCTCTCGACCTGTTGGGGCGGCCGCCCACCATCGAGGAGTACAAGACCTTCCAGGCCAAGGGCTCCGTGACCACGGAGGACGTCCGCCAGATGATGGGCCAGGAGCCCTTCTATGCCCGGATGCGCGAGTTCCACCGCGCCCTGCTGCGCTCCAACATCAACTCCAGCGTGAACGGCAACGGCGACTACCGGGTCTCCGGCACGCCGCTGAGCTTCGCGGGCAACAACGCCAACGCGCTGCGCGGTGGCCAGAGCCAGCGCTGTGACGGGGAGATCGCCCAGGACAACTGCAAGGTGAACCCGCAGGACGGGCACTCGCTGACGCCCACCACCTGCCGCGACCCGCAGGGCGTGCCGCTGCCGGTCAGCTACGACTACGACACGAACTTCTACGAGTGCCTCCCGCTGGACCCGGCCTCCACGGACGCGCGGCTGAAGTACGCCGACTGCGACGCGCTGAAGGCCAGCGCGGCGCACGGCATCTACGCGAACTTCTGCGACAACCGCTACAGCAGCACCGCGGGCAGGTCCGTGCCCCACCTGTGCGTGCCGGACCCGGACAAGACGAGCACCAACGTCCTGAAGCCGTTCCCGGCCACGGGCGTCATCACGGCCTTCGTGCACCCCAACCCGGAGACGAAGCCGAACCTGGAGCGGCTGGAGCGCTGCACGTTCGACCTGGCGAAGCGCAACAACATCACCGGCACCTGGGTGCCCCAGCGCGGCTGCGTGCAGCGCGACGGCTACGTGACGACCACCGTGCAGCCGTACTGGTCCACCGCCACGGAGCCGGTGAAGGTGTGCGCCGTGGAGGCGCAGAACCGCGCCACCAACCCGTACACGGGCGAGTCCTGCGAGACGGGCCGCTTCAACGGCGACCGCAGCTGCGGCTGCGGCGACAAGATGCGCCGCTGCGAAATCGGCGACGTGCACACCGCGCGCATTGCCGCCTTCAACGAGGAGCCGCTGCGCATCACCGACGCGGTGGTGCGCAACGACGAGCCCTACTTCAACATCCTCACCGCCCGCGACTCCTTCGTGAACGGCCCGCTGTCGGAGTTCTACCGGCAGAAGCAGGGTGTGGCCGTCTTCAGCGTGAAGGCGCCCGCGGACGTGGCCACGCTGCCCGCCGTGCCCTTCGAGGACCGGACCACCTGGGCGTCCTACACGCGCGACAACACCCACTCCGGCGTGCTCACCACCCCGGCGTTCCTCTACCGCTTCCCCACGCAGCGCGCCCGCGTGAACCACTTCTACGAGGCGTTCCTCTGCAAGCACTTCTCCCCGGCCGCGGACGCCACGCTCCCGTCCCCGGACGACGCCTGCAACCGGGAGAACAACCTGGCCAAGCGCTGCGGCTGCGACTACTGCCACGCCACCATCGAGCCCACGGGCGCGCACTGGGGCCGGTACGCGGAGCGCTCCGCGCTGTTCCTGTCGCCGGAGCAGTTCCCCCGCCTGGACCCGAAGTGCCGCGACTGCGCCATCGCCGGTGACACCAACTGCGGCGGCGAGTGCCGCGAGTACGTCATGCAGGCCTTCGACGGCGACGGCGCCAATTCGCTGGGCCTCCTGAAGACCTACCTCTACCGCACCGCGGACGAGGAGAAGAACATCGAGGGCGGTCCCCAGACGCTGGTGGCGCGGATGATGGAGACGGGCGAGCTGGAGCGCTGCACCGTCAAGCGCGTGTGGAACGAGTTCCTGGGCCGCGCGATGACGACCGAGGAGCAGCGGATGTACCTCCAGACGCTGTCGCAGGACTTCGCGAAGAACAACCACAGCATGAAGGGCCTCATCGAGCAGGTGGTGATGTCCGACGCGTACCGGAGGATCGACTGATGCGCCGCCTCGTGTTGACCGCGCTCCTCGCGCTCGCAGCGGGCTGCACCAGCGGCTCCGTGGATGCTCCCGGCAAGCCGGTCCCGCTGGATGCCCAGCTGGACCCCATCCCGAACCCGCACGGCAACGGCACGCAGATTGATCCGCTGCCGGACCCGGAGGCCCAGGGCGGCAGCGTGGGCCGCGCCGCGCGCCGGCTCACCGTCGCGCAGCTCAAGGAGTCCATCCGGATCGCCGTGGGCATGGAGTGGGATGAGCTGGAGGCCCGCGCCCAGTCGCTGGGCCGCGCGGACTACGCGCTCATCACCACGGAGAACACCGAGCCCAACCTCGTCTTCGCCCGCTTCCTGGACGACGGCGCGCGCAAGGTGTGCATCGCGCAGGCGCAGAAGGACATCGCGCAGCCGGACCTGTCGCTGCGCACGCTGGGCCGCACGCTGCCCACGCCCATGAGCGACCTGAACAAGCTCACGGACGCGCAGGTGAACGAGACCCTGGTCTACCTGTCCACCCGCTTCTGGGGCGCGCCCCTGGCCGGGGACGAGCTGGCCCGCTACGCGACCTTCTTCCGCAAGGCCGCCGCCCGTGCCGAAACCCTCAAGAAGCGGGACCAGGCGCTGGCGGTCGTGTGCATCGCCATGCTGACGGACTCGCGCTTCATCACCTACTGACCCTCTGGTGCCCGCGATGAAGAAGACGCGCCAAGACAACCCCGTCGCCCCCGAGCGCCGTACCTTCCTCAAGGCCGGAGCCGGCTTCATGGGCTCCCTGCTGCTGGGAGGCATCCCCTTCAAGGCCGTGGCCCAGGCGACGAACCTGGCCCCCGCCGACCGCTGCTTCGTCTTCGTCTACTTCTCCGGGGGGTGGGACCAGCTGCTCGCGTTGGACCCCCGCGACCCGACCGTGTTCACCGACGACCGCGTCAGCGAGACGCGCATCGTGCCGGGCTACAACCAGCTGTCCACGGACGCGCGCTTCTCCACGCAGCCCATCGTCCCCAAGACGCGTGCGGGCGCGGGCGCTCCGACGATGACGTTCGGTCCGGCCATCGGCGATGTCCGCAACGCGAACCTCTCCGACCACTACGACCTGATGACGGTGGTGCGCGGCATCAACATGAGCACGCTCACCCACGAGGTGGGCTACCGCTACTTCCTCACCGGGAAGATGCCCATCGGCAGCGCGGCGCGCGGCTCCTCCACGGCGACGGAGATCGTGGGGCAGATGAAGCCCGCGGTGCCCATCCCGTCCATCGCGCAGAACGTGGAGTCGTACAACGACCGCTACGGCGGCTACGCCAACGCGCTGCGCGTCAGCGGGCTCACGGACCTGGTGCTCACGTTGGATCCGCCCTCGGCGGCCCGCCAGCTGGACAGCGAGATCGAGAAGAGCCTCATCGACCTCAACGGCATGCCCATCACCTGCGAGGAGCAGGCGTTCGGCGCCCGGGGCGTGGGCACCACGTACGAGAACAGCCGCGAACAGATGCAGTCGGTGATGGCCAACAAGCTGTCGGACTCGTTCCGCTTCCAGCTGGCCGCCAACGAGCAGGTGCGCGCCACCTACGGCCTCAACGGGCAGTCCTACCCGTACAACAGCGCCAACGGCCGCGCGGCCATGGTGGCCACCGCCCTGAAGAAGGGCATCAGCCAGTGCGTGTCCATCAACCTGGCGGGGGGCCTGGACACCCACTTCGGCACGCAGCTCACCCAGGCAGGCAACCAGCGCGCCGGCTTCGACGCGCTCAACCTGCTGGTCACGGACCTGCGCAACACGCCGCATCCGGGTGGCGGCGACTTCATGGACCACACGACCATCCTGGTGTTCAGCGAGTTCGCTCGCACGCCCACCATCAACGCCACGGGCGGCCGTGACCACCACCTGTCCAACAGCTGCCTGCTGATGGGCGCGGGCATCAAGCACAACCAGGTGGTGGGGCGCAGCGGCGACATCGGCATGTCGCCCGGCAAGGTGGACATGCGCACCGGCGCCGATGATCCGAATGGTTCCAACATCTTCCCCGAGCACATCATCGCGACGGTGCTGGCCTCGGCGAAGCTGGACTACAGCATCACGCGGGTGGACCCGCTGCGGTTCATCCTTGCCTGAGCCTTGATGAGCACTCCCTCCTCGCGTCCCTGGCCGCGCCCCGGTTCCCCCACCGTGGCGCGTTTCATCCCCTCCTCGCTCCTGCTCTGCGCGGCGCTGCTGGTCGCCGCGTGTGGCGAGGACGCACCGCCGGGAAGCAACCCGGCGAAGCCCGCGCCGTTCACGGCCACCCAGGTCGCAAGCTCGCAGGGGCTGGCCCCGGCCCAGGGCTTCGCGCACCAGGCCGGCGGCGGCATCTTCGCCACCTCCTCGGGCGGCGTCGTGCGGCTGCGGCTGGACGGCAGCAAGGCGGCCCTGGCGCCGCACCCGAAGAACGTCGCCACGCCAGGCAACGTGCGCGCGACCTTCCGCCTGGGGCCGCACAGCGCCCTGGTGGAGACCGACACCGGCCTGTTCCTGGCGAACCAGGGCTGGCTCATCGAACCCTTGTGGCAGGAGGTGCTGGGCACGGGCATCGTCGCCACCGCGCAGACGGCGGACGGCGCGGCGTGGCTCGCGCACCCCACCGGCCTGTTCCAGATGCAGGGCGGCACGCTCGCGTCGCTGAAGCTGTCCGGGCAGCCCCTGTCCGGCATCACCGCGATGACGGCGGCGCCCGCGGAGGACGGCCTGCCCGGCCTGTGGTTCGCGCGCCAGGGCAAGCTGAACGTGGTGGTGGCCTCCGCGCCGGGCGTCTACCAGGTGCGCGGCACGGACGCGCCGCTCACCGCCGGTGAGACGGTGGTGGCGCTCGCCGGCCTGGAGCGCGGCACCGGCACCGCCGGCGAGGTGTGGGTGCTCACCAGCACCCGCGTGCTGCGCCGGAACACGGAGGGCTGGAAGACGGTGGAGCTGCCGTCGCTGCCCCAGCAGCTCATGGGCGCGGGGCGCTTCCTCTGGGCCCGCGCGGACGCGAAGCTCTTCGTCTTCGACGCGGACGCGGGCACCTGGGGCGTCGCCGAAGGCCTGCCGCCCGGGACGCCGACGCTGCTGGCGGTGGACGAGAGCGGCTGCGCGTGGGTGGAGCTGGGAGGCCAGGCGCTTTCGGTCAGCAAGGCCCCCGCGCCGCGCCTGACGGGCCTGCACCAGGGCATGCTGGTGGTGGAGGACGGCCTGGTGCTCCGGGCCGCGCTGCCGCCGGGCCCCGCGCCGAAGAGCGTCGCGTTCCAGTTGGACCAGGCGGAGGAGGTCTCCAGCGCTGGCCCCGACTACAGCATGGGCGGCCTGGAGGCGGACGGGAGCACGCTCAAGCCCTTCTCCTTCGTCAACGTGACGCCGGGCGGCCACACGCTGTCCGTGGTGGCCCGCTTCGAGGACGGCACGGAGGCGCGCCGCGCGGTGCCCTTCACCTACCAGCCGCTCACCAGCACGCCCGGCTACGCGCGCGACATCCGGCCCGTCCACGAGGCCCGGTGCGCCAAGTGCCACACCACGGGCCCCGGCAATCCGCTGAACACGTATGAACTGTGGAAGTCCAACGCCCAGCTCATCAACGCGGCGGTGCGCGACCTGCGCATGCCGGCGGACGGGCCGTTGGATCCGCAGGGCATCGCCCTCATCAACCGCTGGGTCGCGTCCGGCATGCGGCCTTGACGCTGGCGCGCGCCCTGCCCTGAAGTCTCCTGACGTTTCCTTCGACGGCGACCCTCCTCCCCGGGAGGGCGCCCCCCGAGGCCACCCCCATGAAGTGTTTCACCCGCGCGACCCCCCTCTTCGCGCTCCTGACCCTGGCCTGCCAGGGCGGGCAGGAGCCCGCCGTGGTGCTGCCCTACGTGGGCCCGTGTGAAGGACTTGCGCCCCTGACGCTGTCCGCGGAGCCGGCGACGGTGCGCTCGGGCAGCGTGGCCACGCTGACGGCCACGGGCGGCAGCGGCCACTATTCCTTCAAGGCGCAGGCCGGCGGCTCCTCCGGCGACGTTCGCGGCAACCGCTTCGTCGCGGGGGCCACGCCGGCGGAGGACACGCTGGTGGTGGAGGACGTGCAGTGCGGCGGCTCCGCCACGGTGAGCGTGCGGGTGCTCTCGCGCTTCGGCGTCGCGCCGGCCAGGGCGATGCTGAAGCCGGGCACCACCTTCCAGATCGTCGTCGACGGGCTGGTGGGCACGCCCACCTTCACGCTCACCCAGAACGGCTCCGGCGGCACGCTCACCGAAGGGGGCGTCTACACGGCGGGCAACACGGAGGCGCAGGACGTCCTCACCGTGCGCGACCAGAAGACGGGCGACACGGAGCTGCTCCAGTACACCGTGAGCAAGGCGGCGAAGCTGGTGGGCGACCCGCCGTACCTGGGCGTGCCGTCGGGCGCGTCCGCGCCGCTGGGCACGGCGGGCGGCACGGACAGCGTGGTGTGGACGAAGAAGGCCGGCCCCGGCACGGTGACGAACGGCCGCATCGTGGTGGAGGCGGGCGCGGCCGGGCTCATCACCCTGGAGGCGAAGGACCGCTTCACCGGCGAGGTGGCCCCGGTGGCGGTGCGCGTGCTGGACGAGCTGTCGCGGCCCCTGCTGGCGCACGGCCGGCTGACGGACGTGGCCACCATGGTGACCGCGGACTTCGACGGCGACGGCATCCAGGACCTGGCGGTGGGCCAGCGCGAGAGCGAGCTGGCGCGGCCCACCGGCGGCGCGGTGTTCGTCTACAAGGGCAGCGCGTCCGGCCTGCCCACGAAGCCCACCTGGGTGTTGGCGGGTGAGACGGAGGGTGCGCTCTTCGGGGACATGCTGGCCGCGGGCGACCTGGACGGCGACGGACGCGCGGACCTGGCGGTGTCGTCGCCGGGCGCGGACGTCACCATCGGCGACTCGGGCGCCGTGTACCTCTACACCTTCAAGGCGGGCCAGCAGCCCGCGCTCTTGCGGCCGGCGCTCACCGGCCTGGGCCGCGGCGGCTTTGGCACGGGCATGGCCATCGCGGACGCGGATGGCGACGGGGACCTGGACCTGTTCGTGGGCTCGCCCGCGGGCGACCTGTCCAGCCTCCCTGGCGTGAGCCGGCGCGGCGTGGTGGACATCTTCATCCTGACCAGGGGGCAGCCCGTCCCGGACCTCCCGGCGGTGCGCCTGGGCGGACAGGATCTGGCGGTGGACGGCAAGCCCGTCCCGCGCAGCAACACGGAGCTGGGGCGCGCCCTCGTGGTGGCGGACCTCAACGACGACGGCCGCCCGGACCTGGCGGCGCTCAGCAAGCTGACCCGCTACAAGGCGGACGGCTCCACCGACGGTCAGCAGATGGGCGTGGCGGTGTACTTCGCGCGCGACACGGCGCCGCGCTTCCGCCCCACCGCGGACCTGTACGTGCTGCCGTCCAACACCGCCGTGGAGCCCCTGAACAACGAGGGCGCGTGGCGGCTGGGCGCGATTCCCGGCGAGGCCAGCCGGCCTCCGCTGCTGCTGGTGATGGCGGACAAGGCGGACGCGCCGGACCTCAGGACGTCCGGTGGCGTGGCGGCGGCGCAGGACGCGGGCGGCGCGTACCTGTTCGACCTGCGCGGCAACCCGGCTTCGGGCGAACCGGCGGAGAAGCCCGTGAAGGTGCCGCTGGCGGACGCCTTCGGGCGGCTCTACGGCGACGCGCGCGGCATCACCGCGAGCCGCAGCTGGACGGTGATGGACGTGGACGGCGTGGCGGGGCCGGAGCTGCTGCTGGGCGCGCCGTACGCGACGGCGACGGCGGGCACGACGCAGCTGGGCAACGCGGGCAAGGTGCTGGTGTTCCCGCTGGCCACGCTCTCCAAGGGCAGCGTGCTGAACAAGCCGCTGGTGGCGCTGGGCGGCGCGGCGAAGGCGGAGGTGCTGGGCGCGGGGCTCGCGGCGTGGCCGCTGCCGTCGGGCCCGGTGCTGGCGGGCTTCTCCGGCCGCGCGTCGTCCCCGCAGGGCGCCTTCACCGGCCGCGTGGACGTCTTCCAGAAGGCGGGCGGGACGCTGGCCGAGTGGACGCGCAGCGGCCTGGAGGTGACGACGAAGGCCAGCGTGGAGCGCTTCGGTGAGTCGGTGGCGGTGGCCCGGCTGTCCAACCGCGTGATGGCGGTGGTGGGCGCGCAGGGCTTCTCCGGCCCGGGTCCCAACGGCGACGGCAACGACCTCAACGTGGGCCGCGCGTACACGTTCGACACGGCGGAGCCCGCGAAGGCGACGGTGGCGGGCGAGGGCGCGAGCGCGCCGTGGGTGGGCGGACGCAACGTGGGCGTGGACGTGGCGTTCACGGACTTCAACGGCGACGGCCGGCCGGACATGGTGGCGGGCGCCACGGCCCTGGTCATCCCCGGCACGGGCTCGCCCGCGGGGGACCGGGACGTCTACGCATCGACCACCTGCATGACGGCGGGCACGCAGTCGTTTGGCGGGCTCCTGGTGTCGCTGGGGCAGGCGGACGGCACCTTCAAGCCGGGCTACCGCGTGTTCGGACCGGCGACCATCGCCGGCTGCGCGGACCCCGCGGCCGCCAGCTGCAAGCGCTCCTTGATGGGCCGGGGCGTGGCGGGCGGCTTCGACTTCAACGGCGACAACAAGGAGGACCTGGCGGTGCTGCGCGACAGGGGCTTCGACCTGTTCCTGGGCCGCGCTCCGGAGGACGCCTCGCTGGCGAAGCTCACCCTGGCGTGCGACCCCGTCTACTCCTGGCCCACCTCCGCGCAGCAGACCACCGCGACCGCGTCGCTGGGCGACCTGAACGGGGACGGCTGCGACGAGGTGTCGTGGCGCTACTCGGACGGCACGCGCTCCGGCATCGTCGTGCTCTACGGCTACGACGCCGGGGGCACGCGGTGCGGTGGGCGGACCACCGCGTCGATGGTGCGCATCGCGGGGGACAACGAGGTGTCGCTCAACAACATCAACCTGGGCATGGCCAGCACGCGCGCGGGCCGCTTCCTGGGCGACACGCGGGACTTCATCGCGGTGACGGCCAACAACTACCTGGTGGACGGCGTGAGCCAGCCGGCGGTGCTGCTCTTCAACGTGGCGGAGATCAACGCGCTCCGGCCCGCCTCCGGTGAGCGGCTGGTGGCCGCCTTCGGCGCCGAGGGCCTGACGCCGCTGCCGGTGACGTACCGCGCGCGCGCGGTGGGCTTCGGCACGTCGCTGGCGGGCGGCAAGGACCTGACCGGCGACGGCGTGCCGGACCTGTGGGTGGGCGCGCCGGGCGCGTCGGTGGCCTCGGATGGCGGCGGCGCGGCGTTCCTCTTCGCCGGAGGCCCGAAGTCACAGGGCGCGCTGTCCCCGTTCGTGCTGGTGGTGGGCGACGGCACGGAGCGCAGCTCGTTGGGACAGTCGCTCGCGGTCGTCCCCGGCAGCGGAAGCTCTCCGCCCACCGTCGTCATCGGCGCGCCGAGGAGCTACCGCACCGGCACGCAGAACGGCACCGCGTTCTCCCTGCCGCTGCCCTTCTGAGGCCGGGCCGTCACGCCGACGCTTCCGGAGGCACCTTCGCCTCCGGGGGCTCGTTGCGGTTGGCGATGGCCGCCGCCGTGAGGATGAGCACGCCGCCCGTCAGGAGCGCGGGCGTGAGCGGCTCTCCCAGCAGCGCCACGCCCAGCGTCACCGCGACCAGCGTGTCCAGCAGCGCCATCGCGCCCAGGGCCGCCAGCGAGATGCGCGGCAGCAGCCAGTACAGGCACTGGTAGGTGATGACCGTCCCGCCCAGCGCCAGGTACACCAGCGCCCCGATGGACCGGAGCGTCCAGTTCGCGGGCTGGTTCCACTCCAGCAGCGCGGAGGCGCCCAGCAGCAGCACCGCGCTGCTCAGCGTCTGCACCAGCGTGAGCAGGTGGGGCGGCACGTGCGTCATGTGCTGGCGCACCAGCACGTTGGCCACCGCCACCACCGACGCCGCGAACAGCGTCATCCCGCAGCCCAGCAGCACCTGGGTGGACAGGCTCAGCGACACCAGCTCCTGGTGCTGGAGCGCCACCACCCCCGTCAGTCCCAGGACCGCCGCGAAGAGCTTGGTCGCGGTGAGCGGCTGGTCCGGCAGGAGCACGCGGCCCACCAGCAGCAGCCACACGGGGAAGGTGGAGAAGAGGAGCGCGGACCAGCTGGACGGAATCCACTGCTGCGCCACGAAGAGCAGCCCGAAGGGCACCGCCAGTTGGAGGATGCCGATGCCCGCGATGCGCCACCCGGTGCCGCCCCCCAGCGCCGCGCCGCGCGAGCGGGCGAAGGGCAGCAGCGCCACCCCGGCGATGAGCATGCGCGTGCCCACGAACCGCAGCGGTGGCAGGTCCTCCAACCCCACCTTCACCACGGCCCAGGTGGAGCCCCAGGTGAGGAAGCAGACGGCGTAGGCGAAGGCAATCTTCCAACGCGGCGCGGGCGGCGCGGCGATGCGCACTGCGGAGACGGACGACATGGCGGCGCGGGCAGTAGCACGCGCCGCCGGGCGTTGGCGAAACATCCCTTCAGGGCGCGCCGCGTCAGCTGGCGGCTCACCCGGCAGGCAGCGTCTGCTTCACGCGGAGCATGGGCGCGAACAGGTCCCCCACGGCGTCCAGGCGCTTGCGCAGCGTCTTCAGGCGGAAGCGGTGGGGATCCAACCGGGCGGTCACCTCGCTCCAGTCGAGCGGCGCGGAGAAGGGCGCGCCCTCCACGGCGCGCAGGGAGTAGGGCGCCACCACCGTCTTGCCACGCACGTTCTGGCCCACGTCCAGGTAGAGCCGGCCGCCCCGCTTGTGGATGGAGCGCTCCGTGGTGGCGATGTCGCCCAGGGCCTCTTCCAGCTCGGCCGCCCGCGCGGTCGCGAACGCCAGGGCGCGCGCGTAGGTGTAGCCCGGGGCCAGCGGCACCAGCACGTGCAGGCCCCGCTTGCCGGACGTCTTCGGGAAGGACTGGAGGCCCAGCTCATCCAGGCGGGCGTGCAGGCGCCTGGCCACCTTCACCAGGTCCTTCCAGCCGTTGTCGCCAGGGTCCAGGTCGAACACCACGAAGTCCGGCTGCGCCAGCCGGGGCGCGTGGCTCAGCCACATGTGCAGCGTGAGCGCGGACTGGTTGGCGAGCCACAGGAGCGCCTCCGTGTCCTTCACGTTGACGTGGCGCAGGGACTTGCCTTCGTGGCGCACGCACAGCGTGGGCAGCCAGGGCGGGATGCCGGACAGCTCGTGCCGGAAGAAGCCCGGGGCCGCGATGCCCGCGGGCCACTGCTGGTGGGCCAGGGGGCGGTCCGCGAGCACGGGCGTCAGCAGCGGGGCCACGTCCCGGTAGTACGCGAACACGTCCGCCTTCGTAAGCCCGCTGTCGGGGAACAGCACGCGGTCGCCGTGCGTGAGGAGCGCTTCGGCGTCGGGCTTCGCGCGCGTCGCCGGAGCCTTGCCCGGAGCCTTGCTTGAAGTCCTGGACGAAGCTCCGCGCCGGGTCGCGGTGCGCGCGGAGGCCTGGGCCGGCGCGCGCCGGACGCCCCTGGCTGCCCGGGCGCCCTCGGTGGGGGCGGGCTGTTCGCGCACGACGTCCCGGGGGCGCTTGTCGCTCCGGAGGCCCTGGAACACGGGGTGGCGCAGCCGCCCGTCCCGGGTCCACTCCGTGAAGCGCACCTGGGCCACGTACTTCGGCTTCACCCAGACGGTGTCCGTGTTCGTGGGCGCATCCATGGCGGCCGGCTTCTTCGTGCGCGTGGCGTCCAGCAGCCAGCGCAGCTCGCGGCGGTCCTGGGTGCTGTAGCCGGTGCCCACCTTGCCCACGTCGTGGAAGCCGTCCTGGCCCCGGACGCCCACGCGCAGCGCGCCAATCTCTGACTTCGCCCGCGCGTTCTTGATGGGCAGGTATCCCAGGATGACGACCTCCTGGCCCGCGACCACCTTCAGCTTCAGCCAGTCCCCGGAGCGCGCGCCCGTGTAGGGCGAATCCTTGCGCTTGGCGATGATGCCCTCCCAGCCCCGGCGCCGCGCCTCGACCAGCGCGCGCGACAGCGGCAGCCGCAGCCGCTCCGAACATTGGAGCGGCAGGTCCACGGGCGCCATCAGCTTCTCCAGCCGCGCGCGGCGCTCCTCGTAGGGCAGCTCCCGCAGGTCCTCGCCGTTCAGCCACAGCAGGTCGAACACCACGAAGCGCTGCTCCGCGCCTTCCTCCGTGTGCTGGAGGCGCTGGAAGTTCGAGCGTCCCTTGTCGTCGAGCGCGATGATCTCCCCGTCCACCACCACGTCGGACACGGGCAGGGCGCGCAGCGACGCGGCGAGCCGGCCGAAGCGGCTGGACAGGTCATTGCCCCGGCGGCTCTGGAAGACGCCCTTGTCGTGCGTGAGCGCGAACACCGCGCGGAAGCCGTCGTACTTCACCTCGTAGGCGTGCGTGTCGTCGTGCGCCTCGTCGGGCACCGCCAGCCGCGCCAGCATGGGCGGCCACACCCGGTCGAGCAGCTCCTGTGGCTTCACGGGGGGCCGCCGCGCCTTCGCCGGCGCGCGACCCGTCCGGGGCTTCTTGCGCAGCACCCCGGGCTTGCGCGGTCCCCGCGTCTTGACCTGACCGCTCTTGACGGACTCGGGGCGCTCGACGGTGACGTCGTAGTCGGGCCGGGCCTCCGCGTCCTTCGCCTTGAAGAAGAGCCACTGCGCCTTGCCGCCGCGCGGGCGGGTGCGGATGAGGTGCCAGCGCCCCTGGAGCTTCTGGCCGTTCAGCACGACCTCCAGGTGTCCGTTCGCCAGCTGCGCCTCGGCCTGGCCCGGGGGCACCGTGTCGAAGGTGCCGGACTCCCAGAGGAGCGAATCACCACCGCCGTACTGGTCATCCGGGATGTGGCCCTCGAAGTCCGCGTAGGAGCGTGGGTGGTCCTCGGTCTGGACCGCGAGCCGCTTCTGCGCGGGGTCCAGGCTGGGCCCCTTCGGGATGGCCCAGCTCACCAGCACGCCGCCAATCTCCAGGCGCAGGTCATAGTGCAGCCGGGTGGCGTCGTGCTTGTGCACCACGAAGACGGGCGCGTCCGCGGGCGTGGATGCCATCGCCTCCGGCGCCGGTTCGGGCGTGCGGAGGAAGTCGCGCTTCGTGCGATAGCGCTGCAAGCGCTTCTCTGTCTCGGAGGTCTTCACCCTCCAACGCTCGTCACCGGACCTGGGAGGTGCAATTCCTCACGGTGGTTGGGGGGCGACCAGGAAGGCAACCGCTCAACCCCCGCGCCCCAGGTCCGTCCGCCTGCCCTGGGTGCGATGAGGCGATGGGCGCGCCGGAGGGTGGTTGGTTCCGGAGGGAGGCGTCCCCACATTGTCCAAGCCTTTGCACTCACCTGTCCGCACCCGCCTGGAGGATGCGCCCATGGCCGACAAGTCCGAAGTGGCCCGTCTGCACAGCCTGGCCCAGCTCGACGCCGACGCCGTGGGTGCCTACGACGTGGCCATCTCACGCATCGGGCCGGCCCTGGTGCGCGAGCGCCTCAACAGCTTCCGCGCGGACCACCTGCGCCACGTCCAGGACCTCAACGCGCTCATCCGCGACCTGGGGGGGGAACCGGTGGCGCTGCGCTCGGACCTCAAGGGCTCCGCGATGAAGGGCCTGACGGCGATGACGGGCCTGATGGGCACGGAGGCCACGCTGTGGGCCATGCTCGGCAACGAGGAGCTCTTCGACCGGGCCTATGAGCTGGCGCTCCAGTTCGAGTGGACGCCGGCGGTGAAGGTCCTCATCCGGCAGCACCGCGAGGACGAGCGGCGCCACGGGACGTGGATCCGCGACGCGGTGCGCACCCGGCCCTGGGTGGAAGGCCGCGTGCCCCTGATGGAAGGCGCCGAGCTGGGGGCCTGAGGGCTGCCGCGTGCGGTCCTCCAGGGCCTGACATACGCTGCCCCGCGTGAGCGACATCACTGTCTATCAACCCGACTTCCTCTACGTGGAGGATCGGTTCCAGGAAGGCCGCGCGCTGGCGGTGGGCGCGGACGGACGCGTGCTGGACGCGGTGCCCGAAGGCGCGCGCGTGGAGCGGCTGCCGGGACGCGCGCTGCTGCCGGGGCTCATCAACGGCCACTCGCATGCGTTCCAGCGGCTCATCCGGGGGCGCACCGAGTACGTGGCCTCCGGCAAGGGACAGGACGACTTCTGGTCCTGGCGCGAGGCGATGTACCGCGCCGCGGAGGCCCTGACGCCGGAGGGCGTCTACATCGCCTCCCGGCAGGTGTTCGTGGAGATGGTGCTCGCGGGCATCACCGCCGTGGGCGAGTTCCACTACCTGCACCACCAGTCGGATGGGACGCCGTACGCGGACCGCAACGAGCTGGCGCACGCGGTCATCCGCGCGGCCACCGACGTGGGCCTGCGCATCTGCCTGCTGCGGGTGGGCTACACGCGGGCGGGCTTCAACGTGGCGGCGAACCCGCGCCAGCGCCGCTTCATCGACCGGGACGTGGACGCCTTCCTGTCCACCACGGAGGCCCTGGCGCACGCGGTGCGCGGCGACGCGCGGGTGAGCGTGGGGCTGGCGCCGCACAGCGTGCGCGCGGTGTCGAAGGACTGGTTGGCCCGCGTGGAGCGCGACGCGCCCGCGGGCATGCCCATCCACATGCACGTGGCGGAGCAGCCGAAGGAGATTGAAGCGTGCCTGGCGGAGCACGGCCGCCGTCCGGTGGAGCTGCTGGCGGACCTGGGCCTGCTGGGGGGCCGCTTCACGGCCGTCCACGGCGTGCACCTGACGGAGCAGGAAGTGCAGCTGCTGGGCCGGTCGGAGTCCACGGTGTGCGCGTGTCCGTCCACGGAGCGCAACCTGGGGGACGGCATCGTGCCGGCGGACGCGCTGGTCCGGGCCGGGGCGCGGGTGAGCCTGGGCTCGGACAGTCAGACGGTGGTGGACCTGCTGGAGGAGGCGCGGCAGCTGGAGCAGCACCTGCGGCTGGTGCGGCTGCGCCGGGCGGTGCTGGACCCGGGGACGGGCACGCTGGACGGGCTGGCGGCGCGGCTCTTGGACATGGCCACGTTGCAGGGCGCGCACAGCCTGGGCCTGGAGACGGGCGCGCTGACGCCGGGGTCGCCCGCGGACTTCTTCACGGTGGACGTGGGGCACCGCTCGCTGGTGGGCGCGGGGCTCGCGTCGCTGCTGCCGGGCATCGTCTTCGGGGCGACGGCGGGCGCCGTGAAGGAGGTCGCGGTGGCGGGCAGGTGGGTCGTGCGGGACGGCCAGCACGCCCTGGCGGAGGAGAGCGGCAGGGCCTTCCAGCAGCTCGCGCACCGGCTGTACCCCTGAGGGAGCGCGGGGAGCGATATGGGCCGGCACCCGGGGCGTTGAATGGCCCCGGAAGCGGTTCGAGCAGGAGGTCGCGGATGCGTTCGGGAATCGTGCTGTCGCTGGTGCTGCTGGGGTTGGCCGTGGGATGCGCGGGGCGTCAGGAGCTGGAGACCCCGGACTATGAGGCGGTCTACGACGCGCCCCTGGAGGAGATGTGGCCGTCGGTGCGCGAGTACTTCAAGGACGCGAACCTGCCGTTCCGCGAGGACCCGGGCAGCCGGGTGCTGGAGACGGACTGGAAGCAGGAGTTCGGCGGCTCGAAGATTTCGGGCTACTGGCACCGCTACCTCGTCATGGGCAAGCGGGAGACGCCCACGAAGAGCAAGCTGTGGATCATCCGCGTCACGAAGAGCGTGAACAAGACGCTCATGCAGCCGGGCCGGCAGCTCGACTGGGGTATCAACCGCGGCATGTTCACCGGCGGGCCCGGCACCGGGGAGGCGAACGACCGCGTCAGCATCGAGGATGACGAGGACCGGTTCAGCATGCCGCAAGGGGAGAACGGCTTCTATGTGGACTCCGCCCAGGGCCACCGGGACATGCACATGGAGTGGCGGGTGTTCCGTGGCATCGCGCCCCACCTGGAGAAGAAGGCGCCCGTCTCCGCCGCGCAGAAGGTGGCCCGGGCCTCCGACGCGAAGTCGGCCGCGGCCGGCTTCACCGAGTGCGGCCAGGAGATCATCGGCCTGAAGCCCCGCGCGAAGGCGGGTGGGGTGATGCTGCTGGGCGAACTGCACGGCACGCAAGAGGTGCCGCGCTTCATCGCGCAGGCGGTCTGCCAGCTCACCACGTCGGGCACGCCGGTGTCGCTGGGGCTGGAGCTGCCGGTGGAGAACGAGGCGCGCATCACCGCCTTCGTGAAGAGCGCGGGCACGGAGGAGGACTGGCTCAAGCTGATGGAGGCCCCCTTCTGGCGCAGCCCGTACCCGGACGGGCGCGGCAGCGAGGCGGTGGCGAACATGCTGGAGCAGCTGCGGCAGTTGCGCGCGCGCGGGCTGGACGTGGAGGCCTTCGTCTATGACCACCCGAAGCTGTCGGGCCAGAAGCGCGAGGACGCGCTCACGGCGACGGTGCTCTCGCACGTGAAGACGGGGCCCACGCGCTTCCACCTGGTGGTGAGCGGCAACATCCACCCGCGCACGGCGCAGGGGCTGCCCTGGGACAAGGAGTACCAACCGATGGGCCGGTTGCTGAAGGCGCAGCTCAAGAGCGTCATGGCCCTGGACATGGCGTACAACAGCGGGTCGGCGTGGATCTGCGCGGCGGATCAGCGGGCCGGCAAGCTGGACTGCGGCGTGAAGGAGACGAAGGGGAAGGACAACGGGGACCGCTTCTTCGTGCACGTCTGGGACTCGCCCAACAAGGACGGCTACCACGGGGTGTTCTACGTGGGGCGGGTGAGCGCGTCGGAGCCGGCCATCGAGAAGGGGCTGGGCCGGCCGGGCGCGAATGACAATTCGGCGGCCCCGGCGGCGGTGGACGTGGACCCGGTGGTCTCCACGGGACGCTGACGTCACGGCCAGGCTGGCATCGCGGCGCGGGCGGTGGCATGCAGGTGGCCTGACTGGAGGCCATCCCATGAGCGACACGCTGCCCGCGCTGCGGGCCACCCTGGCGGAACTGGTGGCGCTGGACACCACGTCCTCGCGCCCCAACGCGCCCCTCATCGACTACGCCCAGGCGCGGCTGGAGGCCGCGGGCTTCACCGCCGAGCGCCAGCACTACACCGACGACGCGGGCGTGGCGAAGGTGAACCTGGTCGCGCGCAAGGGGGACGCGGACCGGGCGGCGCTGGCGCTGGTGGGCCACTCCGACTGCGTGCCCTACGACGCGGCCTGGACGGACGCGCTGCGCCTCACCGAGCGCGACGGCAGGCTGTACGGTCGTGGCGCGTGTGACACCAAGGGCTTCATCGCCTGCGCGCTGCACGCGGCCACGCGCCGGGATCTACCGGCGCTGGAGTCCCCGCTGCTCGTCATCCTCACCGCCGACGAAGAGGTCGGCCTCGTGGGCGCGAAGAAGCTGGTGGCGGCGGGCCTGGGCCGCGCGCGGCACGCCATCGTGGGCGAGCCCACGCGCCTCATCCCGGTGCGCGCCAACAAGGGCTACTGCCTGGCGGAGGTGGAGGTGCTGGGCAAGGAAGGCCACAGCGCGTACCCGGAGCTGGGCGCGTCCGCCATCTTCCGCGCCGGCCGCTTCCTGCAACGGCTGGAGACGCTGGCGAACACCGTGCTGCGCGAGGACCGCGACGAGGGCTTCCAGCCGCCCTTCACCACGGTGAACGTGGGCCTCATCCAGGGCGGCAAGGCGAAGAACGTCCTGCCCGGCGCCTGCCGCTTCACCGTGGAGTGGCGCCCCATCCCCGGCCAGTCCACCGAGCGCGTCCCGGAGCTGCTGGAGCACATCCGCCAGGAGCTCACGCGCGACGAGCCTGCCTACGAAGCGCGCATCCAGGTGCTGCGCATGGACCGGGGTGTCCACACGCGCGGGGACGCGGACGTGGTGCGCTTCCTGGAGGAGGTCAGCGGCAACGCGTCCGAAACGGTGTCCTTCGGCACGGAGGCCCCGCAGCTCACGGAGCTGGGCGCGGAGGCCGTGGTGTTCGGCCCTGGCGACATCCGCGTCGCGCACCAGACGGGGGAGTTCGTCCCCATGGAGGACCTGGTGCGCTGCGAGGACGCCCTGACGCGCGCGGTGGCCCGCTTCTGCTCGCCGCGCTGAAGCGTCAGTGCCGGGGCAGCGCGCAGGTGCCCAGGTCGCGCAGCATCTTGTGCGCCTCCGCCAGCATCGCGTGCCCCTTCGCCTCCGGGGGCAGCCGGGCGATGAGCTTCATGTCCGGCGTGAGCCGGTAGTAGCCCTTGGAGCGCTGCACCAGGGCGGCCACCTTCGCGCCGTCCAGCAGCGCGTCCGAGCCCAGCGCCATCGACAGGCGGTTGGGGCCGCCCTCCAGCGCGCGCAGCCGCAGCTCGCGCATGTCGATCTTCAGGAGCGTCACCTCGGAGAGGGCGTCCACCTCGTCGGGGGCCTCGCCGTAGCGGTCCACCAGCTCCGCGCGCAGGTCCGTGACTTCGTCCGGGTGGCCCGCCTGGCTGAAGCGCTTGTAGAACACCAGCCGCTGGTGCACGTCCGCCACGTAGTCGTCGGGGATGAGCGCCGGCATGGGCAGGTTGATGTCCGGCTCCACGTGCACCCTGGGCGGCTGGCCCTGCAGCTCCGCCACCGCCTCCTCCATCAGCTGCGCGTACAGGTCGAAGCCGATTTCGGCGATGGCGCCCGACTGCTTCTCGCCCAGCAGGTTGCCCGCGCCGCGGATCTCCAGGTCATGGCTGGCGATGGAGAAGCCCGCGCCCAGCTCGGTGAAGTTCTGGAGCACCTCCAGGCGGCGCTGCGCGTCCTTCGTCACCGGACGGCGGGTGGGCACCAGCAGGTACGCGTACGCGCGCTCCTTGCTGCGGCCCACGCGCCCGCGCAGCTGGTAGAGCTGCGCGAGCCCGAACTGATCCGCGCGGTCGACGATCATCGTGTTGGCGCTGGAGATGTCGATGCCGCTCTCGATGATGCTGGTGCACAGCAGCACCTGGTACTTGTGCTCGGTGAAGGCCAGCATCACCTTCTCCAGCTGCCCTTCGGGCATCTGTCCGTGCGCCACGCCGAGGGTGACGTGGGGCAGCAGCTTGCGCAGATCCCTCTCCATGGAGGCCAGCGACTCCACGCGGTTGTGCACGAAGAAGACCTGTCCGCCGCGGGCGATTTCGCGCTCCACGGCCTCCTTGATGAGGCCTTCGTCGTACTTCATCACGAAGGTGCGGATGGCCCGCCGGTCCTGCGGCGGCGTGGCGATGATGCTCATGTCGCGCACGCCGGACATGCTCATGTGCAGCGTGCGGGGGATGGGCGTGGCCGTCAGCGTCAGCACGTCCACCTGCGTGCGCAGCCGCTTGAGGGCCTCCTTCTGCTTCACGCCGAAGCGCTGCTCCTCGTCCACGACGAGCAGCCCCAGGTCCTTGAAGGCCACCTCGCCCGCCAGCAGCTTGTGCGTGCCGATGACGATGTCGACCCGGCCCTCCTTGGCGCGCTTGAGGATGTCGCGCACCTCCGGCGGCTTGCGGATGCCGGAGATGACTTCCACCGTGACGGGGTAGTCCTTGAAGCGCTTCTTGAACGAGTGGAAGTGCTGCTGCGCCAGCACCGTGGTGGGCACCAGCACCGCCACCTGCTTGCGATCCAGGGTCGCCTTGAAGGCGGCGCGCATCGCCACCTCCGTCTTGCCGTAGCCCACGTCGCCACAGACGAGCCGGTCCATGGGCTGCGCCTTCTGCATGTCCGCGAGCACGTCCTCGATGGCCTTCGCCTGGTCGGGCGTCTCCTCGAACTCGAAGTCCGCCTCGAACTGGGCGTAGTACCGGTCCGGGGGCTGGAACGCGTAGCCGGGGTGCGCCTTGCGCGCGGCAGCCATCTGGAGCAGCTCCGCCGCCATCTTGAGCAGCTGCTCCTTGACGCGCTTCTTCGTCTTCTCCCAGCTCGTCGTGCCCAGCTTGTCCAGCTGGACCGTGGCCGGGTCGCCGCCGGTGAACTTCTGGATGAGCCGCATGCGGCCCACCGGCAGGTAGATCTTGTCGCGCCCCGCGTACTCCAGGACGAGGAAGTCCCCCGGGACGCCCTGCACCTCCATCTTCGTCAGGCCCGCGTAGCGGCCAATGCCGAAGTCGGTGTGGACGATGAGGTCGCCTTCCTTCAGGTCCTTGAAGCCCGCGGCGAACGCGTCCAGCTTCTTGCTGCGCTTCACGCGGCGGCGGGAGCGGACGCCGAAGATCTCCTCGTCCGCCAGCACCACCAGCCGGCCCTCGGCGTCCACGAAGCCGTGGCTCACCTCGCCGGTGAACAGGTGCGCCCACACCGCGGGCTCATAGAGCTTCGCGGGGTCCCCCATCGGTTCGGTGTGCACCTTCACCATCACCGACCGGTCCAACAGGAGCCGCTTGAGCCGGTCCGCCTGGCTCAGCGTGCCGCACGCCACCGCGCACGCCACGCCGGTGTCGCGCCAGCGTTGCAGCCGCTCCACCAGCGGGGTGAGCGCGCCCTCCTCGCCGTGGTGCGCGAGGATGGCCTCGCGCAGGTCCTGCGTCGTGCCGAAGCTGAAGGCCACCGGGACGTCCGTCTGCGTGAGCGACAGCCCTCCGCCCTCCACCACGCGCAGGGCCTGGAGCTTCGCGGCCACGTCGTCGCGCGACAGGAAGTGGTGCTCCGGCGGGTAGGTGAGGTCCTGCCGCGCGTCGGCCTCTTCCACGCCGCGCGCCAGCTCGCCCCAGAGCTCCTCCAGGGCGCGGTCCAGGCTCACCGGGTCATCCAGGTAGACGACGGGCTCCGGGGCCCAGGCGCGCAGGTAGTCGAACACCGTGACGAGCCCGCCCTCGAAGAAGCCCGGCAGCAGGCCCTCCAGGCCGAAGCCGGGCAGGCCCTCGCGCAGCGCCTCCAGTCGCTCGCGCAGCTTGATGGTGGGCAGGTTGATGCGGTCGGCGACGGCGCGGGCGGCGGCCTCGGCGCGCGGGCGCGTGTCGTCGGTGAGGAGCAGCTCGCGCGCGGGGACCAGGTCCACCGACTTGAGCGCGTCCACCGTGCGCTGCGACTCCGGGTCGAAGACGCGGATGGACTCGATGGTGTCCCCGAAGAACTCCAGGCGCACCGGCCGCTCGTACAGGGGACTGAAGACGTCCAGCAGGCCGCCACGCACGCTGAAGGTGCCCTTGTCCTCCACCAGCGGGCTGTTCTGGTAGCCCATCAGCGACAGCTTGCGCGCCAGCGTGTCGCGGTCGAAGTCCTGGCCCACCTCCACGCGCTGGGCCAGCTGCGCCATCACCGCCAGGGGCAGCACGCGGCGGTGCAGCGCGCGCACGGACAGCACCAGCGCGGGGAAGGGTGTGCCGCGCGCCAGGTGGAACAGCGCGCCCAGCCGCTCCGTGATGGGGCCCGCCTCCGGCGACAGCTCGTCGTACGGCAGGACTTCGTCCGCGGGCAGCCGCAGCACGCGCGGCTCCAGCAGGCTGCCGGTGCCGCCCAGGAAGAAGGCCAGGTCGTGCGCCAGCGCGTCCGCCGCCTCCTCGTCCACGGCCACGCACACCAACGGCGCCTTGAGTGAACGGTGCAGCCGGGCGAGCAGGTGCCCGCGCGCCGCGCCCTTCACCCCCTGCGTGCGCGTGCGGCGCCCGACGTGGAGGGAGGACAGCAGCCGGGCGAAGGCGTCACCGGACGGAGCGGCGCCACCGGGCCACGGCGAGCCATCGGACTTGGGAGGAGGGGAGGTGTCCATGCGTGGGCCCGGGGAGGGCCCTCGTGGCTAATTAGGGTGCTGCCTGCCCCAAATCAACGCCGGATGCTGAACGCCTGTCATGTGGCCATGAAACAGGACGGCCGCTGACCGGGGAGGCGCACCCCACGTCCGGAACCTGGAGGGTCCCGGACATGGAGCAGCCCGTCACCGCGGGGTCACGGCGCCGGCGCCGGCGCCGTGCAGGCCGCCGCCAGCCGCACGTCCTTCTTGGCCTCGACGTTGGTGGTCGCGGACTGCGAGTCGCAATCCATCACGCTGGACAGCCCCGTCAGCGGCTCCACCATCAGCACGCTGGTGGGGCGGTCGGAGGTGAAGCGGAAGCGGATGGATTGGTCCTTGGGCGCCGCGTCGGCGACTGCCTGGGCCGAGCCAAGCGCCCCCTGCAGGCAGTCCATCCGGTTGAACGCCGGCCGGCCAGAGCCGGGCAGGAAGCACAGGTTGTTGATGTCCGTGGCGATCATGGAGGCCGGGATGACGATGTCCGGCCCCGTCTCATCGCAGCAGCCGGGGAAGTCGCGGCACGTCCGGTTCACGCAGGTCGGGCTGGGACAGCTGTCCACGGTCCACTCGTCCGGGTTGTTGAGGTCAGCCCCGCACTTCAACCGCTCCCAGCGGGCCACGGTGTAGCGCCGGCCGTCCGGCTGTTCGACGTCCGGCTCCACCACGATGCGCACGGGCTGGTTGGTGCTGATGGACAGCTGGCGCGCCCGCAGGGCCGAGGACCACAGCTCGCGCGTGGCCGAGGTCTCCCGCTGCCGGTCGATGCCGCCCTGCGTTCCCGCCACCGCCAGGGTGATGAGCACCGCCACCACCGCGACGGCCGTCATCAACTCCAGCAACGTCATGCCCTTCGTGTGCTTCATGGCGTCACCACCACTTCGTCATCATTCTTGGGGGGCGGCCGCAGCATTCCCACCGCCGCGAAGTTGCGCGAGAGGACGCGGAACGTCAGCCGGCGGCGCTTGTAGCCATCCCGCTCGTTCCCCTCTTCATCCTGTCCGCCCAGGTCGGCATCCTGGTTGATGCGGCGGGTGCGGACGACCAGCGTGATCTCCAGCTCACGGACCCGCTGCCGCATGCGCTTGCGCAGCTCCTCGTCGGTGGTCGGAAGCAGAAGGTCCAGACCGTCCGGCCCCTTGATGTCGATGCGACAGGGCCCCGAGTTGAAATCCGCCAGCGTGCACTGGGAGATGTACGGGCGGGCGACGGTATCGTCAGGCAGGTTGGGGTACCAGGTCAGGGCGTTCTGCGGGAACGAAAGGTCGATGATCCCCTCGCGCACGGTCATCCGCTCCACGTCGCGGCTCACCACGGACCAGGTCGCCTGACCGGGGGCGCGTGACTCCAGGGTGGGGATGTTGTCCCTCCAGTTCACCCGGTAGGCCGCGCCACCCAGGCGCAGGGCCAACCAGTTCTCCACGTCCGTCTTCACGCCGGTGGGCTTCCAGAACTCGGCGTCCAAGGCTCCGCTGCATGCGGGGGAGTACGGGACCTCGAGGTCCGGCCCGAGGACCGTGAGCCTCCCCGGGGTCCCGGCCATCACGCCGCTGACCTTCACGGGGCAGGCCACCTTGTTTCCACCGCTGACCAGCACGGCGATGGTCGGCTGCGTGGGGTTCACCATTTCATTGGAGGGATTCGTGGTCGTGCAGAACGTGCTCAGATCGCTGGTGCGGTACCTGCCCACGTCCGGAGCGTCCGCGCACGGGGCCAGGGTGATCATCCCGCTCGTCTCCCCCCAGTAGAGCTGGAGCACGTCCGACGCCAGCGCCGCCGTGGGCGCCGGGGTGAAGCTCGCGTCCGGGCCCAGGGGCGTTTCATTGCCCGTCAGGTCGGGATTGGGCCAGACGGTGATGGCCGAGCGGTCATCCTCGGGAGTGACGCCGAAGGAGATGGGCGTGTTGCCCATGCCCGTGCCCGCCCGCGACAGGTCGGTGGTGAGCAGCTCCTTCACCGCCCGGCCCGTGACCTGCGCCATCATCGTCTGCTCTTCGAAGAGGGCGCGCTTCTGCATCTGCGTGCCCACCATCAGCCCCGTGGTCAACACGATGACCCCCAGGGCGCTGGCGATCATCACTTCCATGAGCGTGAAGCCCCGCTGGTGCATGGATGCGGGGCTCATTGCGCCATCCTCGTCTGGAGGACGACGACCTGCCGGCCTGAGCGGACGCCCGGCTCTTCCCAGCTCACGGACACCCGCACGTTCAGCAGGTTGCCCGCCGTTGCTCCCACCAGCGGGCGGTTCACGGGGGGATTGCCCCACTTGCCGCCCTCCGCGGAGATGGGAGACATGACGTTGTCCACGTCCACGTCCACCCTGTACTCCCTGGCCAGGACCTTGGGGTCCACGGGCGGCGTGTCCCGCAGGAGCCCCTCGGACGTCTGGTAGACCCGGGAGGTGCTGTTGAGCATGTTGGCGCAGTTCACCTGCCCCTGGCATCCCACCGTCAGGATGCTCTCCAGGGTCCGCTCCGCGATGATCTGCGCCTGGTTGGCGGTCAGCGTCCGTCGGTTGGCGAAGCTGGTCTGGCTCACCACGGTCATCGCCGCCGCCACGCCCAGCAGCATGACGGCCATGGTGGCCATGACTTCCAGCAGGGTCACACCCCGTGAGGCACGCTGCATCATCGCGGCAGCCTCCCGTCGGGCAGCGGTTCCCACAGCATGATCTGCGACTTGGGCACTCCGCTGGCCCCTGCCCTGTTGTTCCATTCCTGCTTGCCCTTGATCTGCAGCTTCCCCGTCGCCGTGAGCACGAAGAGGTGCTCGTCGTGGACCACCGGCGCGGAGATGGCGTGGCCTTCCAGTTCGGAGCGGCTCATCACGCCCGTGAGCTGGGTGGCGATGTACGAGGCGCCGTTCTGCGTGGTGCTCAGGTTGCAGATGTCCGCGGCCTTGCCCGCGGCGGTCGCCGCGAAGACGCTGTCGGCGCTGAGCGCGACACCGCCCCAGAGCTTCTCGCCCGGATTCATCTTCTGGACCCACAGGGGCTCCAGCTGCTGGCACGGCTTGTCACCCTCGGGGTTCGGATCCTCGAACGCCATCAGGTGGTACTGGTACGTGGGCGACTGGGGGTTCGGTTCGTCGTAGCCGTCCGTGTACTGGTCCGGGTTGTCGCCGGTGCCGAAGTAGAAGCGCACCACCGAGCCGCTCTCCGTCCGCACGAGCTTCACCGCCAGGTTGGAGTAGAGCTGCTGCAGGTCCAGCTCCGTCTGGTTGGCGCCCGGGTGGTTCTGCAGCGCGGAGGACGCGCGCGCCACCATGCACTTCTGCACCTTGTCGCCCAGCTTCCGGGTCGTGCTCACGTTCTTGAGGTTGACGCGCCAGACGCTGCCGGAGGTGGTGGGCACGTACATGACGTCGTACGTCCCGTCCTGGTCCAGGTCCAGCATCGCGGACTCCGCCGCGATGCCCGAGCCCTTCTCGAAGGTGATGACGCCCGCGTACTTGCCACCCGCGGTGGTGCCGTAGTCGAGCGGCTTTCCCGTCTTCATGTCGAGCAGGAACACCGCGCCCGCGCGCTTGTCGCCCGGCTCGTAGTCGGTGCCCACCGCCGCCACCCAGCGTCGGTCCTGGGCGTTCGCCGAACCCCAGGCCGCCCGGACCACGGAGGGCGCGTGGCGCGAGCCGATGTTGTCCGGCAACAGCACGGTGTTGTCCGCGTTCACCGCGGCGGTGAAGTCGCTCGCCATGGTCAGGTCCTTGAAGCTGAACTCCCACAGGGGCAGCGGATACCAGCTGTCCGTGGGGTTGGTGATGTCCAGCGCGTAGACCACCGGCGTGGTCTTGCCCGTCGCGGAGACGAGCACCGTCTTGGCGCCCCGCTGCTTCTGGGCCGTCGTCGCGGGCTTCCAGTCGTACTTGATGCTGGCGTTCCAGTCGTTGCGGTCACCCAGGTCCACGTTGGCGATGCTGGGCGAGGCGTCCATCTGGGGCCGCGTCAGGGTGCCCGAGTTGCGGAAGCGCACGTACTGGTTGCGGTACTGGCTCAGCAGCAGCTCGGGCATGTAGGCGAACTTCTCCTCGCCGGAGCCGTAAGCGCGGGGAGCGGGAGAGTTCGGGGAGCCACAGCCCGTCGGCTTGAAGAACCCGCGCTGCTGGTCCGCTTCGATGCAGCCGTCATCCAGTGAGTTGCGGAAGTCACCCGTGTCGAAGGCGTGGAGCACGCCGCTCATCGTGCCCACGTAGGCCACGGTCTTGCGCTGCTCCAGGCCCGTCATGAAGTTCTTGCGGTAGAGGTCCCGCTCGGTCGGCTTCGCGTACTGGTACCAGTTGTCCTTGTAGGGAGGGACCGCCAGCGCCACGGTGGACAGGTTGATGCCACCCATGGGCCACGGCCGCCGCGCGTCGGAGGCCTTCTTCTCGTAGCCGTACAGCCAGTCCACCAGGAACTGGCGTTCGGTCCCGGCGCTGCAATTGCCATCGTTGTTCAGGTCGTAGGGATAGCGCCGGTCGATCTCGCTGTACGTGTTGCAGAGGCTGCCCGCGAACAGCTCATTGCCCTTGTCCTTGACCTGCTTGTTGCCGCCGTTGCTGTCCGACATGGTGAACAGCTTGCGGTTGAGCGGATCTCCAATCTGCATGGACAGGGCCATCACGCGGCCCGCCTCCCAGCGCAGGGTCGGATTGGTCAGCGTCGGCTTCTCCGGGTCATAGAGCGACTGGAGGTACAGGCGACCGCGGATGGTGTAGTCCTTGGCGCCGTCGTAGGTGCGGATGCCGGGGAGCGGAAGGCTGCCCGTGGCACCGCTCCAACCCTCGCCCCACTTCTGGCCCGGCGTCTCGTTCACACCCCACACGGCCACGTTGCCCAGGGTGCTGGGGCTGGAGCGCGCGTAGGCGCCGGAGCGCACGGCCTGATAGCCGATGTCCACGTCGTCGATGATGGGGCGGCACTGCTCGTTGGGGCTGCTGATGTCCACCTTCCAGCACAGCTGCGAACCCGTCAGGCCCAGCGCCAGGATGTCGATCTCCACTTCCTGGGAGGGGTACGTCCCGCCCGTGGGGAAGACCACCGGGACCCAGCCCGGCGAGGGGTTGGTCTTGTACTTGCCGTTCTCGTCCAGGACGCGGCAGTCCACCGCGATGGAATAGGTGATGGTGGGCCTGACGCCGCTCGGCGGCGTGCAGGCTCCCGCGGCTTCCTCGGTCCAGCAGGGCTGCCCGTTCCCCGGGCACGCGGTCACGGATTCGCCCGGCTTCTGGACGCGCAGGCTGGAGGCCGGGGGCGGGGTGGCCGTCGATGAGTACGGCGCGACGTCGTCCTGCCGGCGGAAGCGGACCTTGGTGATGGTGAAGTCCGGACCGAGCCTGTCCCCCGTGTCACCCATGACGTCGGAGGTCACGGTGGTGGACTTGGCGCCACCGCCGTTCTCCTTGTTGATCATGAACACGATGTCGTTGAAGTCGCGGTCACCGCCGCCGTTGAGGTCCTCGAAGCCGAGGATCCACCGGAAGGGGTCCGTGGTGGGCGCGCCCACGATGACGTGGGGCATGTAGTTCATGCGGTCCACGGCCTGGCTCAGGTTTCCCGGCTCCGTGCCAGGACGCATGATGGTCACGCCCTCCCGGGGCATGAGCAGGGTGTTGTACGCAGGCGAGGCCAGGCGGTCGAGCGTGTCCTGCTCCAGCCAGCCACAGGCGCGCTTGCCGCCGCTGTTCTCAATGGTACAGGCCGTAGCGTCCGTCGGGGCATTGCAGCTCTCTTCGTAGCTGCAGCCGATGTTGCGCTCCGTCACCTTGTTGTCCGCGGGCGCCTTGAAGTTCTGGTCCAGGTTCCAGGTGGCCTTGGAGAAGAACACGGAGACGGACGTCTGCAGGTGCAGCAGGCACTTGCCGTCCTCGTTGGGGTCGTTCGAGTAGGGCTTGCGCTTGAGGCAGGGGGCGACCGTGTCGTTGTCCGTGTTGTGGCGGACGTCGTAGTAGACGACGGCGAAGAAGACGATCTCCTTGCCACCCTCGACCAGGCCCAGGTTGACCCGGCGGTCCCCGGAGTTGATCCGCGTGTAGTTGTTGTACTCGGGATCCGAGGTCGCGGGGACGGGCAGCTTGAGGCCGCGGAAGTCGTACTGGGAGACGTTGTAGTCCGGGATGCCGTCGTAGGTGTCTTCGACGTCCGCGACGGGGCCCAGGTTGCGGGTGACGGTCCTGTCGCTGTCGTCATCCACGAGCAGGAACACCATTCTTCCGATGCCGTTGTAGCCGTTCTCGGGCGCAGCGGGCTCCAGCAGGTTGGGGATGTGCGGGAACAGGCCGTTGTCGGACGAGGTGTCGTTGCTGCTCCCCACCCAGTCGTTCGCGATGTTGAAGGCGCTGGAGTGCCCGCGGCCCGGGCGTGCGTCCGTGACGTCGTTCTTGCGGACGAAGGTCCTGGCGCACGCGCCCCCCATCGCCAGCTCGGGCTCCATGTACGTCTTGCCGCCGGACGTGAAGGTCTGGTTGCAGCGCCTGGGCAGCTTGCCGACGTACTTGACGGGCAGGACGGTGTCGTTGTCCGGCGTCAGGTTGTAGAGGGCCTCGTGCAGGTCGAGGATGCCGTTGTCGTTCAGGTCGACGAGGTTGCCATTGGCATCCGCGTAGCCCTTGAGCTTCACGTCATCCATGTACATGTAGCCGAGCGAGTGCGAAGCACCGGCGGACTCGTACACGTAGTCGATGGTGACGTTCTGGTCGAACGGGAAGGTGATGTTCTCCGAGTCCAGCTTCTTGAGGTTGGTGTTGAGCTGGAGGCGGTTGTCGTCGCGCAACACGATGGTGTTGTTGCTGACGGTCAGGCCATCCGGGCCCAACTTGAAGGTGCCCTGCTTGTCGTTGGCCAGGTCGTCCTGGCAGAGCAGCTGGGGGCCGGCGACCTGGGCGGTGACGGGCGTGGCGCCCGTCACGAGCAGGGCCGCGAGGGCGTTCTTGAAAAGCGTCCGCATCACTTCTTCCCCTGGTTCGTCGACTGGGACTGCTTCGCCTTCGCTTCGGCTTCCGCCTTCTTGCGCCGCGTCCGCTCCACCACCTGCTGCTCCCGCTGCTGCTTCAGGACCACCCGGCGCGGCGGCTCCGCCGGCACCGTCACGGTGGCCAGGAAGCTCATCAGCGACTCCAGGTCATCCGGGGCCAGCAGCCGGGTGTCGCACGCCGTCTTGGCGTTGAACCGGTGCGGGGACTGCACCCACGCGTGAATCTGCGTCAGGCTCTTCTTGCGGACCACCTGGTCCATGGCGGGTGCCACCGGAGCGCGGATGCCCTTGACGGGCTTCGGGGGCCGGGTGGGGGCTTGGGCCTGGTGGCACTGCGTACAGGCCTTGTTGAAGGCCAGCTCGCCCCGGTCCTGGGCGCTGGCGAGCGCGGGGAGCAGGAGCAGCAAGGGGATCAGGCGTTTCATGGGGGGCTCGCGGGAAGGCGGGGTTACGGAATGGTGACGACCACGCCTACGGGCGCGGCGGTGTCCGTGGGGTTGTCGTAGTTCATGTCCGGGCCGCATCCCTTGGAGATGCACCCCGGCGTGAAGATGGATTCGGTGTTGGAGTTGGTCACGAGCGCCTGCACGACGGCGCGGGTGGGCCGGCCGTTGGCGTTGGTGACCTCGCCCACGGAGATGACCCAGAGCTGGCGGTTGGTGTCGATGCCGAACGCGTCGTCGGTCTCCACGTCGTCCCGCACGAAGACCCGGTAGCGCACGTTCGTCTGCTCCGGATAGTCCTCGACGCCGGCGTACTCGGAGGGGTCCAGGCTGTCCAGGGTGATGCTGTACTGGTTCCAGCCTTCCGGCCCGTCACCCGGCAGCAATTCGAACCAGGGGTATTCGGGGGTGCCCATGCCGGGCAGCTCCACGCGATCCCTGCCCAGGGTGTCCCTGAGCGGGATCTGGCTGTTGAGGGCGTTGTCCATGATGATGCGCACCGCCTCGCGTCCCTCCGCGAGGCCCGCCTCGGCGGCGAAGAACGCCTGCTTCTGGCGCCGGGTGTCGGCCTGGCTGTCCGCTTCGCGGCCTACCGTGCTGTAGCTGAGCATCACCGCCATCGTCACGACGGCGACCACGCCCAGCGCGAGCAGGAGCGTGAAGCCTCGTGGCTGGCGGAGGTGGGGGCGGGTGCGCGAAACCATCAGGGACTCCTTCGCGCGCCCTGGGGGAGGCGCAGCGTGGGTCCAACAGAGAGCAATTCGCGTGCCGTGAAGCCTGACACCCAACCGGCCGGAATGTGGGGTGTGCGCAAGCCGGGGGGTGCCGTTTGACGTCAGCGGGCTGCGCAAAGTTTGCGAGCCCGACAATCCTTGCGATGCCGCCGCCCTTGTCCGGGCGGGGCGGTGCGGCTAGCGCGGGCCGCCGCGCAGGGCCGCGTGCAGGCGGAGCATGTCGTCCAGCGCGCCCGGGTCCACCAGCTCCAGGGCGGCCTTCTGGGAGAGTCCGCGCGGCGTCTGGCGGTACTCCTCCTCCTCCTCCTCGCCGCCACCCTTGCCGCCCTTGTCGTCGCCGCCGCCCTTGCCGTCGCCGCCCTTGGGCATCAACGACACGGGCTGGGAGATGCCCGCCTCCACGCGGGGGAAGGCGTTGGCGTCGGCGCGCACCGAGGCGAAGAGGCTGACCATGGACAGGCAGAACACGATGGCGACAGTGAAGGTCTTCATGGGTGTCTCCGATTCTCCCACTTCCTCGACGCCTGGGGGCGAGGGGTTATTCACGACGTCCGCTACTTCGCCTTGAGGGTGCGGATGTATCGCACCAGCGCGTCCATCTGCTCCGGGGTGAGCCGGTCCTTGTAGCCCTTCATCTTCGTGTTGCGGGAGGAGCCGTTGGCGATGACGTCGCGCAGGGCCGCGTCCGTCTGGGCCTTCTGCCAGGCGGCCTGGCTCATGTCGGCGATGGCCTCCTTCTGGCCCAGGCGCGTCCGCGCGCGGCCGTCCGGGCCGTGGCAGGACTTGCAGCTCTTCCCCCAGAGGTCCGCGGCGTCCTCGGCCCGGGCGTGGGGGGCGCACAGCAGCAGGGTGGAAACCAGCAGGTACAGCCGCGTCGTCATGCACCGTCTCCCGAGCGAAGGCGGCGGCAGTATAGCGACGGTGTCAGGACCCCGCGCGGGGCCAGAAGGGCGTCGCGGCCCGCCCGGGGGGCTGCAACCAGACGGACTGGAGGAAGCGCACCGCGTTCTGGTCCGCGGTGTCATCGCGCGTGAACGCCGCCTGGGCGCCGCCGAGCAGCGCCAGCGTCACGAGTCCCGCCGCCCATGCCAGGGGCGGGGCGGCGCGGCCGGCCGCGTCGCGCCCCAGGGCGAGGAACACGCAGGCCGCCACGCCGACGAGCGCCGCCAGCAGCAGGGCGCCCGCGAGCGCCGTGGGGAGGCCCAGGAAGGCGAGGACGTTGGGCGGGTGGTAGCCGGCCTGGAGCAGCGGCCGCGCCAGCGCGAGCACCGGGGTGGAGACGTCGTCGGGGATGTAGTTGACGAAGGTGGCGAGGCCCGTGACGAGCACCGACGCCGCGCACAGCATGGCCGCGATGCCCGACAGCCACGGACGCCCGGCTTCGCGCAGCCGCTCCAGCACCAGCCCCGCGGGCAGCAGCAGGAAGGGCACGAGGCCGGTGAGGTGGCGCGGCCCCGTCGTCCAGCCCCAGGAGTCGTAGGTGAACGACGACGTGAAGTACGTGTAGCCGGCGAGCGTCACCGCGGTCAGCCAGAAGAGGGCGCGCGCCTCCGGGGACGTGCGGCCCTGGCGCTTCAAGAGGCCCAGGCCGGGCAGCGCGAGCAGCAGGAAGGGCGACAGCGTGAACAGCCCCCGCAGCGGGGAGAAGAACGACAGGAAGAAGGCGCGCGGATCCGGCGTGCGGATGCCCAGGAAGCCGCCCAGGTGCCACGGCTGGTAGGCCGCGTCGTTGAGGTGCTTGTAGCCGGTCTCCAGCGGGTGGCCGAAGGTGGCTTGGTGGTAGAGCATCAGCGCCGCGACGAAGGGCAGCGCGCCCAGGAAGGCGAGCCCCGTGGCCCGGCCCAGTCGCTGGAGCCGCGCGCTCCACGGCGCCTGCGTCCCCAGCAGGGTGAGGGCGGCGTAGAGGATGAGGCCCAGGACGCCCAGGGCGCCGGTGTACTCGGCGGCGACGGTGGCGCCCGCGCACGCGCCCGCGACGACGTAGCCCCGCTCGCGCCACTCGCCGCGCGACAGCCGCCACAGCGCGTAGAAGCCGGCGAAGAGCAGCACCGCCGTCGTCTGGTGGCTCATGAAGAGCAGCGAATAGCTGAACGCCAGCGAGCCCAGCGCGTACGTCACCGTCACCGCGTCCGCGACGGTGGGCGACAGCCACGCGCGCAGGAAGCGGCGCACGAGCCACAGCAGCAGCAGCGTGGGCAGCACCGTGAGGACCAGCCGACTGAAGAAGACGAGCGGCACCTCCGGCACGGCGTAGCGGTGGCCTCCGCCCACGGCGCGCAGGGCCGCGTACACGGGCACCGCGGCGAAGGACAGCAGCGGCGCCTTGGACGGGTAGTACTTCCCGTTCATCACCGACAGGTCGCCCACGGGGCCGTAGTCGCGCAGGGCGCGGTTGATCTCCAGCGTGCCGTCCTCCACCAGCGCGCGCGTCTGCCACAGCCGGCACAGCTCGTTGGGCGAGCGCAGGCCCGGGTGGTACGGGAAGAGCAGCACGTAGAGCGCCGCCACCGTGGCCCACACCGCGCGGGGCAGTCCCGGGGCCCGGAGGGGCGCGGGCGCGGCGGTGGGCGCCGCCGGGGCCGGGCCTGAGGACGGCGGGGTGGGGTGGGGCGCGGCGCTCAAGGGGGCGTCAGACGGCGCGGCCGACGGCGAACAGGCTCATGCCCACGGGCAGCTTCACGCGCTGTTCAGCCTGGGCGAACAGGGGCGCGAACGTGTCGTAGAGCTTCAGCTGGAGCTTGGGCACCGCGCGGCGGCGCAGCAGGCGGCTGTTGACGAACCAGCCCGGCAGGCCGACGAGGTTCATCCACTCCAGCGTGTCCACGCGGAAGCCGTTCTGCTCCAGCACCGCGCGCAGCGACGCGGGCGTGTAGCGGCGGTGGTGGCCCACCGCCTCGTCGATGGCGCCGAAGAGCTGCGGCAGCGCCGGCACGAGGATGAGCACGCGGCCGTCCGGCTGGAGGATTTGGCGGAAGCGGCGCACCGCGGACGCGTCATCCGGGATGTGCTCCAGCACGTTGGACAGCACGATGGTGTCCAGCTCCTCCGCCTGGAGCGACTCCCAGTCCGCGAGCGCCACGTCGGACAGGTAGGGGCGCACGTGGGGCTTGCCGCGGAAGAGGTTCTTCAGGCGGTCCACGTAGAAGCGCTCCACCTCCAGCGCGACGAGCAGGTCGCAGCCGGCCTCCAGCTCGCGGGTGATGGTGCCGATGCCGGCGCCAATCTCCAGCACGCGGCGGCCCAGGTGTTCGCGGAAGCGGCGGCCCAGCCACTGGTTGTAGTGGGTGGCGCCGTCCATGCGCTCCAGAGTGGAGTAGCCCTCGTGCTGGTTGTCCGCGTCGTCGCGCACGGTGGCGTAGCGCACCAGGGTGCGCAGGCGGGCCAGGTGCGCGGAGGCCGGCCGGCGCGGCACGGCCTGCAGCGGGGGCAGCGACACCTCCGTGAGGCGGAAGAGCTGCGCGGCCATCTTCACCACCAGCTCCGCGTCCACCGCGTCGTCGTCGCTGGTGAGCTGGATGGAGCGCAGCGCGTCCGTGCGGAAGGCGCGCAGGCCCGTGAGCGGATCCGCCAGGGCCACGTCGGTGACGAAGCGGGTGATGCCGCCCAGGGCGCGCTCGGCCATCAGCTCCGCGGAGTTGCCGGGGCGCCGGCCGAAGACGGCGTCGGCCGTGTCGTCGCGCAGGGGCTGCACCAGCGCGGCGTAGCTGTCCGGCGAGTAGGCGGCGTCCGGATCCTGGAGCACCGTCATGCTGCCGGTGACGTGGGGGAGCGCGGCGCGGATGGCCGCTCCCTTGCCTCCCTGCGACGCGAGGACGTGGACGTTGGGGCCGGGGGAGACCTCCACCGGACCTTCCCCGGCGAGGACGACCTGCGCCTGGCCCGCGAGGGCGTGGGCGAACCGGGCCGCCGCGGAGGCGGTCGCCGGCGTGTAGGGGAGGACCACGGAGAAGGCTGCAACCATGGTGCGGCTCACTACCACAGGCGCCTGCGGGGCGCGCGTTCCCGACCCGGACCGGATGGACGAGGAGCATCCAGGCGGCGTCGGTGCGATGGACAACCCGCCCGGGGCGATGCACGCTCGCTTTCGTTGTCCACCCTGTGCGATGTGGGTGCAGGTCGGGGTCCGGATGCCGGGCCGCTGAAGCCGCCCGCGGCAGCCCCCCTCTGGAGAGATGCGACGTGGAAGGAACGGTGTTGGACCCGGCCGAGGGTGCTCCCGGCGCGACGTCCGCGAGCATGCTGCACCGGGCGCGGGGGCTGTGGCGCAGGCGCTGGGTGATGCTGGGGGTGGCGCTGGCGGTCACCGCGCTCACCGCGGCCTGGACGTTGCGGCAGCCGCGCATCTACGCGGCCAGCACGTCGCTCATCATCGACGTCACCGCGCCCCGCATCCTGGACGGCGAGGTGAAGGAGGTGATGGGGGAGGAGCGCAGCAACTACTGGTTCAACAAGGAATACACCGGCACGCAGAGCGAGGTCATCCTGTCGCGCGCGGTGTCGAGCCGCGTGGTGGACCGGCTGGGGCTGGCCAATGATCCGGACTTCCTGGGCCTGCCCAAGAACCAGGATGAGAAGACGCGCGTGCAGGCGCTCCAGGGCGCGGACGCGGTGGGGGTGCTGCGCTCGCGCATCCAGGTGATGCCCGGCAAGGACTCGCGGGTGATGAACATCGGGGTGGAGGACGTGGACCCCGCCAGGGCGGCGCTGCTCGCCAACGAGGTGGCCGCCGCGTACATGGCGGAGAACCAGGCGCTCAAGATGCGCGTCACGGAGGAGGCCCGGACGTGGCTGGAGATCCGCCGGGACGAACTGGGCCGCGCGGCGAAGGCCGGCGAGCTGGCCGTCTACGACTTGAAGAAGGACGCGGACATGCTGTCCACGTCGCTGGAGTCGCGGCTCTCCATCGTCAGCGAGCGGATCAACTCCTACAACCTGAAGCTCACCGACGTGCGCACGCGCATCGCGGCGCAGCAGGCGCGCGTGGACGCCATCCACCAGCTGCGCAAGGCCGCCGGCACCGACGAGACGTGGGCGGAGGCCGTGCCGGGCGCCAAGGATGGGCCCATCCAGGACATGAGGATGCGCTACGGCGAGCAGAAGGTCGCGTGCGCGGAGCTGTCCGAGCGCTACCTGCCGGAGCACCCGAAGCTCTTGGAGTGCAACCGCAAGCTGGCCGTGGTGCGCGAGGACCTGCTCAAGAGCCTGGGCAACGTGGTGCGCGCGGCGGAGCTGCAGTTGCTGGAGGTGAAGGGCGAGGAGCGCAACCTCAACAAGCTCCTGGACGAGACGAAGGCCGAGGCCTTCCTCGTGAACAAGAAGGCCATCGAGTACGGGCAGCTCCAGCGCGAGTCGGACGACAACCAGCGGCGGTACGAGGACGTGCTCAAGCGCCTCAAGGACGTGGAGCTGTCCAGCCTGCTGCGCACGAGCAACGTGCGCGTGCTGGACGCGGCGCGGCCGGCGCTGGTGCCGGTGCGCCCGCACACGCGGCGCAACCTGATGGTGGGCTGGGTGATGGGCCTGCTCCTGGGCCTGGGCGCGGCGGTGCTGCTGGAGTTCCTGGAGAACACCGTCACGTCGCAGGCGGACGTGGAGGAGGGGCTGGGGCTGGCGTTCCTGGGCGTGGTGCCGCGCATGGAGGGCGGAAGGGAGCAGGGCGAGCGCGACCTGTACGTGCACCGCGCGCCGCGCTCCGCGGTTGCGGAGTGCTGCCGCGCGGTGCGCACGAACCTGCTGTTCATGTCGCCGGATGAGCCCTTCAAGACGCTGGTGGTGACGTCCAGCGGTCCCCAGGAGGGCAAGTCCACCACCTGCATCAACCTGGGCGTGGCCATGGCCCAGAGCGGCAACCGCGTGCTGCTGCTGGACACGGACATGCGCCGGCCCCGGCTGCACCGCGCGTTCGGCGTGCCCAACGACGTGGGCATCAGCTCGCTGGTGGTGGGCGAGGGCACGCTGGACAAGGCGGTGAAGAGCACGGAGGTGCCCAACCTCTTCGTGCTGCCGTGTGGTCCGCTGCCGCCGAACCCGGCGGAGCTGCTGCACACGCGCGCCTTCAAGGACCTGCTGCGCGCGGCGTCGGAGAAGTTCGACCGCGTCATCCTGGACAGCCCGCCGCTCAACGCCGTGGTGGACGCGGCGGTGCTGGCCACGCAGGCGGACGGCGTGGTGATGGTGTTCAAGGCGAACAAGACGGACCGGGGGGCCGCGAAGCGCGCCCTGCGCTCGCTGGCGGACGTGCAGGCGCGCATGTTCGGCGCCATCCTCAACGACGTGGACCTGCGTCAGCCGCGCTACGGCGACACGTACCTGGGCTACCAGGGCTACGGCCCGACCCAGGACGGGCCGAAGGGCGCGAAGGGCGGGGTGGCGCCGTCGTGAGGGCCGCGGGCCTGCGGGTGCTGCACCTGGGGAAGTTCTACCCTCCGGCCTCCGGCGGCATGGAGGCGCACGTGCGGACGCTGGCGCGCGCGCAGGCCGCGCTGGGCGCGCAGGTGGAGGTGTTGTGCGCGAACCACTCCGTGGACGGCACCGGCACCAGCCACGAGTTCCACGGCCGCAGCCCCACGCGCGAGGACTGGGACGGCCCGGTGCGCGTGGTGCGGCTGGGGCGGCTGGCCTCCGTGGCGCGCATGGACGTGATGCCGGCGCTGCCGCTGGCGCTGCGTCGCGCGCTGGCGCGGGGCGTGGATGTGGTGCACCTGCACGTGCCCAACCCTTCCATGGTGCTGGCGCTGGACGCCGTACCGCGCCTGCCCGCGGTGGTGGTGACGCACCAGAGCGACATCATCCGCCAGAAGGTCGCGGGCGCGCTCTTCCGTCCCTTCGAGTGGATGCTGTACGCCCGCGCGGCGCGGCTGCTGGCCACGAGCGAGGCGTACGTGCGTGGCTCGTCGCTGCTCTCCACCTTCCGGGACAAGGTGCGGGTGCTGCCGCTGGGCATCGAGCTGGACGCGTACCTGCACCCTTCGGCCGAAGCGCGCGAGGCCCAGGCGCGGTGGACGGCGGAGGCGGCGGGGGGCCCGCTGTGGCTGATGGTCGGGCGGCTCGTCTACTACAAGGGCCTGTTCACGGCGCTGGAGGCGCTGGTGCACGCGCCGGGGCGCCTGGTCGTCGTGGGCGAGGGGCCGCTGGCCGCCGAAGGGCGCGAGCGGGCGCGGGCGCTGGGCATCGAGGACCGCGTGACGTGGGCGGGCTACCTGTCGCCGGAGGCGCTCACGGGCGCGTTCCGGGCGGCCACCGCGCTGTGGTTCCCGAGCAACGCGCGCAGCGAGGCGTATGGCCTGTCGCAGGTGGAGGCCCTGGCCAGCGGCCTGCCCGTCCTCAACACCGCCATCCCGGACTCGGGCGTGGCGTGGGTGAGCGTGCACGAGCGCACCGGGCTGACGGTGCCGGTGGGGGATGCGCGGGCGCTGGCGGCGGCGGCGCGCCGTCTGGTGGAGGAGCCCGGGCTGCGCGAGCGGCTGGGCAGGGGCGCGCAGGAGCGCGCGCGGGCGGAGTTCGCCCATGACGTGATGGCGTCGCGCAGCCTGGACCTGTACGCGGAAGCGCTGGGACGCCCGCCCCTGGTGGAGGCCCGGCCTCCGGCGTCGGTCCGGCACGTCGCGGGCGGAGGCTGAGGTCCGACTCCATGCGCGTGCTGCACGTGTCCAGCGGCAACCTGTACGGCGGCATCGAGACGTTCCTGCGCACGCTGGCGCTCGCGGGCGCACGGCGGGGCAGGGGCGCGGAGCACGCGTTCGCGCTGTGCTTCGAGGGCCGCATCGCGCAGGAGCTGCGTGAGGCGGGCGCCGCGTTGCACCTGCTGGGGCCCGCGAAGGTGAGCCGTCCCTGGTTGGTGTGGGAGGCGCGCCGCGCGCTGATGGCGCTGCTGAAGCGCGAGGCGTTCTCCGCGGTGGTGTGTCACGCGGCGTGGCCGCAGGCGCTCTTCGGGCCGGTGGTGCGCACGGCCGGGGTGCCGCTGCTCTTCTTCCAGCATGACGCGCTCACGGGCGAGCACTGGGTGGAGCGCTGGGCGCGGGTCACCGAGCTGGCGCTGGCGCTCTGCAACAGCCGCTACACCGCGGCCACGCTGGGCCGGGTGTATCCGCGCACGCCGTGGCGCGTGCTCCACCCTCCCGTGCCGGAAGGTGGCGGAGCGCTCAGCGCTTCCGAGCGCGCGTCGATCCGGGGCGAGCTGGGCGCGAGTTCCGAGGACGTCGTCATCGTCCACGCCAGCCGCATGCAGGAGTGGAAGGGCCAGCGGCTGCTGCTGGAGTCGCTGGGCCGGCTGCGGCGGGTGCCGGGCTGGAAGGCGTGGTTCGCGGGCGGCGCGCAGCGTCCGGAGGAGGTCGCGTACGAGGGCGGCCTGAAGGCGCAGGCCGCGCAACTGGGGCTTGCTGCGCGGGTGCGCTTCCTGGGGCAGCGCTCGGACGTGCCCCGGCTGCTGCGCGCGGCGGACGTGCACTGCCAGCCCAACGTCGGGCCGGAGCCCTTCGGCCTCGCGTTCGGGGAGGCGCTGTACGCGGGGCTCCCCGTGGTCACCACCTCGCTGGGCGGACCGCTGGAGATCATCGACGCGTCGTGCGGCGTGCTGGTGCCTCCGAAGATGGAGGCCCTGGCGCTGCGCGGGCTCATCGAGGACGGGGAGCGGCGGCGGGCGCTGGGACGCGGAGGCCCTTCGCGGGCGGAGGCCCTGAGCGCGCCGTCCGTGTTCCTGGGCGCGCTGGAGGAGGCGGTGCGCTCCGTGGCCCGAGAGCCCGGGGCATGAAGCCAGCCCGTCCCGTGAAGTCCGGGCGGCCCCAGCTCCGGGGGCCGGGTGTGCTGCACCAGCGGTACTCCCGGCGTGCGCCGGAAACCGCCGTGCGTGGCGTTCCCGCTCCCGCCGCGCCCACGGGGTTCCTGGGCTCCGGCCGCGTGGTGGTGGCCTTCATCGGGCTGCTGTTCGTCTGTCAGCTCGCGCTGCTGATGGAGGCGCTGTCGCCGCTGCGCGTGGTGTTCCGCATCCTGGCGTTCGGGACGAGCCTCGCGCTGCTGGTGCTGGTGAAGGGTCGTCACGTCAAGCACCCGGCGATGCCCTTCCTGCTCGCCTACGTGGCCGTGACGGCGCTCAACTTCTTCCAGCCGGGCACCTCCAGCCCGCTGGCCGCTGTCGCGCAGGTGGGCCTCCAGGCCTCCGTGTTCGCGCCGCTGTTCTGGGCGAGCCGGCTGCGCATCGACGAGAAGATGTTCCGGCGCATCGTCCTGCTGCTCTTCTTGTTCAACATGGGGAGCGCGACGCTGGGCGTGTTGCAGGTGTACTTCCCCGGCCGCTTCCAGCCGGCGCTGTCCTCGGTCGTGGAGGGCCAGGGCGAGGGCTACGTGCGCAGCCTCCAGTTCGAGACGGCGAGCGGGGCGCGGGTGTTCCGGCCCATGGGGCTGACGGACATTCCAGGCGGCGCGGCCATCGGCGCCTTCTACGCGGTGTTGCTGGGCGGCGCGTTGCTCCTGAGCCGTCAGGCTTCGTGGAAGCGCGTGCTGGGCGTGAGCGGCATTGGCGTGGGGCTGGTGAGCCTGTACCTGAGCCAGGTGCGCGCGGCGGCGGTGACGCTGCTGGTGTGCATGGTGACCATGGGACTGGTGCTGATGGTGAGCGGCCGGCTGATGCGGCTGGCGGTGCTGGGCGGTGTCGTGGGCGGACTGGCGGTGGTCGCCTTCGGATGGGCGGTCGCGGTGGGCGGCGACGCGGTGCTGGCGCGCTGGAGCACCCTCACCGCGTCCGACCCCAGTCAGGTGTACCAGAGCAACCGGGGCTACTTCCTCGACGACACCTTCGGTGAGTGGCTGCCGGAACATCCGCTGGGCGCGGGGCTGGGCCGCTACGGCATGGCCAACGCCTACTTCGGCGACAACAGCAACCGGGAGCACCCACCGCTGTGGGCGGAGATCCAGTGGACGGCGTGGGTCTACGACGGCGGCATCCTGGCCATCCTCTGCTACCCGCTGGCGCTGCTGGTGACGATGGCGTGGGGCTTCCGGGTGGCCATCCGCCGCGAGGAGCGGGCGGGGGAGTTCTGGCTGTGGGGCAGCCTGTTGTTCGCCTATGACCTGGGCGCGGTGGCCTTCACCTTCAGCTATCCCTTCTTCATGAGCCAGATGGGCATGGAGTTCTGGCTGCTCAACGCGGCGTTCTTCAGCGCGTACAGGAACCGGCATGCGACCGTACACGCTCATCGCGGGTGACTTCGTCTCCACCGGGGGCATGGACCGCGCGAACCTGGCGCTGGCGGACTGGCTCGCGCGTCGGGGCGGGCCCGTGCGGCTGGTGGCGCACCGGGTGGAGGACTCGCTCCTGCGCTACCCCAACGTGCACTTCGTGCGCGTGCCCAAGCCCGCCAACGCGTACCTGCTGGGCGAGCCGCTGCTCGACGCGGTGGGGCGCTTCTGGGCCTCGCGCACGCTGGCGGAGGGCGGGCAGGTGGTGGCCAACGGGGGCAATTGCGTGGTGCCCGCGGCCAACTGGGTCCACTACGTCCACGGCGCCCATGCGCCGCGGGCCGTGGGACATCCGCTGCGTCGGCTCAAGGGCCGCGTGAGCCATCGCGTGTTCCTGCGTCGCGAGCAACGAGCGCTGCGCGCCGCGCGCATCATCATCGCGAACTCGGAGCGCACGCGGCAGGACCTGCTGGCCGCGACCGGGGTGGAGCCCTCGCGCGTCCACGTCGTCTACCTGGGCGGCGACCCCACGCGCTTCACGCCCACGTCCCCCGCGCTGCGGCGTCAGGCCCGCGCCGGGCTGGGCTGGCCCGAGGAGCGGCGCGTGGCGCTGTTCGTGGGCGCGCTGGGCGACCAGCGCAAGGGCTTCGACACGCTCTTCCACGCGTGGATCCGACTGTGCGCGCTGAAGACGTGGGACGTGGACCTGTGCGTGGTGGGAGCGGGCGCGCAGCGGGAGTCCTGGGAGCGCGAGGCCCGGCTGCGCGGGCTGGGCGACCGCGTGCGCTTCCTGGGCTTCCGCGAGGACGTGCCCCACCTGCTGGCCGCCGCGGACCTGTTGGTGGCGCCCACCCGCTACGAGCCCTACGGCCTGGGCGTGCATGAGGCGCTGTGCGTGGGCATCCCCGCGCTGGTGAGTCGCTCGGCGGGCGTGGCCGAGCGCTACCCCGCCGAACTCCAGGGGCTGCTGCTCGACTCGCCGGAGGACTCGGGGGAGCTGATGCGGCGCCTGGAGGACTGGCGAGGCCGGGGTGAGCTGCTGGCGCCCGCCGTGGCCTCGGTGTCCTCCACGCTGCGCGCCTGGACGTGGGACGCGATGGCGGAAGCGCTGGTGGCCCGGCTGGAGGCGTGAGCTTTCCGCTTCAGCTCCGGCGCTGGAGCACTTCCTCGAAGAAGTCGAGGTGCGCCCGCGCCACCACCGGCCAGGCGAAGCGGGACAGGGCGCGCTCACGGCCCCGGTGGGCCAGCTCCCGACGCTCGGACGGGTTCTCCAGCAGGGTCGCGAGCGCGTGGGTCCATGCGTGGAGGTCCGCTTCGGGGAGGACCTGTCCGGCATCGCCCACGGTGAAGGGCACTTCGCCGGAGTCGCTGCCGAGCACGGGGACGCCGCACGCGAAGGCCTCCGCGAGCATGCGGCCGAACTGCTCCTTCCACCGGGGCGTCGTCTGGCTGGGCGCGCACAGGACGTCCATGGCGTTGAGGGCCTGGGGCACGCCCGCGTGCGGCACGCCGGTGACGATGCGCACGCGCTCCCCATGGTGTGAGGCCCATGCGCGCAGCGTCGCTTCCATGGGGCCTCCGCCGACGAAGAGGGCCCTCCACGGGGTGCGCAGGGCATCGAGCGCATCCATCAGGAGTCGCACGCCCTTCTCCGGGACGAAGCGCCCCAGGTAGCCCACCACGGGGGGGCCCTGCGTCTCCCACCCGAGCTTCCGTCGGAAGTCCGCGCCCGCCGCCGCGTCCGGTTGGAACTGCTCCACGTCCACGCCCATGGGGATGAAGCGCGAGGGCCGCGACGCGTAGTCGCGCCGTGCCTGGAGCGTGTCCCGCACCGTCTGTCCCCAGGCGACCCAGCCCGCCGCGCGGTGCACGACGAGGCGTTCGGCCTGCGCGAAGGGCGGGGGGTAGCGCTTGGTCAGGTTCTGCGCCGTGCAGAACACGAGCGGCACCCGGCGCGGCGTCAGCAGGGCCACCTCCAGGCCCGCCAGCACATAGGGCTCCTCCCACGCGTGCACCAGGTCCACCCCTCGCGACAGCCGCGCGCGCAGCTCCGGTCCGTAGACGAAGCCGTGCAGGGAGCGGCTGAAGAAGGCGCGCACGGCTTCGATGCGCACGGGCTCGTCGGGCTCGCGCTGGAGCACCAGCGGGCTCAGGTCTCCGTGGAAGGCGCGTGGCGCCACGGCGGTGATGTCCCAGCGGCCCGCGCCCGCGCGTGCCATCTCGTTGGCCAGCCGGCGGTTGAGCGTAACGACGTAGGAGTGCGAGACGGTGACGAGCTTCCGGACGCGCATCACCCGTTGCTCCCTGGCACGAGCCGCCGGTACACGGCGAGGATCTCCCGGGCGTAGCGCTCGCGGGAGAAGCAGCGCACGGCGGTGTGCCGGGCCGCTGTCGCCAGGCGTTCGCGCAAGGGGGCGTCCTGGAGCAGGCGCAGCAGCGCGTCCGACAGTGCCCGTGCGTCGCCCGGGGCGATGGTCAGCACGTCCTCGCCGTCATGCAGCGCCTCCGCCGCGCCACTCTCCTTGGACACGACGACGGCCCGCCCGCAGGCGAGCGCCTCCGCGATGGTGAGGCCGAAGGGTTCGCGGCGGGTGCTCGCGTGCACGAAGACGTCCAGGGTCCGGTACACGCGCGCGGGCTCGGACTGGAAGGGCACCAGCCCCACGCGTCCGGTGAGGCCGTGGCGTTCGATGTGTTCGCGCAGCTCCGCGTCGGTGAACTGTGAGTCGGGCGTGCGGTAGAGGGGCGCGCCCACCAGGTAGAAGCGCACGGGCAGCGAGGGGGCCTGCCGCGTCAGCCGTGCGGCGGCCTCCAGGAAGACGTCATGTCCCTTCCAGCGCGCGTAGGTGGCCACCAGGCCCACGCGCAGCGTGCCTTCGGGCGCCGGGGGCAGCCCGGCCTGCGCGTCCAGGTGCGCACCGTCACCGGGGCCCGGGGAGAAGTGCTCCGTGTCCACGCCGTTGTGCACCACGTGCACCGGCACGCCGCCGAGCACCGTCCGCGCATCGTCACCCACGGCCCGCGAGTTCGCGATGGCGGCCGAGGCCAGCGGGCGCAGCCCCGTCAGCGCGCGCCGCACGAGGGGACGCTCGCCCAGGAAGTCATGGACGTGCCAGACGCGCGGCATGGGCAGACCCGCGGTGGCGGCGGTCAGCAGGTGCGTCTTGATGCCATTGGAGTGAAGCAGGTCCGGGGCCGCTTCGCGCACCGCCCGCCGCAGGGCGACGCCGTAGCGTGCGAGCAGCAGCGCCGCGGGCGCGGAGTCGCGGACGAAGCGCAGGCCTCCCGCGAGTCCCTGACCGCGCAGACCGCTGTCGCCCAGCGCCGACAGCGCGGGTGGAAGGGGCAGCGCGCGGGTCTCCACGCCCAGCGCCCGGGCCGCCTCCACGAGGGGGCCTTCGGTGCCCACGAGCAGGTGCGGCGACAGGGACGGCTCCAGCGTGCGCAGGCACGCGAGCAGATCCAGCAGCGCGCGTTCGGCACCGCCCAGGATTCCCACGGGGTTGAGGAACAGGATGCGCACGCGGGGCGACCGAATCAGACCCGTCCGGGGCGGTCAAGCTGACGCAGGTAGGCGTCCAGCACGGTGCGCGCGTGGGCGCTCCAGGTGAAGCGGGCCGCGCGAGCGTGTCGTGCCTGGCGCGCGGGGGCGGGGCGGCGGCCGGTGAGCAGCGCATCCACCGTGTCCGTCCAGGCGGCCACGTCGCCCACCGGAGCGTAGGTGCAGGCGTCGGCGCCTACCTCGCGCAGCACCGGCAGGTCGCTGGCCACCACGGGAGCGCCGCACGCCAGGGCTTCGATGACGGGCAGGCCGAAGCCCTCCGCTTCGCTGGGCACCAGCACGGCGCTCGCGCGTCGATAGAGCCCCGCGAGGGTCGGCCGCTCCTGTCGCGGCGGTTGCACCAGCGCGTCCTTCAGGCCAAGCCGCCGCACCTGCGCCCGCTGCGTCGCATCCAGTGCGCCGCCTTGCTGGAGCAACAGGAGGTCCGGATGCTTCGCGCGCAGCGCCGCGAAGACTTCGAAGAGGACGTCCAGGCGCTTGCGACGGATGGCGCTGCCCACGTGCAGCAGGTACGGCCGACCGTGGAGCGGCGCGAGCACGGCGTCGCTTGCGTCGCCGGGGACGGGCTCGGCCCGGTACTCGGGGGACACGCCGTAGGGGGCCCAGACCAGCCGGTCCTCGGGCACCACGCCGTGCGCGAGCAGCTCCGCGCGCACCGCCTGCGTGCTGTGGAACACGACCGCCGCGCGCTCCAGGCCCTTCAGCGTGGTGCGGGCCATCAGGCGGAACCACGCCGGCCGGGGCTCGCGTCCCGGCTCCAGCACGGAGCGGAAGGCGTCCAGGTCGTGGCAGAAGACGCCGGTGCGCTCCGCGGGCAGGGCGTGCACGAGCTGCGCGTACGTGTGGTCCACGACGTGGAAGGCGTCGTGCGCGCGGCGCTCCCGCAGCAGTCGCGCCGGGTAGAGGCCGAAGCGGGTGAGCAGGCGGTCCGCGTTGAAGGCGGCATTGCGCGCGCCCACGCGAGGCAGGCGGCGCACGGCGTGGGGCATGGGAGGCCGCAGGCCCGTGACGGTGACTTCATGGGGCAGGGCGGACCACTGCTCCAGCAACGCCTCGCCCACGAGGTCCATGCTGGGCCAGCCCTCCTCGCGCGGATCCATCAGGAGGGCCAGCCGTGGCGGGGAGGCGTGCGCGCTCACGGCGTTCCCCCCGGAGGCTTCCGCAAGAGCGCCTCCACCGTGCGCTCCAGCGCGAAGTGCTCGCGGTAGATGCGCGCGGCGTGGTCCCCCAGTGCACGGCGGGCTTCGTCCTGCGAGAGCAGGTGCTCCGTGGCCTCCACGAGCGCGGACGGTGCCGTGCCCTCCACCAGCGCCACCGGCAGCAGGTCCCGCCACAGAGGCTCCGTGAGGTGGCCCGCGTTCGTGACCACGGGGACTCCCAGCCCGAGCCCCGCCATCGCGCTGCCCCGTCGGGTGCTGACGCCATCCGGATACAGTTGCACCAGCACGTCACAGGCCCGCAGGAAGGCCGCTGCCTCTTCCGGTGAGAGCGTGTCGCGGGCATGGAGGCGGGCCGCCACGTCCGGACGCCGGTGGGCCACGGCCTCCATGAACGCGCGGCTGCCCCGGCCCAGCAGCAAGCCCTGCCGCCGGGGATCCGCGCGCAGCACGGAGATGAGCACCGGCTCCAGTGGCCCCACGATGGCCGCGCCGTACGTCCCGAAGTGGCCCACCACCGGCCCCTCGGGCAGGGAGGCCCGCGCCCGGCGCACCTCCACGGTGGACGCCTCCGTCGGGAGGTTGCTGTACACGGGACGCCATTCGGTGCGCCGCCGGGCCTGGGCCGACAGGTGATCCGCCCACTTCGGGATGGAGACGAAGCTACGGTCCGCGGCCTCCGCCACCAGCCGCAGCATCACCCGCGTGGTCGCGGACAGGACGTGGTGTCGCCACGGCGCGTGGAGGCTCCACGGGTAGACGACCTCATGGAAGAATACCTGGCGCTCGTCCTTCGCTCGCGCGGCGAACCACGCGCAGAACGGGACGTTCATCGCCTTCAGCCCCAGCGCGTGCGGCACGTACTGGAGCAGCAGCCTGCGCGGGCCAGGGCACGCATCCAGTTCGCGCGACAAAGTTCGCAGGTCGCCCGGTAGGAATCGCCCCGGCGCGCGGTGGACCGTCACCCCGGCCTCCGTCACGACCCCTGGTGGGCCCGGCGCCCAGACGTGGACCTGCTCGCCCATGCGCACCAGCGCCTCCGCGATGAGCAGCGAGTGGTCCGCGACGCCGCCCGCCATGGGGGGGTACTCGCCCGTGAGCAGATGCCAGGTGGGGAGGGGGGCAGGCACGCGGGTGTCACCCGGGAGAAGCGGTTCAGGACACCGGGTCCGTCCCGGTGGGGTGTGCTGACTTTTAACCGCTTCGCGTGGCGGGCGGGAAGCCATGTCGCCCACGGGGGCACGGGTTATCATCCGGCTCCTCCTGCTCCCGCGCGGCATGCCCCTCTTCTCCGTCGTCATTCCGACCTACAACCGGGCCTCGCTCCTGGAACAGACGCTGGCCTCGGTCTTCGCCCAGACGCTGACGGACCATGAGGTCCTCGTCGTGGACGATGGCTCCACGGACGGCACGTCCGCGCTGCTCGCCCGCTACGGGCACCGGATCCGCGTGTTCCGTCAGGACAACGCGGGCCAGGGCGTGGCCCGCAACCTGGGCATCCGCGAGGCCCGGGGCGACTACGTGGCCTTCCTCGACAGCGACGACCTGTGGCCGCCCTGGACGCTGGCCACGTTCCAGCAGGTCATCCGGGAGCAGGGTGCCCCCACGGTGGTGATGGGCCGGGCCCGCGCCTTCCAGTCGCCCGGGGAGCTGTCGGACCTGGAGCCCGTGCCCTTCATCGCGCGCTCCTTCGCGGACTATCTGGCCAGCGCGGATGCGACGTTCGTCCGCACCGCGTGCGCGGTGGCCGTGCGCACCGAAGCGCTGCGCCGGGTGGGGGGCTTCAGCGCGAAGCGGATCAGCGCCGAGGACTATGACCTGCTGTACCGCCTGGGCATCGAGCCCGGCTTCGTCTACGTGGAGTCGCCGGTGACGCTGGGCTATCGCCAGCACGCGGAGTCGTCCTCGCGGGACTTCGACCGGGGCTACGAAGGCACGCTGTTCCTCCTGGAGCAGGAGCGACGCGGGAGCTATCCCGGAGGCGCCTCGCGTCGCCGTGCGCGACTGGCGATGCTCCTCTTCGGGCTGCGACACGTGACGCACTGGATGCTGGAGCACGGCCGGAGCCGTCAGGCCCTGGCCCTCTATGCACGCGGGCTCCGCTTCCACCGCGTGGTGCCCCGGTGGCGCTACCTGCTGGGGTTCCCGCCGTGGGTGCTCGCGGCGTCGCTCCGGTCCCGGCGCTGAAGGACGCGCCGGGAACTTCAGCTCCCCGCGACGCCCGGTCCTGCCTCGGGCGGAGGGGCCGCGCGGGGACGACGCAGGGCCCGGAGCCGGTGACGCATGGGCTCCTCGACGCGCTGGAACAGGAGCACGGACACGCCCACGGCCACGGGCGCCACGAGCAGCGCGAGCACGTTGTGGGGCATCCCCAGCGTGCGCGTGTTCAATGCCAGCGCGTAGTTCATCAGCGAGCCGTGGGTCATGTAGAGCGCGTAGCTGGCGCCGCCCAGCAGCACCATCCCCCGCGTACCCAGGCCCAGGCCGCGCCCCACCAGCCCGCTCGCGAGCAGGTAGATGCTCGCGGTGAACAGCGGCACCATCACCGCGGACTGCACCAGCGGCGATGGCGGTCCCGGCAGTCGCATCAGGCCCACCGCGAGCCCACCGCCGATGAGCAGGAAGGCCGCCGTCCGGGCCCACGCACGAGCCGCCAGGTGCTCGCGCCGGCAGAACACCAGCCCCAGGCACAACCCGATGACGAACTCCGGCAGCCGCGCGAGCGGGATGGCCTCCGTGGAGATCAACCCCCAGCCCCGGAGGAACGTCGCGAGCGCTCCGCCTGTCTCCGGCAGCCGCGCCGCCGCGTCGGCGGCGAGCATCGGCGTGGTGCCCAGCAGCCACGCGCCGACCGCGAGGCCCGCGAGCACCCGGGAGCGCCGCCGTGCCAGCCACGGGCCCACCAGCGGGAAGAGCAGGTAGAAGAACGCCTCCACCGACAGCGTCCACGCGACGATGTTCCAGGTGGGCCGGTGCAGCGTCAGCCACCCTTGCGTGAGCGTGAGCGTCGCGCCGCTGATGCGCAGCACCTCGCCCACGTCCGCTGGCGGGGATGCCTGGTGGATGGCGCGCACGAACAGCGGCACGTCCACCAGCAGGGAGACGAGGTACACCGGATACAGCCTCGCGAAGCGCGCGCGGTAGAAGGCGGTCCAGGTGCCGCGCATCCCGTCGCCGTCCTCCAGGTAGGTGTACGCGAGGATGAAGCCGGACAGGATGAAGAACAGGCTGACGGTGGAGAAGCCCGCGCCGATGAGCCGGCCCAGGCCCTGGGGCAGCACGGGGGAGCAGGGCGCGCAGTAGCAGTGATAGGCCAGCACCCCCATCGCCGCGAGGAAGCGCAGGCCGGTGAGGGCGGGCAGCGCGGGACGCTCGGCCACCTTGCTCACGGCGCGGCCTTCCGTCCCCGGACGTGGGCCACGACGGCGCGCACCTCACCCACGAGGGACAGTCCCCGCCGCGAACGCTCGCGCGCGAGGACCAGCACCGCCAGCATCCCGGTCCCCACCAGCGCCTGCACGAGCAGCCCGTGCTGGCCCATGGCGAAGCGCGACAGCCCCACCGCGAACGCGAGCAGCGCGCCCACCGTGAGGAATGGCTCCATCACCTGGAACTCCAGGCCCGACAGGTGCGGGTTGCGCCGGGCCACCAGCCACGCGCTCAGGCACAGCTCCGTGAGCGTGATGGCCGTGGCCGTGACGCCAATGCCCACGATGCCCCAGTGCAGCACCGCCAGCGCGCCCAGGCCGCAGCGCAGCAGGCTGGAGCCGATGAGCACGTACACCCGCTCCCGCGCATGGCCGCTGGCGTACTGCTGGGAGTTCAGCAGGCCGTGCACCGCCTGCATCGCGCCTTCCAACATGAACCACTGCACCAGCGCGGACGCCGGGCTCCAGCGCTCGCCGAAGAGCGTGGGGATGAGGAACGGCAGCGCGATGACGCCGAAGGGCACGATGATGCAGAGCACCGCGCTGATGCGGCGGATGGAGGTGCGCAGGTACTCCGCGAGCCCCTCCGCGTCCTGCTGCATGCGGCTGTACGCGGGGTACGCCACGCGGTTGAGCACGCCGCTGAGCGCGAGCGGCACGGAGGCCAGCGCCCACGCCCAGTTCACCAGGCCCACCGCGTCCTTGCCCTCCATGCGGCCCACGACGAGCGGCACCCAGCCATTGAGGATGGCGGGCACGATGCCGGTGAGCTGGAACCAGATGCCGAAGCCGAGCAGCCGCTTGACGATGGCCCACCGCACGCTGCCGCGCGGACGCCACGACGCCGCGGCCCACAGCATCCCCAGCCCCACCGCGCCGCGCACCAGGCCGCCGCCGATGAGCGCCCACGGGCCCAGGTGCAGCGCGGCGAGCCCGATGGTGGCCGCCGTCTGCGCCACGCTCTCCACCAGCTCCGCGCGCGCGATGGCGGGGAAGTGGAGGTTGCGCTCCAGCATCATGATGGGGATGACGCGCAGCGAGTGGAAGAACAGCCCCAGCGCGACGGCGCTCACCATGAGCGGGCCGGTGGGCCCCAGCTCATAGGCGCCCGCGAGCATCGGCGCGAGCCCCAGCAGCACCGCCACGATGGCGACGGTGAAGGCCTGGTGGCTCCAGAACGCGGTGCTGATCTCGTCCTCGGTGGGTTCGTGCTGCTGGCGCACCAGCGAAGCGCTGAGGCCCAGGTCGCCCAGGTACGCGCCCATCGCGGCGGTGAAGGCCACGATGGCGAAGGCGCCGTAGTCCCCCGGGAAGAGCAGGCGCGACAGGGCGAGCGAGCTCACCACGCGCAGGCCCAGGGAGCCGAGCGTCCGGAGGCCCAGGGCGACGATGGAGCGTTGGGCCCGGACCTTCACGTCCGAGGTGCCCAGCTCCGGTGCGGAGGTGGAGGGACTGCTCATGGAAGGGCGTGAGCGTATATGCGGCCCCGCGTCCGGCGAACAGGGGCCGGTGGAAGGAGGCGCCTTCGCGCTCCGGAACCCGGGGCCTGTTCGCCGTCCCGGGGGGCGGGCGGGCAGCCGCGGGGGTGCTGGGCGTGGTGGCACCGGAGGAAGCCCGGGCTGTGCAGATTGCCTGGGTGCGGCCAGCGGTGCCGCGAAGCCACGGGGGCGCGGGGCATGGCCGACACTTCAGCGAAGAACGGACACGGGGCGGAGAAGGGGTCGTCGCACGACCGGGCTCGCATCTGGGGAGGCATCGACCTGGGGGGCACCAAGATTGAGGCGGTCGTCGTGGATGCGCGCGGCGAGGTGCTGGGCCGCGCCCGCCACGTGACACCCGTCAGCGGGGGGCCGGGCCAGGTGGTGAAGGAGCTGTATGGCACGCTGGGCGAGGCGGCGCAGACGGCGGGCACCGAACCCTCGAAGCTCGCGGGCGTGGGGGTGGGAGCGCCCGGGTCGGTGGACGCGAACAGCGGCACGCTCGCGCGCACGGGCAACGTGGCGGGTGGCTGGGACGCGCCGTATCCCATCGCCTCGGACCTGGGCGACCTCGTGGGCGGCAGGGTGGTGATGGGCAACGACGTGCAGGTCGCGGTCGCGGCCGAGTACAAGCTGGGCGCGGGCCGCAACTACCGCTCCATCCTGGGCGTGTGGTGGGGTACGGGCGTGGGCGGAGGGCTGGTGCTCAACGGCGTGCCGTGGCGCGGTCAGGGCTCCGCCGGAGAGATTGGCCACATGGTGGTGAAGCCCGGCGGCGCGCGGTGCGGCTGCGGCCGGCGAGGCTGCCTGGAGGCCTACGCGGGCCGGGCGTCCATGGAACGCAAGGCGCACGCCGCGGTGAAGAAGGGCAGGAAGACGATCCTCTTCGACATCATGCGCGACAAGGGGCGCACGCGCCTGTCGAGCGGCGTTTGGGCGCGGGCGCTGAAGGAGAAGGATCCGCTGGCGACGGAGCTCATCGACCGCGCGGTGGCAATGCTGGGCATGACCATCGCGTCCGTCATCAACCTGCTGGACGTGGAGGCGGTCATCTTCGGCGGGGGGCTGGGGTCGCGGCTGGGGGCACCCTTCGTGGACCGCATCGCCGACGCCATGCACCCGCACCTGTTCATCACGGAGCGCAAGCCCGCGATGCACGTGGCGGAGCTGGGCGACCTGTCCGGCGCCATCGGCGCGGCGCTGCTCGCGGGCCCGCAGATGTAGGGGGCGTCCCTGCTGGTGCCGTGGACTCAGCCGCCCAGGGCGGTGACGCTCCGGCGTGCTTCCTTGAACCGCGCCAGCAGTCGGTCCCGCAGCCGCAAGCACGGCTGCTCCACCGCCTGGTACGTCACCCAGGAGACCGCGAGGGTCGCCGCCAGGAAGGCCAGCAGCGTCAGCGCCGGAGGCCCCGCGATGCCCCGCCGCTCGAAGACGCGCACGATGGGACCGAACCACAGATAGGCCCCGTAGGAGAGCGCCGACACCTGGTACACCGGCCACCGCACCGCCGTCGGCAGGCGCAGGGACTCCATCGCGACCAGCAGGCCGCTGAAGCCCACCGCCAGCCCGGTGATGAGCCAGACGCCGCCCAGCTGCTGGAGCCGGGGGACGCACACGCCCAGCATCGCCACCACCGTCGCGAGCCCCAGCACCCCGCACAGGGCCCGTGCCCGCGCGGGCCAGCGCTGCCACGTCGGAGCCGTCCGGGCCAGGAAGACGCCCGCGCAGAGCCCGTCCAGGTGCTGGAACGTGGGCCACTGCAACCGCACCCAGACCTCCGACGCGTCCAGTCCTTCCGGAAGCGTGGACCGCGCGAAGAAGCGCAGGAGCAGGCTCACGGCGATGGGCACGAGCCAGGTCGGGGCCGGCCACCTGCGACCGCCCAGCCCGAACGCCGCGAGCGGCAGCAGCAGGTAGAAGTGCTCCTCCACGCACAGCGACCAGCTCTGCTCGAAGTCGCGCAGGTCGGTGAAGTTCTGGAGGAAGAGCGCGTAGTGCCAGCCTCCGCCGACGAACGGCGTGCCGAACACCCACGGCTTCAGCGCGTACGCGGCGAGGACGATGAAGTACAGCGGCAGCGTGCGCATCCACCGCTTCGTCCAGAAGGTGCGCAGGTTCGCGCCCAGGCCGCCGGGCTCCTCCGGGCCGAAGACCTGCCGGCCGATGAGGTAGCCCGACAGGACGAAGAACAGGTCCACGCCAATCCACCCCTGGCCGAAGCCCGCGCGCACCCAGGCGGGCAGCGCTTCGCGCGCGTTCGCGGGCGCGTGGAAGGCGAGCACCGAGAGGATGGCGACGGCCCGCAGCACGTCCAGTCCATCCCTGCGCACCGTCCGCGCGGGCTCCGGGGATGCGAACGGATCCATCGATGCGGGCGCGGGGAGGGAAGGGGAGAGCGCCATGGGGGCCAGCGCATTGTGTCCCATACGCGTTCGCACGCGGCAATGCCCACGAGGTGCTCGTCCGCCCGTGTGCCGACCCACCGCGGGGTGGCTCCGCGCTGCGTCGCGGTTGCCGGGCTCGTGAGCGGGAGCGCATACTCGCGCCCTTCCGCCATGGTTGTCGCGCCGCGCCCCTCGCTCCCGGCACTGACCGGACTCCGCTTCTTCGCCGCACTCCACGTCGTGGCCTTCCACGTGACGCCGCGTGAGGGGCGGCCCGCGTGGCTGGGCGTTCTCCTCGACAACGGTCCGGCGAGCGTCACCCTGTTCTTCATCCTGTCAGGCTTCGTGCTGGCCCAGGCGTATCTGGGGCAGCCGTCGCCCGGTCCGGTGCCCCGGCGCGCGTTCTGGGTGGCGCGCTTCGCCCGCGTCTATCCCGTCTACCTGCTGGGCCTGATGCTGGAGGCGCCGGCCTTCTTCCTGGCCGTGTTGCGACAGGACGGGGGAACCACCCTGGCGTCGCTCCAGCACATCCTCGGCGTGGGCGCCGCGGTGGTGAGCCTCACGCAAGCATGGGTGCCGTCCGCGGCCTGCGCGTGGAACTGCCCGGGCTGGTCGTTGTCCGTCGAGGCCTTCTTCTACCTGCTCTTCCCCGTGCTGGCCGTGCCCGTGGCCCGGCTCGGCCCGAAGGGCCTGCGCGGGTTCGGCGTTGCGCTGGTCGCGGTCTCGGCGCTGCTGTACGGACTGTGGCTTGTGGGGGACGGGTGGCTTTCGGGCGACGCCGTGCACCGGGAGACCTGGCTCCGCGTGGGCGAATACTCACCGCTGCTCAAGCTGCCGCAGTTCCTGCTGGGCGTGGTGCTGGGCCGCGCCTTCGTGCTGCGTCGCCGCGAGCAGGCGGCGGGCTCATCCGCGGGGAGCCTGATGGCGGCGGGGCTCGCGCTGGGGCTGCTCACGGTGTCGTGGTCGGGCCCGGCCTGGGCCTTCCGGGATCTGGCGCTGACCCCGGTGTTCGCCTGGCTCATCTGGACGCTGGCGCGCGGGCACGGTCCGCTCGCGGCCTTCCTCTCGCGAGCCCCCGTGGTGCGCCTGGGCGAGGCCAGCTACGCGCTCTACATCCTCCACATCCCGCTGGCGTTCTATGCCCGCACGGCGGAGCGCCTGTCCGGGGTCGGCCTGGAGCGCCATGCGCCGTGGGGCTACAGCCTGCTGGCCATCACGTCGTTCGTGCTCTTGTCGCTGGCCGTCTTCTCGTGGCTGGAAGAGCCCGCGCGGCGCTGGATCCGGGCCCGGTGGTCGCGGCCTCGTCGCATTCCCCTGTCCGCCTCCAGCGGCCTGCTATGAAGCCCTCCATGCGCGTGCTCCTGGCCATCCACCATCCGCTGACCCAGGACATGGGCGCCCCCGGCGTGACGCTCGCGCTGGGCCGCGCGCTCCAGGCCCAGGGCTGCACGGTGGACTACTACAGCTACAGCGAGGCCTGGCCCGGTGAGGAGCACTACACCGCGCTGCATGGCGTCCGCTTCCCCTGGAAGCTCGCCGCGCACCTCACCCGCGTGGCGCGTGACTACGACGTGCTGGACGTCACCACCGGGGACTCGTGGCCCTGGGCGCGCGCCGGACGTCCCGGCGCGTCCAGCCGTCATGCGCTCATCACGCGCAGCCACGGCCTGGAGCACACCCTCTCCGAACGACTCCGGGGCGACGCCCGCGAGGGCAAGCTGCACCTGAGCTGGAAGTACCCGCTGTACCACGGCGGCTTCCGTCTCCAGGAGGTGGCGTGGTCGCTGCGCCTGTCGGACCACGCGGTGCTCCTCAACGCGGAGGACGCCACCTACGCGCGTGAGCGGCTGCGCATCCCCGCGTCGAAGCTGAGCGTCATCCCGCATGGGCTCGGGGAGGCCTTCCACGGGCTCCCCCTGCCGCCGCCGCTCGCGGAGGGCCCCCTGCGCCTCGCGACCGTGGCCACCTTCATCCAGCTCAAGGGCCGCGAGGACGTCATCGCCGCGGCGATCCGCCTTCACGCGCTGGGCCTGCCCTTCACGCTGACCCTGTACGGCACCGGCACCCCCGAGCCCCAGGTCCGCGCCGCCTTCCCTCCGCACCTCCAGTCCCTGCTGCGCGTGGTGCCGCACTACGCCCACGCGACGCTGCCCGGCCTGCTCGCGCAGGAAGAGGTGATCCTCTTCCCCAGCCACACGGAGGGCCATGGCATGGCGCTGGTGGAGGCCATGGCCTCGGGCCTCGTGCCCATCGCCACCCCGGTGGGCGTGGCCCCTTCCATCGTGCACCCCGGCCGCACGGGCCTGCGGGTGCCCATCGGGGACGTGGACGCGCTGGTGGCGGCGGTGCGCGAACTCGCGGCGGATCCACACAGGCGGTACGCCCTGCGCCGCGCGGCCCAGGCGGAGGTCCAGGGACTTACCTGGTCCGACATCGCCTCGCGGACCTGCGCGCTCTACGAAGAAGCCCTGCGTGTCCGGGCTGCTGGCAGCAAGTAGGCAGGCGCGTCGTTCCAGCCTGGGAATGTCAGGCCGTTGACGCGTTGCACCGCTGGCAGCCACGATGGGGTAGACGCCGCCCGCATGACCACCTTCTTCGCCGCCTTCCTGGTTTCGCTCCTCGTGGCGCTGGCGCTCACGTGGATCGTCCGCGAGCGCGCGCTGGCGTGGGGGTGGTTGGATCCGACGAACTCCAGCCGCAAGGTGCACGTGCGGCCCGTCCCCAGGCTGGGGGGCATTGGCATCGTGGGCGGCTTCTTCGCGCCGCTGTGCGCGCTGTTCCTCGTGGACTCGGGCGTGGGCCTCCAGTTCCGCGCGCAGACGGACCTCATCCTGGGGCTCTTCCTGGGCGGCGCGGTGATCGCGGTGCTGGGATTCTACGATGACCGCAAGGGCGCGGGCGCGAAGCTGAAGTTCTCCGTGCAGCTCGCGGTGGCGCTGGGGCTGTACGCGCTGGGCTTCCGCATCGAGGTGCTGGCCAACCCCTTTGGCGCGGAGCTGTCGCTGGGGCTCCTGAGCCTGCCCCTGACGGTGGTGTGGGTGGTGGGCGTCATCAACGCGCTCAACCTCATCGACGGGTTGGACGGGCTGGCGGGCGGCGTCGCGTTCTTCGGCGTGGGCACCCACTTCCTGCTCGCGCTGATGCGCGGGGACGTGCTGCTGTGCCTGCTGATGGCGGCGCTCGCGGGCGCCATCCTCGGGTTCCTGGTGTTCAACTTCAACCCGGCCTCCATCTTCATGGGGGACACGGGCAGCATGTTCCTGGGCTTCGTGCTCGCGGCGGTGTCCATCAAGACGTCGTCGAAGAGCGGCACCGCCGTGGCGCTGCTCGTGCCGGTGATGGCGCTGGGCCTGCCCATCATCGACACGCTGCTGGCCATGGTGCGCCGCTCGCTGCTGGGCAGACCCATGTTCAGCGCGGACAAGGAGCACATCCACCACCGGCTGATGAGCCGCCTGCTGCTCACCCACCGCTCCACCGTGCTGGTGCTCTACGCGCTGTGCATGCTCTTCATGCTCACCGCGCTGGGGCTGCACTTCGCCAACAGCGTCCAGAGCGCGCTGCTGCTCAGCGGCATGGGCGTCGTCATCGTGGTGCTGATGCGCAAGCTGGGCTACCTGGACATGCGCCACGCGGGCGCCGTCCAGCAGACGCGCCAGCGCAACCAGCAGCTGCGCACGCTGGTGAAGTCCGTCACCGGCGCGGTGCGCTCGGCGGGCTCGCTCCAGGACGTGTGGAACGCGCTGCGCCCCCTGGCGCAGGGCCTGGACGCGGCACGGCAGGAGCTGCGCCTGCGCCGCCCGCATGAGCAGGACACGGAGGGCGTCGTCTTCGAGTCGCAGCGCCCGGAGGCCGGCGCCTCCTCCCCGCTGGAGGTGCGCGTCGAGGTGAAGGACGGAGAGGCCCTGCTCGGCACGCTGCTCTTGTGCTGGCGCGACGGGCGGGACGCCATCGACCGCGACGAGGAGCTGGCGCTGGAGGTGGTCGCGGACGCGGTGGCCGAGCGCACCGCGCAGCTCGCGGCCCTGGAGGCCGCCGAGCCCAAGCGCGTCATCGCGTTGCGGCGGTGAGCCCCGTGCGTCCGCTCGCGCCCCTGGCCCTGCTGACGCTGCTGGAGGCCTGGCCGGAAGCCCCCGCCACGCCCGTGCCGCCGGAGGAAGCGGACGCGCTGGTGAAGGCCGCCGTGCGCCACGGCCTCGCGGGCTTCGTCGAACACGCGCTGTCCCGCGCGGGCACGGCCCTGCCGCAGGAGGCCCACGCCCTGCTGCGCCGTGAAGCGCGCGCGGGCGCGGCCCGGGGCATGGGGGTGCGGACGCTGCTCGTGCGCGGCGTGGAGGCCCTGGCGGCGGTGGACGTGGTGCCGGTGCTGCTCAAGGGCTATGGCCTTGCGCGCAGGCTGTACCCGGAGCCGCTCCAGCGGGCGACGACGGACGTGGACCTGCTCGTGGCGCGCGCGCAGGTGCCGTGCGCGGTGCACGCGCTCGAAGGGCTGGGCCTGACGGTGCGGGCCAGCGGCGGGGACCGCGACGACACGCACCACCTGGAGCTCACCGGCCCCGCGGGGCTGGTGGAGTTGCACTACCGGGCGCTCGCCGGCTACGGCCAGGCGCTGGAGGGCGACGCGCTGGTGGCCCGCGCGCAGGACGCGGAGCTGGACGGCCTGCGCGTGCGCTACCTGCGCGCGGAGGATGAAGCCGTGTACCTGGCCCTCCACGCCTCCAACCACCTGCTCCAGCGGCTGGCGTGGCTGTTCGATTTGAAGCTGCTGGCGCGGGCGAAGCCCCACCTTGACTGGGACGGGGTGGTGGCGTGCGCGCGGGAGACGGGCCTGCCCCACCTGGCGTGGTACGCGTGGGACGCGGCGCACCGGCTGCTGGGGGCGCCCGTGCCGGAGCGCGTGCTCCAGGCCCTGGCTCCGCCCGTGTGGCAGCGCGCGCTGGCGGCCCGGCTGTTCTCCGGGCCCCGGCTGCTGGACGCGGCGCTGGCCCGCAACAAGCCCGCCTGGGTGGCCGCGAAGCTCGCGCTGGCGCCCCGGGCCCGGCCCATGGCGCGCTACGCGCTGCGCCGGCTGCGCGGGCGCTGGGCACGCGGCGGGTAGCGTGCACGGCAGGACCATGAGCAAGACGGTCATTGCGGCGGATGGGTCCTGACCATTAAAGGTGCCGCACCATGGCGCCCAGCCTCCTCGATACCTTCCGGGTCCTGTCCTCCTTCGAGCCCCCGCGCGGAAAGCTTCGGGGTGCGCCCTGGGAGGCCTACGTCGATTGGGCCATCTCCCAGGGGCTGGCGCCGCTCGCCGCGTACAACCTGGAGTACCGGCTGGGTGGGGGCGAGGCGCCCGAGTGGGCCCGCGACCGGATGATGTCCATCTACACCGGCTCCGTGAACGACAACGTGATGAAGCTGGTCCACTTCAAGCGCATCGTGGACCAGCTGGAGGGCCGCAAAATCCTGCTGCTGGGCGGCGCCGCCTTCGCGGAGGCGCTCTACCCCCACGTGGGCTTCCGCCCCGTGCTGGACATCCAGGTGCTGGTGCGCCGCCTGGACGTGGACGGCTTCGCCGGCTACCTGTCCAACCACGAGTTCGTCCCGGAGACGGACACGACGAACAGCGGCGCGGCGCGCGTGGTGTCCGACGGGCGCACCCCCATCTACCTGTACTCGGACGTGCTGGGCGCGAGCCGACGTGAGCAGTTGGCCGGCATCTTCGACCGCGCCCGACCCATGAAGGTCTACGGCGCGTCCGTGTTCCGCCCGGAGCTGGAGGACGTGCTGCTGCTCACCGCGCTGGACCAGGCCCACCACGGCTACGACGTGCCGTGGCTGTCCTACGTGGACCTGCGCGAGCTCATCACCGGCGCCACCTGGATGGGCGGCGTGTATTCGCGACCCATGGACGTGCCCGCCCTGCTGGAGCGCGCGGAGGCGTTCGGCCTGGAGCGCGCGCTGTACACGTCGCTGTCCATCGTCGCGCGGCTGTTCCCGGACGCGGCGGCGCAGGCCACCGCCGCCATGCCCCCGCTGCGGCGGGCGACCCGGGAGCTTCTGGACCGGGGGGTGGTGGGTCCAGTGAGCACCCCCGGACGTGCGTCTGCCCTGCGGGGCGTGGACCGGTTGCGACGCCTCCTCACAGGGCGATAAGCCTGTCCGGTCGCTCGGCGTTCAGCGCCCCTGGGCTTTCCTTCGGTGCGCGGGTCGGCGTAGAAGTTCGTGACGCCACCTGTCGAAAACCCAGGACCTTTCAAGAATGCGTATTGCCATCATCGGATCGGGCTACGTCGGACTCGTCGCGGGCACCTGCTTCGCGGACTCCGGTAACGACGTCGCGTGCGTGGACATCGACGAGCGGAAGATCCGCATGCTCCAGGATGGGCAGGTTCCCATCTACGAGCCGGGTCTGGAGGAGCTGATCCGCAAGAACGTGAAGGAGAAGCGCCTCACGTTCACGACGAACCTGGCGGAGGGCGTGGCGAACGCCCAGGCCGTGTTCATCGCGGTGGGCACGCCCGAGGGTGAGAGCGGCGAAGCGGACCTCCAGTACGTCATCGCGGCGGCGCAGGCGGTGGGCCGCGCCATCAAGCAGTACACGGTGGTGGTGGACAAGAGCACCGTGCCGGTGGGCACCGCGGACAAGGTGCGCGAGGCCATCGCGAAGGTGACGAGCGTGGAGTTCGACGTCGTCTCCAACCCGGAGTTCCTCAAGGAGGGCGCCGCGCTGGACGACTTCTTCAAGCCGGACCGCGTCGTCATCGGCGCGGACACGGAGCGCGCCCGGAACATCATGGGCGAGCTGTACGCGCCCTTCGTGCGCACCGAAAACCCCATCCTCTTCATGGACACGCGCTCCGCGGAGCTGACGAAGTACGCGGCCAACGCGATGCTCGCCACGCGCATCTCCTTCATGAACGACGTGTCCGCGCTCTGCGAGAAGGTCGGCGCGGACGTGGACTTCGTGCGCAAGGGCCTGGGCGCGGACAAGCGCATCGGCTACCCGTTCCTCTTCCCTGGCGTGGGCTACGGCGGCTCCTGCTTCCCCAAGGACGTGAAGGCGCTCGTCACGACGGCGCGCGAGTACGGCCTGGAGCTGGACCTGCTGCGCGCGGTGGAGCGCACCAACGAGCGGCAGAAGAAGCTGCTCGTGAACAAGGCCGTGAAGCACTACGGCACGCTGGAGGGCAAGAAGTTCGGCGTGTGGGGCCTGGCGTTCAAGCCCAAGACGGACGACATGCGCGAGGCGCCGTCCATCGAGGTCATCGAGGGCCTCATCGGCAAGGGCGCGCAGGTGATTGCCCATGACCCGGTGGCGTCGCACGCGGCCAAGCGCGTCTTCGGCGACCGCATCCGCTACGCGGAGCTGCCCTACGACGCGCTGGAGGGCGTGGACGGCCTGTTCGTCGTCACCGAGTGGAACGAGTTCCGCCACCCGGACTTCGCGCGCATGAAGTCGCTGATGAAGTCGCCCGTCGTCTTCGACGGCCGCAACATCTTCCAGCCCGCGCGCATGCGCGAGCAGGGCTTCACCTACTTCGGCATCGGGCGTCGCTAGCGATGTCGCAGAAGACGGGCGCTTCGCTGGATGCCCTCACGGGGCTGCGCTTCCTGGCGGCCCTCCACGTGGTGCTCTTCCACTTCGGCACCCCCTGCCTCACGGGGTGGGCGCCGGAGTGGATGGTCCACACGGTGGCCTCCGGTTACGCGTCCGTCGGCGTGTTCTTCCTGCTGTCCGGCTTCGTGCTCGCGTACAACTACGTGGACGCCGAGGGCCGGATGCAGGCGCCATCCCGCTCCTTCTGGAGCGCCCGCCTGGCGCGCGTCTACCCGGTGTTCCTGCTGACGTTCCTTCTGTCCGCGGCGCCCACCATGGGGCGCTCGCTGGCGGTGAACTCGCTGCCCGTGGCCACCGCGAAGCTGGGCACCGCGGCCTTCACCACGCTGGCGCTGCTCCAGGCGTGGGTGCCCAAGCTGGCGCTGTACTGGAACCCGCCGGCCTGGTCCGTGTCGGTGGAGGCGTTCTTCTACGGGGTGTTCCCTTCGCTGGGGCGCAGGCTGGAGGGCTTCAGGGGCGCGCGGATGAAGGTGGCGCTCGCGGGCGTGTGGGCCCTGGGGCTCGCGCCGCCGGTGCTCTATGTCCTCTTCCGGCCGGATGGCCCGGGCCCGCTGGATGCGGCGTCCGAGGGCTTCTGGTTGGCCGTGTTGAAGTTCAACCCGCTGCTGCGCCTGCCGGAGTTCCTGCTGGGCGTGCTGCTGGGGCTCGTCTTCGTGCGCGAGCGCAAGGGCGCTGACGCCGCGACTCCCCGCTCCGGCGCGGTGATGGCGGGGGCGGGCGCGGCGCTGCTGCTCGTGTGCTTCGCGCTGGGCGGGCGGATCCCCTACCCGCTGATGCACAACGCGCTGCTGGCGCCCGCGTCCGCGCTGCTGGTGTACGGGCTGGCGCGCGGCGGCGGTCCGCTGGGGGCCGTGCTCGCGCGGCCGTGGCTGGTGCACCTGGGTGGGGCCAGCTACGCGCTGTACCTGCTCCAGTACCCCATCAGTGAGCTGGTGCACTGGCTGGAGACGCGCGTGGACCTGTCGTCGCCCTGGCGCTTCCTGGCGGTGCTGCTGGCGCTGCTGGTGCCCGCGTCGCTGGCGGTGCACCGCTGGGTGGAGACGCCGTGGCGCTCGCGGGTGAAGCGCGGGCTCCAGCCGTGGGTGGATGGCGGGGCGCCGGTGCCGGCCCGCGTGGCGCCAGGGGCCTGACGCGCTTCGGGGGCTCCAAGGGCCCCCGGAGGTTTCCAGCGCTCAGCGGACGGCGCTCAGCGGGCGAGGCCGCAGGCCTTCTTGCCTTCCTCGGTCTCGATGGTGCGGCAGTCGCAGCCCTCGAGCCTCGCCTCGCACACGATTTCATTCTCCGCGGTGGGCTCCACGCGGGCTTCCTCGTCCGCGGCGCGCTGCTGGCAGAGCTGCTTCTCCACCGAGTTCAAGGCGCACTCGCAGAGCTTCTCCGACAGTTCGCGGCAACTCGTCTTGCACGCGGTGAGTCCGGAGAGGGAGGCGCAGAGAACGGCGGCGGTGAGCAGGAGGCGACGCATGGGCTGGGGACGATGCCAGATGGGTCTCCGGATGCAAGCGATGTCCCGGCGCGCCGGCTCATTCGACGGTCCATGACGGCCCCGGGCCGCGTCCGGGAAGGAGGCGACCGGGCGACATCTCCCCTGATTGAAAGGCGGGCTTCGGCGGCTTCCGGGGAGGGCATGACATACTCGTGCCTCCCGCATGGCTCCCGAGTCCCGCCGCGTCTCCCGGTACACCCTGTCCGCCGAGGCAGCGCTCGCGGCGCTGCTGGTGCTGGGCCCGGTGGCGCTGGGCGGCGCGGCGCCATGGGTGTCCTGGCCCTTGAGCCTCCTGGCGGGGCTGGCGGCGGTGCTGGCGGTGGTGGGCGCGCGGCGGCAGGGCCAGACTCCCAGGATTCCCTTCCTGGCCGTGCCGCTGGTGGGCGGCGTGCTGCTGTGCGCATCGCAGCTGGTGCCGCTGCCGCCGACGCTGCTCGGGTGGGTGAGTCCGGAGGCCGCGGCGCTGCGCGAGGACGTGCTCGTGCCGCTGGGGCTCACGGGCTGGCGGCCGGTGTCGCTGGAGCCCTCCGCGACGTGGCGGGAGCTGGCGAAGCACGGCGCGTACCTGCTGACGTTCCTCGCGGCGGCGCAGGTGTGTCGCTCCCGGACGTCGCGCCAGCGGCTGCTGTCGGTGCTGGCCTTCACGGGCGCGGCGGTGGCGGCGGTGGGCCTGGGGCATGCGCTCTTCAACGTGGAGACGCTGTTCGGCCTGCGGGCGTACGTGCATGCGCGGCCGCCGCTGGTGACGCCGTTCGGCAACCCCAACCACCTGGCGGGCTTCCTGGGGCTGGCGGCGACGGTGGCGGTGGGGCTGGCGCTGTCGAAGCAGCCGCGCTCCCGCGCGACGCCCTTCGCGGTGGCGGCGCTCCTGTCCGGCGCGGGCGTGCTGCTGTCGCTGTCGCGCGCGGGCATCGTGTTCTTCGTCTTCGGGCAGGTGCTGCTCGCCGCGTGGCTGGCGAAGCAGCGGCGCGAGGCGCGCACGCCCGCGAGGCCCTCCTGGAGCCGGGGCGCGGCGGTGCTGCTGGGGCTGCTGACGACGCTGTCGGTGGGCGCGTACCTGGCGGCGGATCAACTGTGGGCGGAGGCGCGCACGGCGGACAGCGTGGAGTCCCTGCGCCGCGGCAAGGTGGAGCCCTGGCCGATGATGGCCCGCGCGGCCCGGGCCTTCCCGGTGCTGGGCATGGGGCGGGGCGCGTTCGAGGCCGCGTTCCCGCGCTACCAGACCGAACCCAACCCCAACACCTTCACGCACCCGGAGAACGCGGTGCTCCAGGTGGCGGCGGAGTGGGGCGCGCCGGGGCTGCTGCTGGGGCTGCTGGGCGTCTGGTGCTTCGTGGGGCTGGTGCGGCGCGAGGGCCACGGGCCCGTGGAGCTGGCGGTGCTGTCGGGCGTGGCGGCGCTGGCGCTGCACAACCTCTTCGACTTCAGCCTGGAGCTGCCCGCGTGCGCGGTGGCGGTGGCGGTGGTCCTGGGCGCGGTGGCGCGTCCGCGTGAGTCGGAGCGCCTGTTCGCGCGGAGCACCCGCACCCATCCCCTGCCCACCGTGCCGGCGCTGGCGCTGGCGTCGGGGCTCACGGCGGTGATGCTCGTCGCGCTCGTGCCGGGAGGGCGGAGGATGGCGGACGCGGAGGCCCGGCTCGCCGAGCGCGTGTCGGCCCGTGCGCCCGGCGCGGAGGTCCGCGCGCTGGGGCTGTCGCTCATCGACGTGCACCCGGCGGACTACCTGCTGTACCGGCTGGTGGCGGTGGCCGCGTTGGGGGACGGGGCGGCGGGGGCGAAGGACGCCCTGGGCTTCGTCAACCACGTGCTGTACCTGCGGCCGTTGGATGGACCGGCGCACCGCGTGGCGGCGCGGGCCCTGGTGCACCTGGGCCGGCGCGCGCAGGGCTTCCTGGAGTACCGCCTGGCGTACGAAGCCGGTGACACGCGCGTGCTGCTGGGTGAAGCGCTGCCCCTGGCGCGCACGCCGGAGGAGGTCGCCACCCTCACGGCCGACGCTCCCGGACAGGCCACGGAGCTGGCCATGGCCCTGCTCGGCGTGCCCGAGCGCCGCGCGCTGGGGCTGGCGTGGCTTGTCTGGGCGCGCGAGCACTTCGAGGGCCGCCCCGAGGCCACGGCGCTGTGGATGCAGGAGGTGCGCGGCCGGCTGGCGCAGGGAGAGCTGGAGGCCGCGGCGGCGGCGTGCGCGGAGGTGGAGCGGCGGGCCCCGGATGCCCTGGGCACGCACCTGCTGCGCGCGGACGTGTGGCGCGCGCAGGGCCGGGCGGCCGAAGCGCTCCAGGCCCTGGAGGCCCTCTCGAAGCGCTTCCCGCATGACGTGGAGTTGGCCTTCACCCTCGCCTCGCGGCAGCAGGAGGCGGGGCTGACGCGGCGCTCGCGGGACACGCTGGCCGCGGTGGCCCCGTTCCTGACGAACCTCCAGCAGCGCGCGCGCCTGCTCTCCCTGGAGGCGGATTGCTTCGAGCGCGAGGGGCTGCTGGCCCGGGCGCTGGAGCAGCGGCGCTCGGTGGCGGGACTGCTGCCCGCTCCGGAGAGCCACTTCGCGGTGGCCCGTCTCCAGGAGCAGCTGGCGCGCTATGACGCGGCGGCGCGCTCGGTGCACGAAGGCCTGCGGCTCATGCCCCCTGGAGGCTCACGGCGCGCGGAGGCGGAGGCATGGGCGGTGCGGCTGGAGGCCCACGAGCGTGCACGGGTGGACGCACGTCGTCAGGAGCGGGTGGAGGATCCGAAGGCGCAGGAGCGCGAACAGTACCTGCGCCGCTCGGAGGCGGTCAGCGACTCCCCCGTCCCCTGACGGCGTCCCCGGGCAGTCAGGCGGAGGCGCCCGAGTCCTCCAGCGAGGAGGTGTAGGGGTCCTGCTTGCCGCGCTCCTGCGCGATGGGCTGGATGAACGACGCGACCAGCGGCCACTCCAGGCGCGCGAAGTCCTGGAAGCGCAGCTCCAGGGCCTCCTCGTGCGAGCCCGCGCGGAACAACACCCGCTCGTTGAGGCTCAGCGTTTCGTCCACGGCCACGGGCAGGCCATACAGCTCCCCGAAGGGCGGCTCCGCGCCGGGCTCACAGCCAGGGAAGTGGTCGACGAACTCGGGCTCGGTGGCGAGCCGGACGGTGTGCACGCCCAACGTGTCACGGACCCTGTGCAGGTCCACGGACGCGAGCGCGGGCACGACGACGATCCATGGCTGTCGGTTCGCCTTCACGATGACGGACTTCGCCACGCGCCAGCCGGGCACGTTCAGCACTTCCACCAGCTCCGGCGCGGTCACGGCCCGGGCGTGGGCATACCGCTCGAAGGGGACGCGATGGCGCCGGAGGTATTGCTGGATGGCAATGGGGATCATGAGGACCTCACCTCCTTACCGTTCAAGGTGTGTCCGGACGACGCAGGCGGCCATTCTCGACATGGGCCAGGGAGGCCGTGGGGGCCTGCCCCCGCCCGGTGGGACGGAGGGCAGGCAGGCGCGGTGCCTTCCGCCTACTGCTGGAAGTCGTACACGCTGCCCAGCTTCAAGAGGCGCGTCAGCTCATCGAGCGCGGTCATCGTCTCGCGCGCGAGCAGCGGATCCCTCACGTCCTCCGGGCGCAGCGCCTCGCGGTAGTGCCGGCGCACCCAGGCGGCAAGGGCCTCGTGGAGGGCGGGCGAGTAGAAGACGTCCGCGGTGATGGCGGCCCGCTCCGCGTCCGTCAGGGAGATGCGCTGGCGCAGGCACGCCGGGCCTCCGCCGTTGTTCATGGATTGTCGAACGTCCAGGTAGTGCACCGCCTTCACCGGGTTGTCCCCGGCGACGACGCGCTCCAGGAAGGCGCGCGCGGTGGGCGTCTCGCGGCTCTCGATGGGGGCGATGATGGCCATGGTGCCATCCGGCAGCGACAGCACCTGCGAGTTGAACGGGTAGGCCTTCACCGCGTCCTTCACCGGCAGCTCGTCGTCCGTCGCCACCATGAAGCGGAAGGCCTCGCCCAGCTTCTCGCGCAGCGACGCCAGGAGCGCCGGGTGCTCCACGAACGCCAGCGCGTGCAGCATGAGGAAGCGCTCGTTGCCCACCGCGAGCACGTCCGTGTGGAACGCGCCCGCGTCGATGCCGTCCGGATGCTGCTGGGGCATCAGCACCCGCGCCGGATCCAACTGGTGCAGCCGCGCCAGGGCCTGGCTGGACTCCAGCGTCTGGCGCGCGGGGAAGCGCTGGGGCCCCTTCACGTCCTGCCACGCGCTGCGGCCCCAGGCGAGCAGGTGCACGGCCTTGTGCCCGGGCGTGAAGAGGCGCGTGTGGTTCGCCGCGCCCTCGTCCGCGAAGTGCGCCGCGCCCGGCAGCGGGGCGTGGACCTGGAAGTGCTTCGCGTCCGCGAAGATGGCGCGCAGCACCGCGTGCGTGGTGTCCGCCTCGATGGCGCGGTGGAACATCTGCGTGAGGTTCGCGGGCGTCAGGTGCAGCCGTCCGTCCGCCGTGTCCACCGACGGCGCGACGGTGGCCGCGTTGGCCGTCCACATGGCGGAGGCGCTGGAGGTGAGGCGCAGCAGGTGTTCGCCGTCGCGCGCGGCGCGGGTGATGACCTCCTCGTCGGAGCCGGTGAAGCCCAGGGCGCGCAGCGTGCGCAGGGACGGGCGCGGCTGGGGCGGCAGCACCGCCTGCCCCACGCCCAGCTCCGACACGAAGCGCATCTTCTCCAGCCCCTGGAGCGCCGCCGCCCGGGGTTGGCTCGGCTGGCCCCCGTGGGTCTGTGACGCCAGGTTGCCGGGCGAGAGGCCGGCGTAATTGTGGGTGGGACCAATGAGGCCGTCGAAGTTGTATTCGCGCATGGGATATGGAGACGCGTCGTGGAGCGTCCCCCCTTAACAAAGCGCCTGAAGCGGCATCTGCGCTACCTGCTCATCGCCGGGATGTTGCGCCTGCTCCAGTTCCTGTCGCTGGGAACCGCGCGCGCCCTGGGCATGACGCTGGGCGGCTGGGCCTACGCCATCGCTGGCGGCGAGCGGCGCAAGGCCCTCAAGTCGCTCGCCCGCGCGTTTCCTGAACGGAGCGACGCGGAGCGTGAAGCGCTCGCCCGGGGCGCCTTCCGCCACCTGGCCGCCGCCGCCCTGGAGGTGGCCTCCACGCGCGCGCTGGAGGCCGGGCTGGAGACCCTGGTGTCCTGGCCGGACGGGGACCGTCAGGTGCTGGAGTCCGCGCTCGCGAAGGGCCGGGGCGTCGTCTTCGTCTCCGGCCACGTGGGCAACTGGGAGCTGCTCGCCCGGCGCGTGGCGAAGGCGGGCTACCCCAGCCAGAGCATCGCGAAGGAGACCAGCGACCCGCGCCTCACCGCGCTCGTGGAGGACTTCCGGGCCCGGGGCGGGGTGCGCAGCATCTGGCGCGGCCAGGAGGGCGCGGCCCGGGCCATGCTCCGGGCCCTGCGCGGCGGGGAGATTTTGGGCATCCTCATCGACCAGGACACCAGGGTGCAGTCCGTCTTCGTGCCCTTCTTCGGGGAGCTGGCCGCCACCCCGCGCGCGGCGGCGGACCTGGCGCTGCGCACCGGCGCGGCCGTGGTGGTGGGCTTCTGCCAGCGCGAGGGCGCGGGCTACCGGCTCACCATGGAGGAGGTCCCCGCGCCGGAGGCCGCGGAGCGCGAGGCGGCCGTCCAGGCGCTCACCGCCGCCCTGTCCCAGCGCATCGAGGCCGCCATCCGCCGGGCCCCCGAACAGTGGGTGTGGATGCACCAGCGCTGGAAGACGCGGCCCGTCATGGCGCCCCCAGAGGACAGTTCCCCGGCCCTTCCCGACGCAGCGTCCGCGCCGGGGCGGTGATAAGGAAGACCCGTGTCGCGTCTGCTTGCCCTGAGCTGCCTGGGACTCCTCGCCACCGCCTGCGCGCCGCGCCGTCCCGCCGAGGGCGCCCCCACCGAACCGCGCCCGGACGTGGTGCTGGAGGGCGCGCGCCTGCGCACGTTCGAGGGCGAGAAGCTGGTGGTGTCCGGCTCCGCCCGGACCGTGAACTACCGGCGCGCGGGCGGCGAGGTGCAGGCCCAGGAGGTGGTGATGCGCCTGCCCCCCGGCGAGGGAGCGGAGGGCTCGCCCCTGCCCATGGCGGGCGACACCGTCATCACCGCGCCGAATATGGACGGCAGCCTCGCGTCCAGACAGTGGGTGGGTCGCGGAGGCGTCGTCGTGCGCACCGGGGACGGCATGGTGGCGCGCACACCCAGGCTCACCTACGACGCCACGACGCAGCGGGCCCATGGCGAGGAGGGCGTGACGGTGCAGGGCCCCGACTACCAGATGCGCGCGGACCGCTTCGTGCTGTCCGCGCCGGATGAGACGTTCACCTTCGAGGGCGCGGTCGAAACCGTGCTGGGTGGAGCCACGCAGTGATTGAGTTCCTCGTGATGGCGCTGTTCCTGGCCCAGCCCACGCCCGCCCAGGCCGCGAAGCCCGCGGGCCCGGCCCCGGCCGCGGGAGCGCCCGCCAGGGCGGCCCAGGCTCCCAAGCCCGCCACCCCCGCCGCGCCCCCCGCGCCGCTCCCCGCGCCGGGCGTGTCGCTGGCCCCCAGCAACCTGCAGAACCCGGTGGACCTGTCCGCGGACCACGTCACCGGTGACCGGGCCCAGGCGGTGCTCACCGGCAACGTGCGGGTGAAGCACCAGACCATGGACATCCGCTGCGACAAGATGACCGCCTACTACAACCAGCCGCGCCAGGTGACGCGCGTGGTGTGCTCCGGCAACGTGCGCGCCGTGGACGGCGACCGGCAGGCCCGGGGCGAGCGCGCCGACTACGACGTCCCCTCCGGCGTCCTGGTGGTGACGGGCTCGCCCGAGGCCCGCCAGGGCAACACCTACGTCTCCGGCACCAAGGTGCGCCTCATCCTGGGCAACGAGCGCGTGGAGGTGGAGAACGCCCGCATCCTCGTGGAGTCCCCGACCTCCACCGCCACCCCCGGCGCCCGCAGGAAGGCGCCCGCCGCGCCGAAGCCGGGGGCCGCCCCCGCGCCGGGAGGCACCACCCCATGAGCGCACCTGCGGCCCGGTTGTACGCGGAGGGGCTCCAGAAGGCCTTCCGCCGCCGCCAGGTGGTGCGGGACGTCTCCTTCAACGTCGCCCCCGGTGAGGTCGTGGGCCTGCTCGGCCCCAACGGCGCCGGCAAGACGACGAGCTTCAACATGGTGGTGGGGCTGGTGACGCCGGACGCCGGCCGGGTGCGCGTGGGCGACGAGGACCTCACCCACCTGCCCATGCACCGCCGCGCGCGCCGGGGCGTGGGCTACCTGCCCCAGGAGGCCTCCGTCTTCCGCAAGCTCACGGTGCGCGAGAACTTCCTGGCCGTGCTGGAGCTCCAGAAGGGCCTGGGCAGCGCCGACCGCAAGAAGCGCGCCGACGCCCTCCTGGGGGAGTTCGGCCTCACCCACGTCGCCGAGTCCTGGGGGGAGACGCTCTCCGGCGGCGAGCGCCGGAGGGCCGAAATCGCCCGCAGCCTCATCCCCGCCCCCCGCTTCATCCTCTTCGATGAGCCCTTCGCCGGCGTGGACCCCATCAACGTGGGCGACCTCCAGCGGCAGATCCACCTGCTGCGCGAGCGGGGCCTGGGCATCCTCATCACCGACCACAACGTCCAGGACACCCTGGGCATCTGTGACCGGGCCTACATCATCGCACAGGGTCAGATTCTCGAAGAGGGGACCCCTGCGCAGATCGCCGGGTCCGCACGGGCGCGCGCCGTCTACCTGGGAGACCGGTTCCGTCTCCAGTCCCCCTGAGCGTCCGGACGCTCCGTGCGTCTCCAGATGCTCCGGGTGAAGTTGGCCCCGCTTTTGCGTCGACGTTTGAACACAGGGCGAGCAGGCGGGGCTTGCGGCAACCTTCTGGATTTCTTGCGGATTTTTCACACTGCAAATCAAGAACCATGCGCAGGGGCACTGGACGTGGCCGGATCGCCTTGTTAGGTTGGCACGGTCCTTGATGGGAACCCCCATCGAGTCGGCACGCACGTCTTCTGGAGACGCCCCCACATGGCGATGGAACTCAAACAGAGCCTGAAGCTCGCGCAGCAACTGGTGATGACGCCCCAGCTGCAGCAGGCCATCAAGCTCCTCCAGCTCTCTCGGATGGAACTCCTGGACCAGGTCCGGGAGGAGATGGAGCAGAACCCGCTCCTGGAGCAGCCCGAGGAGGGCATGCCGGGCGAGGTGAGCGAGAAGGAGCCGGGCGAGGCCTCCCTGGAGGCCGACAACGCCGAGGCCGTCCGCGACGGCGACATGCCGTCCGCCAATCCTGAAACTGCCCAGGAATTCAAGGCAGACGGGGAAGGCCCGCCGGAAATCGACTGGGAGGCCTACCTCAACAGCTACCAGTTCAACGAGCCCACCACCGCCTCCAACAAGGGCAACGTGGCCACGGACGACCTGCCGTCGTTCGAAGCCAACATGGTGAAGAAGGAGGACCTGGTCGACCACCTCCAGGAGCAACTGGGCACGCTGCGGCTCAACGAGGCCGAGCGCCGCGTGGCGGTGCTCATCCTGGGCAACCTGGACGACGACGGCTACCTCAAGCTCCCGGACGTGGAGGGCGACCCGCTCATCCGCCTGTCCAACGAGGCGGACGTGCCCATGCACGTCGCCGAGCGCACCCTGCGCCGCATCCAGAACCTGGAGCCCCGCGGCTGTGGCGCGCGCGACCTCCAGGAGTGCCTGCTCATCCAGCTCCAGGCGATGAAGGACCCCAACGCCGCGCTGATGGGGCTCATCATCAAGCGGCACATGAAGTACCTGGAATCCAAGAACCTGCCGGCCATCGCCAAGGACCTCAAGGTCACCCTGGAAGAGGTCGTGGCGGCGGCGAAGCTCCTGCCCAAGCTGGACCCGCGGCCGGGCCGCAACTTCAGCGGGGACGACGCGCAGTACATCACCCCCGACGTCTTCGTCTACAAGCTGGGGGAGGAGGACTACACCGTCGTCCTCAACGACGACGGCCTGTCCAAGCTGCGCATCTCCGGCATGTACCGGAACGCGCTGAAGAACGGCGCGGTGAGCCCCGGCCAGACGAAGGACTTCATCCAGGACAAGCTGCGCAGCGCGATGTGGCTCATCCGCTCCATCCACCAGCGGCAGCGGACCATCTACAAGGTCACCGAGAGCATCGTGAAGTTCCAGAAGGACTTCCTGGACAAGGGCATCGCGCACTTGAAGCCCCTCATCCTGCGCGACGTGGCGGAGGACATCGGCATGCACGAGTCCACCGTGAGCCGCGTCACCACGAGCAAGTACGTCCACACGCCGCAGGGCATCTTCGAGCTGAAGTACTTCTTCAACTCGTCCATCGCGCGCGTGTCCGGCGAGGACACGGCCAGCGAGGCCGTGAAGCACCACATCAAGCAGCTCGTGTCGCAGGAAGACTCGCGCAACCCGTACTCGGACCAGAAGATTGTCGAGCTGCTGCGCTCGCAGGGCACCGAAATCGCCCGGCGCACGGTGGCCAAGTACCGCGAGGTGCTGGGCATCCTCCCCAGCAGCAAGCGCAAGCGCTACTACTAGCGCCGCCGGCCCTGCACGCCAGGGCCGGTTTGGGGCATGAAGGGGGCCATGGATCCCGTGACCCCTTCCGCCCCTGCCGGCGATGCCCAGGCTCCCTTCCGGGAGCCGCTGCCGCTGGTCGTCCCGCCCGTCACCCTGGAGGGGACGGCGGTGCGGCTCGTTCCCCTGTCCACTGCCCACGTGCCCGCGCTCGCGGCGCTCTGCGAGCCGGAGCTGTTCGCGCACTTCTCGCGCGTGCTGCGCACGCAGGACGACGTGGCGGACTACGTGGCCACCGCGCTCCGGGCCGCGGTGGACGGCTCCGAACAGCCCTTCGCCATCTGCGAGCGCGCGAGCGGCGCCGTCGTGGGCACCACGCGCTTCATGGAGATACAGCGCGGGCACCGCACGCTCGAAATCGGCTCCACGTGGCTGGGGCGGCGGGTGTGGCGCTCGCCGGTGAACACCGAGTGCAAGTTCCTGCTGCTCCGCCACGCGTTCGAGACGCTGGCGGTGATGCGCGTGCAGTTGAAGACCGACCGGCGCAACGTGCGCTCGCGTGCCGCCATCGAGCGGCTGGGGGCCACGTTCGAGGGCATCCTGCGCAACCACATGCTGGTGCGCGGCGGCACCGTGCGCGACAGCGCGTACTACAGCGTGCTCGACACGGAGTGGCCCCTGGTGAGGGAGCGGCTTCGCGGACTGCTGACGCGGGGGTGATAGGGTCACGGGCCCTATGTCCCTTCCCGTGTCCCTCCTGTTGTCCCGCTGGAACGTTGGTGGAATCCGCGCCCTGGGCGCGCTCGTGTCGCTGTCGCTGGTGGGGTGCTCCGGCGGTGAGACGAAGGTGATGTCGCTCGCGGAGCTGTCGGGCCGCACGCTCACGTACGCGCTGACGGACGTGGACGACGAGGAGACGCCGGACGCGCAGGGCGCGCACCGCTTCACCGTCAGCTACTCCGTGGTGGACGGCCCGTGCTCCCGCTTCGCGGACGACGTGACGGCCACCCTCAACGGCCAGCCCATGACGCTGGTGCCGGGCGGCGCGTCGGACGTGGGGGGCAGGGCGGACGCGTGCGAGAACAGCCGCGCCTACTTCAACTACGACCCGGGCGCCTGGAGCCGCGAGCCTGTGGGCGACATCACCGTGCAGCTCCAGGACGCCACCCAGACCGTGCGCCTGGTGCTCCAGGGAGCCAAGGCCAAGCGCCGCTTCGCGTTCCAGGGCGAGGGCACCCCGGACAAGCTGCGCGTGGGACAGACGTACACGTTCCTCTGGGAGCCGGCCTCGGAGGTGCCCGGGCCCGTGAGCGTCGTGCTGATGCGCGAGGGGGGCAGGGCGCCCGGCACCCTCACCGCCACGCAGGAGGGCGGCAAGGTGGGCATCACGATTCCGACCACCACGCCCCAGGCGAACCACCTGCTCAGCCTGGAGGCGAGCCTCGCGGGCATCGTGCGCGAGTGCTCGGGCGTCGCGTCGTGCGACGGCACCATCTTCCACTCGGAGGACTTCGTCATCGCCGTCGTGCCCTGAAGCGGGCGGGCAGGCGGCCCCGGCTGGATTGCCGCTCCGGGCCACCGCCTCCACCGTGTGGAAACGTCTCCTTCCTCACGGAGTGATGCCATGGCTCGCAATCCCGATCCCCGCACCGCCGGTCCCCAGCCGCCGTTCCCCGAGCAGACGCAGCCCGCGCCAGGGCACGAGGGCGCCATGTCTCCGGAGCCCGACTACGGCGAGCAGTCGTACAAGGGCCTGGGGCGGCTGAAGGACCGCGTCGCGCTCGTGACGGGCGGCGACAGCGGCATTGGCCGCGCGGTGTGCCTGGCCTTCGCGCGCGAGGGCGCGGACGTGGCGTTCGCCTACCTCAACGAAGGCGACGACGCGAACCACACCCGGCGCGTGGTGGAGGCCTCCGGACGGCAGGCGCTGGCGCTCGCGGGCGACATGGCGCTGGAGGCCACCTGCAAGAAGCTGGTGGAGGACACGGTGAAGCGCTTCGGGCGCATCGACGTGCTCGTCAACAACGCGGCCTTCCAGGGCAAGGCGGTGGAGAAGTTCGAGGAGCTGGACGCCGAGCGCGTGGAGCGCGCCTTCCGCGTCAACATCCTCGCGATGTTCCACCTGGTCCGCCACGCGCTGCCGCACATGAAGGAGGGCGCGACCATCATCAACACCGCGTCCATCCAGGCCTACAACCCCACGCCGTCCATCCTCGACTACGCCACCACGAAGGGCGCCATCGTCACCTTCACCAAGGGCCTGTCCCAGGAGCTCATCGGCCGGGGCATCCGCGTGAACTCCGTGGCGCCCGGCCCCGTGTGGACGCCGCTCATCCCGCAGTCCTTCGACGCGGAGAAGGTGAAGGAGTTCGGCAAGCAGTCCCCCACCGGGCGGCCCGCGCAGCCCGCGGAGCTGGCACCCTCCTACGTCTTCCTCGCTTGCGACGAATCCCGGTTCGTCAATGGCGAAGTGCTGGGCGTCACCGGCGGAATGCTGCTCGCGTGAGAGGGTGAGTCTGGCGTCCCGGGCCGGAAAATGGGACCCGGGTCGGAATCCCCTCCAGGTGCCAGCCAGCGGACACAAGACGTGTCCTCTGGCGGTCGCTTGCGCGGCCGCGTGTCGTGGACGGGAAGTTCCTACGTGGAGGGACGGGTTGCTTTCGGCGTGGGCTCCGTCTCTGATCTGTGACGGAGCTTACCTCTCTCCCTAGGAGGCGGCCACGCATGCAGCTCAACATCACCTTCCGTCAGTTCGGAGCGTCGGATTCCCTGAAGGAATACGCCCGTGAAAAGGTCGATCGGGTGAACCGACTGTTGGACCGGGCTGGAGAGGCCCACGTGGTGCTCTCGCTGGAGCGGCACCTGCACCACGCGGACATCACCATCCACTCGGGCGCCTGGATCCTCCGGGGACGCGAGAAGAGCGATGACATGTACGCCTCCATCGACCTGGCGATGGACAAGATCGAACGCCAGCTGCGCCGCTACCGCGACAAGCTCAAGTCGCACCACGGCAAGGAGAAGGTGCACCACCGCCTGGACCTGGTGAACAGCCTCAAGGTCCGCCACGACGTCTTCGAGGTCTCCGAGTCGCTGGAGTCCACCGAGCCCGCCGAGGCCTCGCCGCCGTCCGCCGCCGGGACCAGCAATGACACCGCGCAGGCGGCCGAGTCGGGGATCGCGCGCCTGGTGCGCACCACGCACCTGGCCATCCAGTCGCTGTCGGTGGACGACGCGGTGATGCAGATGAACCTGATGAACAACGACTTCTACGTGTTCCAGAACCAGCAGTCGCAGGCGCTGTCCATCGTCTACCGCCGCAAGGAAGGCGGGTTCGGGCTCATCGAACCGCACCTGCCCTCCGAGCCGGTGGCCGCCACCGGCACCTGACCTTCCAGGTCTTGAGTCCGGTCCGCCCCCCACGCCGCTCACGCGCGGGGGGCGGGAAGGGAAGCCGTGGGCAAAGGGGGACGCCCCGGGGGTTCTGGCAGGCCGCGGAGCCCCGGGGCGCTGATGCGCAGTGAGCGAAGCGCTTTCCACCACCCAGGCGACCCTTGCGCGAATCCAGTGTGAGGAGTAATTGCCGGCCGAGGAATCATTGCCGGCCCGGAGCGCCAGTGCGGGAGCGCCATTGAGAATCACCGAATTCCTCAGCCCCCAAGCAGTCGTCGCGGACATGCAGGCCCGCACGAAACCGGAAGTGCTGCGCGAGCTGAGTGCCACGCTGGCGCGTGCGCATCCGGGCTTGATGCAACAGGGCTTGAGCGAGGACCGGCTGGTCGCGGTGCTTCAGGAGCGGGAGAAGCTGGGCAGCACGGGCATTGGCGAGGGCGTGGCCATCCCCCACGGCAAGCTGGCGGGCATGGGCAGTCTCCAGGCGGCCTTCTGCGTGTCCCGCGCGGGGGTGGACTTCGAGGCCATCGACGGCAAGCCCACGCACCTGTTCTTCGCGCTGCTGGCGCCGGAGAACAGCGCGGGGGTGCACCTGAAGGCGCTCGCCCGCATCTCGCGCCTGTTCAAGAACCCGCGCTTCCGGGCGGCCATCCTGGAAGCGCCCACGGCGTTGGACATCCACGCCCTCATCGTCCAGGAAGACGCGCGGCCCTGACGGCCCCGCAGGAAGGCGCCCCGCATGGACGTCGTCCTGCGCCCCATCAACGACCGCTTCTTCCACGAGCAGGTGCTGCCGTTCTTCGCGCGCGCCATGGGGGATGCCTCCGGCGCGCTGGAGGCCCTGGCCAGCCAGCTGGGGGACGCCCAGGCCTTCACGCTGTGCCAGCGGCTGGCCATGTCGGCGCTGCCGGGGGGCGTGGGGTCGCTGGACTCGGACGGGTGGATGGACCTGGTGGACCGGCTCGTCTTCCAGCCCTGGCAGGAGGCGCCCGGTGGCTGGGAGGTGGCGGGCGCGCACGGGGGCTACGCGGACGAATGGGATGAGGCGCTGAACCTGGCGCTGATGGTGGAAGACCCGGCCTATCCGTACTGGGACACGCGGGCGGCGCGGGCGGTGCGGGACTCCTTCCGTCTGAGGCCGCCGGGAGAGCAGGGCCTGGCGTCGCTCCTGGCCGGGCAGTGGGATCCGTTCCCGGAGTTCCCGCCGGACCGCGTCTTCATCACGCAGGGCCGGGGCGAGTACGCGGTCCGTGAGCGGTTCGCCTTCGCGGACTGGGCCTGGAGGCCGGCGCGCACGGTGGCGCACTGGCAGGTGAACCTGCCGCGCAAGCTGGAGCGGCTGCTGACGCGCGAACAGGAGCGCATGAAGCTGCCGACGCTGCCGGAGCGCGACGAGGTGCTGGGGTACTGGTCGGGCCGCGTGGCCCAGCCGCCGCCGCTCTCCGTGCTGTTCTCCGGCCTGGGCCCGAACGCGGCCACGTGGATCCGCGAGCTGGGCGCGCTCACGCTGCACCTGCGCACGGCGGCGCAGACGAAGCAGGGGCTGGCGGCGCTGGTGACGCGAGGGACCACCGTCCGGCTGTGAGGGCCCGGGCCCGTGGCAATGGGCCTCCGGTCGAAGCGTAGGTGGGGCAGGGGCCCGGTCCCCGTCCTGGCCTCGCTCCCCCCACATCCCGGTCGGCTCCACGGCCTGGAGGATTCCGCCCATGTTCCGTCGCTCCCTGAGAGATTCCTCGCGTTCACAAGCGCAGCGCATCCCCGGCGCGTTCCTCGTCGTCTCGGCCCTGGTGATGGGCGGCTGTGCCACCTCGAAAGCCCGCGAGGCTGCTCCGGCGCCCACGTCCTCCGGGGCGCCCGTCTCCCCCTACGGCGGCGACGCGGCCTACGCGGTGGGTGTCACGCAGGCGCTGTCCTTCGAGGACGCGGCGCGACACCGCACGCTGAAGCCCGTGCTCTGGTACCCGGCGGCGCCCGGCACGCGCATGGTGGAGCAGGAGACGTCGGCCATCTTCGTGCCCTTCCTCGCGGCGAAGGACGCCCCGGTGTCGGACGCGAAGGCGCGCTGGCCGCTGGTGCTCTTGTCCCATGGCAATGGGGGCTCGGCCCTGAACATGGCGTGGTTCGGCGCGCACCTGGCGGCGCATGGCTTCATCGTCGTGTCGGTGGACCACCCGGGCAACACCTACGGGGACACGAGCCCGGAGGGCTACGTGCGCGGCTGGGAGCGGCCGAAGGACTTCACGGTCATCCTCGACCAGCTGCTGAAGGATCCGACGTGGGGGCCGCGCGTGGACGCGGAGCGCATCGGCGCATCGGGGCACTCCATGGGCGGCTACACGGCGCTGGCGCTGGTGGGCGCGCGGCTGAACCTGGGCAGCATCGCGAAGGCCTGCACGGCGCCTGAAACCCGGGAGCAGCCCGGCTGCGAAGGGCTGCGCGAGGTGGACTACCGCCGCATCGACCTGGCGGTGGCGCGTGCCTCGTATCAGGACCCGCGCGTGCACGCGGCCTTCGCGATGGCGCCGGGCATGGCGGGCACCTACGAGGTCCGGGACCTGGAGGACGTCCGCGCGCCGGTGACGTTGCTGCTCGCGAAGGGCGACGAGCTGATGCCGCATCAAGAGCACGGCCTGCGACTGGCGGGGCTGCTGCCCCGGGCGAAGGCGGTGGTGCTGGACGACGCCGCGCACTTCACCTTCCTGCCGGAGTGCAGCCCGCTGGGGCTGAAGGTGACGCCGGAGCTGTGCCGGGACGCGGTGGCCGGCACGCGCGCGGCCTCGCAGGCGCGCACGAAGGCGGAAGCGGTGGCGTTCTTCCGGAGCGCGCTGGACGTCCGCTGAGCACGGAGCCCGTGGTTCGGAGTGCCTCCTGCCTCCGGGCACGGTGTGTGGTCGCGCTGGCCCCGGCGCGTGGCTCGTCCGGGCCGGTCGCGTGGCCTGCGTCGGGTTCCGGGTTCCCTTGCTTCGCCATTCCCGGTCATGCTCCGGCCGCCCGCCCCCTTGTCCGGAGCTGTTCATGCACCGCCGCTCGCGACGTCCCTCCCAGGTCGGATCCATCACCCACCCGGGGTTCCTGCTCCGCCGGATGACGGGCGGAGTCCTCGTCGCCGCGGCGCTGCTCACGGGAGGTTGTGCCTGCTCGAAGAAGGCGACCGAGACTCCGCGCACGGACGTCGCGTCGCTCTACGGCCAGGACGCGGCCTACGCGGTGGGCGTCACCCAGTCACTCTCCTTCGAGGACGCGGCGCGGCGCCGCACGCTGAAGCCGCTCATCTGGTACCCGGTGGCGCCCGGCACGCCGGTGGATGACCGCGCGCCCTCGGACGTGTTCAAGCCCTTCTATGGCGCGAAGGACGCGCCGCTGTCGGACGCGAAGGCGCGCTGGCCGCTGGTGTTGCTGTCGCACGGCAGCGGAGGCTCCGGCATCGACCTGTCCTGGTTCGGCGCGCACCTGGCGGCACACGGCTTCATCGTCCTGTCGCTGAACCACCCGGGCAACTCCTACAAGGACACGAGCCCGGAGGGCTTCGCGCGCGGCTGGGAGCGGCCGAAGGACTTCACGGTCATCCTGGACAATCTGCTGAAGGATCCGAAGTGGGGCCCGCGCGTGGATGCGGAGCGCATCGGCGCGTCGGGGCACTCCATGGGCGGCTACACCGCGATGGCGCTGGTGGGGCTGCGGCTGAACCTGGAGTGGATTGAAGAGCGCTGCACGACGCCCGGCACCCGCGAGGAGATTGGCTGCGAAGCCCTGCGCGACGTGGACTACCGCCGCATCGACATGAAGGAGTCGCGCGCGTCGTACCTGGACCCGCGCGTGAAGTCCGCCTTCGCGATGGCTCCGGGCATGGCGGCCTCCTTCGAGGCGCAGGACACGGCGGACATCCAGCGGCCCGTGGCGCTCATCCTCGCGAAGGGCGACGAGCTGATGCCGCACGAGGCGCACGGCATGCAGCTGTCCAGGCGGCTGCCCCCGGCGACCACCACGACGGTGGTGCTGGACGACGCGGGCCACTTCACCTTCCTGCCCGAGTGCTACCCGAAGGGCTTCGAGGTCATCGCCATGCTGTGCAAGGACCCGGTGGCGGGGACGCGCGCGGCGTCACAGGCGCGCACGAAGGCGGAGGGCCTGGCGTTCTTCCGGCGCACGCTGGACGTGCGTTAGATCGGGGGCGCTGCCTTCGGCGGGCTCTCCAGCAGGATGGTGACGGGCCCGTCGTTCACCAGCGCGACCTTCATGTCCGCGCCGAAGATGCCGGTGCCCACGGTGAGGCCGCGCTTGCGCAGGGCTTCACACGCGCGCTCGTAGAGGGCCTTGGCCGCGACCGGCTCCATCGCGTCGATGAAGCTGGGCCGGCGGCCCTTGCGCGCATCCCCGTAGAGGGTGAACTGGCTCACGACGATGAGCTGCTTGGAGGTGTCCTCCAGCGACAGGTTCATCTTCCCGTCGGCGTCCTCGAAGATGCGCAGCAGGGCCAGCTTCTCCACCATCCACGCGAGGTCCGCGTCGGTGTCGCCCTTGCCCACGCCCAGGAGCACGAGCAGCCCGGGGCCCATCTCGCTCACGCGCTGGCCGTCCACCGTCACCGACGCTTCCAGCACCCGCTGCACCACGGCCTTCATCGCGCATCACCTCCGGAGGTCCCGCCCGTGCTTCCTGCCAGGGCGGACCCGGGGCTTCAAGCGCGACTCACGACCCCTGGTGGCGCGGATCCATCGCGTCGCGCAGCGCGTCCCCCAGCAGGTTGAAGCCCAGCACGGTGACGGCCAGCGCGATGCCGGGGAAGAGGGCCACGTGTGGCGCCACCAGCAGGTACTGCGTCCCCTGGTCCACCAGCGCACCCCACGACGGCGTGCCCGGTGGGACGCCCAGGCCCAGGAAGCTCAGGGACGCCTCCGCGACGATGGCCCCCGGCAGCGCGAACGTCGCCTGCACGAGCAGCGGCCCCGCCGCGTTCGGCAAGACGTGCCGCACGAGGATGCGGCCCGGGCCACTGCCCAGGGCGCGAGCGGCCTGCACGTAGTCGCGTTCGCGCAGGGTGAGCACCTGACCGCGCGTGAGCCGCGCGTAGCCCGTCCACCCGGTGAACGAGAGGGCGAAGACGACGTTGGTGAGGCTGGGGCCCAGCACGGACGTGATGAACAGCGCCAGCAGGATGCCGGGGAAGGCGAGCAGCACGTCCACCAGCCGCATCAGCCCCTCGTCCACGAGCCCGCCCGCGTACCCCGCGATGCCGCCCAGCGTGATGCCCAGCACGCCCGACAGCAGGACCGCGAAGAAGGACACCTCCAGCGACACGCGAGCCCCGTGCAGCACGTGGGTGAGCACGTCGATGCCGTTCTCTCCCGTGCCCAGCAGGTGCCCTGGCCCCGGCCGCGCCAGCTCGTTCGTGAGGTCGATGGCGTCCGGCGGGTGGGGACTGAGCCACGGGGCGAACAGCGCGGTGAACACCCAGACGCACGCCACGGCGAGCCCGAACCGGGCGCCCCACGACCGCAGGCGGAAACGTCGATGCCCGCTCATGAGCGCCTCCGCACGCGAGGGTCCACCCACGCATAGGCCGCGTCGGTGAGCGTGTTCACCAGCACGTAGCAGAAGGTGAAGAGCAGCACCGTGGCGCGCACGGTGTTGTAGTCGCGCTTCTCGATGGCGGTGAGCAGCAGCGTGCCCATGCCCGGCCACGCGAACACCTTCTCCGTCACGATGGCCCCGCCCAGCAGCGCGCCGAACTCCAGGCCCAGCACCGTGACGAGCGGCAGCAGCGCGTTGCGGAACGCGTGCCTCCACAGCACCGCGCGAGGCGACAGTCCCTTCGCCCGCGCCACGGTGACGTAGTCCTCCCGCAGCGCCTCCAGCATCGTCGCGCGGGTCATCCGCGCGAGGAACGCGGCCAGCGCGGTGCCCAGGGTGAACGCCGGCAGGATGAGGTGCCGCCACGACTCCGCGCCCGACACGGGCAGCCAGTCCAGCTTCAGCGCGAAGAGGATGATGAGCACCGGGCCCAGCCAGAAGCGGGGCAGGGCGACCCCCGCCACCGACACGCCCATCGCCGCCGCGTCCACCGGGGTGCCCCGGCGCGCCGCCGCCATCACGCCCAGCGGCAGCGCGATGACCAGCGACACCGCCATCGCCGCCACCGTGAGCAGCAGGGTGTACGGCAGCGCCGCGCCCAGGGCCGGCAGCACCTTGCGCTGGAACGGAGGCAGCGACGTGCGCAGCTCCCCTGTGATCAGGTCGCGCGTGAACGTCCAGAGCTGCGCGTACCACGGCAGGTCCAGCCCCACCGCCCGCCGCAGCGCCGCGCGGTCCACCTGCGTCGCCTGTTCGCCCAGCATCACGTCCACCGGGTCGCCGGGCACGAGGTACAGGAACAGCGACACCAGCAGCAGCGCGCCCACGAGCGCGATGGCCGCCGACACCAGGCGGTTCCTCACGGAGCGCTCCCCATGTCGGCCGTGGGCATCACTTCCCGAGCCCTCGCCAGCGGCGTGAGCAGGCCGTGCGCGCTGGGCACGAAGTCCGCGAGCCGCGAGGACACCACCGCCACGCTGGCCTCGTGCCACAGGGGGATGATGGGCAGGAGCCCGTCCAGCTCCTGCTGCGCCTGCGCGTACAGCGCCCGCCGCTCCTCACGCGAGGCCTGCGTCGCCGCGTCCAGCAAGCGGTCCAGCGCTGGAGCCCTCAGCGCCCCCCGGTTGAACCCGCCCCAGTGGTTCTCCGGCCCGGGGATGTTCCCGGAATGGAACGCACCCCGCAGCAGGTCCGGCTCCATCACCGCGGCCCACTTCAACGTGAACAGCTCGAAGCGGCCCTTGCGCACGTCCTCGAAGAAGGTGCCGAACTCCAGCGCCCGCACCTCGATGGCCACGCCGCCCCGCGCGAGCTGCTCCTTGAGCACCAGCGCCACCGCGCGCCGGAACCGGTCCGTGCTCGTCTTGAACGTGAACGTCAGCCGGGGCTTGCCCCCGGGCCCGTCCGGATCCGGATACCCCGCCGCGTCCAGCAGCCGCGCGGCCTCCTCCGGCGAGTACCCGCACGCGGGCGTGGCCGTGAACGCCCAGTGCGCGCGGGGCAGCATGCTGGAGGCGGGCTCCGCCAGCCCGTGCAGCTTGTGCTCCACCAGCGGGCGCACGTCGATGAGGTGGCACAGCGCCTGGCGCACGCGCTCGTCCGCGAGCGGCCCCTCGCGCAGGTTGAGGCCCACGTAGGTGAGGCCCGTGCCCGGCTTCGTCACCACGCGCAGGTGGGGCGCCTTGCGCAGCGTGGGCAGCACCGCCGGGGACACCGCGTTGACCACCAGGTCCGCCCGGCCCTTGAGCAGCTCCAGCACCCGCGTCGTCTCATCCCGCACCACCCGGAACGTCAGCCGCGACACGGCGGGCGTCCCCCCGTGCCAGCCGGCGAAGGGCGTGAGCGTCAGGTGCTCCTCGTCCGGCCAGGACTCGAAGCGGAACGGGCCCGCGCCCACCGGGTGCTCGGCCTGGGCCTCGATGCCGCCAGGGCCGGCCCGCTCCGCCGGGAGGATGGCCGCGGAGAGCTCCGCCAGCAGGGGCGCATAGGGGCGCTTCAGGTGGAAGCGCACCGTGCGCGCGTCCACCACCTCCACCCGGTCCAGCGGCTCGTACCGCTCGCGCTTGGGGCTGCCCAGGGTCGGGTCGCGCAGGCGGTCATAGGTGGCCTTCACGTCCTCGGCGGTGAGCGCGGTGCCGTCGTGGAAGGTGAGGCCGGGCCGCAGGACGAACTCCACCACCGTGGGGGACACGTCGCGGAAGGACTCCGCCAGTTGGGGCACCGGAGCGCTGGCGTCGTCGAAGGTGAGCAGCCCCGGGCTGATGAGCTGCGCCAGCCGTTGTCCATGGGCCGTGAGGGCGAAGCGGTCATCCAGACTGTCCGGTGGCGCCTCCAGCAGCACCGTGATTCCAGCCGGGGGCGCTTTTTCGCGGCAGCCGGCGTAAAGCATCAGGGCCAGCAGGGCGATGGGCCACCGGGCGGCGCGGAAGGGCAGGGGAGGCATGGCTTCTGTCACGCAGCGGATGTCAGGGGAGGCGCCCATGCTGCGACAGCATCCTCTTGGTTTCCAGGAAGCAGGCAGGCGGGCATGCCTTCTTTTGGAGGAGCGAGCGCCCAGGCGTGCAGATCGCCGGGTCCCCACCCTTGCCGCCCCTTTCATCCCTTCTTCATAATGGAACGCGACTTCCCCGGAGCGTGCGTGCAGGTTTTTCGAGCCAGACCCTTCTGGGCAGCGACCGCCATTGCCTTGTGGCTGCCGTCCGCCACCCTCGCGGCGTCGCCGTCCACCCCCAAAAAGGCGGAGCGCGAGGCGCTGAAGAACGCCCTCGTCCAGGTGATGCAGCGCACCGCGCTCAAGAGCAGCCGCGTCGGCGTGCACATGCAGAGCCTGGACGACGGCTCCGTGGTGTTCAGCCACAACGCGGACGAGCTGCTCAACCCCGCCTCCAACGTGAAGCTCGTCACGTCCTCCGCCGCGCTCGTGGCCCTGGGGCCTGAGTTCCGCTACGAGACGGAGTTCCTCGTCGAGCCGGAGCTGCCCGCGGACGGCAAGGTCAAGACGCTCTACGTGCGTGGCAAGGGCGACCCCACCATCACCACCGAGCGCCTCTACGGCATCACCTCCGAGCTGCTCCACGCCGGCCTGCGCGAGGTGCAGGAGATCGTCGTGGACGACTCCTGGTTCGACCCCGAGCGCACCCCGCCCGGCTATGACCAGGAGGACTCCGACCGCGCGTACATGGCGCCCACCGGCGCGGTGAGCCTCAACTGGAACGCGGTGGCCGTCTACGTGCGCGCCGGGACTGGCGGCAAGGCCGTGGTGGACATGGAGCCGCCCAGCGACTTCTTCGTCGTGGACAGCTCCGTCACCAGCGGCCCCGGCCGCGCGCGGCGCGTGTCCGTGAAGTCCGACGCGCTCGGGGACCGGCAGAAGATCATCGTGAAGGGACAGGTGCCCGACGAGCGCGGCGCCGTGAGCGTCTGGAAGAAGATCGACAGCCCGCCCCTGTACTTCGGCGGCACGCTCAAGCAGCTGCTCATCTCGCGCGGCGTGAAGGTGAAGGGCAAGGTGAAGCAGGGCCTGACGCCCTCGCGCGCCCGCGTGGTGTACGTGGCCCAGTCGGACACGTTCGACATCGTCCTCAAGCGCCTCAACAAGCTGTCCAGCAACTTCGTCGCGGAGATGCTCCTCAAGACGATGGGCGCGGAGCTGCGCGGCGCGCCGGGCTCGTTCGCCAAGGGCGTCGACGTGGTGGAGGAGTTCCTGGAGCGCGACGTGGGCCTGCCGCGCGGCACCTACGTGATGAAGAACGGCAGCGGCCTCAACGACGCCAACCGCTTCTCCGCCGCGCAGATGAACCGGCTCCTGCGCCACATGTACGAGCGCTTCCCGCTGGCCCCGGAGTACCTGTCCTCGCTGGGCATCGCCGGCAAGGACGGCACGCTCAAGTACCGCTTCGACGGCACGGACGCCGTGGGCCGGCTGCGCGCCAAGACGGGCACCCTGGAAGGCGTGTCCGCGCTCAGCGGCTACGTGCAGTCCGCGGGCGGGGAGAAGTTCTCCTTCTCCATCATGGTCAACGACTACGCGGGCCGCGCGGGCCCCGTCGTCGCGGGCATGGACGCGCTGGGCGCGGCGGTGGCCGCCACCGGCTCCTCGCTGGGGCCGGGCACCGCGGTGGCCGCGCTCGGTGAAGGGCCCAAGGTCGTCGCGGGCGCCACGGCGGACGTCGCCAACCGCATCAAGACGTACCTGGAGCTGGGCAAGCAGCGCGACCAACGCAACATCGGCTTCCTGCGCACCGCGTGGCGCAGCGAGCGCGACCCCGCCGTGCGCGCGGTGCTGGCGGAGAGCCTCTACCAGTCCAACCCGCACGACTACCTGGGCACGCGCACGCTGCTGGACAGCTACTCCGCGGGCGACGACGTCTACGGCCGGCTGCGGCAGGTGGCGCACACGCTGGAGGTCGGCGTGCCCGGCGTCAGCTCCATGGTGGAGCTGGCCGCGGGCGGCAACACGGAGGCCCTGGCCCGGGTGATGGAGCTGTGCCGCGCCTCCGCCCTCTCCGGCGACGTGGAGGCCCAGGGGGAGATGGCCAGCGGCATGGGCGAGGTCGCCCGCACGGCGCCCCAGGAGCTGGTGGCCACCCTGCGCGCCTCCAGCCCCGCGGAGCGCGACGCCGCCACCACGCTGCTGGCCCGGGGCCTGGTGCGCAACGGCGACACGGAGCACCCGTTCTGGAAGTCGCTGCGCAAGCTGGGCGCGACGGGCACGGACCCCCAGGTCGCCAGCTTCGCCAAGGGCCTGGACACCACCCTCACCACCAAGTCCGCGGAAGCCCGCGCGATGAAGGCCCAGCCCGTGGAGGTCATCGCCCCCGCGTCCGCCACCCCCGGCGCGCCCACCACCGCGGAGTCCCGCCCCGGCGGGTAGCAGCACCTTCTCCTCCCGCCGCCCACCGCCCGTCCAACCCCCCGGAATCCCGGGGCTTCCCGCCTGGGGGACGGGCGGGCGTGCGTCCGCGCGTTCCGTGGCCGGTTTCTGGCCGGGGGAATGTCAGTGGTGGATGCTATGGCCTGAAGGACCTGTCGGGGCGTGTGTCCTCGCGGGTTGTACCTGGCCCTTGGTGGGCCAGGTCTCGGTAGGGAGGAACCATGGCTGGAGGCGTGAACAAGGTCATTCTCATCGGCAATCTCGGCGCGGACCCCGAGGTGCGCTTCACCCCGGGCGGTCAGGCCGTGGCGAACTTCCGCATCGCCACGAGCGAGAGCTGGAACGACAAGAACGGCCAGAAGCAGGAGCGCACCGAGTGGCACCGCATCGTCGTCTGGGGAAAGCTCGCGGAGCTGTGCGGCGAGTACCTCAAGAAGGGACGGCAGTGCTTCGTCGAGGGCCGGCTGCAGACGCGGGAGTGGATGGATAAGGAGAACAAGAAGAACTACACCACCGAGGTCGTCGCCACCTCCGTGACCTTCCTCGGCGGACGTGACGCCGGCGAGGGCTACAGCGGCGGGGCCAGCTCCGGCGGCTCCGGTGGCGGGCGCCGCTCGCAGGGCAACGGCGCCCCCGCTCGCGGCGGGGACGACTACGGCCAGCCCCCCATGGGCATGGACGACGGCGGCATGGGCGGTGGCAGCCACGGCGGCGGCGCGGACGAAGACATCCCGTTCTGACGCCCTGGGCGACACCCCCTGAAAAGCGAACCGGCCGCTCCTGGAAGTCAGGGGCGGCCGGTCGTGTTTCCGGGGTCCGACGGCGGCGTCCTGCTCAGCCGCCGACGTCCAGGCCCGCGGGGCTGTAGGCCGCGCCAGCGGTGTAGAGGGCGTAGATGCTGCCCCAGGCCATGGCCAGCAGGACGAGGAAGAGGATGATGGTGACGGGCTCCAGGCGGCGCATGGAGCGGTCGCTGGCGACGATGCCCCAGCTCATGGCGAAGGTCTGCAGGCCGTTGGCCAGGTGGTACGCGGTGCCCAGCGTGCCCAGCAGGTAGACCATCAGCGTGGGGCCGTGGTGGTGCATCTCCCGCGCGATGTCGGAGAACGGCTCCGCGTGCCCCTCCATCAACCGCGGCTGCAGGAAGGCCAGCCAGATGTGGGCGCCCAGGAACGCGAGCACGCCCAGGCCGGCCACGCGCTGCACCAGGTACTTCAGGTTGCCGTAGTAGTTGTACTGCAGGTTGTTGGGCTTGAAGCTGAACATGCGCACCAGGCCCCACGCCGTGTGGATGAGCAGGGGCAGCATGACGATGATGAACGTGAACGCCTGGGCGAACGGGTTCGCGTACTCCGTCACCGACTCCTGCCAGGCCGCCGCGCCGCGGAAGGCGGCCAGGTTGTCCCACAGATGGTTGATGACCCAGATGCTCAGGGGCACCACGGCGAGGAACGAGCCCAGCCGCGACTTCAACAGGGGCGTCCGGTCGGTGATGGCTTCGGCGGTGGCTTGGGTGCTCATCGAGTCTCCAGCGCGGGCGCGCGGATGGTGGGGTGGAGGAACCCCCGCGCGCCCAAGTCAGGGCCAGTGCGACGGCCAGGAGGCGGTTTATAGCTGTTCCGTAGCGCTGGCTGGATTTCTTCCGCATCCGGGCATGCCCGGGCGTGCCAGCCGGGGCACACCGACTCATAAGCCCCGCCGATGCCATCCCCCTGGCCCGGCTGCTGGCAGGCGCGCGGGCGGCCCGCCCCCGCCCCACTTTCACAGGTGGGCACGGACGGGTGGGGCGCGCTAACAAGCCTCCTCATGCCCGATGAGCTCGTCAGTGGATTGTTGAAGGCTTCGGACCTGCGGCTGATGCTGGCCACCACCAGCGTCCTGTCCCGCGAGGCCCGCGCCGCGCACCAGAGCATGCCGGCCTCCGCCGCCCTGCTGTCCCAGGGCCTCACCGCCGCCGCCCTGATGGGCGCCCTCCGCAAGGGCACGGACTCCCGGATCAACCTGCAACTGGAGTGCGACGGCCCCCTGCGCGGCCTCTTCGTGGACGGCGACGCGAACGGCGTCGTGCGCGGCTACGTGAAGAACACGCTGGTGGAGTACGTGGGGACTGAAGGGAAGTACCACTGGCGCCCCGTGCTGGGGAACCACGGCTTCCTGTCCGTGCTGCGCGACCAGGGGGGCGGCGAGTACTACCGCTCGTCCGTGGAGCTGGAGCACTTCGACCTGGTGGCGGACCTGGAGCGCTACTTCCACCAGTCGGATCAGGTGCCCTCGCACCTGCTCATGGCGCAGCTGCCGGGGGTGGTGGACGGCAAGGAGGACCCCCTGGGGACGGTGGTGGGCCTGCTCGTGCAGCCCCTGCCCAATGGGGACAGGGACGCCTTCCAGGCGCTGGGCACCCGCCTGCGGGCGCAATTCCAGACGGCGGTCCAGGCCCACGCGGAGGACAGCGCGACGACGCTCCTGCGCTCGCTGGTGCCGGAGGCGGACCTGGAGGTGATGTCGCGCTACCCCCTGCGCTTCACCTGTTCGTGCAGCCGCGACCGCGTGAAGCTCGCCCTGCTCGCCATGGGCAAGGAGGAGCTGCAGGACCTGCTGGAGAAGGAAGGCCAGGCGGAGGCCACCTGCCAGTTCTGCACGACGCGCTATGTCATCCCGGGCGCGGAGATTTCGCAGATGCTGGCCGAAGGCAGCGTCTGAGCCCGCGCGCCCCGGCGCTCCCCGGGCGCCGGGGAAGCCCGGTGTCTTGAAGACAAACATCCTCCGGCACCGGAGGATGTTTCAGCGCCCCACCCCCGTTGGGGGAGCAGGCGCGGCGGTTGTGGCGGGTGCGCGGTGCCCGGGATATGACAGAGGTCGCCGCACCTCACCCGGAGCTTTCGCCGTGGCCACCAAGCGGGCAGCGCCTGGGCCGAAGTCCCAGGACCAGCGCAACCCTTCCCTGAAGTCCCCGACGCCGTCCGACTCCCAGAAGCAGGGGGCGGAGCGGATTGTATCCATTCCCAATGACATGGTGCTCGCGCCCCAGGTCGAAGCCCCGCGCCAGCCCACCGGCCGCGACCAGTCCCGCCAGAAGTCCAACGGCGTGGTGGAGCTGACGTGGGCGGAGTTCGACCGCTCCGTGCAGAAGCTGGCGCGCACCATCCGCCAGGCCTGGGAGCCGCAGCTGGTGGTGGGCGTGGCCCACGGCGGCGTGTTCGTGGGCGGAGCGCTCGCGGGGGCGCTCGGCGTCAAGTTCTTCCCCGTGCGCATCAGCCGCCGCAGCCGTGACAAGGCGGACCGCGCGAAGAACCGCGCCCAGCAGCCCCAGGTGAGCGACGAGATGCCCCTGGAGCTCAAGGGCTGCCGCGTGCTCATCGTGGACGACATCGCGTCCAGCGGGGACACGCTGGAGCTGGCGACGGCGCTCGCGCGCAAGGTGGGCGCGAAGGAAGTGAAGACGGCGTGCCTCGTGGCGCGGCCGGAGGGCTTCACGCCGGACCACGTGGGCATGTCCACCGACTCGCTCTTCGTCTTCCCCTGGGACTACGAGCCCGTGATGGCCGAGGCGCACTTCGACGACGACCCCGACAAGGCCGGGGCCTAGTCGGCCGGCCGGGGGCCCTGGTCGGCCAGGGGCCCCGGCGATGACGGAAGGGCGCTGACGCGGCGATGATCATCGGGACGGCGGGGCACATCGACCACGGCAAGACGTCCCTGGTGAAGGCGCTGACCGGCATCGACACCGACCGGCTCCCGGAGGAGAAGCGGCGGGGCATCACCCTGGAGCTGGGCTTCGCGCACCTGCCCCTGCCGGACGGGCAGGTGGCGGGCGTGGTGGACGTGCCCGGCCACGAGCGCTTCGTGAAGGCCATGGCCGCCGGCGCTGGCGGCGTGGACCTGGCGGTGCTGGTGGTGGCCGCCGACGAGGGCGTCATGCCCCAGACGCGCGAACACCTGGACATCTGCCGGCTGCTCGGCGTGAAGGCGGGCGTCGTCGCGCTCACCAAGGCGGACCTGCTGGAGGGGCTGGGGGACGACTGGCGCGCCCTGGTGGAGGCGGACCTCGCCGCGCTCACCGCGGGCACCTTCCTGGAGTCCGCCTCCGTGGTGCCGGTGTCCTCCAGGACGGGCGCGGGCCTCGCGGACTTGAAGGCGGCGCTCGGCCGCGCGGGAGGCTCGCTGCCGGCGCGTCCTTCGGAGGGCCCCGCGTTCCTGCCGGTGGACCGGGCCTTCAGCATCAAGGGCTTCGGCACGGTGGTGACGGGCACGCTCCTGTCCGGTGCTCTCACGGTGGACGACGCGGTGTCGCTGCTGCCCGCCGGTCCCGGAGCCCGGCCGGGGCCGCTGCGCGTGCGGGGCGTGCAGGTGCATGGCCGGCCGGTGACGCGCGTGGAGGCCGGGCAGCGCGCGGCGGTGAACGTGACGGGCCTGGAGCCCGGGGACGTGCACCGGGGCGGGGTGCTCACGCGCGCGGGTGAGCTGCCGGAGACGTCCATGCTGGACGTGGAGCTGGCGCTGCTGCCCGCGGCCGGCTCCCCGCTGCCGAAGCGCCGCAAGCTGCTCCTGCACCTGGGCACCGCGCAGGTGGAGGCCACGGTGGCGCTCCTGGACCTGGAGTCGCTGGCCCCCGGGGAGACGGCGCTCGCGCAGCTGCGGCTGGCGGCGCCGGTGGGCGCGCTCGTGGGGCAGCGCTTCATCCTGCGCGGCTCGCGCGCGCTGCCGGGCCGGGGCGCCACGGTGGCCGGAGGCCGCGTGCTGTCCATCACCCCGCCGCGCCGTCGCCGGGGGGCGTCCGCGGTGGTGCGGCCGCTGGTGGAGGCGGACGCGGCCGGGCAGGTGGCGTGGCTGCTGCGGCAGGCGGGCTACGCGGGGCTCACGCAGACGGAGCTGTTCGGCCGCTCGGGGCTCTCGCAGAAGGTGCTGGCGCGCACGCTGGAGCTGCTGGGGGCGAAGGGCCAGGTGCTGCTGGTGGACCGCGAGCGGCGGCTGTACGTCTCCCAGGAGGTGTTCGAGGGCCTGCGTCAGCGCTCGCTCGCGCTGCTCGCCGCGTTTCACGAGCGCGAGCCCATGCGCGAGGGCCTGTCGCGCGAGGAGCTCCGCCAGCGGCTGTCCGCGCAGTTGGACGCGCGCCTCTTCCAGCGCGTGGTGCAGGCGCTGGGGGACGCCGGGAAGGTGGACGCGGAGAAGGACCTGGTGCGCCTCCAGGGCCGGGGCCGCACGCTCACGCTGGGGGACGAGGCCGCGCGCATGCGCCTGTCGGCGGAGCTGTCCGCGGCGGGCCTCGCGCCTCCCACCGCCACGGAGCTGGCCCAGAAGCTGGGGTTGCCACCGGCGAGGCTCCAGGAGTTGATGAAGGTGCTGGTGGCGCAGGGCACGGGGGTGCGCGTGAGCGAGGAGCTGTGCTTCGACGCGAACGCCCTCGCGGGGCTGCGCGAGCGGCTGGTGGCCCACCTGCGGGAGCAGAAGGAGATCACCACGCAGGGCTTCAATGACCTGGTGGGACAGAGTCGCAAGTTCATCATCCCCTTGTCGGAGTACTTCGACCGGGAGAAGGTGACGTTGAGGGTGGGTGACAAACGGGTGTTGCGCCGCGGATGAGTCCCAAGACCTACAGCGAGCAGGCGCTGCGCGCCCTGGTGGAGCCCTTCGCCAACCCCGTGCTGGTGCTGGACGGGGAGGGGCGCGTGCGCGTCTGCAACGACGGGTACGCCGAACTGCTGGGCCTCCCCCGCGACCAGGTGGAGGGCCACTCCTTCCTCGACTTCGTGCAGGCGGAGGAGCGCAGCCGCCTGGCGGAGCGCTACCAGCGGCTGGCCACGGGCTCGCCGCTGGACGGGCGCACGCAGCTCTACCGGGTGACCAGCACCCAGGGCCGCATGACGGAGGTCTCCGTGCAGGCCACGCAGGTGCGACTGGAAGGCGGGGGCTACGGGCTGCTGCTCTGCTGCCTCGTCCAGACGCAGCGGCCCCTGGAACTGGCGGTGGCGGAGCGGCTGGTGGACACGTCCGCGGGGCTCGTGTCCGCGCGCTCGGAGGAGGCGGTGCGGCGCGTGGCGCTGGCGGGCCTGGAGGGCGCGGGGTTCCGGGCCCGGCTGCTGCGCTGGGAGGGCACGCGGCTGGTGGTGCGTGACGGGGTGTCCCCGCCCGCGGACGCGCACCTGGCGCTGGAGGCGCTTTCGGACGGGCGGCCGGTGTTCGGCGGCGCGGACCACGCGGAGCCCACGCACGCGTACCTGCCGGTGGGCGGGCCGCAGTCGGAGGTGCTGTGGGTGGCGGGGCCGTGGGTGGCGCCCCGGCATGGCTCGGTGCTGACGCTGTTCGCGAAGGTGGTGGGCGCGGCGCTCGCGGACGTGCACCTGCAGGCGGACGGCGCCCGCAGCCGCTGGGAGGTGGAGGCGGTGGCGGAGATGGCGCGCTTCGTGGCGCAGCCGGTGCCTCCGCCGCCGGAGCGGTTCCTCGCCCGGGTGGCGGAGCTGCTGAAGGCCCAGGCGGTGGCGCTGCACCTGGTGCCGGCGCCGGGCCAGCCTCCCCAGCTCTCCCATCAGGTGGGGCTGGAGGACGAGGGCCAGGCCCAAGGCCAGGTGGGCGTCGGCGTGGACGTGGAGCGCCTCACGGCCGTGCTGGCGACCTCGTCGCTCCGGCTGGACGGGGGCGTGGTGTCCTCGGAGGTCCAGGGCCGCATGCTGGAGACGCTGTCCCAGGGCCGCTTCGGCACCGGAGCGGCGGCGCGGCTCACCCGGGGCGGCGAGGGCGTGGGCGCGGTGCAGGCGCTGCGCACGAAGGAGAAGCCCTTCGACGAGCGCGACGCGCGGCTGCTGGCCACGCTGGCGGAGCTGCTGGTGACGCTGCTGGAGCAGCGCCGCCTCCGGGCGGAGTCCGCGCGCCAGCTCACGGAGACGCGCCTGCTGCTGGACCTGGCGCGCACCACGTCGGGCGTGCTGGAGACGGCGAGCATCCTGGACGTCGCGTCCGACTTCCTCGTGCACCTGCTGGACGTGTCCAACTGCTTCATCCTGCTCTACGACGAGCAGGCCAAGGTGCTCCGGGGCGCGGCGGCGTCGGTGGCGCACCGGGACCTGTTCCGCACGGTGGTGGTGCCGCTCGACAGCGACGACCTGGCCGCGCGCGTGGCCCGGGAGCGCAAGCCCATCGCCATCGAGGACCTCACGCGGGGGGGCGCGTCCACCGGCACCGGGCTCGTGGAGCGGCTGGGGGAGAAGGCCCTGCTGGGCCTGCCGCTCACGTCGCGCGAGGAGCTCATCGGCGTGGTGATGGTGGACGACGTGCGCGGCCCCCGTCCCTTCGGCCCGGAGCTCATCGACCTGGCGGAGGCCACATGCGGACAGCTGGCCTTGTCCATCGCCAACGCGCGGCTGTACGAATCGCTGTGGGCCAGCTACGCGGAGCTGGCCGCCACGCGCGCGGAGATGGTGAAGCGCGAACGGCTGGCGGCCCTGGGCGAGCTGTCCGCCATCGTCGCGCACGAGGTGCGAAACCCCCTGGGCGTCATCTTCAACGCGGTGGCGTCGCTGCGGCGGATCATGAAGCCGGAGGGGGACGCCGCCATGCTGCTGGACATCGTGGGGGAGGAGAGCGACCGCCTCAACCGGATGGTGGGCGCCCTGCTGGACTACACCCGCCCGCGCAACCCGGTGCTCCAGAACGAGGACCTGCCGCGCGTGCTCCAGGACTCGCTGGAGGCGGCGAAGGCGCAGGGGGCCACGGAGCGGCCGGTGCGCATCTCCTCGGAGGTGGAGGAGGGCATGCCCCCGGTGCCCATGGACCGGCGTCTCATCCGCCAGGCCCTCCTCAACGTGGCCGTCAACGCCATCCAGTCCATGCCCCAGGGCGGCCAGGTGCAGGTGAAGGCCCGCCGCGAGGCGTACGGCGGCCGTGAACAGCTGCGCATCGACGTGATGGACCAGGGGCCGGGCATCCCGGCCGAGCTGCTCCACCGCGTCTTCGAACCCTTCTTCACCACCAAGGCCCAGGGCACCGGCATGGGCTTGGCCGTGGTGAAGCGCATCCTGGAGGATCACCGCGGCGAAATCGCCGTGGAGAGCGTGCCGGGACGCGGTACTACGTTCATCTTCCGGCTGCCCCTCACGCAGCCCCTGTCCTTTCCATGACCGACGCGACCACGCCGATTCCCCGAGGACGCATCCTCGTGGTGGACGACCAGCGCAACATGCGCGCCACCACCGCGCTGCTCCTGCGCGGTGAGGGCTACACCGTCTCCGAGGCCGCCACCGGCGAGGAGGCCCTGGGGGTGCTCGCGCAGGGCCAGGTGGACCTGCTGCTCACGGACCTGAAGATGGAGCCCATGGACGGGCTCACGCTGCTCAAGCGCGGGCTGGAGGTGTCCCCGCGCCTGCAGGCCATCATGATGACGGCCTTCGGCTCCATCGAGAGCGCGGTGGAGGCCATGCGCCTGGGGGCGTACGACTACGTCACCAAGCCCTTCAAGGAAGGTGAGCTGCGCTACCGCGTGGAGCGCGCGCTGGAGCGGGCCAAGCTCCAGTCGGCGGTGGACAACTTCGCCACCGAATTCAACCAGCGCCACGGCCTGTCCGCGCTGGTGGGCCGCAGCCAGGCGATGCGGGAGCTCACCACGCGCCTGCTGCGCGTCGCGCAGAGCGACGCCACCGTCCTCATCCAGGGCGAGAGCGGCACGGGCAAGGAGCTGGTGGCGCGGGCCCTCCACACGCACAGCCGGCGCAGCGGCCAGCCCTTCGTGCCCGTCAACTGCGCGGCCATCAGCGAGACGCTCCTGGAGAGTGAGCTGTTCGGCCACGCCAAGGGCGCCTTCACCGGCGCGGTGAAGACGCGCCGGGGCCTCTTCGAGGAGGCGTCCGGCGGCACGCTCTTCATCGACGAGGTGACGGAGACCAGCCCCACCTTCCAGTCCAAGCTGCTGCGCACGCTGCAGGACGGCGAGGTGCGCCGCGTGGGCGAGTCCACCGCGCTGCGCGTGGACGTGCGCATCGCGGCGGCCACCAACCGCGACATCGAGCTGGAGGTGCGCGAGAAGCGCTTCCGCCAGGACCTCTACTACCGCCTCAACGTGGTGATGCTGCGCGTGCCCCCGCTGCGCGAGCGTCTGGAGGACGTGCCCGCCCTGGCGGAGCACTTCCTGCAACGCTCCAACAACCGCAGCCCCCGGCCCCGGCGCCTGTCCGCCTCCGCCGTGGAGCACCTGATGACGTACAACTTCCCCGGCAACGTGCGCGAGCTGGAGAACCTGGTGGAGCAGGCCGCCGCGCTCGCGGAGGCGGACGAGCTGCTGCCCGAGGACTTCCCGCTGCGCCCCCAGGCCCGCGTGCTGCCGGCCGCCACCTCCACGGGCCTGCCCCCCACGGACGCCCGCGCCAGCGGTCCGGAGGCCACCGGCCCCACGCTGGCGGAGGTGGTGGAGGAGGCCGAGCGCCGCGCCATCGTCCAGGCCCTGGACCGCCACGGCGTGGACCTGGCCCGCGTGGCCGACGAGCTGGGCGTCTCCTCCACCACGCTGTGGCGGAAGATGAAGCGCCTCAACCTCCGGCCTCCCACCGGCGCCCCCCGCGAGTAGGTGCAGGTGACCTCCGGGGGCGGGTGTCCCGGCGGTGTCCCACCCCCCTTCAGGGTGAGTGCAGATCCGAAATCGGGCCCGTTCAAGGATGAAAAAAACAAACCCTTGGATTTGTTGGGGCTTTTCAAATCTGAAACCTGATTTCAGCCCTGCAATGCCGGAAGGGTGGGGGCGCAGTGTCGCCCTGTCGTCCAAGTGCCTGAGAACTCTAGAGTTTCGCCCCGCGAAGGGGCTGGCACGGCACCTGCTATAGCCCTGGTCCGGGACGCATCGAAGCGAGGCTGAAAGTGGTTCCCCCCCACCCTTTCAGCACTTCCGGTGCGTCACCTTGAGAAGACCCGCGGCCCGACACCCTCACGGGTGCCGGGCCGCCTTCTTTTCCGCTCCCTGAGCCCACGCCGCGCCCCAGCCGGTGGAGGCGCGGACACAGCGGTCTCCGTCCATTTCACTTCTGCAATGCACGCCGGCCCATGACGCCACGGGCCATGACGCGTGGGGCCACGCGTCACCCGCGTCACGCGGTGCGCCGCCCTCCTGCGTCATGGGCCACTCCGGTGGGGAGCCGGGCGCCGCCTTGACGGCCCCGCAACGACGACGCCCGCCGGGCCAGGGGCCGCGACGGGCGTCAGGTACCGCGAACCGCTGTCCGCGGGGACTACTGCCCGAACAGGGTGCCCGCCTGGGCGAGCCAGTCGGTGACGTGGCCGGGGAGGATGCCCAGCAACACCACCGCCACGGTGGAGATGACCAGCGCGGCCTCCGTGCCCCAGTTGCGCTCCAGCGGCTGCGCGCCCTCCGGGACGGGGTGCATGAACATGTAGACGACGACGCGCAGGTAGTAATACGCGCCCGCCGCACTGGAGAGCACCGCGACGATGGTGAGGCCCACGAGGCCCACGTCGATGGCGGCCTGGAAGATGAGCAGCTTGCTCATGAAGCCCACCGTCGGGGGGATGCCGCCCAGCGACAGCATGAAGGCCGCCATGGCGAACGCCCAGCCCGGCCGGCGCTGCGCGAGGCCCGCGAAGCGCTCCAGGTCCCAGGCAGTGCCCTTCTCCTCGTCCTCGCGGCGCTCCAGCGCGGACACCATGGCGAACGCGCCCGCCGCGCTGAAGGTGTACGCCAGCAGGTAGTACAGGATGCCGCGCAGCGCGTCCGAGCGGGCCACGTCCAGCGGCGTCCCACCCGTCAGCGACGACGCGGACAGCACGCGGAAGCTCTCGCCCGGCGCCGCGACGAACAGCGCCGCCACACCCAGCAGCAGGTAGCCCGCGTGCGCGATGGAGGAGTACGCCAGCATGCGCTTCACGTTGCGCTGCGGGATGGCCATCAGGTTGCCGGCCACCATGGTGAGCAGCGCCAGCGTGGCGAACAGCGTCAGCGGCAGCGCGGGGTCCATGCCCTTGCACACCGTGAGGAACACGCGCACCAGCGAGGCGAACGCCGCGGCCTTCACGCCCGCGCTCATCAGCGCCGTCACCGGCGTGGGGGCCCCTTCGTACACGTCCGGCGTCCACATGTGGAACGGCACCGCCGCCACCTTGAACGCGAAGCCCGCCGCGATGAGCACCGCGCCCACGTACACCAGGGCCGGGTTGCCGTTGAGCGCCTGCTGCAGCGGAACGACCATGTCGTTCAGCTTCGTCGTGCCCGTGGCCCCGTACAGCAGCGCCGCGCCGTACAGCAGGATGGCGGACGAGAAGGCGCCCAGGATGAAGTACTTGAAGCCCGCCTCGCTGGGCCGCGTGCCCCGGCGCAGGTACGCCGTCAGCGCGTACGTCGCGATGGAGAGCACCTCGATGTTGACGAAGATGGTGATGAACTCCGTCGACATGGCCAGCAGGCTCATGCCCGCGGAGGCGAAGAGCATCAGCGCGTAGAACTCACCGCGCTCCGCGCCTCGCTTGCGCAGGAAGCCCACCGCGCTCAGCGCCGCCAGCCCCAGGCCCACGCTCACCACCAGGGTGAGGAAGCTGGAGAAGGGGTCCAGGACGCCGAAGCCCAGGAACACCTCCTGGGGCGGCTCGAACATCAGGCCCACGGCCACGGCGCCGCTGGCCGCCGCCGCCGCGACGGTGAGCACCGCCTGGTAGCCACGGGACGCGGTGGCGGAGAGGAACACCTCCGACAGCAGCAGGATGGAGGCCGCCACCACCATGATGATGGCGGGCAGCAGGGGGAGGAAATCCGCCAGGGTGAGGTTTGGCAGGTTCATGGAGTCTTTCGGGGCCTACTCGCGCGCGGCGAGCGGCGCGGCGGGAACGGAGGGGCGGGCCGCGGCGGCGGTGGAGGGCAGCGACATCACCTCCACGCGCAGCTGGTCGTCCTTCGCCTGGGTGGCACCCGGAGCGCCCACGCTGGCGCGCGCCACGTAGCGATCCGTGGACGGGGCGATGCGCTCCAGGAAGGGCTGCGGCATCAGGCCCATCACCGCCACCAGGACGATGAAGGGCGCCGTGGTGAGCATCTCGCGCAGGTTCATGTCGCGCAGGTGCTGGTTCTCCCGGTGCGTGATGCCGCCGAAGAACACCTTCTGCACCATCCACAGCATGTACGCCGCGCCCAGGATGACGCCCAGGGTGGCGAACGCGCCGAAGCCCATGTGCAGGGTGCTCTTGAAGGTGCCCAGCAGCACCAGGAACTCACCGATGAAGCCGTTGGTGCCCGGCACCGCCACCGACGAGAACGTGATGATGACGAACGCCGCGGTGAACACCGGCATCACCTTGGCGATGCCGCCGTAGTCCGACATGAGCCGGGTGTGGCGGCGCTCGTAGAGGAAGCCGAACAGGAGGAACAGCGCGCCCGTGGAGACGCCGTGGTTCATCATCTGGTACGCGCTGCCCGTGGCGCCCTCGCTCGTGACGGCCAGCAGGCCCAGCATGCAGTAGCCCAGGTGGCTGACGGACGAGTACGCGATGAGCTTCTTGATGTCCCGCTGCGCCAGGCACATCAGCGCCCCGTACACGATGCCAATCACGGACAGCACCGCCAGGAACGGCCGCGCGGCCTGGGCCGCCACCGGGAACAGCGGAATCGCGAAGCGCCAGAAGCCGTAGGTGCCCATCTTCAGCATCACGCCGGCGAGGATCATGGAGCCCGCCACCGGCGCCTGCACGTGCGCGTCCGGCAACCAGGTGTGCACCGGCCACATGGGGACCTTGATGGCGAACGCCAGCGCGAACGCGGCGAACATCCAGGGCCCGTACGTGTGCAGCGTGGCGGCCAGCCCCGTCAGCGACGCGCAAGCGCCCTCCGGGCCGTTGGCGCACGCGGCGAGCTGCTGATTGGCGGCCAGCAGGTTGTTGTAGAGCGTGGCGTAGTCGAACGAGCGCGTACCCGGGGCACCGCTCACGAAGTACACCGCCACGATGGCCACCAGCATCAGCAGCGAGCCGACCAGCGTGTAGAGGAAGAACTTCACCGCCGCCATGCGGCGATCCTCGGCGCCCCACACGCCCACCAGCAGGTACATGGGGATGAGCATGGCCTCGAAGAAGATGTAGAAGAGCAGGACGTCCATCGACGCCAGCGCGCCCAGCATCGTCGTCTGGAGCACCAGCAGCGCCAGGTGGAACTCCTTGATGCGGTGCGAGATGTACGTGGTGGAGGCCAGCACCACCAGCGGGCCCAGGAACACCGTCAGCAGCAGCAGGCTCACCGCCAGGCCGTCCACGCCCAGGTGGTAGCTCATCCCGAACTGCTCGAACCACGGGACGCGGTACTCCATCTGGAACTCCGCTCCGGAAGGCTCGAAGCGGAAGTAGGCCCAGACGCCGAACACCAGGTCCAGCAGCATGCCCACGAACGTGATGGTGCGGACCTGCCCATGCTCCGTGGCGGGCAGCATCAGCACCAGCGCCGCGAACACGAGCGGCAGGTAGATGACGACGTTCAACAGGTGGGTGTCGAAGAAGCTCATGAAAGCACCTGCAGGAGGGCGTAGACCGCGCCGCCCAGGATGGCGAGCGCCATGATGGCGGCGTAGGCCTGCGCGTCACCCGTCTGGAGCCGGCGCAGCCCGAGGCCCACCTTCTCCGTCACGTAGGCGGTGCCGCGCACCAGCACCGTGTCGATGACCAGCGCGTCCACCACGCGGAAGAGGATGAAGGCCACGAACTTCACCGGCCGGATGAGGATGAACTCGTACAGCTCATCCACGTAGAACTTGTTCTGCGCCGTGCGGCGCACCGCGCGGGCGAACGCCGGCACCGGCTTGCCCACCTGGGCGGGGAAGAACTTCAGGTAGAGGAACGCCGCCGCCAGACCGCCGGACGCGGCCACCAGCCACGCGATGAGGTAGTCCATGAAGGCCGGCGCGCTGTTGTCCAGCGCCACCGTCTTGGCCACGCGGGCGACCGTCTCCGCCGGGCGGAGCACCGGGCTCAGGAAGTTCTCGAACAGCGGCTGGAAGCCGCCACCCGACCGGGGCATCAGCGGCAGCGCGTACACCAGCGTCACGACGCTGAGGAACGCCAGCACCACCAGGGGCAGCGTCATGAACCAGGAGCTCTCATGGGCGTGCGCCAGCTTGGCCTCGGGGGAGCGCTTGCCCGTGAAGGTCAGCAGGTACACGCGCGACATGTAGAACGCGGTGCACGCGGTGATGAGCAGGCCCATCGCGTAGACGAAGCCGGACACCCAGTGCAGGTCCTGCAGGTGGTTGTGGTGCACGCCGTGGAAGACGGCGTCCTTGGAGAAGAAGCCGGACAGCGGAATGATGCCGGTGATGGCCAGCGTGGAGACGAGGAACGTGGCGTGCGTCCACTTCATCTCCTTCCACAGGCCGCCCAGCTTCTTGATGTCCGTCTCGTCCCCGTTGCCGTGCATCACGCTGCCGGCGCCCAGGAAGAGGCAGGCCTTGAAGCACGCGTGCGTCACCAGGTGCAGCGCGGCCGCCCAGAAGACGCCCATGCCCACGCCCATGAACATGATGCCCAGCTGCGACACCGTGGAGTAGGCGAGCACCTTCTTGATGTCGTCCTGCGCGAACGCGATGAGCGCCGCCAGGAGCGATGTCAGCGCGCCCACGATGGCGATGGTCGCCATGGCGGTGGGGCTGAGCACCAGCAGCGAACTCATGCGGCAGAACAGGTACACGCCCGCCGTGACCATCGTGGCGGCGTGGATGAGGGCGGACACCGGCGTCGGGCCGGCCATCGCGTCCGGCAGCCAGACGTACAGCGGCAGCTGCGCGCTCTTGCCCGCCGCGCCCAGCAGGAACAGCAGCATGGTGGCGGTCATCACGCCACCGAAGGTGTAGCCCGCCAGCGGGCCCTCCTTGATGGGCGTGGACAGGGCCACCGCGCCGCCGACGCCCTCGGGCATGGCGAGGGCCATCTTCTCCAGGCCCTTGAAGGTGACGGGGCCCTTCGCCGACAGGCCCTGCTCGTAGCGGGACCGGGTGCTGCCCGCGGCGGAGTAGTCGCGCGCGTCCGCCTGGCGGTTGAAGGCGCCCACCGTGAGCACGAGCAGGAACGTGGCGATGAGGAACGCGAAGTCACCGATGCGGTTGGTGACGAACGCCTTGCGGCCCGCCCACGCCTTCGCGCTGTCCGTGTACCAGAAGCCGATGAGCAGGTAGCTGGCCATGCCGACGCCCTCCCAGCCCACGAAGAGCAGGACCAGGTTGTCGGCCATCACCAGCGTCAGCATCGCGGCGACGAAGAGGTTCAGGTACGCGAAGAAGCGCCAGTACCCGTCGTCGTGCTCCATGTAGCTGGTGGAGTACAGGTGGATGAGGAAGCCCACGCCGGTGATGACCAGCAGCAGGATGCCCGACAGGTGGTCCACCATCAGCCCGAAGTTCACGCGGAAGTCGCCCGCCGCGAACCAGGTGCCGTAGTCATGCGCGATGGCGTAGCGCACCACGTCCCGGTCGATGCCGAACGGGTTGGGCATGCTCACCACGCGCCCGCCCGCCGCGTCGCTGGTGGCCCAGAAGGCCATCAGGCTCAGCACGAAGGCGCCGGCGATGGCGGAGCACGCCACCAGGTGCACGTTCGCCCGGCCCAGCCACTTGCCGAACACGCCGCACACGAACGCGCCCAGGAGCGGCAGCAGGATGATCAATCCCAGCGAGGGTGCGAAGACCTCGGGGGGGATGGGTGCCGTTCTGAAGAATTCGACGATTCCGTCCATGGATGGGCTCAGGGAGTGACGGGATTCAGTGCTTCATCGTCCGGATGTCGTCCACGTTCACGGAGCCGCGACTGCGGAAGACCGCGATGACGATGGCCAGACCGATGGCCGCTTCCGCGGCCGCCACGGCGATGACGAAGAAGGCGGACACGTGCCCGATGCCGTCGCCGTGCATCCGCGCGAAGGCCAGGAACGTGAGATTGACCGCGTTGAGCATCAGCTCCACGCACATGAAGACGACCAGCGCGTTGGTGCGCACCAGCACGCCGAACATGCCCATGCAGAAGAGCGCGGCGGCCAGCAGGAGGTAGTAGGTGATGGGAACCATGTGCGGAAGCTCTTGGCTTTCAGGCGGACGGCTGCAAGAGCCCGCCCGCGCCATCTAGCAGAAGTTGTCCGAAGGCGGGGATCAGATCCGGGACTTGGCCACCACCACCGCGCCCACCATCGCCACCAGGAGCAGCAGGCTGACGGCTTCGAACGGGAGCAGCCAGGCGGTGAAGATGGACTGGCCGACGGCCGCGATGGTGCCGAACGTCGCCTGTTCCGGGAGGCTCAGGTCGGCGGGCATGGCGTTCGTGCGGCCGAGCGTCACGGCGAGCACGGCCAGCAGGCCGAACGCGGAGGCGCCGCCCAGGATGCGCGTCACCGTGGGGCGGCCGCGGTGGGGCGCGTCCCCCAGGTTCAGCAGCATGATGACGAACAGGAAGAGCACCATGATGGCGCCCGCGTAGACGAGCACCTGGATGATGGCCACCGTGTGCGCCCACAGGAGCACGTAGATGCCGGCCAGGAAGAAGAACGTCGACACCAGGGACATGGCGGAGTTGATGGGGCTCCGCGCAGTGATGACGAGCCCCGCCGACACCAGCGTCATGACGGCGAAAACGCCGAAGAGAACCAACTCAGTGTTCAAGACCAGTCTCCGTAGGAACCCCAGGGGTGCTCACCGAACGGGCAGCGCTTCTCCCGCAGGTGCGCCTCGAACTCGTCCCGGAACCGCATGAGGAAGGAGTGCGTGGGCAGCGCCGCCGCGTCGCCCAGGGCGCAGATGGTGTTGCCCAGGCCGATGGGCGGGTACGGCGCGATGGAGGATGCCACGTTCGACAGCAGGTCGATGTCGCCCGGCTCGCCCCGGCCCTCTTCAATCTTGCGCAGCAGGCGCGTCTGCCAGGGCGTGCCCTCGCGGCACGGCGTGCACTGGCCGCAGGACTCTTCCGCGTAGAAGCGGGCCACGCGCCACAGGCTGCGCACCATGCAGGTGGCGTCGTCCATCACGATGACGCCGCCGGAGCCGGCCATCGTCTGCTTCATCTTCAGCGCCTCGAACTCCAGCGCCACGTCCAGCTCGTCGGCGCCCAGCACCGGCGCGGAGGACCCGCCCGGGATGACCGCCTTCACCTTGCGGCCCTTGGGCATGCCCTGGCCGTACTGGTCGTCGTGGATCAGCTCCAGGATGGTGGTGTGCATCCCCACCTCGTAGACGCCCGGGCGGTTCACCGAACCCGACAGGCAGACCAGGTGCGTGCCGCCGGACTTCTCCGTGCCCAGCTTCGCGTACCACTCCGCGCCCTTCGCGAGGATGCAGGGCACGCTGGCGAGCGTCTCCACGTTGTTCACCACGGTGGGGCTGCCGAACAGGCCCACCACGGCGGGGAAGGGCGGCTTCAGGCGCGGCCAGCCCTTCTTGCCCTCCAGGCTCTCCAGCAGCGCCGTCTCCTCACCGCAGATGTACGCGCCCGCGCCCCGGACGACGTAGCAGTCCAGCTGGAAGTCCTTGCCCAGCATGGACTTGCCGAAGATGCCGGCCTTGTAGGCCTCGTCGATGGCCGCCTGGGTGCGCTCCGCCTGGAACTTGAACTCGCCGCGCAGGTACACGTAGCAGGTGTGCACGCCCAGCGCGTACGACGCGATGGCGATGCCCTCCAGCATCATGTGCGGGTCGTTCTCCAGGATGTAGCGGTCCTTGAAGGTGCCCGGCTCGGACTCGTCGCCGTTGACCGCCAGGTACTTGGGCTTGGGGCTGTCCTTGGGGACGAAGCTCCACTTCATGCCCGTGGGGAAGCCGGCGCCGCCGCGACCGCGGAGGTTGGACTTCTTCACCTCGTCGATGATGGCCTGGGGCTCCATCGTGAGCGCCCGCTTGAGCCCGTCGTAGCCACCGCGCTGCCGGTAGCTGTCCAGGGTCCAGGACTGGGGCTTGCCCCAGGCCGCCGAGATGACGGGTTCAACCGCCTTTGCCGTAGAGGCCATGGATGGGTGTCCTAGGAAAGCGAGGGGGAGGCGGGGCGACTCACGACAGCCGGGCCAGGATGGCGTCCAGCTTGGCCTGGGTCAGGCGCTCGTGGTGGTCCTCGTTGATCTGCAGGCAGGGCGCCGTTCCGCAGGACGCCAGGCACTCGGTCTCGCGCAGGGTGAACTTCTCGTTCGTCTCCCCCGCGGTCATGCCCAGCTTCTGCTCCAGGTAGGCGAGCATCTTCTCCGCCCCCCACAGCGAACAGGACAGGTTCGTGCACACGTCGATGACGTATTTGCCCGGTTTCTTGAGGTGGTACATCACGTAGAAGCTGGCGACCTCGTAGGCGCGCTCCGGCGTGACTTCCAGATTCTTCGCCACCAACCGCAGGCCTTCGGGCGGCAGCCAGCCCTTGAGGTCCTGAAGCAGGCGAAGCGCGGGCAACATCCCGGCGCTTTTGCGATCAGGGGGGTAGTGCGAGAGGATTTCCGCGATCCCCGCGTCGAACTTCTTCTGCTCTTCAGGAGTGAACAGGGGCTCCGCCATGGCGGGCCGTACGTATTGCCGCAATGGCTTCGTTGTCAACATAAACCCTCGGCGGTAGACTGGACCGCCATCAGCAAATTTCCGAGCGATTTCAACCCCTTGTTATGAGCCCGGACCCTGCGGACCAGCGGCAGCACCCCCGTATCCCCACCATCCTCAGGGTGGACTACCCACATGGGCGTCCGCTCCGGGACGTGACGGAGAACCTGTCCGCCGGGGGGTTCTTCGTCCAGACGGAGCAGCTCTTCGTCGTCGGGGATGAGCTTCGGCTCGCACTTTCTTTCCCGGGACTGCTGGATCCGGTAGAAGTCGGCGGCACCGTGGCCTGGGTGCGGCTGGCGGCTCCGGATCAGCCCGGGGGCGTCGGCATCCGTGTGGAGAGCGAGCAGGATCGGCGGCGACTGGGTGACATCTTGAGTGCGGCGGGACCAGACGACAGCGCGGCGAACCCCTCCGAGCAGGACGGGTACCGTGTGCTCATCGTCGAGGACAACCCCCACATCATCGAGATGTACAGCTACGTGCTGAAGAAGCTCGCGAGCAACGACCTGCACGGCAAGGTCCCCCTGGAGGTCCACTTCGCGCCGGACGGGCACCACGCCCTGCTGCGGCTGCGCGAGGACCGCTTCAGCCTGGTGATGCTGGACCTGTACATGCCGGTGATGGACGGGTTCGCCCTGGTGGAGCGCATCCGCGAGGAGGAGGCGCTCAAGTCGATTCCGGTCATCGCCATCTCCGCGGGCGGCAAGGAAGCCCAGGACCGGGCCATGCAACTGGGCGTGGACATCTACCTGCGCAAGCCGGTGCGGTTCGTGGAAGTGCTGGAGACGGTGAAGCAGCTGCTGCGCATCCAGTAGGCGGGCCCCTGGTGCCCGGAGCCCCCTTCGGACGGGTTCCTCTCACCAGAGATTGAAGCCCCGGGGTGGGGGCGCGTAGAGTCCGCGCACCCATGACGAAGCCCGCAATCCATCGTGACACCGTCAGTGGCGAGGCGCTGCTCATCCTGCAGAATCTGCGGGAGAACGGCCGCCTGGGACGCTCGAACAAGCTGGCCGACGTGAAGGCCGCCCTCGAACCGTCCGTCTCGCTGGAGTTCGACAACTACTTCTTCTTCCTGCGCAAGTTCCACTACATCGCCATGGACCGCGAGGCCCAGCTCAAGCTCACCGAGCAGGGCGAGAAGGTGGTGGGCGGGGACCTGCAGGACCGCTTCGCCCTGGAGGTGGACGAGTTCTTCGCCGACCAGCTGTCGGCGGAGGAGCCGACGCACATCGGGCGGCTGGAGGAGGACGAGCCCCTGAGCGTCCCGCCGCCGCCGCCGGAGCTGCTGCTGGACGAGGCGGAGGTGGACGGGGGCGCCCAGGCCTCGCAGGTGGGGCCGCCGCCGATGCCCGCGTCGCGCACCCACCGGGTGGCGATGCCGGCGCTGGAGCTGGGCATGGCCGCGCCCCAGGTCGCCTCGCCGCCCATCCCCACGCCGCAGCCGTCGCCCTGGCAGGACGTGCCGGAGCCGCGCCGGGAGACCCTCATCGGGCTGCCGCCGTCCGCGCCCCCGCCCGTCCCCGCGCCGCCTCCCAGCGCCCCCCAACCCCTGGTCATCACCTCTCCGCTCGCCGCCGCGCCCGCTCCGATGCCCCCTCCCTCCACGACTCCCGCCCCCGCGGCCCCGGTCCCCAACGCCGCCGCGGTGGCGAAGGGCTCCACCGACCTGGACCTGCGCTACCAGAAGTTCGACCCCATTGGCACGGGCCCGCTGGGCACCGTCTTCAAGGGTCGCTACAACGCCCTGGGCCTGGACATCTGCATCAAGGAGCTGAAGGACATCTTCGGCTACTTCTCCTTCCTCCAGCGCGGTGAGGTCCTCAAGCGGCTGAAGAAGGAGCTGTGCGCGCAGGCACAGGTGCGCCACCCGGGCGTGGTGCAGATCATCGACCAGAACGTGGAGTCCACCCGGCCGTACTTCGTGGTGGAGCTGATGCGCGGCAGCCTGAAGGAGAAGCTGGAGTCCAGCGGCGGCAAGGGCATCGACGTGCCGCACGCGCTGCGCACGTTCCTGCAACTGGCGTACGGCCTCAGGGCCGCGCACGCCGCGGGCCTCACCCACCACAACCTCAAGCCGGAGAACGTCCTCTTCGACGCGTACGGCAACGCGAAACTCGCCGACTTCGGCATGAGCCGCGTGGTGGAGGTGGACGCCACCAAGGGCATGCCCCAGGTGTTCATGGGCATGGGCGGCATGGTGTACATGGCGCCCGAGCTGATGAACCGGGGCGCCAAGGAGCCGGGCCCGTCCGCGGACGTGTACGGCCTGGGCATCCTGCTCTACGAGATGTTCACCGGGCAGATTCCCGGCCGCCGCTCGCCCCTGCCCTCGGAGGTGAACCCGGAGGCGCCCAGCGGCCTGGATCAGCTCTTCGACAAGGCCACCCAGGACAAGCGCGAGCAGCGCTACCCGGACGTGGACGCGATGCTGGAGGACTTCTACAAGGCCTTCCCGGAGCGCGAGTACCTGGAGCGCGGCTCTCTCATCGTGTCCTCCGACCCGCAGCAGGACTGACCCGGCGGGCAGGCGGGCCTCCACGCGAGGCTCGCCCGTCCCCGGTGGGACTGTCAGACTGCGGCGCGCCCATGACCGCGCGCCCCTCCGACACCGTCCTCCTCACCGTCACCGGAAGGGACGGCCCCGACACCACCTCCCGCCTCACCGGCATCCTCGCGGACGCGGGCGCGGAGCTGCTCGACGTGGAGCAGGTGGTGGTGCAGGGCCTGCTCACCCTGGCCCTCCTGGTGCGCCCCGCCGCCCATGTCCCCGAGGGTGGAGACCCGTGGCAGGCGCTGCTCGTCGCGGCGCGCGAGCTGGGCGTCACGGTGGACGTCCGCGCGGTGGCGCCCGTCGCCCCGCCCGCCGGCCCCGAGCCGCTGCGCTACGTCGTCACCGCCGTGGGCGGGACGCTGGGCGCGCGGGAGGTGCACGCGCTGACGGCGCGGCTGGCCGGGCAGGGCGCGCGCGTGGAGCGCATCACCCGCCTGAGCGAGACGCCGCTGGCGTCCGTGGAACTGCACGTCACGCTGGCGCCGGACGCGGACCCCTCCGCGCTCAAGCGCGCGCTCCTGGCGCTGTCCATGGAGAGCCCCACGTTCGACGTGGCCCTCCAGCGCGAGAGTCTCTACCGGCGCGGCAAGCGGATGGTGGTGATGGACATGGACTCCACGCTCATCCGCATCGAGGTCATCGACGAGCTGGCGCGGGCGCACGGCGTCCACGCGAAGGTGGCCGCCATCACCGAGCGCGCGATGCACGGGGAGATGGACTACGACGAGTCCCTGCGCCAGCGCGTGGCGCTGCTGGCCGGGCTGGACGTCCAGGTGCTGCGCGAGCTGGCCGCGAACCTGCCGCTCACCGAAGGCGCGGAGACGCTGGTGCGCGTGCTCAGGCGCCTGGGCTACCGCACGGCCGTCATCAGCGGGGGCTTCTCCGTGGCGGCCGAGGCGCTCCAGGCGCGCCTGGGCATCGACTTCGCGTACTCCAACACGCTGGAGGCCCGGGACGGGAAGCTCACCGGACGCACCGTGGGCACCATCGTCAACGCGCGCCGCAAGGCGGAGCTGCTGGAGACGCTCGCGAAGCAGGAGGGCATCCTGCTGGAGCAGGTCATCGCCGTGGGGGACGGGGCCAACGACCTGCTCATGCTGGAGAAGGCGGGGCTGGGCATCGCCTTCCGCGCGAAGCCCAAGCTGCGTGAGGCCGCCGACACGTCCATCTCCGCCGGCGGGCTGGACACCATCCTGTACCTGCTGGGCCTCACCGCGCGCGAGCTGCGCGAGGTGACGTAGCGGCTTCGCGACAGGGCTACAGGCGCATGCGCGCGGCCAGCTCGCGCTGCTGCACCTGGCCCTTCTCGAAGACGAGCTCCAGCAGCGCGCGGAGGATCTTCGAGCTCTTCTCCTGGTTCTGCTGCACCGTCTGCAGCCGCTGCAGGTCCGCCTCCGTCCACTCGGAGGTGGGCGAGCCGCCCGCCAGGATTTCATCCAGGATGTCGGAGGCGCTGGAGCCGGCGGCGGGGGGCGCGGCCGGCGCGGCGGCGGGGGCAGCGGCCTTCGGGTCGACGATGTCGCTGATGCGTTTGACGACCGTCTTGCCGCTCATGTCCACGACCTTGAACTCCTCCTCCTCCGGGAGCTCACCCGCGTCCTGCTGCTTCGCGTCCGACTTGAAGCGCTTCTTCTCCACCGGCTCCTGGTTGCGGTAGTGGCGCAGGATGGCGTGCTCGATTTCACGGTCGCCCGCAACCATGGGCACCACGCGGGCGCGGCTGCGCGCCGCCACCTGGTCCAGCGTCGCCAGGTCCGTGGGGTCCGACATCGCCAGCACCAGCGTCTTGCCGTTGTCCTTGAGCTGGACGGGGAAGATGCCCTTCTGTTCGGCGAGGATGACGTCCACGCGCGACAGCGCGGCCACGTCCTTGGTCAGGTTTCCCAGCTGCACGCGGGGCATTCCCAGTCCCTGGCAGATGGCCTGGGTGATGGTCTCCTCGGACGCCAGGCCCAGGTCCGCGACGACGCGCGACACGCGCCCGCCCCACTGGTCCAGCGACGCGAGCGCGCTGCGAAGCTGCAGCTCGTCGATGACGCGCGCCTTGATGAGGATGTCCGCGATGCGATTCCGGGAAGGGGGAGCCATGGGGTGGGGATTCTAGCGTCTGATGGCGTGGACGCTCAGTCCACGTCACCGAACTGCCTCGGGAAGAGGCAAGGAGGCTCGGATGCAGCCCTTCGCGGATGCCGCCACCCAGACGTGCCCGTACTGCGGTGAGGAGGTGGAAGTCGACGTGGACTCGCTGGGCGCCTCCTCCGAGGCCTACGTGGAGGACTGCCCCGTCTGCTGCCGTCCCTGGGAGGTGAAGGTCACCCGGGACGAGGACGGCCCCTCCGTCACCCTGGGCCGGGACGACGACTGACGCCCCGCCCAAGGCCCCCGGCCGGAGGGCAGGCGGCCGGGCAGGGCGCCTCCAGAGCGCGCTCCGGGACGGCCGGGGCCGTTGCTTGACACGTTTCAAAGCATGGTTCTCTTGAGTCTTGTGAGGCGCTGACGGGCCCTCCTGGAACACCGAAGCCTGGGCCCGCCCGCCACACTCAACAACGACCGTGAACCCGCACGACGTGCGTCCCCTGGGACGACACGCACAGGAGAAGACCATGCTGAGCAACCGCAATGCCTACAACGCCGCCGTGACGCTGCCCCTGCTGCGCGACTTCGACCTGCTCTTCCGCGAGCTGTCCTCGGCGTCCGCCAGCACGCGCCCGGACATGGAGCACACCCTGACGCCCGCGGCCGACATCCTCGAGGCCGAGGCCGGCATCACGCTGCGCATCGACCTGCCCGGCCATGACGCCAAGGCCATCCAGGTGAAGGTGGAGAACAACATCCTGACCGTGCGCTCCGAGCGCAAGGCGGAGGCCGTCGCGGAGGGCACCACCCTGCGGCGCCAGGAGCGGTCCACCGGCGTCTACGCGCGCCAGTTCCGCCTGCCCGACACGGTGGATGCCACCCGGGTGGAGGCCCGCTACGACAACGGCGTGCTGTCCCTCACCCTGCCGCGTCGCGAGGAGACCAAGCCCCGCGTCGTCGAGGTGAAGGTCCAGGGTTGATGCGCATGCATCACCCGAAGCCCCTGAGGGAGGCCGCTGCCCTCGCGACCGCCGAGGCGCGGCGACTCCCGCCAGCATCAACCGACCCGAGGGCTTCCGCTGTGGGCCAGGCGGAAGCCCCCGTCCCCTACTTGCGGTTGGCGCTGGCGCCCAGTGCCATGGGCACCCGGAACAGCTCCAGCACCGCGTTCACGTCCAGCGGCTTCGCAAGGCACGCCACCGCGCCGGCCTGCTTGGACTGCTCCACGACGTCCGGCGTGTGATTGCTCGTCATGGTGATGAGCCGCACGCCCTCCATCTGCTTGCGCGCGCGGATGCGCTTGCAGACTTCGATGCCGTCGATGTCCGGCATGTTGATGTCCATGAGCATCCCGTGCGGCTTCTGCTCCGACACCAGCAGGAGCGCCTCCACGCCGCTCGTCGTCGTCTGGATCTCCACCTGGTTCGCGTAAGGCTTGAACGCGCGCTTGATGGCATCCAGCGTCTGCCGCTCGTCGTCCACAATCAGCAGGCGCACCGTGCTGCTGCCCAGCTCCTCGGGCACGGGCATCTGGTGGGTGACCAGGAAGGTGCGCAGGTCGGTCGAGCGCACCCGGCGGTGACCGCCCGGCGTGCGGAAGGCCATCAGGATGCCCCGGTCGATCCACTTGCTCACCGTCGACGGATCCACCTGAAGCAACCGACTGATGTCGTGCGTCGTGTAGAGCTGGTCCGTCATCGCCGTACTCCCCTCGGACTGCATCGTTCCACTAGCCATGGAAATAAACACCTACCTTGGATGCGGGGTTTGATCAACCCACCTACCTGCTGCGTTTATCAGCCCTTCTCATCAGACCCACGGCGTCGTCCCAAAGGCCACTGGCACGGAGGCACAACTCCACCAATTCGCGGGCGGCTCCGTGACCGCCAACGTTCTGGGTAACGAAGTGCGCTTCCTGGCGCACCTCTGGAACCGCATCCGCCGGACAGGCGGAAAGCCCTGCGAGCGACATGGGGTCCAGGTCATTGAGGTCATCGCCCATGTAGGCGCACGCTTCCGGGGACACCTGGAGCTGGGCGAGCAGCTCTTCCAGCGCCGGGCCCTTCTCCTTGCGGCCCTGGAACACGGCGGCCAGGCCCAGCTCGCGCCCCCGCGCCTCCACGATGCGGGAGGTGCGCGCGGTGAGGATGGCGGCGGGCAGGCCCACCAGGCGGGCCATCACCAGCGCGTGGCCATCCTTCACGTTGAAGCGCTTCATCACTTCGCCGCCGTCGCCGTAGTACAGGCCGCCGTCGGTGAGGACGCCATCCACGTCGAACACGAGCAGCCGCACGCGTGACGCACGGGACGTCAGCTCTTCCCTGCCCGGCTTGGAAGGCGCTTCCGTCTGCATGGCCTCCTCACCTTTCGCGTCCATCAACCGGCTTCGTGACCCAGCGCGCGACGGATGCTGAGCACATCTCGTACCACGTCCTCGAACATCTGTGGATTGAGCGAGCACGGACCGTCACACAGGGCACGGTCGGGGTCTTCGTGGACTTCTGTGAATAAAGCGTCAATCCCGGCGGCGGCGGCGCTGCGGGCCAGCAGTGAGACGAACCGGCGCTCACCGCCCGTCTTCCCGTCGCTGGAGCTGGGCAGCTGCACGGCGTGGGTGGCGTCCATGCACACGACGAGGCCGGCTTCGCGCATCTGGGCCAGGCCGCGCATGTCGACCACGAGGTTGTTGTAGCCGAAGGAGGACCCCCGCTCGGTGACGAGGATGTTGGGGTTGCCCGTCTCCACGGCCTTCCTCGCCGAGTGGACGATGTCCTTGGGGGCGACGAACTGTCCCTTCTTCAAGTTCACCCCCCGGCCCGAGCGGGCCACCGCCTCCACGAGGTCCGTCTGGCGGCAGAGGAAGGCGGGTATCTGGATGATATCCACGACTTCAGCGGCTGGCCCGACGTGGCTGGTTTCATGGACGTCCGTGAGCACCGGCACGCCCACCTCGCGCTTCACGCGGTCGAGGATTCTCAGACCTTCCTTCAAACCCGGACCCCGGAACGACTTGCCGCTGGTCCGGTTGGCTTTGTCATACGAGCACTTGAAGGCATACGGCACGCCCAGCCGGGCGGTGATGCCCTTGAGCAGGTGGGCGTGGCGCAGGGCCATCTCCTCGGATTCGATGCTGTCCGGGCCGGCGATGACGAAGAGCTTCTCGCCGGGGCCGACCTTGTGGCCGCACAGCTGGATGGAGGGCGTCGTGCTCATGCGCGCACCGGGGGGACGGGGGCCGCACCGTGGGAGGCGTCCCGCTGGGCGAGCGCCGCGCCGATGAAGCCGGAGAAGAGGGGGTGGGGAGCGAAGGGCTTGCTCTTGAACTCGGGGTGGAACTGGCAGCCGACGAAGTACGGATGGTCGGACAGCTCGATCATCTCCACCAGGTTCAGCTCCGGGTTGTGGCCGGAGATGATGAGCCCCGCCTCCTGGAGCCGGCCGCGGTAGGCGTTGTTCACCTCGTAGCGGTGCCGGTGGCGCTCCTGGATGGCGTCCTGCGCGTAGAGCTTGCGCGCCACGGTGCCTTCCTTGAGGGCGCACGCGTAGCTGCCCAGGCGCATGGTGCCGCCCTTGTCCTGCACCTTCACCTGGCTCTCCATCAGCGTCACCACCGGGTGCGGGGTGTGCTCGTCGAACTCCAGGCTGTTGGCGCCCTTCAGGCCCAGCACGGTGCGGCTGAACTCCACCACCGCCATCTGGAGGCCCAGGCAGATGCCGAAGAAGGGCAGCTTCTTTTCGCGCGCGTAGCGGACCGCGGCGATCTTCCCCTCCGTGCCGCGCACGCCGAAGCCGCCGGGCACGAGCACCGCGTCCACGCCTGCGAGCGTCGTCTCCGCCCCCTGCGCCTCCACGTCCTGGCTGTCCACGAAGCGCAGCTTCACGCGCACGTCGTTGGCGATGCCGCCGTGGAGCAGGGACTCGTTGAGGCTCTTGTAGCTCTCCGTGAGGTTCACGTACTTGCCCACGATGGCGACGGTCACCTCGCCGCGCGCGGGCTCATAGATTTTGCGGACGATGGTCTCCCACTTCTCCAGGTGGGGCGCGCGGCTCCAGATGTTGAGCACCTCCGCCAGCCGCTCATCCAGGCCCTGGCGGTGCAGCTCCAGGGGCAGCTCGTAGATGCTGCGCACGTCGGGGGACGTGAACACGTTGCCGTTGTCCACGTTGCAGAACATGGCGATCTTGTCCTTCAGCTCGCGCGAAATCTCCCGGTCGGTGCGGCACAGGAGGAAGTCCGGCTGGATGCCAATCTCCCGCAGCTTCATCACCGAGTGCTGCGTGGGCTTGGTCTTCACCTCGCCCGCGGCGCCGATGTACGGCAGCAGCGTCAGGTGGATGTAGACCGCGTTCTGGCTGCCCACGTCGTAGCGCATCTGGCGGATGGCCTCGAGGAAGGGCAGCGATTCGATGTCGCCCACCGTGCCGCCGACCTCCACGATGACGACGTCCACGTCCTGGGAGGCCTGGCGGATGCTGGCCTTGATCTCATCCGTGATGTGCGGAATCACCTGGACCGTCTTGCCCAGGTATTCCCCCCGGCGCTCCTTGGTGATGACCGCGTTGTAGATGCGGCCGGAGGTGAAGTTGTTGAGGCGGCTCATCCGGGCGTAGGTGAACCGCTCGTAGTGGCCCAGGTCCATGTCGGTCTCGCCACCGTCCTCGGTGACGAAGACCTCGCCGTGCTGGAAGGGGCTCATCGTGCCCGGATCCACGTTGATGTACGGATCCAGCTTGATGAGCGTGATGTCCAGCCCGCGGTTCTCCAGGAGGGCGCCAATGGATGCGGAGGCCAGTCCCTTCCCCAGCGAGCTGACCACGCCGCCCGTCACGAAGATGAACTTGGTTTTCTTGGAGCGCATGTCCCTTCCTGCCAAGAGGGCCAGGGGGCGTCAAATAATCTCTGCCGGGTGTCAGGCTGGCAGGCCCCGGAAGGCCGGCCGGCGTTTCACTGCGCGTCCCAACCGCCCGGCCGGGCGACCGCGAACTGCTGGGCGGACGGCTGCCCCACCCGGAAGCGGCGCAGGTCGCAACCTCGGCAACTCCAGCCTTCCCAGCCTTTCTTCACGACCTGGTGGAGGCAGGCGTCGTAGTTGGGGCAGAAGAGGTTGCGCTGGTCGTCCACGGTCTCCTCGTCACGGAGGGCGGAAGGCAGGGGGATGGGACACGGCGTGATGGACACGGAGCTCTCCGATGGGCGACCACGGCAGTCGTGGATGGCGCTTCTCCCCCCGCGGCTCGAACCGGCAGGTCGGGCGGACATTCCCAGGGGGAAGGGGGGACAAAAAAAGTCGCCCCCGTCGGGAGACGGGGGCGACCGGTACCGCGGGACGTCAACCACCGCCGGGAAACCCCTGGGCTAGCAGGCCACCGCGACGGAGGTAGACGCCTGACTCTTGCTGTCGTTCAAGGCATCACCTCCTTTCTTGAGGCGCTAGAGATAATGCGCCCCCGCTTTTCGCGCCACGCGGACTGCGTGGAGGGAGGCGCCGGCTGGGGAACGACCGTTCAGGCGGCGACCACCTGGTGCTCCACCAGGCGCCGGTAGAGGCCCTCCTGCGACATGAGGGAGGCGTGCGTGCCGCTCTGCACCACGCGGCCGGCCTCCAGCACCAGCACGCGGTGGGCGTTGGCCACGGTGGACAGGCGGTGGGCGATGATGAGGGTGGTGCGCCCCTGCATCAGCTTCTCCAGGGCGTCCTTCACCAGGTGTTCGCTCTCCGAGTCCAGGGCGGACGTCGCCTCATCCAGCACGAGGATGCGCGGGTCCTTGAGCACGGCCCGGGCGATGGCGACGCGCTGCTTCTGGCCGCCGGACAGCTGCACGCCGCGCTCGCCCACCGCGGTCTGGTAGCCCTCCGGGAAGCGGCTGATGAAGTCGTGCGCGTGCGCGGCCTTCGCGGCGGCCTCCACCTGGGCGTCGGTGGCGTCCGGGCGGCCGTAGCGGATGTTGTCCCCGATGGAGCAGGAGAACAGCAGGGGCTCCTGGGCGACCATGCCCACGTGCCGGCGCAGCCAGCTGGGGTCGAGCGTGTCCAGGGCGCGTCCATCCAGGAGCAGGCGGCCCTGCTGCGGGTCGTAGAAGCGCGACAGGAGGGCGGCGAGGGTGGACTTGCCGGCGCCGGAGGAGCCCACCACGGCGACGACCTCCCCCGCGTGGAGGGTGAGGTCGATGCCCTGGAGCACCTGCACGTCCGGGCGCGAGGGGTAGGAGAACTTCACGTCCTGGAAGTCCACCCGGCCCTCGACGGTGGCGGGGCGCTCGCCCTGGGCGATGGGGATGACGGGCGTGCGGTCCATGAGCTCGAAGACGCGCTCGGCGGCGCCCGAGGCGCGCATGAAGTCCGCCCACAGGTCCGCCAGGGCGCCCAGGGACATGGCCACGAGCATCGTGTAGATGAGGAACGAGGTGAGGGCGCCCACGGTGAGCTGCTGCTCCACCACCAGCCGGCCGCCGTACCAGAACACCGCCACCGCGGCGATGTAGCCCGCGCTGGTGACCCCGCCGATGAAGATGGACGTCTGGAGCGAGCGGCGCCGGGCGACCACGAAGGCGTGGTGCACCGTGTCGCCGTAGCGCGTCACCTCCGCCGGCTCCGCCGCGAAGGAGCGCACGGTGCGCAGGCTGGACAGGCTCTCCTCGGCGACCTCACCTGCCTTGGCCAGCGCGTCCTGCACCTCGCGTGACATCAGGCGCACGCGGCGCCCGTAGAACACGCTGCCCACCGCCACGAGGGGGACGACGGCGAGCATCAGGAACGTGAGCGAGGCCGACGTGTAGAAGAGCAGCGCGATGCCGCCCATGGCCTGCACGGCGTTGCGCAGCACCATGGAGATGTTCGTGCTCACGGTGTTCTGGAGGACGGTGGTGTCGGACGAGAGCCGGCTGGTGAGCTCCCCGGTGCGGTGGTTGTCGAAGAAGGCCACCTCCTGGCTCATGAGGCTGCTGAAGAAGTCGCGGCGCAGCCGCATCACCACGCGCTCGCCGGAGACGTTGAAGAGGTAGGCGCGCAGCGCGATGGCGACGCCCTGCACCAGGAAGACGGCCAGCATGACGAGCGCGGCCTTGTCGATGAGCGAGTGGTCCTTGCCGTTGAGGGCCTCGTCGATGAGGACGCGGATGCCCTGGGGGTAGGCCAGGCTGGCGGCGCTGCCGAGCAACAGGAAGACGGTGGCCAGGGCCAGCGTCGGCAGTTCGGGGCGCGCCAGGGACAGCAGGCGGCGCGCGGTCACGCCCGAGGCGGGCCGTTTGGAGGGCGGAGGGGGTTCAGGAGGAGGCACCGGCGAATCCTACTGGAGTGTCGACGGGCACGCAGCCCGGGCCGCGCGCGCCGGGTCGGGATGCAGCCGGGGCGGCCGGGGTGGTATTCCGGGGAGGAGTCCCATCGCGAGGGAGCGGCCATGGAAAAGCGCGTCTTTGGCAACACCGGGGTGTCGGTGCCGGTCATCGGTCAGGGCACCTGGCAGATGGAGGACGATGACGCGGAAGGCGCCGTCCGGACCCTGCGCGCGGGCCTGGACCTGGGCCTCACCCACCTGGACACCGCGGAGCTGTACGGCCAGGGCCGGGTGGAGGAGGCGCTGGTGTCCAGGGCCATTGAAGGGCGGCGCGACGAGGTGTTCCTCGTCTCCAAGGTGATGCCGTCCAACGCGACGCGGAAGGGCACGGTGACGGCCTGCGAGCGCAGCCTCCGGCGGCTTCGCACGGACCGGCTGGACTGCTACCTGCTGCACTGGCCCGGCTCCCACCCGCTGGCGGACACGGTGGCGGCCTTCGAGCAGCTGGTGAAGGACGGGAAGATCCGCTCCTGGGGCGTGAGCAACTTCGCGGTGGATGAGCTGGAGGAGGTGCTGTCCCTGGCGGGGCCGGGGCGCATCGCGTGCAACCAGGTGCTGTACCACCTGGAGGAGCGCGCCATCGAACACACCGTCGTCCCGTGGTGCGAGGCGGAGGGCGTGGCGGTGGTGGCCTACAGCCCGTTCGGCAACGGCCACTTCCCGGCGCCCTCCAGCGCGGGGGGCAAGGTGCTGGCGTCCATCGCCCAGGCGCACGGCGCGACGCCGTACCAGGTGGCGCTCCAGTTCCTCGTGCGCCGGCCGTCGACGTTCGCCATCCCCAAGGCCAGCGACGCGCGACATATGCGCGACAACGCGAGCGCGGCGTCCCTGACGCTGACGCCGGAGGACCTGCGGCGCATCGACGCGGCGTTCCCCCGGGGCGACGAGCCGGACTCGCTGCCGGTCATCTGACCCGGGGTGCGCGCGGGCGCTTCAGCCGCGCTCGCGCAGGAGCGCCTCCACGCGGGCCACGTCCTCCGGCACGTCCACCGCCACCGTGCGCCAGGACACCTGGGCGCAGCGGATGCGCAGGCCGTGCTCCAGCGCGCGAAGCTGCTCCAGCTTCTCCGCCTCCTCCAGCGGGGTGGGGTTGAGCGTGGCGAGCTTCAGCAGGGTGTCACGCCGGTAGCCGTAGAGACCCAGGTGGGCGTGGCGGCGCACGGGCGGGCCGGGTTCGCGGACGTGGGGCACCGGGGCGCGGCTGAAGTAGAGCGCGTCGCCGTTGAGCGCGAGCACGGCCTTCACCACGTTCGGGTTCTCCAACTCGTCCGCCTCCAGGGGGCGCACCAGCGTGCCCATGTGCACGGCGTCGTCCTGGAAGAGGTCCGCGAGCACCTTGAGCGCGGCGGGGTCCACCAGGGGCTCGTCCCCCTGCACGTTCACCCAGACGTCCACGTCCGGACGGGCGCGGGCCACCTCCGCGATGCGGTCCGTGCCGGTGGGGCAGGCGGGGCTGGTCATCACCGCGCGGCCACCGAAGCCCTCCACCACGTCGCGGATCCTCGCGTCGTCGGTGGCCACCCACACCTCGTCGAAGGCGTGGGCTTCCTGACAGCGGCGCCAGACGTGTTCGACCATGGGGCGGCCGGCGATGGGGGCGAGCGGCTTGCCAGGGAAGCGGGTGCTGGCATGGCGGGCGGGGATGACGGCCACGGTCCGGGAGGCGGGCATGGGCGTCATCTATCAGATTCAGGACGTCCCGCCCCCGGGGGGAAACGGCCGCGTGCCGGCCACCACTAGGCAGGAACGGGGGCGTGCCTAGCTTGCGCAGCGACATGAAGAAGGTCATCCATATCGTTGGCGCGCGTCCGAATTTCATGAAGGTGGCCCCCATCCACAAGGCCATCGCCGCGCGTACCTCCCTCCAGCAGTTGGTCATGCACACCGGCCAGCACTACGACGCGAAGATGAGCGACGTGTTCTTCGCCGACCTGGGCATGGCCGCCCCGGACATCCACCTGGGCATCGGCTCCGGCAGCCACGCCGAGCAGACCGCCAAGATGATGGTGGAGATGGAGAAGATCTTCCTCAAGGAGAAGCCGGACCTGGTGTCCGTGGTGGGCGACGTCAACAGCACCATCGCCGCCGCGCTCGTCACGTCCAAGATGGGCATCCCGCTGTCCCACGTGGAGGCGGGCCTGCGCAGCTTCGAGCGCCTCATGCCGGAGGAGATCAACCGCGTCGTCACCGACCGGCTCTCCGACATGCTGCTCACGCCTTCGCGCGACGCGGACGCGAACCTCCTGAAGGAGGGCATCGACCCGAAGCGCATCCACCTGGTGGGCAACGTGATGATCGACTCGCTCCTGGCGTCCAAGGAGAAGGCCGACCAACTGCCCACGCTCAAGCAACTGGGCCTCACGCCCCGGGCCTACGTCGTGGCCACGCTGCACCGGCCGTCCAACGTGGACAACCCGAAGCTGCTGGCGGGCCTGCTGTCCACGCTCATCCATGTGGCCAGGAAGGTCCCCGTGGTGTTCCCGGTGCACCCGCGCACGCGCAAGATGATCTCCGAGCAGGGCCATGGCCCCGAGCTGGAGAAGACGCCGACCCTCAAGCTGGTGGACCCCATGGGCTACCTGGAGTTCCTGTCGCTGACGTCCCAGGCGCAGCTGGTGATGACGGACTCGGGCGGCCTCCAGGAGGAGACCACCGCGCTGGGCGTGCCGTGCCTCACCCTGCGCGAGGAGACCGAGCGCCCCGTCACCGTGGAGGTGGGCACCAACGAGGTGGTGGGCACCGACCCCGCGCGCATCCGCGAGGCGGCCGACCGCGTCCTGTCCGGCGACGTGAAGAAGGGCCGCGTGCCGGAGCTGTGGGACGGCCGCACCGGCGAGCGCATCGCGGACCTGTACGCGCGCGTGCTGGGCGTGGAGCAGAAGCGCGCCTTCGGGTGAGCTGCCGCGGGTAAGCTGAAGCGTCCCGTGTGAAGCACTCAGGCCGCCGGGTGCTCGAGTCTTCGTGCGCGAGGGCCGGGCGGCCTTCGCGCTCCAAAGCGTGCTAAGCGGCGCGCAACGTCATGCGTGAAGACGAAGACACCGCTCCGGCCGACGACACGGACGTGCCCGACGGCTACGTGGACATCCCGTTCGTCGTCGAGCCGAACTACGCCGGCTGGCGGTTGGACCGCTACCTCTGCGAGAAGATCCGCCGCATGGACCTGGAGCGCGTGCGGGGCATCATCCTGCGCGGCGTCCTGTGCGACGCGTACCGGCTCAAGCCCTCCACGCCGGTATACCCGGGGCTGACGTTCCGCATCCGCCGCCCTTCAAGCCAGGAGCCCGCGACGCCCACGGAGCTGCCCGTGGTCTTCTCCGATGACTGGCTGCTGGTGCTCGACAAGCCGGCGGGGCTGCCCATCCACCCCACCGCGCGCTACCACAAGGGCACGCTCGTCACGCTGTTGCGGGAGCGCTTCGGGGAGCGCTTCGCGGAGCCCGCGCACCGGCTGGACCGCGAGACGAGCGGGCTGGTGGTGTGTGGCCGCACCACGGAGTCGTGCCGCGTCCTGGGTGGGCTGTTCCTGTCGCGCGACGTGCACAAGGAATACCTGGCGCTGTGCGAGGGCCACCCTCCCGAGGACGCCTTCATCGTGGACGCGCCCATCGCGGAGGGCACGGACCTCATCCGCATCGCGGTGCGCATCGACCCGGTGCTGGGCAAGCCCAGCCGCACGCGCTTCCAGGTGCTCCAGCGCTTCGTGCATGACGGCGCGCCGTTCGCGCTCCTGCGCTGCTTTCCAGAGACGGGGCGGCAGCATCAGATCCGCATCCACCTGCACGTCGCGGGCTTCCCGCTGGTGGGGGACAAGATGTACGGCCCGGATCCGGGCTACTTCGACCGCTTCAGCAAGCACACCCTGGAGCCGGAGGCGTGGGCGCGCTTGCGGCTGCCCCGGCACGCGCTGCACGCGGAGCGCATCACGTTCCCGCACCCGGGCACCGGCGAGCCCGTCACCTTCGCCTCGCCGCTGCCCCAGGACCTGGCGGACTTCATCGCCGGGAAGGCCCCGGCCCCTTCGGAGCCGGAGCCCTCCACGCCTTGAGGCTCAGCCCGCCTTGCGCAGGCTCCTGGCGCCGGGCACCGCGCGCAGCAGCCGCGGCGGCATCCGGTCCACGACCTGCTCCGTGAAGCGGGCGAAGACCCGGAAGAGCACCGGCAACAGCACCAGCGTCAGCGCGCACGCGGAGACGGTCCCGGACACGATGACGATGGCCAGGGGCTTCTGCATCTCCGAGCCAATCCCATTGCTCAAGCACGCCGGCACCAGGCCCAGCGCCGCCAGCGTGGCCGTCATCAGCACCGGGCGCAGGCGTTCCCGGCTGCCGTGGAGGATGGCGTCGTCCAGGGACTCGCCGGCCTCGCGCCGCTCCGCGATGGCGCTCATCACCAGCACGCCGTTGAGCGCCGCCTGTCCGATGAGCGCGATGAAGCCCACCGCCGCGGCCACGCTCAGGGGCATGCCCGCCCAGTACAGGCCGAACACGCCGCCCATCAGCGCGAAGGGGACGTTGAGCAGCGTCACCACCGCCCGGCCGAACGAGTTGAACGCCTTGAAGAGCAGCAGCAGCGTGAGGAGTAGCGCCACCGGCAGCACGGTGAGCAGCCGGTTCATCGCGCGCTCCTTGCTCTCGAACTCGCCGCCCCATTCGATGCGGGTTCCTGGAGGCAGCGGGGCTTCCTTCTCCACGCGGGCCTGCGCGTCCTTCACGAAGGAGCCCAGGTCGCGGCCTCGCACGTTCATGCGCACGCCGATGTAGCGCCGGCCGTTCTCGCGGTTGATGGAGGCCCGGCCGAAGCCGGTCTTCACCTTGGCCAGCTCACTGAGGGGGACGAGGACTCCGCCCTCCACGGGGATTCGCAGGTGGGAGATCTTCTCCACGTCGTCGCGGCTGGACATGGGCAGGCGCATCACCACGTCGAAGCGGCGCTCGCCCTCCCAGAACTCGCTGAGCGGACGGCCTCCCACCGCCGTCTGGAAGACGTGCTGGAAGTCGCCCAGGGACATGCCGTGGCGGGCCAGGGCCACGCGGTCCGGCGTCACCTGGATGCTGGGTACCTCTCCGCTCTTCACGATGCCCAGGTCCGCGACACCGTCCACCTTCGCCAGCGTGGACTTCACCTTCGCGGAGTAGGCCTGGAGCGCCTGGAGGTCGTCGCCGAAGAGCTTCACCGCGAGCTGCCCCTGCTGGCCGCTGATGCTCTCGTTCACATTGTCACCGATGGGCTGGCTGAAGCTCACCTCCATGCCCGGCACCTCCGACACGGAGCGCTGCAGGACGGCCAGCACGTCGTCCAGCTTCGGTGTGCTCCTGGGCCACTCCGCGGGTGGCTTGAGCTTCACGAAGAACTCCAGGTTGTTGGTCAGCTTCGCGTCGGTGCCGTCCTCCGGGCGGCCCAACTGGCTGAGCACCCCGTCCACCTGCGGCGCCTGGCGCAGCAGGCTTTCGATGCGCGGCACCATCTTGCGGCCCTCGGACAGGGAGATGTTCGAGGGCATGGTGAAGGTCAGGTAGAGGCTGCCCTCGTTGAGCGCCGGCAGGAACTCGCTGCCCATGCGCGGCACCAGCGCTCCGGCGAAGAGCAGGGCCGCCGAGCACACCACGATGACGATGGCCGGGTGCTTGAGGCTCCAGCCGAGGACGGGGCCATAGGCCTTGTCCGCGGCCCGCAGCACCGGGGACTCCCGGTGCTTCACCGGCTTGCGGTAGACGAACGAAGCCAGCACCGGGATGAGCGTGACGGAGAAGACGAGCGCTCCGAGCAGCGCCGCCACCACCGTGTTCGCCATGGGCGCGAAGATGCGGCCCTCCACGCGCTCCAGCATGAAGATGGGCAGGTACGCCGCGATGATGATGAGCAGCGCGAACACCGTGGGGCGCACCACCGCCTTCGTCGCGCGCTGGATGCGTTCGAGGGGCGTCTCCCCCTCGTACTGGTGGCCCGACATGCGCGACAGGATGCTCTCGATGATGACCACGCCCCCGTCCACGATGACGCCGAAGTCCACCGCGCCCATGGACAGCAGGTTGGCCGACATGCCCCGCATCTTCAGGTAGATGAACGACGCCAGCAGCGAGAGGGGGATGAGCACCGCCACCACCAGCGCGGCCCGCAGGTCCAACAGGAAGATGAACAGCACCAGCGTCACCAGCAGCGCGCCCTCCAGCAGGTTGTGGCCCACCGTGCGCAGCGTCGTGTTCACCAGGTCCGTGCGGTCGTAGAACGGATCGATGCGCGCGTCCTCCGCCGTCAGCCGGGTGTTCACGGAGGCCACCGCGTCGCGCACCCGCTCCAGGACCACGGAGGGGTTCTCTCCCCGGCGCATCAGCACCACGCCCTGTACCACGTCGCCGTCCCCGTCGCGGCTCACCACGCCCTGTCGCGGGGACCAGCCCTCGTTCACGTCCGCCACGTCCTTGAGGAACACGGGCGTGCCTTCGTGCGTGGCCACGCGCACGTCGCGGATGTCCTCCAGCGTGTGGAAGAGGCCTTCGCTGCGGATGACGAACTGTTCGGAGCCCCGCTCCAGCACGCCGCCGCTGGCGTTCTCCGAGCCGTCCTTCAGCGCGTCCTCCACGTCGTCCAGCGTGAGGCCGAACGCGGCGAGCCTCGCGGGGTCCGGCTGGATGTGCACCTCCTTGAGCAGGCCGCCGTAGCTGACGACGTCCGCGACGCCGTCCACGCGCAGCAGGCCGGGGCGCACCACCCAGTCCTGGAGGGTGCGCAGGTGCATCGGGTCGCCCTTCGCTCCCTTGAGCGTGTACCGGTAGATTTCACCGATGGGCGTCGCCAGCGGGCCCAGGGACGGCGTGAGGCCCTGGGGCAGCTCCGCGTCGCGCAGGCGCTCCAGCACCTGGGCCCGGGCGAAGAGCACGTCCGTGTTGTCATTGAAGCTCAACGTGACGAAGGACAGGCCGAACATGGAGAGGTTGCGCAGGCGCGTCAGGCCCGGCATGCCGTTGAGGGCGCGCTCCAGCGGGAGGCCAATCTGGCGCTCCACCTCTTCGGACGGCTGGCCCGGGTAGAGGGTGATGACGTTGACCTGGGTGTCGGTGGGGTCGGGGAAGGCCTCCACCGTGAGGTCGCGGAAGCAGAAGTAGCCCCAGATGGCGGTCAGCAGCGTGAGGAACACCACCGCCGCGCGGTTCTTCAGGCTGAAGTCGACGAGCTTTTCGAACATGGGCGTTTGTCCTTTCCCTGCGTCAGTCCGCCAGTTCGATCTGGTTCTCCAGGAGCAGCGCCCCCCGGGCGACGAAGCGGTCTCCGGAGGCCAGGCCTCCTCGCAGCTCCACCTCACCGTCGCGGCGGCGGCCCGGCGTCACGGCCACCCGCTCCAGGCGGTTCGAGTCCCGGGCGACGAAGACCACCGAGCGGGCTCCGTCCGTCACCACCGCGCTGTCGGGCACCCGCACGCGCTTGACGCCCGTGGGCGGTGTGGGCGTCACCTCCACGAAGGCGTTGGGCCGGAAGCGGCGGTCGTCGTTGGGGACGCGCACGCGCACCTCCACCGTGCGGCGCAGCGGATCCACCACCTCAGACACCCGGTCCACCTTGCCGGCGCGGACGATGCCGTCGCGCGTGGTGACGGTGACGTCCTGGCCCTGTGTCATGTCCAGCGCGTCCGCTTCCTGGAGGTCCGCGACCACCATCACCTGGTCCAGGTCCGACAGGCGCACGAGCGGCTTGTCCCGGTCCGGCGTCACCTCTTGGCTGCCCACCACGTCCAGGTCCACCACCGTGCCGGAGCGCGGCGCCGTCACCCAGAAGAGGTTCTCTCCTCGCGAGGACACGCGGAGGCTGCCCTGCTTCGCCTTCGCGGCCTCCAGGGACAGCTCCGCCTGACGCAGCTCCGTCCGCGCGGCGAGCAGCTCCTTCTCCGGCGCGGCCCGGAGGGCCACCAGCTCCTGGAGGCGTTCGGCGCTGCGGCGCTTCTCCGCGAGCTCCGCCTCCGCGCCTCGCTGCTCGCGCAGCAGCTCCGCGAAGGCGCCAGAGCGGACGCTGAAGAGGTCATCGCCCTGCTTCACGCGGTCCCCGGGGCGCACCTTCACCTCCTCCACCCGGCCGGCGAGGGGCGCTCCCACGGAGGCGGTGCGCGCTTCGTCGAATTGCACTCGCGCGGGCGACGGGAGGGGCGTGAGGGCGCTGCCTTCGGTGGCCACGGCGAGCTGTACGTAGTGCCACTGCGGCGCGCCTTCCGGCAGGTGCACCGTTTCGCCCTTCACCGAGAGGCCAGGGAGGGCGGTCTCGCTCTCCGCGACGGAGTCGGTGGGGGTGAGCAGGTACAGCAGCACGCCGGTGCTCAGCAGGCCCGCTCCCGCGAAGGCCATCCAGACCGGGGTGCGGCGAGGGGTGGAGACAGCGGGCGTCGGCGCGGCGGAGGTGTCGGGGGTGTTCATGGGGGGGCTTTCAGGAGGTAGGGGGACGGGAACTCAGGACTTGGGGTGGGCCAGGGCATCCGGGGCGCGTGGACCTGCGGCGCTCGTCCGGTCGAGGGCGACGGTGAGGTGGTAGGCGGTCTGATCCAGGTCGGCCGCATGGAGCAGCAGCTCTCCGTAGGTGCGACGCGCGAGGAGCAGGTCCTGCAACGCCGCGCCTCCGGCCTTCACCGCCGCGTCCAGCCGCCGCACCACGCCCTCCGCGAGGGGGAGCGTCTGCGTGTGGAGCCGGTCGCGTCGCTGCCGCACCGCTCGCAGTTGCTGGTCCAGCACCTCCGCCTCTCGCTTCGCCTGGGCGGCGAGCAGCTCGCGCGCGACCCTTGCGGACTCCGCGCTGGCGCTGGCTTCGTGCGCGTCCGCCTGCCCGTGGTCGAAGAAGGGGAGGGGAATCGACAGGCCCACGAAGAGGGAGTTCTTCTGGTTGCCGGAGATCATGAACTGGTCGCGCGTGTAGCCCGCGCGCACCGTCGGGTCGGGAATCCAGCGGCGCCTCGCCAGCTTCAGGGAGGCCTGCGCCGCGTCCTGCTGCGCGCCGAGGGCCCGCAGGTCGGGTCTCGACTCGATGGCGTCCGGCACGGAGGCCCGGTCGAGGCGCATCTTGAGGAAGGCCGACGCCGGCTCCCTTCCTCCGAAGGGCTCACACGGCAGGCCCGCGAGCCGTGCGCACGCGATGAGCGCGTCCGCCAGCTTCACCTGCTCCTCGCCGAGCGACGTCTCCAGCGCCTGGGCTTCCAGCGTGGAGCGATCCACGTCCAGCCCCGCGGCGTCGCCGTGCTGCTGCCGCGCGCGTTGCAGCTCCGTGAGCTTCAGCGCGTCCTCGGTGAGCTTGCGCAGCTCCGCGATGCGCACCTCCGTGGCGGCCACGTCCGCGGCGCGCTCCAGCACGTCGTAGGTGCGCGTCCGCAGCGTGGCGTGCACGTCCAGCGCCGTGGCGGACAGCGCCGCCTTCGCCGCGTCCTGCCGGGGGCCCCGCTTGCCCAGTTCCACCAGCTCCGACACGCCGATGACGTAGTTGGGCACGTCGTCCAGGCGGCGCAGGCCGGGCGGGTTGGTCTCACCGATGGGGATGGTGTTCATCGACACGTCCAGCTCCGGGTTGGGCAGCAGGTGCGTGCGTTGGAGCGCCGCGCGCGACGCGGCGATGCGCGCCCGGGCCTCGGCGAAGTCGGGGGAGCGTTCCCAGAGGAGCGCGGCCAACCGGTCCTCGTCCGGCAGCGTGGCCAGCGACAGCAGGGTGGGGGGCGAGGGACGTTCCTCGGCACGCGCGGCGGGACCGAGCAGGGTGCTCAAGGCGGCGAGGACTGGCAGGGAACGGCGCAAGGGGCAGGCTCCGGTGAGAATCCGGAAGACCCCATGGCAAGCCGTGTGCCCGAAACAACCTCAGCAACTCCGGGCGGATGCGTCGCGGCGCGACTTCAAATTCCTTGAAGTGCCGACCGACTTCAAAATGCTTTCAACGCCTGGACCGCGGAACTTCAAACCGCTTCAGTCGCCGCCCAGGCGCTTCACGAAGGTTGGATAGGACAGCCCGAGCACCTTCACCGCCTCCATGCGCCGCCCGCCCAGTCGCTCCAGGACCCAGCGCACATAGGCGCGCTCCAGGTCCTCCATCGGTACGGGCTGGTCCACGCTGAAGGCTCCCGGGGCCACGGCGGCCGGTGCTTCCGTCGGCGCTCCACGGTTCGTGGGCACTCCCCCTCCGAGCACTTCCAGCTCCAGCTCCGGTCCCGACTCCAGCACCAACGCCCGCTCCAGGATGTTGCGAAGCTCTCGCACGTTGCCCGGAAACGCGTAGCTGGTGAGCCTGGCCCGGGCCGTGACGCCCAGCCGGACGTCTCTTCGTCCCAGCTCGCGGCCCAGGTCCGCCAGCATGCCTTCGGCCAGCGGGAGGATGTCCTCGCGCCGCTTGCGCAGGGGCGGCACGTCGATGCGGAACACGCCCAGCCGGAACCAGAGGTCCTCGCGGAAGCCGCCGCCGGTCATCAGCGCGGGCAGGTCGCGGTTGGTGGCCGCCACGATGCGCGCGGTGCTCGTCTGCTCCGTGGTGCCGCCCAGCCTCCGGAAGCGGCCCGAGTCCAGGAACGTGAGCAGCTTGGCCTGCAGCGGCAGCGGCAGCTCGCCCACCTCATCCAGGAACAGCACGCCCCCGTGCGCCACCTCCACCAGCCCGCGCCTCGCGGTGCGCGCGTCGGTGAAGGCGCCCTTCTCGTGGCCGAACAGCTCGCTCTCCACCGTCTGTTCGGGCAAGGCCGCGCAGTTGATGTGCACGAAGGGCGCGCCCCCGTCCTTCGACGCGAGCGCGTGCAGGTGCCTGGCGAGCTGCTCCTTGCCCACGCCCGTCTCGCCCAGCAGCAGCACCGGGCTGCGCGGGGACGCGGCGATGCGCTCCAGCATCGCGAACACCCGCTGCATCGCGGCGGAGGTGGGGGGCACCAGCCGGCGCCGGCCGGACAGCTCCGCCTCCGCCATCTCCAGGCGGTCTCTCAGCCGGCCCGCGTCCACGGCCCGGCGCGCTCGCAGGACCAGGTCCGCCAGCTCCACGGGCTTGGCCACGTAGTCCGTCGCGCCCGCTCGCACCGCGTCCACCGCGCTCGCGATGTCTCCGTGCGCGGTCACCATCACGACCGCGACGCCCGGCGCGTGGGCCTTGAGCTCGGTCAGGAACGAGAGCCCGTCGCCATCCGGGAGGCGGCGGTCCAACACCACCAGCGCGGGCGTGGCCTTCGCGAGCGACGCCCGGGCTTCGTGCAGCGAGTGCGCCACCGTGAGGCTGAAGCCCTCGCGCTGGAGGGCCACCGCCGCGATGGAGGAGAAGGCCCGGTCGTCGTCCACGAGGAGGGCGGGGAGGCTCATGCGCGGGGGGCCCGGGGAAGGTGGAGGAGGAAGCGGCTGCCGTCGGGCAGGCGCTCGAAGGTGAGCTGTCCGCCCTGATGCTCCAGCGCCTGGCGCGTCATGGCCAGCCCCAACCCGATGCCCCGGGGCTTGGAGGTGCGGAAGGGTTCGAAGAGGCGGCCCTCCGCGCCCTCGGGCGGACCGCCCCCGTTGTCCTCCACCGTCACCACCGCGGCGTCGGCTTCGAAGCGGGCCCGCACCCAGACCTGGGGCTGCGCCACCCGGCCCAGGTCCTTGGCCGCCACCGTGGCCTCCATCGCGTTGCGCACCAGGTTGTCCAGCGCGGTGGTGAGCAGCAGCGGGTCGCATGACAGGGGAGCTGCGTCCTGGGGCACCTCCACGTCCACGCGCACCTCGCCTGCTTCCGGCAGGGAGCGCAGGCCCTCCACCACGTCGCGCACCAGCCGCGACAGGTCCACGTCCACGCGGCGCACGACGGGCGGCTTGCCGAAGTTGAGCAGCGACGTGGCCAGGTGCGCCAGCCGGTCAATCTGGCCGTACAGCGTGCGCACCACGAGCCCGCCCTCGCCCTCCGGCGGGACGAGCCCGGTGGCGGCCTTGAGGCCGTTGAGCGAGTTCTTCACCTCGTGCGCGATGAGGCTGGCGGCGCTGCCCAGCGCGGCCATCTTCTCCTGCTGCGCGGCGCGGTCCTCCACCTCGCGGAACAGGCCGTAGACGCGGCGCCAGTGGATGGTGAAGAGCACCAGCGTGCCCACCTGGAGCAGCGCCAGCACCAGCAGCTGCACGAGGAAGCGGTCGCGCAGCCCGGACAGGAGCGCCGTCTCATCCGCGGCGAGCAGCAGGTGCAGCTCCGTGCCCGGCACCGGCGTGGCGGTGACGAAGGTCTCCGGCGCCGCGTCCAGCGACGGGGGGCGGGTGCCCTCGCGGATGAACGCGCGCAGCTCCCCGGCGGCGCGCGGCACGCTGGCCCACGACGGTGGCGCCGTGGGCAGGAACAGGTCCCCGGAGGCGTTGAGGACGAGCAGCTCCAGGTCGCTGCTCAGGGGCCGGCCGCCCGGCAGTGACGCGTTCGTGTCCAGCAGGCCCGCGAGCACCGCCGTGGTGACGCCCGCGCGCACCACCGGCACGGCGACGACGAAGGAGGACGCACCCGGCGCGATGGCATCCACCACCGGCGTCTGCCGCGCCAGCACCTGCTGGAACCACGGGCGCGCGGCGAAGTCGCCTTGCGAGGCGTCCGCCAGGAGCGGCGGGTCGCTCCAGCGCGGCTTGCCCTGCGCGTCCAGCACCATCACGCCCGCGTGGAAGAGGCCGGCGCGCGGGGTGGTGAGGTCCTGGAGGTCCTCGGTGGGCAGCTCGCGCTTCACGTCCGGGCCCACGCCTTCGGACACGCGCAGCAGCTCCGTCTGGAGCAGCTTCAGGTGCAGGCCCAGCGCCTCCGCGTAGACGCGCGCCTCCCGCGTCATGCGCGTCCGGAACTCCGCGCGGGCCCCCGCCACGTCACCGCGGTAGGAGAGCAGCGGGCCCGCGACGGCGACGACGCCCAGCAGCAGCAGTCCCGCGAGCACGGAGCGGATGAACTGCCGCTCCGCCTGCGCGAGTTCCGGCCGGCTGGAGGTCGAGGGCATCACCGGCACCGGGCGCCCGGACTCAGGCGCTCAGCTTGGCGTCCGAGTCCCGGGACAGCTTCTCCGTGAGGTACTGCCCGGAGAAGCACGCGGTGCAGTAGGTGCTCCGCTTCGGGTCCTCCACCGCGGCGCCCAGGCCCTCCAGCGACAGGTAGCCCAGGGAGTCCGCCGTCACGTACTTCGCGATCTCCTCCGTGCTGTGGCTGGCGGCGATGAGCTCCGTGCGGCTGGGCGTGTCGATGCCGTAGTAGCAGGGCCACTGCGTGGGCGGCGAGGAGATGCGCAGGTGCACGGACACGGCGCCCGCGGCCTTCAGCATCTTCACGATCTTCCGGCTGGTGGTGCCGCGCACGATGGAGTCGTCCACCACCACCACGCGCTTGCCCTTGAGGACGCTGCGCACGGCGGACAGCTTCAGCTTCACGCCGAAGTGACGGATGGACTGCTGCGGTTCAATGAAGGTGCGGCCCACGTAGTGGCTGCGGATGAGGCCCACGTCGTAGGGGATGCCGCTCGCCTGCGCGAAGCCGATGGCCGCGGGCACGCCGGAGTCCGGCACCGCGATGACCAGGTCCGCGTCCGGCGCGGGCTGCTCGCGCGCCAGCTGCATGCCCAGGCGCTTGCGCACGTCGTACACGCTGGTGCCGAAGAGCACCGAGTCCGGCTTGGCGAAGTAGACGTGCTCGAAGATGCAGCGGCCCAGCCGGGGCGCGGGCTTGAAGGGCATGCTGGCGCGCAGCACGCCGTTCTCGATGACGATGAGCTCGCCGGGCTCCAGCTCGCGCACGATCTCCGCTTCGATGAGGTCCAGCGCGGTCGTCTCACTGGCGACGACGAACGCGCCTTCCTTCATCTTGCCCAGCACCAGCGGCCGGAAGCCGTGCGGGTCGCGCACCGCGATGAGCTTGTCCTCCGTGAGGAGCAGGATGCTGTAGGCGCCCTCCACCTTGCGCAGCGCCTCCACCAGCTTGGCTTCGAAGGTGGGCTGCTTGGAGCGGGCGAGGAGGTGCATCACCACCTCCGTGTCCGCGTCCGACTGGAAGAGCGCGCCCTCCGACTCCAGCGAGGCCTTGAGCTCCGTCGCGTTCACGATGTTGCCGTTGTGCGCGATGGAGAACTGGCCGCCCGCGTACGCGACGAACAGCGGCTGGGCGTTCTTCAACTGGCTGCCGCCCGCCGTGCTGTAGCGCACGTGTCCGATGGCCGCGTCTCCCGGCAGACCGTCAATCACCGGCGCGGTGAAGATGTCCGCCACCAGCCCCATCTGCCGGTGCGCGCGCAGCAGGTGGCCGTCGGACGCGACGATGCCGGCGGACTCCTGTCCGCGGTGCTGCAAGGCGTGCAACCCCAGGTACGTCAGGTTGGACGCTTCTCCGTGACCCGTGATTCCGAAGATGCCGCACATGGCGCGCTCCCTTACCCCTTTCGACCGTGAAGCGGAACAGGAACGCACGTCTCGAAGGCAGGTATTCCATCTGTCGCAAGACGTCGGCTCCTGTAGGCCAGGCAGGGTGGCGCTGGCCGGAAAGGTAGGAGCCGCCCCAGCATCGGGAGCGATTAGGCTGCCTCTGGCATGTCCTCTTCCCGTCGCTCCGTCCTCCGCGCCCTGCTGCCCTTCGCCTTGCTGACCGCGGGGGCCGCGTACGCGATTGCTTCCTGGAACTGGTGTGGACGCTGGGAGGAGCGCACGCCCGTGGTGCTGTCCCAGGTCCGGGGCGAGGGCTCCCTCCGAGCAGGCGCCGCGAAGGTGGCCCTGACGCCGCCCTTCCCGGTGGTGGTGGCCGGCTACGCACCGCCCAGGCCCGAAGCGAGCCAGGCCGCGATGCCCCTCCACGCGAGGGCGGTGGTGCTGGAGGCCGGGAGCGCCCGCGTGGGGGTGGTGTCGCTGGAGCTGCTCTTCGTTACCCCGGAAATCGTGGCGCAGGTGCGCGAGCGCGCCGCCAGGGTGGGGGTGAGGGAGGTGCTGGTGCTGGCCACGCACACGCACTCCTCCTTTGGCGGCTACGACACGCGGTGGGTGGCCCAGCTCTCCGGCACGGGCCGCTACATGCCCTCGGCGGTGGGCGCGGCGGTGGCGGGCGCGAGCGAGGCGCTGGAGAAGGCCGTCGCTTCCCTGGAGGACGTGACGCTGGAGGTGGGGGGGGCGGCGGACGCGGGGCTCGTGTCCTCGCGCAGCGGGGGGCTGGCTCCTGACGGACAGCTCACGCGCGTGGTGCTGAAGGGCGCGACCGCGCCGGTGGCGGAGGTGCTGATGTTCGCCGCGCACGCCACGCTCATTCCCCGCAAGGAGGCGCTGGTGGATCCGGACTACCCGGGCCGGCTGAGCGCGCTGCGCGAGGCCGCGGGCAGCGGCGTGACGTTGTTCGTGCAGGGCAGCCAGGGCAACGCGTCCGTGGCCTTCTCCGAAGGTCAGGGCGCGGAGCGGGCCGCGGGCTTCGCGAGCCGGTTGTCCACGCTGGCGGACGGCGCGGCGCCGGCGGCGGTGGCGGGGCCGGTGCGGCTGGCCTTCGCGCGGGTGCAGGCGTCCCTGCCCCGGCCGGACTCCTCGCGGCTGGTGCCGGCGTTCACCCGCGCGGCGGGGGACAACTTCCTGTGCGCTTCCTCGCCCCGGGAAACGGAGGTCGACGCGCTGGCGCTGGGGCCGCTGGAGCTGCTGTCGATTCCGGGCGAGCCCACCACGGGCGCTGGACGGGCGCTGGAGGCGCTCACGGGGGCGACCCACGTGCTGGGGCTGGCCAACGGCTACGTGGGCTACCTGGACACGTCCGAGGTCGTGCTCACGGGGCAGGGCGAGTCCCGGCGCCAGTACTTCGGCCCGGCCCTGATGGAGCGCCTGGGCGCCGCCGCGCGCGTGGCCGCCGGGACGGTGGGCTTCTCCGCGCCGGAGTGACGCGGAGCGCCTGGTTGCCCGCCTGCCCTGTCGACCTCCTGGCGAACGGTCGTCGTGGGAATTCCCATCGCTGCCCCAGGGAGCGCTGCCTACCTTGGTCCGCAGGGTGGCTCGACAGCAGAGGGGGTCTGGATGCGGTGGCAAGGTGGACGTCGCAGCTCGAACATCGAGGACCGACGGGGCTCCGGCTTCGGACGCCCGCTCGCGGTGGGCGGTGGCGCGGCGTCGTTGGTGGTGGCGCTGCTGGTGATGCTGCTGGGCGGTGACCCCTCCGACGTGCAGGTGGATTCGCGGTCCCCCTATTCGGATCCCGCGACCGGGGGCTCTGGGCGCGCGGTGGATCCGGCGCAGGAGGAGCTGAAGGACTTCGTCTCCGTCGTCCTCGCGGACACCGAGGACACCTGGCCCGGACTGCTGGAGCCCCTGGGCGTGCGCTACGTGCAGCCCCGGCTGGTGCTCTTCTCGGACGCGGTGCAGTCCGCGTGCGGCGCGCAGGAGAGCGCGGTGGGGCCCTTCTATTGCCCGGGCGACCAGCGCGTGTACCTGGACCTGACCTTCTTCGACGAGCTGGAGCGCCGCTTCGGCGCGCCCGGTGACTTCGGCCGCGCGTACGTCGTCGCGCACGAGGTGGGGCACCACGTGCAGAACCTGCTGGGCGTCTCCCAGAAGGTGCAGTCGCTGCGCCGCCGCACCAGCGAGGAGCAGGCCAACCAGCTCTCCGTGCTGACGGAGCTGCAGGCAGACTGCTTCGCCGGCATCTGGGCCCGCCACGCGCAGCAGGAGCGCGACATGCTGGAGCCGGGCGACATCGAGGAGGGCCTGGGCGCGGCCAGCGCCGTGGGCGACGACACGCTCCAGAAGCGCGCCCGGGGGCACGTCGTCCCGGAGTCCTTCACCCACGGCTCCTCCGCGCAGCGCATGACCTGGTTCAAGCGGGGCCTGGAGCAGGGCACGCTGGAGGCCTGCGACACCTTCAACGCGCGCCGCTGACCCCGACCAGGGCGTCCCCCGGAAGGTGCGCCGGGGGACGCGTCCTTCGCTAGCGAGCGCGACGCTGGGTGCCGTTCAACGGCTGCTGGAGCTGGTACGTCCCGTTCAGCGGTTGCTGGAGCTGGTACGTCCCATTCAGCGGTTGCTGGAGCTGATAGGTGCCGTTGAGGGGCTGCTGGAGTTCATAGGTCCCGTTGAGGGGTTGCTGGAGCTGGTACGTCCCGTTCAGCGGCTGCTGGAGTTCGTAGGACCCGTCGAGGGGCCGCTGGAAGCCGGTGCCAGGGGCGGAGGGCTGATACCAGTAATTGTCCCAGAAGGTGCCGTCGTCGGTGGTGCTTGTCAGTGATTGCTGGGTCTCCGGGTTCTGCGAGTCATTGCCCCCGGGGGCCGCCAACGCCTCATCCTCCTGCGCCAGGGACGTCGTGGCCGCGCCGGATGCGAACGCCACCAGCAGGGTCGTCAAGGTACTTGCACGCATGGGAGTCCTCCTTGTCCGTCGCGGGGAGAGGAAGGATGGTGCCGCGACACCCTGGAAAGGTGACCGCGCGGGTGGGGGACGGGGACCCCACGAAGGGGCCAGGGGCGCCCGGCCGGTCGTCCCCCCTGGGAGTACATTCGAGACGAAAGGCTTACCGCGTGCGCGTGCTTTTTCCGCGTGGCCAAAGGGGCACTGCGTCAAAACACAAACGTGAAACTTGTGCTTGTCGCCCGTGTGTCTTTGCTCCGAGCATGCCGCCTTCCCGCTGCTTCGCGGGCCCGGGTCCTTCCCCAGGGTCCATGCGGAGCGGCTTCGCGGAGGAAAGACATGCCCCGTTTGCAGTGGACCCGCGCTTCGAGCGCCACCCTTCTGGCCCTGGTGGGGGCCCTTTCCCTGACCGCCTGCTCCGACGACGCGGACGTGCCGGACGCCGGCCCGAGGCCGGACGCGGGCACCCAGACGGACGCGGACGCTGGCACGGACGCCGGCCCGCCGGTGGACACGGGCATCCCCTGGACCGGTGGCGCCGCGGGGGACTTCTCCTGCGAGGGCAAGACGCAGACGACGCTGAATTTCGCGCCGGGCCAGGAGGAGGAGCTCCAGGACAAGGTGAACACGCTGGCCGAGTGCACCACCATCCAGCTGGCCGCGGGCACGTTCACGTTCGACAACGCCATCACCGTCCGCCAGAACGGCATCACGATCGCGGGCGCGGGCAAGGGCGTGAAGGGCGAGGGCACGGGCACGGCGACCAGCACGGTGCTCGTCTTCTCCGCCGCCGCCCCGAACTCCAACGGCCTGGACGTGGTGGGCAAGCGCTTCGAGGTGCGTGACGTCGCGGTGTGGGACGCGAAGAAGGACGCGGTGCGCATCGAGTCCTCCACCGACGTCATCATGCGCCGCGTGCGCACCGAGTGGGCCAAGGTCAACGACGAGAACAACGGCAAGTACGGCCTGTACCCGGTGAAGTCCAAGTACGTCGTCATCGAGGACTGCGAGGCCTACAACGCCGCGGACGCGGGCATCTACGTGGGGCAGACGGAGTACGCCGTCGTGCGCAACAACATCGCGAAGCAGAACGTGGCCGGCATCGAGATCGAGAACACGAAGTACGCCTACGTGACGGGCAACCTCGCCGAGGACAACACCACGGGCCTGGTGGTGTTCGACCTGCCGGGCAACCCCATCAAGGGCACCGACGTCCGCGTGAAGGACAACACGATCATCAACAACAACCGGACCAACTTCGCGTCGGTGGCCGCCAGCAGCAGCACGGTGTCCCAGGTGCCGGCCGGCACGGGCACGTTCATCCTGGCGTCGCGCCGGGTGGAGCTGACGGGGAACACCTGGGAGAACAACAACTCCCTGGACGTGGCGGTGCTGAGCGGTCTGTCCATCGAACCGGACCCCACGCTGTGGGCGGCGGGTGGCGGGAACTTCAACAGCGAGGACATCAGCATCCACGGCAACACGTTCAAGGGTGGCAGCGGAGACCTGGTGGACAACGGCAGCCTGAGCGCGCAGCGCCGTCCGCTGGGCGCGCTCGTGGCGGCGCTCTACGCCTACGGTGAGACGCAGGGCGAGCTGCGGGTGCCGCACCTGCTGTGGGACGGCGTGGATCCGGCCGGCCACGACCGCAGCCAGGTGAACCCCATCAACATCTGCTTCACGAACAACACGCTGCCTGAGGGCACCAAGAACGTCATCGTGGACATGGACCTGGCCGGGGCGAGCGCTGCCGCGACCGGCGGTGACCTGGTCGGGGCGTGGGGCAAGACGCGGCACTACGCCGCGACGGGTACCGCATTCGACTGCGCGGGCTTCTCCCCCGCGCTGACGATTGGCGACTTCATCAAGTAATCGCAGTCAGGGAGCGTGACACCCATGCGGACGTCGTTCGTGAAGCCCCGTCTCTCCGTGGTGCTGCTGGCCCTCGTGCTGGCCGCCTGCGGTTCCTCCGACCCCGAGGCCCCAGGGCCCGACGCGGGCACCTCCGTTCCGGACGCAGGGACGGCGGACGCGGGCGTCCCAGATTCGGGTGTTCCCGATGCGGGGCCGGAGGATGCCGGGGTGCCCGACGCGGGCGCTCCGGACGCGGGGCCTGACGACGCCGGTCCGCTGGTCATTCCCAACGTGCTGTCGGGCTTCGGGCTGTTCACCGGAAGCCCGGCGGACGGGGGGCTGGTGCCGGTGGAGGGCAACGTGCCCTACACGTTGTCCACCCCGCTGTTCTCCGACTACTCGGTCAAGCTGCGCACGCTCTCCATCCCCGCCGGCAAGGTGGCGCACTACGAGCCCAACGAGGCGCTGGACCTGCCGGTGGGGACGCTCATCTCCAAGACGTTCGCCTTCCCGGCGGACCTGCGGAAGCCGGACCAGGACGTGCGCTACATCGAGACGCGCATCCTGGTCCGCCAGCCGTCGGGCTGGGAGGCGTGGCCCTACGTGTGGAACACTCAGACGGAGGCCACGCTGGCCACCGGTGGACGCTCCCGCGACGTGACGTTCATCGACCTGGAGGGCAACACCCGGGCGTTCAAGTACTCGGTGCCCTCCAAGAACCAGTGCCAGCAGTGCCACCACCTCCAGGACGAGGCGGGGGAGCAGGTGATGCACCCCATTGGCGTGAAGGCGCGCTACCTGAACCACACGAACACCTACGGCGGCGCGGAGCGCAACCAGCTGGAGTACCTGGCGTCGCTGGGCAAGCTGGACGGACTGCCAGCGGTGGCGGAGCGGCCGAAGGCGCCGGACGCGTTCAACCCGGCGGCGGCGGACCTGGCCACGCGGGCGCGCACGTACCTGGACATCAACTGCGCGCATTGCCACAACCCGAAGGGGACGGCGGGCATCACCAGCCAGTTGTTCCTCAACATCGACAACACGAACCTGTTCACGCTGGGCGAGTGCAAGCGCCCCGGTTCGGCGGGCAGCGGCGTGGGCGGCGAGTTCGACATCGTCCCGGGCAACCACGCGGAGTCCATCCTCTGGTACCGGATGCACACGGAGGAGTCCGGCAAGATGATGCCGCAGATTGGCCGCGTCGTTCACCACGCGGAGGGCTCCAAGCTCGTCGCGGACTGGATTGATTCGCTGCCGGCGAAGACCTGCAAGTAGCTCAGGTCGTGGGCGCTGGAGGCTCCTCCAGCCCCACGTTGGTGGACGCGCGGTTGTAGACGTCCAGGTCCAGCAGACCCTCCTCGCGCGCCACGAGCACCGGCACCAGCATCTGCCCGGTGACGTTGGTGAGGGTGCGCATCATGTCCAGCACCCGGTCGATGGCGAGCAGGTAGCCCAGGCCCTCCAGCGGCAGCCCCGCGGCGCTCAGCACCACGGTGGTCATCACCACCGCGGTGCCCGGGACGCCCGCGGTGCCGAAGCTGCCCAGCACCGACGCCAGCAGGATGATGAAGAGCTGGGGCGCGGACAGCGACAGGCCGAAGTACTGCGCGATGAAGAGCGACGTCATGGCCGGGTAGATGGCCCCGCAGCCGTCCATCTTGATGGTGGCGCCCAGGGGCACCGCGAACGCCGCGTAGTCGCGGTTGACGCCCAGGTTGTGGGTGACGCTGCGCAGGGCCACCGGCATGGACGCGAAGCTGGAGGAGCTGACGAACGCCACCTGCATGGCGGGCGCGGCGCCCCGGAAGAAGCGCAGCGGGTTGAGCCCGTGCGCGAGCAGCAGGCCTCCGTACACGAAGACGACGTGCAGCGCGCACGCCAGGTACAGCGTGAGCACGAAGGTGCCGAGGGGCAGCAGCCGTTCGAAGCCGTAGGTGCCCACCAGCGCGGCGATGAGGCCGAAGGTGCCCAGCGGCGTCAACTCCAGCACGAAGCGGGTGACCTGAATCATCGCCTCGCTGGCCTGGCCCACCAGCTCGCGCAGGCGCGCGGTGCGCTCGCCCAGCTTCACCAGCGCGAAGCCCACGAGCCCCGCGAAGAAGATGACCTGGAGCATCTTGCCCTCCGCCAGCGCGGCGAAGGGGTTGGTGGGCACCACGTCCAGCAGCACCTGCACCGGGCCGGGCACCTGGCGGGGCTTGAAGTCGGTGGCCGGCTGGAGCTGGCCCACGCCCACGCCCGGCTGGGTGAGGGCGGCGGTGCCCAGGCCCACGCCCACGGCCATGGCGGCGGTGAGGGCGAACCAGAGGAAGGTGCGGCCCCCCAGCTTCGCCATGCTCTTCTGGCCGCGCAGCGCGGACACCGCGTGGATGACGGCGAAGAAGACCAGCGGCGTGGCGATCATCCGGATGAGCTGGACGTAGAGCGTGCCCAGCGGCTGGAGCCACACGCCCGCCCTGTCGCCCAGCGCCCAGCCGGCCAGGGCGCCCAGGACGAAGGCGCCCAGGACGCGCTGCCAGAAGGGGATGCGGAACCAGCGGGCCCAGGGATTCATCGCGCGACACCTCTCACACACGGTGGGACCGCGAGACCCTAACCGGCTCGCGTCCCGTGTGCCGTGCCTGCGTGCTGCCCCCCGGCTCAGGCCGGGACGCGGTCGTGGTCCTTGCGGTCCCAGTGCCGGTGCTTCGCGATGGCCTGGGCGAACGCCGTGGCCAGCGCGGCCCCATTGCCCACGATGCTGCCGGAGACGACACCGGGCGCGGCGGGTGTGATTTCGCAGGCCTTGAGCACGTCGTCGGCGTCCTTGGACGCGCCCACCGTCTTGCAGTGCAGGTAGGCCTCCTGCACGAAGTGGCGCGACTCGCCGTCCTTCTTGAGCGTCGCGACGCTGGCGGCGCCGCCGGGGATGAAGACGGCGTCGTACTCCACGGAGGTGGTGGTCATGGCGCTCTTGTCCACCGCCACGTCCTTGCCGTTGGAGGCCTTCACCGTGCCCAGGCGCTTGGCGATGACCTTGAGCTGGGCGCCCTGGGCCTCCAGCTCCTTGCGCACCGCCATGAGCTCGTCCGCGTCCACGCCGTCCGCGACCAGCGCGGCGACCTTGCGGGTCTTGATGGACGGGGGCGTCATGAGCTTCATGGCCTCCATGCTCAGGGCCTTGGACGCGGGCGGGCCCTTGGGGGTGACGGGCGCGGCCTTGGGGGCGGGCAGGCCCAGCCCTTCCGCCACGGCCGTCACCAGCAGGGCGTCAATCTTCGCGAAGTGCTCCAGCACGCGCTCCTGGATGGCGCGGGTCTCCACCTTGCCCAGCTCGAAGCGGCAGGCGTCGATGAGGTGCTCCTGCTCCGGCGCGGAGAGGCTGCGGAAGAAGAGCGCGGCCTGGCTGTAGTGGTCCTTGAAGGACTCCGGGCGCGCGCGCAGCTTCTGCCCGCTCACCTGCTCCGGCGTGTGCACGAAGCCGCCCTGCTGCTGGGACGCGAGGAAGGGGCAGCCGCCGCCCAGCGAGTTCGGGAAGTAGTTGGCCCGGCCCACGTTGCTCGTGTGCCGGCTGAAGCCGTCCTGCTGGTGGTTGTGCACCGGCGCCAGCGGACGGTTGATGGGAATCTCCGCGAAGTTCGGCCCGCCCAGGCGCGTCAGCTGCGTGTCCAGGTAGGAGAAGAGCCGCGCCTGCATCAGCGGGTCATCCGTGAAGTCGATGCCCGGCACGATGTTCGCGACGCAGAAGGCGACCTGCTCCGTCTCCGCGAAGAAGTTCGTCGGGTTGCGGTCCAGCGTGAGCTTGCCCACGGGAATCACCGGGGCGACCTCCTCCGGGATGATCTTCGTCGCGTCCAGCAGGTCCACGCCCAGCTTCTGCGCGTCCGCTTCCTCCACGATCTGGAAGCCCAGCTCGTATTCGGGGAAGTCCCCCTGTTCGATGGCCTCGAACAGGTCCCGTCGGTGGAAGTCCGGGTCCTTGCCCGCCAGCTTCTGGGCCTCGTCCCAGACGAGCGAGTGCGTGCCCAGGAGCGGCTTCCAGTGGAACTTCACGAACCGCGCGACGTTCTTGTCGTCCACGAGGCGGAAGGTGTGGACGCCGAAGCCCTGCATCATCCGGTAGCTGCGCGGGATGGCGCGGTCGGACATGGTCCACATGATCATGTGCAGGGTTTCCGGGACGAGCGACACGAAGTCCCAGAAGGAGTCGTGGGCCGTCGCCGCCTGGGGCATCTCGTGGTGGGGCTCCGGCTTGGCGGCGTGGACGACGTCCGGGAACTTGATGCCGTCCTGGATGAAGAAGACGGGGATGTTGTTGCCCACGAGGTCGAAGTTGCCTTCCTCCGTGTAGAACTTCACCGCGAAGCCGCGCACGTCGCGCACGGTGTCCGCGGAGCCGCGCGAGCCCGCGACGGTGGAGAAGCGCACGAACACCGGCGTCTTCTTCTTGGGGTCCTGGAGGAACTTCGCCCGGGTGTACTTCGCCTGGGACTCATAGGGCTGGAAGTAGCCGTGCGCCGCCGAGCCGCGCGCGTGGACGACGCGCTCGGGGATCCGCTCGTGGTCGAAGCGGGTCATCTTCTCCCGGAAGTGGAAGTCCTCCAGCAGCGTGGGGCCGCGCGCGCCGACCTTGAGCGAGTCGTCGGTGTGCTCGACGCGGATGCCTTGATCCGTGGTGAGGAAGTTGCCCGTGGGCTCCGAGCGATCCTTCGCGAGCTGCGCGTCCTTGCTCTTCTCGTCGATGTGCACCGCGTCCGGCTGCTTCTGTGAACTCAACGTGCTGCCTCCTTCAAGGGGAGGTGCACCCTGCCCGACGCCGCGAGCGCCGCGCGTTCCCCGCGCTCCGTCTGCGAGGTGCAGGACGAAGCGCGGCGGACTTGTTCGATGGCGTTCGTTCCGGACGTTGGCCAGCGAGCGTCAGGCGGCCTTCGGCAGCCCCCTCAAGCGTCCTTGACCAGGCGCACGAGCATCTTCCCGGTGTTGTCCCCGCGCAGCATGCCGATGAAGGCGTCGGGCGCCTTGTCCAGGCCGTCCACGACGGTGGACACGTCGGACACCTTGCCCTCGCGCAGCCAGCCGCCCATGTCGCGCAGGAAGTCCGCGCGGCGGTTGCCGTGGTCGGAGACGATGAAGCCCTGGAGCTTGAGGCGCTTGCCCACGGCGAGCGCCAGGTTGCGCGGACCGGGCGTGGGGGCGGTGGCGTTGTACTGGGAGACGGCGCCGCACAGGACGATGCGGCCGTGGTTCTTCATCAGGCCCAGCGCGGCCTCCAGGTGTTCGCCGCCCACGTTGTCGAAGAAGACGTCGATGCCGTCCGGGCACGCCTTCGCGAGGGACTCGGCCACCGGGCCGGACTTGTAGTTGATGGCGTCGTCGAACTTCAGCTTCTCGCGCAGGTGCTTCACCTTCGCGTCCGAGCCGACGCTGCCCACCACGCGGCAGCCCTTGATGCGCGCCAGCTCTCCCACGACGCCGCCCACCGCGCCGGCCGCCCCGGACACGAAGACCGTCTCACCGGAGACCGGCTGGCCGATGTCGAGCAGGCCCACGTAGGCCGTCATGCCCGGCATCCCGAGCACGCCCAGGTACGCGGGCAGCGGGCCCACGGACGGATCCACCTTCTGGTAGTGCTTCGCGGGGGCCACGGCGTACTCGCGCCAGCCGCCCGTGCCGCCGACGACGAAGTCGCCCTCCTTCAGGTCGGGGGAGCGCGAGCGGACGACCTGTCCCACGCTGCCGCCGTCCAGCACCTCGCCCAGCTTGAAGGGGGGCACGTAGGACTTCGCGTCGTTCATGCGGCCGCGCATGTACGGGTCCACCGACATGAAGTGGTTGCGCACCAGCACCTGGCCCTCGGTGGGTTCGGGGACGGCGGCCTCCACGAGCTCGAAGTTCTCCTGCGTGGGCTCTCCCTTCGGGCGGGACTTCAGGTGGACTTCACGTCCCTTGAGGGGCTGCGCCATGGGGTGTCTCCTTGGAGATGGGCCGGCGTGCGGTGCCGGGAGGCGGGCTCTTAACCGCGGTGGAGGACACGGGCAGGGAATTGGGAGGGGATGTCGGCTGCCGGAAAGGGATTGCTTCCCGGAAAGACGTGGAGGGTAGGGGCTGCGGCGGACGCCCTGGCACGTCAGACGGGCGTGCTACCCCTGGCGTTCATGGATAGAGTGATGGGCGGCGAAGGCAGGGGAGAGTCCATGGCGAAGAAGCCCGCGACCTATGCGGATCTGGAGGCGCTCCCCGCGCATGTCGTGGGGGAGCTTGTCGCGGGGGAGCTGTATGCAAGCCCACGGCCTGCGCTGCCCCATGCCGCGGCGGCTTCGATGCTGATGGCGGCCCTGGGTGGGCCGTTCAGCCTGGGAGTGGGTGGGCCCGGCGGGTGGCTCATCCTGAGCGAGCCCGAGCTCCATCTGGGAGACGACGTCCTCGTCCCGGACCTCGCGGGCTGGCGACGCGAAAGGGTGCCCAGGGTGCCCGATGCGACGGCCTTCACCCTGGCGCCGGACTGGCTCTGTGAGGTGCTGTCACCGTCGACGCGGGCCCTGGACCGGAAGGTGAAATTGCCGGTCTACGCGCGTGAAGGCGTGCGGCACGTCTGGTTCATCGACCCGAGGTCGCGCACGCTGGAGGTGCTGCGGTTGGAGGCGGGCCGCTACACCCTGCTCGCCACCCACTCCGGGCTCGGCCCCGTCCATGCCGAGCCTTTCGAGGTGCTGGCGTTGGACCTGGGCTTCCTCTGGGACGAACCCCACTGAGCGGGGCGTTCGTCGTGGACAGCAGGCGACCGGGCGCGGATGGATTCAGGTGCGCGGAGGCCCGTGGCGCGCAAGGCTTGGCGCCATGTCGTTGTCTCCGTTCTCACTGCTCATCGCCCTGGGTGCGCTCCTGGGGCACCTGTATCTGTTCTGGCGGCTCGTGTGGAACCTCACCCCGCGCCGCCTGCCCCGGCTCTTCGCCGCTGTGGTGCTGGGCGTGATGACGCTGGTGCTGGTGGCCCGCCGCTACCTGCACCGCACGCTTCCGGAGGCCCCGGGCGACGTCGTGGAGCTGGTGTCCTATTCGTGGATGGGCATCGCGCTGTGTCTCGTGCTGGCGTTGGGCGGGCTCGATGTGGGCCGGGCCCTGCTGGCGCTGGGCCGGCGGCTTCGTCCGGAGGCGGCCCGCGCGTCCGTGCCTCCGCCCACGCCCGACGTGGACGTGGAGCGGCGGCGCTTCCTCTCCCAGGCCACGGCGGGTGGCGCGCTCGTGCTGGGTGGGGGCCTTGCCGGCTACGGGAGCTGGCGCGCGTTCACCGCGCCGGAGGTGACGGAGCTGGTGGTGCGCATCCCCCGGCTGCCCCGCGCGCTGGAGGGGTTGAGCATCGTGCAGCTCACCGACCTGCACGTCGGGCCCTTCATCCAGCGCCGCTTCATGGATGAGCTGGTGCGGCGGGCCAACGCGCTGAAGCCGGACCTGGTGGCCATCACCGGGGACCTGGTGGACGGCAGCGTGCCCCGGCTGGGCGGCCACGTCGCGGCGCTCGGCAACCTCCAGGCCCGCTATGGGCGCTTCTTCGTCACCGGCAACCATGACTATTCCTCCGGTGCCGACGCGTGGGTGGCGTACCTGCGCTCGCTGGACATCACGTCGCTGCGCAACCAGCGCGTGAGCATCGGGGACGCGGGCGGCACGTTCGACCTGGTGGGCGTGGACGACTGGCACGGCGGACGGCGCCTGCGCCAGAAGGGCTATGACCTGGACATGGCGCTCGCCGGGAGGGATCCGGAGCGCGCCGCGGTGCTGCTCGCGCACCAGCCCGCCAACTTCAAGGTCGCCGCGAAGCAGGGCGTGGACCTCCAGATTTCAGGCCACACCCACGGCGGCCAGCTGTTCCCCATGACGGCCCTCATCGGGTTGAGCTGGGAGCACTCCGCCGGCCACTACCAGCACGACGATTCCCACATCTACGTCAGCCGGGGCTGCGGCTTCTGGGGGCCACCGATGCGGCTGGGCAGCCCCCCGGAGCTGGTCAAGCTGGTGCTGACTTCGTGAGGAACGCGTCCAGCGCCGCGTTGACCGCGTCCGGATGGTCCAGTTGGATCCAATGTCCGGCGCCCTCCACCACCTGGTGCGGGATGCCCTCGGCCAGCCGGTGGAGGCTTCGCGGCGTGTCGTTGTCCGGCGCGACGAGCGAGAACTTCGGGCCCGGATAGCGCCCGAGCGCGGCCGTCAGGTCGAAGTCCGCCCAGGCGCGCCGGGTCGCCACCACCGCGGGCAGCGGGGTGGCCTCCAGGTCCGCGAGGAGCTGCTCGCGCACGTCCGCCCGGGGGCCGGCCGACTCCGCCCAGTCCTGCCGCAGGGCCTGCGCCACGTCCGGCGCGTCGCACGAGGCGAGGAAGGCCTCGCGCTGGGGGTCGGGGATCCTCCGGGCGTCCGTCATCGGATCCACCAGGAACAGGCCCGCCACCTGGCGGGGATTCTCCCCCGCGTACGCCAGGGCCACCCCGGCGCTGATGCTGTGTCCCACGAGCACGAAGCGGCGCAGGCCCAGCGCGCGCACGACGCCGGAGATGTCTCCCGCCAGCGACTCCAGCGTGTAGTCCTCCGGCTCCGGGAACGTGGAGCCGCCGTGTCCGCGCAGCTCCAGCGCGATGCCCCGCCGGCCCGCGGCGGCCAGGTGCTCCAACTGCGCCTGCCAGTGGGAGGCGTTGCCCGCGAGCCCGTGCACGAAGAGGACGGGCAGCGTCTTCCCGCCGCCGCCGGTGTCCACCAGCCGCAGGTCCCCCGTGGGCCCTGCGACGCGGAAGTCGTCGAAGCGGACGCGGTGGCCCACGAAGGCCTGGCCCTCCGCGAAGGGGACCTCGTAGTGGGTGACGTGCTCGTCGCGGTCGATGAGGTAGCGGTCATCCTCCGGAAAGAAGATGGCGCGCTCGGGCGTGTCGCCCGCGAAGCGCTTCACCGCGTCCATGGACTCCCAGAGGGTGACGAGCAGGAACTCCGCGCGGCCGTCCTCCACCTTGCGCAGGCAGTACGCGGCCAGGTTGCCCGGCGTGCGCCGGTAGTGCGTGAGGCCCGTCTGATGGAGATAGGTGAGGTAGGCGTCGGCGTCTTCCGCCTTCGTCACCCCGCGCCAGGTGCGTGCGAGCATGGTGGGCCCTCGTCCTCCGAAAATGGAGCGCGACGTGTAGCGCGGTGCGGGGGCCCGCGCCCACTCCGGAAGGGCGTGGGGGCGGGCAGACGACACCTGGCGCTAACGCGGCGCGGGCGTCGCGGTGCTGGCATCGAGCGCGGGCGGTGAGGCGCTCAGCGCCCCCACGGAGTAGCTGCCGTCGTAGCGGTCCGGGGCGTCAGCGCTCTTCTGGAGGGAGATGCCAGGGGGCTGCGCCGTGCCCCGGCTGCGCAGGGACTGCTGGCCGCAGGTGTCCGCCGTCATGCCCCGGCAGATCCAAGCGGAGCCTCCCTCCGGGGCGATGTCGAGCGCCACCAGCCCGGGCTCCGCCTGGAGCAGCCGGTGCGTCATGAACTCCAGCGACGGGTTCCAGGGCGCGCCCACGTCGCGGCGCGCGTGCAGGTTGCCCACCAGCACGATGAAGGTGTCCGCGCGCGCCTCGCTGCGCGCCGCGCGGAGCTGGTCGGCCATGGTGGTGTCCCGCTCCTTGCCGCCCGGGTCGAACGCCAGCACCTGGAGCGGCAGCCCCGCGTGTCGCAAGTCCCGCACGCGCACCAGCAGCTGCTTCATGGCCTCGCTGCTGCGGCCGTCCTGCACCTCGCGGCGCCAGAAGGCGCTGTCGGTCAGCTCGCGGGCGTCGCCGTCCTGCTTCGCGAGCCAGGCGTCCAGGCGCGGCTGCTCCTCCACGGGCAGCTCCAGGGCCAGGCGCACCGGCTGTCCCGTGGCCGCCGCATGACACGCCAGCCGCGTGGCGAAGGCGGGGGCCTCCTGCGTGCCGTGGATCTCCCCCAGCACGACGAAGGCCGAGGGCTTGAGCACCGCCTCCATGCCGGGGATGGTGGGACCACAGTCCACGCGCGGCTTCGTCGTCGGTGCTTCGGACGTCGCCGGTGCCTCGGGCGTCGTCGGTGCCTCGGGCGTCGTCCTGCAACCACCGAGCACGACGGTGGCCGCGAGCAGGTACCGCAGGGGAAGTCGCATGGGGCGGGCCTCGTTGGGGATGCGTGGGGAGGCCCCAGTCTCCCCTCATGCCCTGGGATGCGCGAATTCCCAGGACAGGACGGCCCGCATCACTCCGGGAAGTGTCAGCTCGGGGAGACGGCGGTCGCGGCGCGCGCATCACGCTGGGACGCGGCGAGGGCGGAGCGCTGCAACCACCCGGCGAGCCCCAGCATCGCGAGCCCCGAGGTGCGCAGCGTGCGCAGCAGCTCCACCGTTTCGGCCGGGTTGCCGGGCAGCACCATCCCCAGCCATTCGCGCGCGTCGTAGAAGAGCCACACCGCGCCGGACGCGCCCATGGCCCACCACACCCAGGCCAGCCGTCCTCCGCGCAGCATGTACGCGACGCGCAGGATGGGCGCGACGAGCAGGATGGTCGTCATGTCCGCCAGCGTGGACGCGAGCGCGATGATGGCCGTGCACGTGGACGCGAAGTCCTTGCCCAGGTGGCCCATCGCGGTGACGAGCGCCGGCCCGCCCACGACGAGCGCGGACACCGCCGCCACGGCCCACAGGAGGGTCGCGCGGGAGCCGGACGGGGGTTGCAGGCCCGACTGCTGGTAGGTGCGCGCCAGCATCACCAGCGCGAACGTGGTGCTCACGTTGGCCAGCACCACGACGACCATGCGCACGGGCAGCAGCGGCGAGTCCACGAACGGCACGTCCGGCACCGCGTGCATCCAGTAGCTGCGCAGCGCCGTGCTGATCAACGACAGCCCCGCGCCCACCGTCAGCAGGCCCCACACGCGGCGCAGGTAGTCGCCGGGCGCGAACGACAGCGCCGCCGCCAGCGTGCCCAGCACCGCGAGCAGGCCCACGGTCCAGCCGGCCGCGTCGCCCACGAGCGACAGGCGGTGCGGATCCTGGAGCGACGTGGCCACCGCGGTGAGGTGGACCAGCTGCAGCACCGCGACGGCGCCCAGCCAGGGGGCCACCGACCCGGACGGACGGCCCGGGGAGGAAGAGGGGCTCATCGCAGCTTCTCCATGGCCGTGGCGAACTCCGTGAGGATGACCTTCGTGTGCAGGGCTCCGATGAAGGTGTTCAGCATGGGCTTGAGGCCCTCCAGCAGCAGCGGCAGCTCCTGCAGGCCCACCTGTTCGGGGGGACGCTTCAGGGCCCGCAGCGAGGCGGTCTGGATGGCCATCTTCGCGGTGAACCCGCCCAGCAGGGGCTCCAGGTGGCGCATCAGCACGTCTTGCCAACCTGAAGCGGTGGGGGGGACGGACGAGGGGGTCTGCAACGTCACCTCCGGGGGGAGACCCACAGCGTAGGGACTGTTGCAGACCGGCGCGAGGGGCCGGCGGTGCTCAAGCCCGCACAAAATGCTCGGGCTGGGCTGTATTCCCCGCGACCTCTGGAAAACGGTGCGACTAACGGCGGCGCGGCTTCTTCTCTTCGGCCGGCTTGGCGACGGCCTTGGGCTCGTGGGGGCCCTTGAGGATGTCCTCGAAGCGGGACTTCAGCTTGCGCCGCTTGAAGAAGAGGGCGGTGCGGCCGAGCAGCTGCGCGAGATCCGAGCCGGTGTCCGCGGCGATGCGGTCAGCGACTTCGTGACGCCCTTCCGGGCCTTCGTTGATCTTCACCTTGATGAGCTCGTGGTCGTTCAGCGCCTGCTCGACGGCGGCGATGACGCCCTCGGTGACGCCGGACTGGCCGACGAGGACCACCGGCTCCAGGTGGTGGCCGAGGGCCCGCAGGTGGCGGCGTTCTTTCCCGGTGAGGGGCATGGGGTGTCTCCTTGAGAAGGGCGCGGGGTCCGGGGCCTGGAAGGGACCCGGACCGGCGAAAAGGGGCGCACCCTACTTCTTTTGGGCCGCCATGCGGACTTCCCGCATCGCGTCGATGTGGTCGGGTTGCAGCTCGACCGTGCGTTTGAAGTGCTTGAGGGCCCCGCCGGCGTCGCCGCACAGCTTGGCGATGACGCCCAGGAAGTAGTGGGCGGGGGCCATGCGCTCGTTCTTCTTGATGGCAGCCTGGATTTCCCGGAACGCCTCCGGCTGGGCGGCCTTCTTGTCCGGGGAGGCGAGGAAGCGGGCGTAGCCTCGCCACGCGAAGAACTCCGGCTCCTCCGCGTTGAGGGCGATGGCGTCGTTGAGCATCTTCACCGCTTCGGGGTACTTGCGGGCCTTCACCAGGATGCAGGACTTCTGGAAGAGCTCCTCGGCCTGGAGGATGGCCTGGATGTCCACGCCGTCGCCGCCGCCGCTCTTGAGCTCCTCCAGGTAGGTCGCGCGGCTCTTGTCGTCCGTGAGCGTCCGGTAGGCGTCGCCGATGTACGCGAACACCTCCGCCTTGAGCTTCTCCAGCTCCGGCGGCGCGCCCTGGGGCAGGGTGTCCGGGTGGTAGAGCTTGGCCATGCGGAAGTAGGCCACCTTCACCGCGCCGCCGTCGGTCTGTTCGGTGAGGCCGAGCCGCTGGAAGTGGTTCTGCCCCTTCAGGGTCACGGCGAGCGCGCGCAGCGCGGGCAGCTCCTCGGCGCCGGGCGTGTTGGCCGACGCGGCCGGGGCCGCCTGGGCCGGAGCGCCGACGACGGGCGGAGCGGGGCGGGCACCCGGGCCCGCGACGGGCGGCCGTGCCGCGCCCGGGCCCGCCGTGGGGGCGGCTCCGGTGGGAGCCCCTGGAGGACGGGGGGCGGCGCCGGGACCCGCCATGGGGGCGGCGCCGGCGGGAGCCCCCGGGGCACGGGGGGCGGCTCCGGGGCCCGCCATGGGGGCGGCGCCGGTGGGAGCACCTGGAGCGCGGGGCGCGGCACCGGGGCCCGCGACAGGCGCACCCGGGCCAGCGACGGGAACCCCGGGGCCCGCGACAGGCGCAACCGGGCCGGCGACGGGAACCCCGGGGCCCGCGACAGGCGCAACCGGGCGCGCGGGCTGCGCGGCGGCAGGCGGTCCACCGGGCACCGCACCCGGCGGCGGCGCGGCACCGGCGGGCCTCGCGGCGGCGGGCGCTCCACCCGGGGCAGCACCCTGCGGCGGAACGGGGCCGGCGGGCCTCGCGGCGGCGGGCGTGGGGCCGGTGGCGGCCGGTGGCGGGGGGGCCGTCTGCGTGCGCGTGACCGCCGCGAACGACACCCCGTTCAGCTCCTTGAGCAGGAAGGCGATGCGCAGCAGGTGCTCCGCGTCCTGCGGGACGTCCTGGAGGAGCTGCCCCAGCGAACGCACCCCGTCGATGAACGCGAGCGCGCGCACCTCATGCGGCGTCAGGCGCAGCTCGCTGGCCGCCACCCGTCCCCCGGACTTCATGATGGGCATCGGGAGGACGTGCGCGAGCCGGCGCTTGAGGTCCGCCGTCGGGATGCGGCGCACCTGGTCGCTGAGCACGGCCCAGCGGTTGCCCAGCGGCATCGCCTTCTGCGAGGGCAGGTCGCGCGCCTCGAACGTGAACGTGCCGGACTCCGCGCGCAGCGCCTTGCCCAGCAACCCCAGGCCCCGCTGCGCCAGCTGGGTGAAGGCCGTGGCCGGCTGGAGGATGCCCAGCCCGAAGAGCGCGGAGAGCAGCTCCCCGCCAAAGCGCTCGCGAGAGCCCTCCGCCTGCTGGAGCTGGTCGGCCGTCAGCAGCCGCGCGGCCAGCAGCGACACGCCCAGCCCGTCCTCCGCGTGCGACGAGTCCACGAACTCCGGGTTGCCCTTGCGGAAGTGGATCCACAGCGTGCGGTCCACGAGTCCCAGCGTCAGCAGGCCCGTGTGTTCCCCCGCCGCGATGCGGCCGTAGAGCTGCACCGGCGAGCACTGCTGGAGCTGGCCCTGGGGCGGCACCGTGTTGGAGCCGTCATCCTGGGGGGGCGCGGGCTGCGGAGGCGCGGCGGGACGGGCCGCCGCGGAGGGCACTCCGGCCGGCGCTCCCGGACGGGGCGGCGCGCCGGGGCCGGCGGCGTGCGTGGCGATGGGTCGCCCCGCCGCGTCGACGCCCGCGCGAACCGACGGCGCCGGGCCTCGCATCGCGCCGGGACCGGCCGTGGGGGGCGGTCCCGCTCGCGGCGCGTTCATGGCCCCCGGGCCCGCCATGGGGGCGGCCACCGGACCCGCCACGGGCGACTGCGCGACCGGGCCGGGCGGAGGCGGCGGGGCGATGGGCGCGGACTGCACCAGCGACGCGGGCGCGCCGTCTCCCCACAGCTCCCGGGGGAAGACGTCCCGCACCTCCGGAAACCGCCAGGGGAAGGCGAACTGCAGGCCGTCGTTGGAGACCTGGATCCTGCCCTGGATGGCGCCACTGTCGATGAGCAGCTCGATGGTGGGCGCGGTCAGCGGCCCCCACGTGGTGCCTCGATCGTTGCGGACCCAGTACTGCCGGACCTCACCCTCCGCCATGTGCCGTCCTGCTCCCATTCCCGACGCTGCCGGGATGGCGCAATTTTACCGCCGCCGCCACGAAGGTCCAAGCGCGCGCCCATCTGGCGCGAGCCGGCGGGTGTCGAATCAAGGCGTGGCGCCATCCATGGCGGCCAGTCCCACGCTCGCCAGACACGCCGCGTCGGCCTGCTGCTCGGCGGGCGGGTCGAAGCAGTGCACCTCGCTGTCGAACACCTTGCACATGCCCGCCGGGGTGCCCGAGCACGCCACCTTGCCGTAGGCCGCGGTGCAGTTGAAGCCGCACACCGGGCCCGTCTCGCCCTGCTTGCACTGGGGCGTCGGCAGGTCCCGGCCCCACGCGCACATCGCCGCAGGCGTCGGGTCGAAGCAGGTGAGGCCGCCGTTCTGGGCCTTGCACACGCCCACGGGCGTCTTCGCGCAGCGCACGCCTTCGCCGGCGTTCACGCAGTTGAAGCCGCACGCCATCTGCACGCCGTTGCTGATGCACTGCGCGCGCGGCACCTGCTTGCCGTACACCGCGAACACCGCGGCGGGCGGGTCGAAGCACGTCACGTTGCCGCTCTGGCTCTTGCACACGCCAGCGGGCGTCCGGGCGCACTTCACCTTGCCGAAGTCGGTGACGCACCCGTAGCCGCAGCCCACCACCCCGTCGATGGTCTTGCACTCCGGCTCCGGCAGCGCGTCGCCGTAGGCCTTCACCACGTAGGCGGGCGGGTCGAAGCAGGACGCCTGCCCGTCGATGACCGTACAGCGGCCCTGGAGCGTCTTCGCGCACCGCACCCGCTGTCCATCCGACTTGCACGCATAGCCACAGGACACATGGCCGTCGACAGCGCGGCACGCGGCGGTGGACGCGTCAGGCGGGGAGGGCGGCGCGGCCAGCGTCAGCGCCAGCACGGTCATCAGGGTCACGAGCATGGTCGCATTGACCCCCAAGCTTCGACCGCGCGCAAGTAAGGGTGATAAGCGGGCGCCACCCGCGTCGAGGAGGCGGGCCCTTCCGTGGACCTGGACGTCGGCGCGTTGAAGCTGGGGCTGCTGTGTCTTGCCGCGTTGAGCGCGGGCTTCGTGGACGCCATCGCCGGAGGCGGCGGGCTCATCACGCTGCCGGCGCTGCTGACGGCGGGCTTTCCCGCGCACCTCGCGCTGGGCACCAACAAGGGCCAGTCCGTGTTCGGCTCGGGCGCGGCGCTGGCGCGCTTCGCGCGCGCGGGGCTCGTGGACAGGAAGCTGGCGCGCGTGGCGTTCCCCTTCGGCCTCCTGGGCGCGTTCGGCGGCGCGGCGCTGGTGCTGCTGGTGCGCCCGGAGGTGCTCAAGCCGTTGGTGCTGGTGCTGCTCATCGCGGTGGCGGTGTTCCTCGCCTTCCGCCGCACGCCGCCGAAGCGCGACGGCGTGGAGCCCTCACCCCGGCCCCGCGCGCAGGCCATTGGCGCGCTCATCGCGCTGGTCATCGGGACCTATGACGGCTTCTTCGGCCCGGGCACCGGCACCTTCCTCATCGTGGCCTTCTCGTCGCTGCTGGGGCACGGGCTGGCGCGGGCGTCCGCGGACGCGAAGGTGGTGAACTTCGCCTCCAACCTGGCGTCCGTGGCGCTCTTCGCGCTCAAGGGCGTGGTGCTGTGGAAGGTGGCGCTGCCCATGGCCGCCGCGCAGTTCACCGGCGCGTGGCTGGGCGCGCACGTGGCGGTGAAGGGCGGCGACAAGCTGGTGCGCGTCGTCGTTCTGGGCGTGGTGGCCGCGCTGGTGGTGAAGCTGGGGCACGACGTGTGGGGGACCTGGACGGCCACCTGACGGGCGGCAGCCTTCAGCCGATGTGCACGAGCAGCCCGTGGCCGCGCTTCGCCACGGCGGCGGTGAACTTCCGCAGCTCCACGAAGTAGGAGAGCAACTCCTCCAGGGGATCCACGTCCTCCGTGGGCTCCTCCTCCTCCCAGGTGCCGGGGTAGATGTCCTCCGCCTGGAGCCGCGCCGGATCGAAGCGCTGGCGCAGCGTGTCCTCGGACACCTTCTTGAGGGCCTCCGCCAGGGCCTTCACCCCGGCCGGGTCGAACACGCGCGCGGTGCCTTCGTCGGACGGGATGTCGCCCACGTCCTCGCCGCCGCGCACCAGGAAGTCCAGGGGCGGGGTGCCCTCCCACGCGGTGCCGGTGAGCAGGAACTGGAGGCCGTGCCACGCCTCGCCGATGTCCAGCTCCAGGAACGCCGCGCCCTTCGCGTCGCCGAAGTCCTCCTCGTCCTCCAGGAAGGCCTCCAGCTGCTTGGGGGCCTTTCGCAGGGCCTGGAGCTGCGTCTCGGTGGCGCTGCGCAGCGTGCAGAGCATGTCCATGGGGCGTCGACCTCGGGGCTGCGCGGTGCGAAGGGAAACGGGCGGGGCTACTCCACCACGACGAGCTTCGCGTTGTTCTCCACGGCGGTGCCTTCCTTCGCGAAGACCTCCGTCACCTTGCCGGCCTTGGGGCTCTTGAGCTCGTTCTCCATCTTCATGGCCTCCACGACCACGAGCCCCTGGCCTTCGGTGACCTCGTCACCAACCTTGACCAGCACCTTCACGACCTTGCCGGGCATGGGCGCCAGGATGGTCTGCCTGCCTTCGACAGAGAAGCTGCCGGCCGCCGCGCGCATCCGCAGCTTGCGCTCGTCCGCCACGTCCACGCGGTTGACCTGACCGCGCACCAGGGTGCCGATCTCGTCGCCGTTCTCCTCGAACTCGACGTTGTACGACTGGCCGTCCACCAGCAGCGACAGCGTGCCCTGCTCCACGGACAGCGCGTCCACCTGGTACGTCCTGCCATTCAACGTGAGCCGGTAGCGGTCCTGGCCCAGGGACTCCAGGTCCACCGCCACCGCTTCCTTCTGGCCCTGCTGCTTCGTGAAGTAACGCATGGGGAAAGGGTCCTTCCGAAAGGCTTGCGCTAGGAAAGAGGGCTTCAGCGGCGGCGGCTCTTCAGCGCCAGACGCCACGGGCTGACGCGGCCGTTGCCCGCGCCGCCGCCCGCGCCCGACGGCAGCGTCTTCGCGCGCTTCTGGTCGCGCTGGAACGCGTGCAGCGTGCTCGCCAGCAGCGCCACCTCGCTCAGGCCGGTGTCCTCCGTGCCCAGCAGCGCCGTGTGCTCGCGCGTGAGGAAGCTGGTGTCGTAGTCGCCGCCCACGAACTCCGGGTGCGACAGGATGCCGTGCAGGTAGCGGATGTTGGTGGTGATGCCCTTCACCACGTACTCGGACAGCGCCCGCTTCGCCCGCGCGATGGCCTCCGCGCGCGTGGGCGCCCACACGGACAGCTTGGAGATCATGGGGTCGTAGACGTTGGGCACCGTGAAGCCCGCGAACACGCCCGAGTCATCCCGCACGTTGGGGCCGCCCGGCACGCGCAGGGACGTGATCTTCCCGGGGCTGGGCATGAAGTTGCGCGCGGGGTCTTCCGCGTACACGCGCACTTCGATGGCATGGCCGCGCGGCTCCGGGGCCTCGAAGAGGGGCAGCTTCGCTCCCTCGGCGGCGCGGATCTGCATGGCGACCAGGTCCAGGCCCGTGACCCACTCCGTCACCGGGTGCTCCACCTGGAGCCGGGTGTTCATCTCCAGGAAGTAGAAGTTGCGGTGCACGTCGACGAGGAACTCCACCGTCCCGGCGCCCACGTAGTTGACGGCCTTGGCCGCCTTCACCGCGACCTCGCCCATCTTCGCGCGCAGCTCCGGCGTGAGGATGGGGCTGGGCGTCTCCTCCACCACCTTCTGGTGACGGCGCTGCGCGGAGCACTCGCGCTCGTTCAGGTGGATGGTGTTGCCGTACTGGTCGGCGAAGATCTGGATTTCGACGTGGTGGGGCTTCTCCAGGTACTTCTCGATGTAGACCGAGTCGTTGCCGAAGGAGCTCATCGCCTCGCTCTTGGCGGAGCGCCACGCGGAGTCGAAGTCGTGCAGGCCCTCCACCCGGCGCATGCCCTTGCCGCCGCCGCCGCCGGCGGCCTTGAGCATGATGGGGAAGCCGATCTTCTGCGCGTACTCGCGCGCTTCCTCGGGCGTCTTGATGGGTTCGGTGGACCCGGGGACGACGGGCACGCCCGCCTGGATCATGTTGGCGCGCGCGCGGGTCTTCTCGCCCATGGCGTCCATGGCGGCGGCGGGCGGACCGATGAAGGTGATGCCCGCCTTCTCGCAGGCGCGCACGAAGGACGCGTTCTCGGAGAGGAAGCCGTAGCCGGGGTGGATGGCGTCCGCGCCGGACTGCTTCGCGACCTCCAGGATGCGCTCCTGGACCAGGTAGCTCTCCCGGGAGGGCGGGGGCCCGACGAGGAAGGCCTGGTCGGCGGTGCGGACATGGAGCGCGGAGCGATCCGCTTCGGAATACACGGCCACCGTGGCGATGCCGAGTTCCTTGCAGGTGCGCATTACCCGGATGGCGATCTCGCCGCGATTGGCGACGAGCACTTTGCGGATTTTGGGCATGGGGGCCCCTGTACCATGGGGCGCCCCTGTTTGCCCGCCCCTACTTGCGCAGGTTGAGGTACTGGTCCATCAGCAGCTTCGCCTGGGCGAGCTTCGCCTCCACGAAGCGGTCGTCCTCGTCCGGCTCCGGGGGCTGGGGCGGGTGGGCGGGGGCCTCCACCGGCTTGCCGTCCGGGCCGAAGTCCACCGCGGCGGCCAGCAGGTTGCGCGCCGCGTTCCCGCTGAAGAGCCGGGCCAGGGTCGTGGTCTCCACGTCCAGCCAGCGCGCGGCCTGCCGCAGCACGTCCAGGTACTCGCCCTCCATGGCCTTGGGCGGCCGGCTGGGGGCGGCCATGCAGACGCGGGCGTAGCTGTGCTCGCGGTCCACGTACATGCCCATGGAGCGGTCGCGGAAGTCCTTGGACAGGGCCTGCGTCATCGCGTCCAGGTGCTCCTCGGGGGAGGACACCTTGCCGGACGTCTTGCCGGACACGAGCGGGATCTCCGCCACGTGCCAGCCACCGTCGGCGAGCGCGTCCGGGCGGGCCTCCACCCACTTCACCTCCGGGGTGGGCAGGTCCAGGCCCTCGCACACGCCCTTGAGCGTCTGACGCAGGGCGGTGAGGTTACCTTCGACGTCAGAGAGGAAGAGGACAAGGCGTCGCTGCTGGGACACGCGGGGGGCTCCTTGGGTGGCCCCGTGAAAGCCCCGGCGTTACCCGAGAATTTCCAGAAGTGTCCACGCCCGCCTGCCCTCCGGCCGGAGGAGGGCGGGCGAGCGCCTCCCGGGACTCAGAGCGGGATGTTGCCGTGCTTGCGCGGCGGGTTCTCCTGGCGCTTGTCCTTGAGCATCTCCAGGGCGCGGATGACCTTGGCGCGGGTCTCCTCCGGGCGGATGACCTCGTCCACGTAGCCCAGCTCCGCGGCCTTGAACGGGTTGGCGAACTTCTCCCGGTAGTCGTCCGTGAGCTTCTTGCGCTCCGCGTTGGCGTCCGGGGCCTTCTGCAACTCGCCGCGGAAGATGATGTTCACCGCGCCTTCGGGGCCCATCACGGCGATTTCGGCGGTGGGCCAGGCGTAGTTGATGTCCGCGCGGATGTGCTTGGACGCCATCACGTCGTACGCGCCGCCGTAGGCCTTGCGCGTGATGAGCGTGATCTTGGGGACGGTGGCCTCCGCGTACGCGTAGAGCAGCTTGGCGCCGTGGGTGATGATGCCGCCCCACTCCTGGTCGGTGCCGGGCAGGAAGCCGGGCACGTCCACCAGCGTGAGCAGGGGGATGTTGAAGCAGTCGCAGAAGCGCACGAAGCGCGCGGCCTTCACGCTGGCGTCGATGTCCAGGCAGCCGGCGAGGATGGCGGGCTGGTTGGCGACGATGCCCACGCTGCGCCCGTTCATGCGCGCGAAGCCGACGACGATGTTCTTGGCGAAGTGCTCCTGCACCTCGAAGAAGTGCTTGTCGTCCACGACGGCGCGGATGATCTCCTTCACGTCGTAGGGCTTGTTCGGGTTCGCCGGAACGAGCGTCTTGAGCGACTCCTCGGCGCGGAACGCGTCGTCCTCACAGGGCTGCGCGGGCGGGTCCTCCTGGTTGTTGGAGGGCAGGTACGAGAGCAGCTCGCGCGTCATCGCGATGGCGGACTGTTCGTTCTCCGCGGCGAAGTGGGCCACGCCGGACTTCTGGTTGTGCGTGAGCGCACCGCCCAGGGCCTCCTTCGTGACCTCTTCGTGCGTCACCGTCTTGATGACGTCCGGGCCGGTGATGAACATGTACGACGTGTCCTTCACCATCATGATGAAGTCGGTGATGGCGGGCGAGTACACCGCGCCGCCCGCGCACGGCCCCAGGATGAGCGAAATCTGGGGCACCACGCCCGACGCCAGCGTGTTGCGCAGGAAGATGTCCGCGTAGCCGGCGAGGCTCTCCACGCCTTCCTGGATGCGCGCGCCGCCCGAGTCGTTCAGGCCGATGACGGGCGCGCCCACGCGGGTGGCCAGGTCCATGATCTTGCAGATCTTCTGCGCGTAGGCGCCCGACAGCGAGCCGCCGAACACGGTGAAGTCCTGCGCGAAGACGAAGATCTGCCGGCCGTCCACGGTGCCGTACCCGGTGACGACGCCGTCGCCGAGGATCTTCTTGTCGCCCATGCCGAAGTCGTGGCTGCGGTGGGTGACGAACTTGTCCAGCTCGCTGAAGGAGCCGGGGTCGAGCAGCAGGTCGATGCGCTCGCGGGCCGTGAGCTTGCCGGCCTCGTGCTGCTTGGCGATGCGGTCGGCACCGCCGCCCTGCTCGGCCTGCTTCTCCATCTGCTGGAGCCGTGCGCGGAGAGGATCCTTCTCGGGGGTCGCGTCCATGGGACGCGGCTCTAACATGATTGGAGGGGCGGTCGCAGCGCTTCCCTTGCCCCCGGAGGGACGGGCGGACGGGCGGGCTTTTCGTGCACCGGCAGGGGGTGGGATGGAAGTTCAGGATTTCCGACACGCGTCCTCCGGGTGGGGCGCGAGGGAGCGGGGAGGCGACGATGCAAGCGAGGCCGGGAGCACTCCAGGTGGGCTCGTTCCGGGGCGTGCCCATCCGCGTCCACTTCACGCTGTTGCTGGTCCTGCCGCTCCTGGCCTTCTCCTTCGGCGCGGCGTTCCAGCAGGCCGCGAGCGCGGCGGAGGTGCCGCCGGAGACCCTGGGCGGACACCCCCTGCTCTGGGGGCTGGGCGTGGCCGTGGGGCTCTTCGTGTCGGTGCTCCTCCATGAGATGGCGCATACGCTTTATGCGCTGCGTCATGGCGGGGAGGTGCACGGCATCACGCTGATGATCGTCGGGGGGGTGTCGGAGCTGGCGGAGACGCCGAAGCGGCCGCGGGACGAGGCGCTGATGGCGCTGGTGGGGCCGCTGACGAGCCTGGGGCTGGCGGTGGTGCTGGGCGGGGTGACGTGGCTCATGCACGGCCTGGGCGCGTTCCAGTGGCAGTTCGCGTGCTTCACGCTGGCGATGCTCAACCTGGTGCTGGGGCTGTTCAACCTGCTGCCGGCGTTCCCGATGGACGGGGGGCGCATCGTGCGCGCGGCGCTGACGCCCCGGCTGGGGGTGGTGAAGGCGACGCGGGTGGCGGCGGGGCTGGGCCGGGTGTTCGCGGTGCTGTTCGGCGTGTGGGGCGTGGTGTCGTTCAACCCGTTCACGCTGGTGATTGCCTTCTTCGTGTTGATGGGCGCGGAGGCCGAGTCGAAGCAGGTGCGGATGCGCGTGGCGCTGGAGCGCGTGAAGGTGGAGGCGATGATGACGCCCCGGGTGGTGGGCGTGGACCTGGACCTGTCCATGCTGGACGCGCAGTGGGCGCTGCGGCGCGAGCGCGTGGCGGCGCTGCCGGTGACGAACGCGGGGCGTCCGGTGGGGCGCGTGACGTGGGCGGCGGTGCAGGCGCTGCCGGAGCCGGAGCGGGGCGGGCGCATGGTGCGCGACGCGATGGAGGACGGGGTGGTGGTGGCGCTGCACGAGGACGGCTGGACGGCGCTGCGGCGGATGGCGGAGGCGCGCGTGCCGCTGGTGGCCGTGGTGGACGAGGAGGGGCTGCTCGCGGGCACGCTGGATTGGAATGACCTCCAACGCGGGATGAACCGGGCGGAGCAGGAGGCGGAGCGGGACGGGACGCGGACAGGCTGGCAGCGCGAGCGTCCGGCGTGAGCGTGGGGGCAGCAACGGTCGCCAGGGTCGCGCGCGGCGCGTAGGTTGTGGACGACAAGAAGCCCTTGGAGGATCCGCGTGGCGTGGCTGTTCGCAGGAGTCGGGGCTGGGCGTGAGTGAGCTCGCGGCGCTGATTGAAGCCGAGCTGGAGCCGCTGGTGCGGCGGTGGACCGTCCAGATCCAGGAGCACCTGTCCCCGGAGAAGCGCTCCGCGTCCGTGCTGCGCGACCACATCCCGGACGTGCTGCGCGAGCTCAGCTCCTGCCTGCGACAGGGCGCCGTCCCGGCGACGAACCCGAACGCGCGGGAGCACGGGCGCCAGCGCCACCGCATGGGCTTCAACCTGGAGGTGCTCGTCCACGAGTACGACCTGCTGCGCGGACTCATCCTGGACCTGGCGGAGGCGCGGCGGCTGCCGGTGACGCTGCGCGAGGTGCGTGTCCTCTCCGACTTCTTCTCCTCGGTCATCACCGAGGCGGTGTTGGAGCACCAGCAGCGCGGCGCGGCGCTGGTGGAGAGCGAGGCGCGCCTGCGCGGCGTCGTGGAGGGCCTGGCCGCGGGCAGCTTCCGCCTGGACCTGGGCACCGGGGAAGGGGAGGCGGATCCCCGCTGCCGGGCCATCATCGGTCTGCCTGGGGATGCGCCCTTCACCTTCGAGCAGGCCACCCGGACCTGTCACCCGGAGGACCTGCCGCGGTTCCTCCAGGCGTTCGAGGACGCCAGGGTGGGGCGCAACGGCGGCCAGTTCCAAATGGAACATCGGGTCCTGCCCTCGCTCCCGTCCAGGGACATCCGGTGGGTGGAGGTCCGGGGGCACGTCCTCCCCGGCCTGGATGGAAACCCCGCGCGCGTCACGGGGACCGTCACCGACATCACCGTGCGGAAGCAGGCGGACTTGGAGCGGGAGAGGCTGCTGGCGGAGGTGGAGGCGGCGCGCAACCGGCTGCTCAGCCTCTTCGAGAACGCGCCCGCCTTCCTCGCCCTGTTGATGGGCCCCGACCATGTCTACGAGGCCATCAACCCGCCCTACCAGTTGCACGTCGGGTCCGAGCGCAAGCTGCTGGGCCTGCCCGTCGCCCAGGCGCTGCCGGAGCTGGTGCCCCAGGGGTTCTTGAAGCTGCTGGACGACGTCTACCAGACGGGCACGCCGTACATCGGGCGCGAAACCCACGTGCGCTTCGCCCGGAAGGGCCATGGCGAACTGGAGGACGCGTACGTCGACTTCGTCTACCAGCCGTTGCGTGACGCCCAGGGGAAGGTGGACGGCATCGTCGTCTTCGGCTTCGACATCACGGAGCCGGTGCAGGCGCGGCGCCGCGCGGAGGCCCTGGCGGAGAAGGTCCGCGCGGGAGAGGCGCAGCTGCGCCAGGTGACGGACGCGATCCCGGTGCTCGTCTCGCTGGTGACGGCGGACGAGCGCTACGGCTTCGCCAACAAGGCCTACGAGGACTGGTTCGGCCACACGCGCGAGGAGCTGCTCGGGCAGCCCGTGCGGGAGATCATCGGGGAGGCGGCCTACGCGGTGCTGGGCCCCTACGTGCGGCGGGGGCTCGCCGGAGAGGCGCTGTCCTTCGAACAGCACGGCGTGCCCTATCGCTTCGGGGGCACCCGGGACGTGCGGGTGACGTTCAATCCCTACCGGAACGCGGAGGGCCAGGCGGATGGCTACGTGGCGCTCCTCCAGGACATCACGGTGCAGCGGCGGCTGGAGGGCGCGGTCAAGCAACAGGCGGAGTTCGAGCAGCACCTCATCGGCATCGTGAGCCATGACCTGCGCAACCCGCTGTCGGCCATCCAACTGGGGGTGTCCGCCATGGCCCGGCGCGAGGACCTGGACGAGCGCAGCCGCAAGAGCGTCACGCGCATCCAGAACGCGGCGGAGCGGGCCACGCGCATGGTGAAGGACCTGCTGGACTTCACCCAGGCGCGCCTGGGGGGCGGCATCCGCATCGAGCGGCGGCCGGCGGACCTGCACGAGCTGGCGCGCGGCGTGTTGGACGAGGTGGAGGCCGCCTACCCGCACCGGGAACTCCAGGTGCGCCGCTCCGGCGATGGCCGGGGGACGTGGGATCCGGACCGGCTGTCCCAGGTGGTGCAGAACCTGGTCACCAACGCGCTCAAGTACAGCCCGGAGGACACGCCGGTCCAGGTGGAGACGCGGGGGGAGGGCGGCGCGGTGGTGCTGGCCGTGCACAACCAGGGCGCGCCCATTCCGGCCGAGCGGCTCAGGGCCCTCTTCCAGCCGCTGCAGCGGGGCACGGAGGACGTGGACAAGGCGGGCCGCAGCGTGGGGCTGGGGCTCTACATCGTGCGCTCCATCGTGGGCGCGCACGGGGGCGACATCTCGGTCGAGTCCACCGCGGACGCGGGCACCACGTTCACGGTGCGGCTGTCGCGGAGCCCGGAGCCCGGAACAGGCTCTGCCTGAAGGGCCGGGCCCCTTGCGCCGGGCCGCTCAGGGCTTCTGCGGCAGCGTCCAGTTCAGCAGGAAGCGGTGGGCGCCATTGGGCGCGCTGTCCAGCCACCCCGTGATGCGCTCGCTCTTGGAGAGCAGCGGGCCCAGCTCCGTGCTCGCGCCGAAGAAGGCCGCCAGGGTCTCATCCCCCATGACGTCCATCAGCGACACCTGGGACAGGGCTCGCGCCACCTTCTTCGGATCCAACGTGAAGTCCACCGCGCGGGCGAGCGGCGCGCCCTTCTCCGGCAGGGACGTCATCACCGCCTGCGTCACCGTGGAGTCGTTGCCCACCACCAGGTGCTTGCCCTTGAGCCGCACGTAGATGCGGCCTGCCTTCGCCTCCAGCATGTAGCCGTCCTCCAGCACCTTCGCGCCCGGGAGCTGCGTCAGCGGGGCCAGCGCGGCCTTCACCGCCGCCGCGTCCAGCACCTCCGCCGCCAGCGCCTGCTTCGCGGCGAAGAAGCGCACCTCCGGCTTGCGCAGCGAGCCCTTCACCTGCACCGAGTCCACCGCGAACAACATGTGCCCGGTGAGCTGCTTCGCCAGCGCGTCCGTCACGCCCTTCACCTGGTCCTCGTCGCAGTCGGGGCACACCGTGCGCGCCAGGCTCCGCATGGACCCGGTCGCCTGCGCCACGCCCGTGGGCGCCACCTGCGCGCGGGAGAAGAGCAGGCCCGTGGGCGCCATGGCGCCGTAGGGGCTGGTGCCCTGGGACTGGAAGGGCGGCAGGGGCAGCTTCGTCGCCGTGCCCTCCACCTTCAGCCCGTTGGCCGTGCCGTCCAGCCCGAAGACGCCCTGCTGCGTGGCCACGTACAGCACCCCGGGCACCGCGGCCATCCGCGCATCGGCTGCCGGCGCCTTCGTGACGAGCTTCGCCGCTTCCTTGCGCAGGGCCGTGTCCTCATCCGCGCTCAGGAAGGCGCAGGCCTCCTGGCCCTTGATGACGTAGCCCGCGTAGCCGCCCAGGCCGGTGGGCGCGCGCAGCGTCGTCACGCCCTTCACCGTGCCCGCCTTCACGTCGCCGTTGCGCGCGAGCACGTTCGCGGACGCTTCCTGGAACACCTTCGCGTCCTTCACCCGCGTGCACGCCAGGCGCCCGTCCTGACGGATGGACACGGACAGCGGCCCCGTCGCGTCGATGCCCAGCGCCTCCAGCGACTCCGGCCGCGTCGGGTCCAGCGGCAGGAACGGGTGCAGCTCCCCCCGCCACGACGCGGGGTTGAGCATCTGCGAGGACGCCCCCGCGCGCGTCATGAACGCGGTCAGCCCCTGGAGCTGGTCGAACTGGGGGACGTGGAGGACCGTCACCGTGGAGGCGGCGACGCGGGGCGCGGGGGCGGCCGCCAGGGTGGCGGCAAGGGCGAGGGCGAGCATCCCCCCAAGTGAGAGCACCCCACCGCCCCTGTCAAGGCACTCCGGCCCCGGACGCCCTCCACCAACGCCCGCCTGGCTCCGGTGACTAGAGGCGCCCCGCGTTGGCCCAGTCGATCATCCGCTCCGCCAGCTCCTCCGCGTTGCGGCGCAGGTAGGCGAGCTGCAACACCTCGTCGTCCGTGGTCGCCTGCGCCATCCGGACCCGCAGCCCGTCCGCGAAGCGCACCACCTGGCCGATGCTCAGGGCGCCCCGGTCCTCCAGCGCCCCGGCGAAGCGCGCCACGTCCGCCTCCACCCCGAAGCCCTCCGCCAGCAGCGCCTCCACCAGCGCCGCGCGGGCCACCCGGTGCTCATGGCCCCGAGGGTCCTGCAACTGCCGTCGCCAGGGCTGCGCCTCCCACCCCGTTCGGGCCGCGTCCCCCGGGGACTCCCGCACCCCGGCCGGGTCCGAACGCCGCTCCTGCACCCGCTGCGACTCAATGGCTCGGATCATCAGTGCCCCCTCTCCACCACGGGCTCCGTCTCCAGGCATGACCGACATCGAGCCTCCGGTCCGCGAGCCGTCCTCGCGGCCTGGGGGCCTCAGGTTCCCCATGGAAAACGCTTGAGCCCCGATTTCTTGACCGCCCCGGAGGCGTGTCGGACGCGCCAGTCTTCGACACCCCCGCCGGTGGGAAGACCCTTCTCGCTCGCTGGGATTCCGAGAGGTTGCGTCGGTCCTGTCAGGTCTTTCCAGGGTCATCCCTTTATCTTGTCGGGCCCGGTATTTCGTGGATCGCCCGGCGTGCGTCACGGCGGGGCAGGCGCGTGTTCAGGGGGGGACAGAGGGCTGCCCCGAGGACGGATGGGCCAGGTCCGGGAACTCCAGCATCGTGCGGAGTCCGGGTCTTGAGGGTGGGGCGTCCGGCCCATGCCTTCGGGACCTTCACAGGCCTTCCGGGGGGATTGCCATGTTGAACCTGCTCGACCTGCCTCGTCAGGCGTTGATGGACCTGCGCTCGCGTATCAGCCACCTGCCGCTGGTGTCCCAGCTCCAGCGCCGGCATTCGCCCAACAGCCTCACCTTGTCGAGCCCCGCGCCACAGGACTTGATGCTGGCCGATTCGCAGCGCGTGGAGACCTGGCGCCGGGCGGTGGAGCGCTACGTGCGCCCGAACCAGGTGGTGGTGGACGTGGAGGCTGGCACGGGCCTGCGGACCTTCCTCGCCGCGCACCAGCACCCGCGCAAGCTGTACGCGGTGGACGATTCGCGCCTGCTGGACACCGCGCAGTGGGTGGCCCGCCGCAACGGGCTGGAGCACATCGACTTCGTGCGCGAGCCCTCGAGGCACTTCCAGCCCGCGGAGAAGGCGGACGTGCTGCTGCACGAGCTGCTGGGCGACGCGCTCTTCGACGCGGGGCTCGTGCCCCGGATGCTGGACCTGCGCTCGCGCGTGCTCAAGCCCGGCGGTCGCATCCTCCCCAACCGCTTCGAGGTCTTCGTGGAGCCTGTGCAGCTTCGCGAGGAGGCGTGCGTCCCCTTCATCTGGACGCAGCAGCTGCCCCACGTGGACTTCCGCTGCCTCCAGTCGCTGCGCGAGGCGATGAGCCCGTCGTACTTCACGCGGCTGGTGCGCTCGTACGAAGTGGACCACCTGCTGTGTGAGCCGGAGGTCGCGTTCAGCTTCGACCTGGAGACGATGCGCGCGGACGGCCTGCCTTCGCGCGTGCGCGTCCGGCGGCCGGTGGAGGAGGACGGCCGGGTGGATGGCTTCTGCCTGTTCTACAAGGTCGCCTTCGACTCCGAGCTGGACTTCACCGTGTCCCCGCTGCGCGAGCGCAACGCCTCGGCGATGACGCTGCTGCGCGTGGAGCCGCGCGAGTTCAGCCGCTACGAGACGCTGGAGTTCGAGCTGGAGCTGCCCAACCCGGCGGATCCGCGCACCTGGCGGTGGCAGTTCACCTGACGGCAGTGCGGCGGGCCGGAGTGATGGCCGGTGGACAGGCGTCCTGCCTCCGGGTGTCGCTGGAGGTGGGACTGCCTAGCTTGCAGTACGCATGCGACCGTCCCGCCTCCTCGTCCTGCTCCTCGTCTCCAGCGCCGCGCTGCCCGCCGCCGCCCAGGCCCCGCGCACGGTGGCCGGGGTGTGTGGCCGGACCAACTGGGTCTGTGTGTCGGAGTGCATTGACGCGGAGTGCGTCGACAAGTGCCTGCGGGAGGGCTGTGAGGCATCGCTCGACCGGCTGAAGTCCTGCACCAGCAAGGCCGCGTGCGCGCCGGACGACACGAAGTGCGCGGCCTCGTCCTGCGGGCTGACGTGTGAGCGGGCCTTCGAGCCCGCGCCGAAGAGTCCGGAGAAGCCGGTGGAGGACCCCTGCGAGGGGCCGAAGGCGGTCCAGGGCACGGCGGTGCCGGCGGAGCTGGTGGGCACGTGGGTGCTGTCCGCGGCGAGCCTCCCGGACGTGGAGCAGGGCAGGGAGGACCGCCTGGAGGTGCAGCCGCGTTCGGACTACGCGCGGTCGCTGCGGCTGACGCCGAAGGGGTGCTTCGTGCTGCGCACCAAGCTGGATGACGCGACGCTCGGACGGGGCAGCACGCTGGAGGTGCGCGCCTGGGGGCGGGTGGAGCTGAAGGGCAAGGACCGGCTGGCGCTGCGCACGCAGGACGGACAGGCGCTGGGGCCGGTGTGCGGCAAGGAGCGCGTGGTGCCGCTGTCCAAGGGGAAGTTCAAGGGCGGCGACTACACGTACGCCATCGAGGAGGAGGACTCGCTCATCCTGACGGTGCCGGGCGCCACGCGGCAGACCTTCCAGTTCGAGCGTGAGAAGCCCCGGGCCCCAGAGCCGCCGCCCAAGCCGTAGCGGGGCGGGGCCTTGGGCCTTGCTCGGAGGGGGCGCGCGGGTGAGAAGGACGCCATGGCAGGCCGCGAGCGGATGGGAAGCATGGACGCGGCGTGGCTCCAGATGGAGGAGCCCGCGAACCTGATGATGATCACCGCGGTGCTGTGGTTCGACGGTCCCCTGGACCGCGAGCGGCTGCGCGCGGTGGTCCGCGAGCGCCTGGTGGAGCGCTACCCGCGCTTCCGTCAGCGCGCGGTGCCGGGAGCCCTGGGCGCGCCGCATTGGGAGGACGTGGCGGACTTCGACCTGGACGCGCACCTGTCCACGCTGCGCGTGCCGGCCACGGGAGGACGCGCGGCGCTGGAGGCGGTGGTGGGGGACTGGCTGGGCGTGCCGCTGGAGCGCTCCCGGCCGCTGTGGCACCTGCACATCGTGAAGGGCGCGGCGCGCGGTGACGTGCTGCTGGCGCGGCTGCACCACTGCATGGCGGACGGCATCGCGCTCGCGCGGGTGCTGCTGTCGCTCACGGAGCCGGTGGAGGGGGCGGTTCGTGAGCGGAGCGCGTCTGGCGGGGAGGCACGGGAGGTGTCGGCGCGTGAGGATGACGCGGGCACTCCGGTGGGCCCGGATCCGGCGGGCGTGCGGCCTCTCGCGCGGGATGACGAGGCTCGCGCGGATTCGCGGACTGGGGACCGGGACGCGCCCGTGCAAACGGTCGCGGAGCTCTCCGCGCTCCGGGATGAGGAGGCTCGCGCCTCGGAACCCTCTGTGCTCCAGGATGACGAGCCCCGTAGTCCTTCGCGGACGCGTGAGCGCGAAGCGCCCGTGCGCTCGGGTGCGGAGTCGCTGCGCGCGCCGGGATGGCTGCGGCTGGCCCGGGGGGCGCGGGCTGCCCTGCGCAAGGGCGCGGAGCTGGTGCAGGAGCCCATCCTCGCGGGTGACCTGGTGCGCGATGGCGCGCGGGGCGTGGCGGCGCTGGGGAAGCTGCTCGGATTGCCTCCCGACCCCCGCTCTCCCCTGCGGGGGCCGCTGGGGACGCGGAAGATCGCCGCCTGGTCGGAGCCGGTGTCCCTGGCGCGGGTGAAGGCCGTGGGTCAGACGCTCGGGGGCACGGTGAACGACGTGCTGCTCACGGCGGTGACGGGCGCGCTGCGGCGCTACCTCGCGGCGGTGGACGCCCCACTGCGGGACGTGCACGCGCTGGTGCCGGTGAACCTGCGGCCCCTGGATGAGCCCGTGCCCAGGGAGCTGGGCAACCGCTTCGGCGTCGTGTTCCTTCGGCTGCCCGTCCACCTGGAGGACCCTCGCCGCCGGCTTCGTGAAGTGGCGAAGCGGATGGAAGCCCTCAAGCGCTCACCCGAGGCCGTGGTGACGTCCGGCGCGCTGGAGTTGCTCGGGCGCACCCCGGCCGCGCTGGAGCGCGCCGTCGTGGACGTGATGGGCACCAAGGCGTCGCTCGTCGCGACCAACGTGCCGGGACCGCGCCAGCCGGTGTCGCTGGCGGGGGCGCGGCTCGACGGGCTCACGTTCTGGGTGCCCCAGGCCGGCCACGTAGGGCTGGGCGTGAGCCTCTTCAGCTACGCCGGACAGGTGACCCTGGGCGTGGCCTCGGATGCGGCGCGCGTGCCCGACCCGGGGGCCCTCGTCGCCGCGTTCCTTGAAGAGGTGGAGGCGCTGGCCACGGTGGCCCCCTGAGCCCTGCTCCCCTACAGCAGGCCGTGCTCCTCCAGCTTGTTGTAGAGCGTGCGCCGGCTGATGCCGAGCAGCCGCGCCGCCAGCGTGCGGTTGTCACCCGCGCGCTTCAACGCATCCACCAGCGCCTCCTTCTCCACGTCCTTGCGCCGGGACTCCAGCGTGCCGGTGTCCGTGGTGGGCAGGGGCGCGGCGACGGGCGGCGGCGCGAGGCCGGGCTGGCGGGACAGCTCGCGCGCGACGTCCAGGCCCGTGAGCGCGGGCCCGTCGGAGAGCACCACCAGCCGCTCCATGAAGTTCTGCAGCTGGCGCACGTTGCCGGGCCAGGGCTGGGATTGCAGCACCGCGAGCCCGTCCGCGCTCAACGTGAACGGCGGCCGGCCGTTGGCCTTCGCGTGCACGTCCAGGAAGTGGCGGGCGAGCGGTTCAATGTCCTCGGGGCGCTCGCGCAGGGAGGGCAGCCAGAGGGGCACCACGTTGAGGCGGTAGAAGAGGTCCTCACGGAAGGCGCCCCGGCGCACCAGCTCTTCGAGGGGCTGGTGCGTGGCCGCCACGAACCGCACGTCCACCTTCACCGTCTGCGTGCCGCCCAGGCGTTCGAACTCACGCTCCTGGATGACGCGCAGCAGCTTCACCTGCACGGCCTGGGACACGTCGCCAATCTCGTCGAGGAACAGCGTGCCGCCGTGCGCCAGCTCCACGCGTCCGGGCTTGCGCGTGGCCGCGCCGGTGAAGGCGCCCTTCTCGTAGCCGAACAGCTCGCTCTCCAGCAGCGTGTCCGGCAGCGCCGCGCAGTGCAGCTTCACGAAGGGGCCCGCGCGCCGGGGACTGCCGTCGTGCACGGCCCTGGCGGCCAGCTCCTTGCCGGTGCCGGACTCGCCTCGCAGGAGCACCGTGGCGGTGCCCACGGCGGCCCTCGCCAGCAGGGACTGCACGTCCGCCATGGCCCGGCTCGCGCCCACGAACAAGCCTCCGGATGTCTTGCCGGGGCCGCGCGTCGGCTCCGGTTCCTTCTGCGCGCGCAGCAGGGCCTTGTGGAGCGAGAAGAGCAGCTCCTCCCGGTCGAAGGGCTTGAGCACGAAGTCCGCCGCGCCCGCCTTCATCGCCTCCACCGCCAGGGGCACCGTGCCGTGCGCGGTCATCAGGAGGACGGGCACGTCCGGCCAGCCGCGCCCCACCTCCGCGAGCAGCTCCAGGCCGCTCATGCCCGGCATGCGCACGTCGCTGAGCACCACGTCGATGGGCCGGCGCGCGAGCAGGGCCAGGGCGTCGCGCGCGCTGGACGCGGGGTGCGGGGTGAGGCCCGCCTGCGTGAGGAGCGCGCCCAGCACCTTGAGCAGGGCCGGGTCGTCGTCCACCACCAACACATGGCCTCTCAGCGGCTCGCTCACGCGGCTTCTCCCTCGGACACCGCGGACGGCTGGGCAGGGGCCGTCGGCAGGCGCAGGCGCAGGATGGTGCCACGGCCCTCCGCGCTCGTCAGGGTCGCCGTGCCGCCGTGTGCCTCCGCCACGCGCCGCACGAAGGCCAGCCCCAGGCCGCTGCCCGTCGCCTTCGTGGTGAAGAAGTCGTCGAAGGCGCGCTCGCGCGTGCGGGCGTCCATGCCCGCGCCGGTGTCCTCCACGCTCAGCACCACCGCGCCGGAGTCCGCGCCGGTGCGCACGGTGAGGGTGCCGCCCGCGGGCATCGCCTCGAAGGCGTTGCGCACCAGGTTCTCCAGCGCGTTGGCGAGCAGGTCCTCGTCGCCCTCGCACGGGGGCAGGTCAGGGGCGAGCACCTTCGTCAGCGCCACCGCGCCGGGGTTCGCGAACGCCTGGAGCGACAGCACGCCCTCCACCAGCCGGTTCAGGTCCAGCGGCCGCCGCAGCGGCTCCACGCGCGCCAGGCGCTGGTAGGTGCCCGCCACCCGGTCCAGCCGCTCCACCTGCTCCAGCAGCAGGTCCAGGAACTCGCCGTGCGCCTCCCACGAGTGGCCGCGCGCATGCTCCTCCTTGAGGTACTGCGCGGCGCCCTTGAGCGCGGCGATGGGGTTGCGCAGGTCGTGGGACATCTGCGCGGAGAAGCGCCCCAGCGTGGCCAGCTGCTCCAGCCGCTCGCGCCGGGTGACGAAGCCGGTGACGACGCGCCGGGCCGCCGCCAGCAGCGCGAAGGTGATGGCGGTGGTGCCCACGACGAGCGCGCCCGACTCGGCGGCGAAGGCGCGGAAGAGGGCCAGGTACGCGAGCACGCCCACCAGCGCCAGGACGACGGCGTGCACCGCCGCGCTCGTGGCCCGCGCGTCCCGGCCGAAGAGCTGGAAGCGCAGCGACGCGGTGGCCATCACCGGCAGCCCCAGCAGCGTGCCCAGGTTGCCCAGCTTCATCACGGGCAGGCCCATGTCCGCCGCCAGGTCCGTGAGCAGCATCGCGACCAGCAGCGCCAGCCCCAGCAGCACCAGCCCCGCGCGGGCCCGCTCGTCCGGCGGTCCGGAGCGGCGCAGGTGCCGCGCCAGCAGCACGAAGCCGGTGACGAGGGTGGGCACCACCAGCACGCTCACCGCGACGCCGAAGTCCACGGTGTTGATCCGCTGCGCCAGCGCGGGCACGCCGATGGCCAGGAGCATCGTGAACGCCAGCGCGCTCATCACGCCGTAGGTGCCGTACATGGCCCAGGCGGAGCGGCGCCTGCGGCCCACGAACGCGAGGATGAAGTGCACCGCGCACGGCAGCGTCATCAGCGCCGCGGCGAAGCCCACCAGCCGCCAGCCCGCGTCGCCCGAGCGCGCCAGCCCGAAGGCGGAGAAGTTCCAGGTGGACAGCGCGATGGACAGCAGCGACAGCGGCAGCGCGAGCGGACTCCTGCCCACGCGGGCCAGCGCGATGCCGGCGAGCGCGAGCTGCCCCGCGCACGCCAACAGGCTGACCCACATGGCGCCGGTCATCGCGCGCTCCCGGGCGGGAACCTCAGAGCATGCCCAGCCGGCGGGCGTTGGCGGGGTCCACCGCCGCGGCCTCCCAGCGTCGCACCGCGGCCTCGCGCTCCGCGTCGGGCGCGTCCGCGTAGTAGCCGAGCGTGTCGTGCAGGGCCCGGCTCAGCTCCTCGATGGCGGCCAGCCGGACGTCCAGCTCGCGGTGGCGCAGCGCGGCCACCAGCCAGTCCGCGCGGCGGCGGCTGCGGTTCTCCGCCCACCAGGACGTCCACTGGCGCGGCTGCAGGCCCAGCGTGGCGCGGGTGACCTCGCGCAGCGCCTCGGCGGCGGCCTGCGCGCACATCGCGTCGTCGCTGCCGGTGAGGTTGATGAGGCCCTCGATGGCGTCGCGGTCGTGCAGCGTGCCCAGGGCCCGGGCCGCCAGGGAGCGGCGCAGCGCGTCCCGGCTGGTCAGCTCCTGGCGCAGGTCGCGCAGGGACGCATCCAGGCGCGGCAGGTGCTTGAGCGCGGCGGCGGCCACGCGCGCGGCGCTGGAGATGTCCGGCTCCATGTCGAAGAGGCCGCGCAGCACCCCGTCCACCAGCTCCGCGTAGGGCAGGTTGCCCGCGGTGAGCAGCGCCAGGTAGCGCGCGTCCGCGTCGTTCGAGTCCAGCAGCGGCGCCAGCGCGACGGCCGCGGGGCGGCCCAGGCGCGACAGGGCGGCGGGGATGGGACCCAGCTCGTCCGCTTCCGGCAGCTCCACCACCGGCAGGCGGCTCCAGGCCGTGGGGCCGGGGAAGTGCTGCGCGAGCACGCGGGCGCTGGCCTCGGGCGAGCGCGCCAGCTCCGCCATCGCGCTGGAGCGCTGCGCGGCGTCCGGACCCGTGAGCCGGCGCAGGAGGGGCGCGAAGTCCGGGGGCGGCCGCTCCTCCGGGGACAGCACGCGCGGCGGCATGGCGGCGGCGCGGCCCAGGTTGGCCACGCCACCCCGACCGAAGAACGGGCTCCAGCCGAGGCCCGCGACCACGGCGGGCGCGGGGGCGGGCAGGGACGCGGCCGGGAAGCCGGGCACGTCCACGTCGATGCTGATGTCCTCCTCCTCCGGCGCGCGCAGCTCGGCCACGCGCTGCTTGCGGAAGAGGATGAGCTCCTGGAAGGCGGCCGGCAGGTCCTGGCAGAACAGGATGTAGTCGCTCAGCCGGCGCTGGCTCATCGGCTTCTGGCCGCAGTCCCCGTAGAGGATGGCCACCAGCCGGCCCTTCACCTCCACCGGGTACAGGAAGACGGTGCGCGGCGCCTGACGGCCGAACAGCTCCAGGTAGTGCCGCGTGAGCGCGTCCGGAGGCAGCGGGCCCGCGTAGCTGCCCCGCGTGACGGCCACGGTGCGGAAGACGCTGCTCGCGTCCAGCGGGATGGACACCTGCGACAGGGCGCTCGCGTCCAGGCCTTCGCCCCGCGCGTCCCAACCGCCGGCCGCGCCGCGCACCACCGCGAAGGCGGCCACGTAGTCGAACGTGCGGCGGCCGAAGCGCAGCGCCACGTCCACCAGCCGGTCGCGATCCCGCGTCGCCTCGCGCAGCGCGGAGCGAGCCTGGGGCAGCGTCCAGTCCGGCACCGGCGCTCCCGGCGCGCTCGAAGCGCCCGGCACCGGGGCGGCACCCTCGGGCGCGCCGCGCGGACGGGCCGCGCCCGGGTTCGACGCCGGGTTGCTGAAAATGATGAACGACGGCTCGCCCCGGGGCGGCGTCGGGGGAACGGGCGGCGGGGTCGGCGTCGCGGCGCGCGCGGCTTCACGGGCCTGCTGCGCGGGCGCCGGAGGCCATACCGGCGTCGTCGCGGGAGCACGCGCGCCCGGGGCCTGCGGCGGCGCGGTGGGACCCTGTCGTGCGCCCTGCGCGGAGGGCTGCGGCGCCGTGGCGGGCGGCTGCGTTCCGGAGGGGCCCTGCGCGGGCGCCGTGGGCGCGGAGGCGCCCGGCCTGGCGTTCTGGGCCTGGGCAGCCGCGCTTGGTGGTGGGGTCGCCTGGGCGGAAGCGCCCGGTCGAACCCCCTGCGCGGAAGCCGGTGGCGCGGAGACGGACGTGCCCTGCGGACCCGTCACTCCCGAGACACCGTCCGTGTTGATTCCCCGGCCCGAGGCCTGGGGCGTGGACGGGCGCGCGGAGGGCGGCTGTCCCGGGGCCTGCGGCGGCGCGGCGCGGGGCTGCGGCGGTATCCCCGCGGTCGTGGGGGCCTGGGGCGTGGCCGGCCCCACGGGCGTCAGCACGGGCACGGCCTGCGGAGGCGGTGGGGGCCGCTCGCCGGGGGGATGGAGCGTCGGGGGCGCGCCGCCAGCGGGCGCGGTCGCGCTCCGGTTCGGGGGCGTCGCGGCGGGGGGCGGCTGCGCGGCGGGCGTGGCGCGGGCCGGCGTGCCCGGCATGTTCAGCCGCAGGGGCTCGCGCACGTACGCGGGCGGCGGGATGTCCGCGGGCGCCGGGGGCGGGGTGGGGCGCTGGACCGCGCGGGCCGACGTGACGGGACCCGCGGAGGTGTTGAGGCGCAGGGGCTCGCGCACGTACGCGGGCGGCGGGATGTCCGCGGGCGCGGGCTCACGCGGCGCGGCGGGGCGGCCTTCGGGCGCGACGGGCTCCTGGGCGACGGAGCGCGCGAGCTGCTCCACCATGTCCACCGACATGGACTCGTCCTCGGGAGGAGGAGGCGGCGGCGGGGTGTGGCTTCCGGCCTGCTGCGCGGCCAGCGCGTCACCAAGCTGGACGAAGCGCGGAGGCAGCGGCTGGCGGTAGATGATGGAGATCCACTCGCGCACCCGCAGCTCGATGGCGACCCACAGCTCCAGCGGCTTGCCCAGGAGGAAGCCGACTTCGTCCAGCTCCTTCTTCGGCACCGGGTAGGCGCACGCGACGTGCAGCGTGGTGCCGTCCAGGGACAGGGGCACCACGCTCAGGCGCTCCGCGATCTTCGGCGGGATGAAGGTGGCGACCTCCTGGTTGGGCTCGAAGTCCACCAGGTTCACGGGCCGGAAGCCGGAGGCCTCGCCGAGCATGGCGAGGACGTCCTGCTCGGACATGCCGCGCTCCATCAGCGCGGTGTCGAGGTGGCCACCCTGGGCCTGGTGTTGACGCAACAACTCCCCGGCCTGCTCCTGGGACAGGAGGCCGCGCGAGACGAGGTGCTGGGCAAGACGGGAAGGCATGAAGGCCGCGGCATCTTACGGCCGCGGCCGCAAGGCACAATGAGCCGGTTTCAGCTCGGTTGGACGACGAAGGTGGACGTCAGCTTGTCATGCAGGGTCTGGCCGCGTCGGTCGAACAGCGCCATCCAGAAGCCGCCCAAGAAGAGAACGAAGGAAAGCCCGGCAAGCAGGGCCCGGAAGATGGCCCGGCCCGGGGTGGGCGCCATGCCATGGGTGTCCACCAGCCGAAGTCCCAGGAGCAACCGTCCCAGGGTGCGTCCATTCCAGAGGAAGGCCGCGACGGCGCAGTACACGGTGGCGAGCACCAGCACCAGTACCATGCCCGGCAGCAGCACGGTGTGCAGGGCGCGCAGCCATGCCACGAAGGCATCCAGCCCCGTCAGGCCCGGCTGGGGGCCCTTCACGCCCGCTATCGAAGAGGCGAGGACGATGTAGGCCGCCGCCACGGCGCCAATGGCCGCGGTGTCCACGGTGAACGACAGCAGGCGCCGCCACAGCGACGCGGGGCGCGCGTGGACCTCACCCGCGACCGGGGCCGGCGCGGGGGCCTTCGACTTCGAGGACGCGGCGGGGGCGGGCGAGGCTTCCATGCGGGACACTCCCGGGGCGGACGACGCGGAAGCAGCGGCGACGGCCGGCGTCTCCAGCGGGGGAAGGAAGGAGGGCTCGTCCGCGAGCGACAGGGCCGGCGCGGGGGCTGCTTCCCGCCGCGGCAGGCCCGAGGCGACCGGAGCCGGGTCGGAGGACTCCGCGCGGGGCGTTCCGGACGAGGCCTGGGCCTCCATGCGCGGGAGGCCGGAGGGGGCCTGGGCGGGAGCCTCCATGCGCGGGAGGCCGGAGGAGGGCTGCGCGGGCGCGGCGTCCCGACGTGGCAGGCCAGGGGCCGGCACGGGACGCGCACCGTGCGCCTCCGTACCGTAGGCCGGCGTGGGCACGGACCCCGGACGGGGCTCCGCGCTCACCGGGGCCTGCGCCGCGCGAGGCACGGCGACACCGGGGTTCTGGAAGCCCGCCTCCGACAGAGGCGGGGTGGGCGCGGCGCGCGCGGCCTGCGGGGATGCACTCGGCGGCTGCGCGACTGCGGGACGCGGCGGGAGCACGGCGCCGGAAGTGGCGTTCGCGGGAGGCGGTGCGACGCGCGGAGGAACAGGGGCCGCGGAGGCGGGCACGGCCGCACGGGGAGCCGCGGCGCGCTCTGGCTGCGCGGGAGCCCGGCCCGGCGGACCGTCCGCGTGCGAGGCGGGAGCGCGAACCGCCGCATCCGCTTGAGGCTGGGAGGCCCGCGCGGCGTCCGTCGGCGGAGCAGGTGCACGCGGCGCTGCACGAACCGCCGCATCCGCGTGCGGGGCGGGAGCGCGAACGGTCGCATCGGCTTGCGGCGCGGCGGCGCGAACGGTCGCATCCGCGTGAGGTGCGGCGGCGCGAACGGGCGCATCGGTTTGCGGCACGGCGGCACGCAGCGTCGCATCCGCCGGCGACGCAGGCGCGCGCGCCATCGGTCCATCCGTCACGGGCACGGAAGCACGCGGCGCGGCGGCACGCGGAGGGGCGGCGGCTGGAGCCTGGGGGGGCGCCGCGGGCCGAGGCGCGGCGGCGCGGGGCGCGGCTTGAGGAGCAGGCGCACCCGTGGCCGGGCGCACCGTCGGGGTCATGCCCGGCGGGGTGATGGGGCCGCGCGGAGGCTCCATCGCGAACGCCGGCGTGCCTCGCAGCGTCTCCGGCTCCAGCGGCTCGCCATCGAGGGTGGTCGCTTCCGGGGCGTTGCGCTCCCCCAGCTTGCGGCGGTCAATGTGGATGTCGCGGTCGAGCAGGCTCGGGACGGGGGCGACCGTGGGTGGGCGCGCGGCGGTGGCGGCGCAAGCAGTGCAATCTCCGACCGGCGGCAGCGAGGCGCCGCACTTCAGGCACTTGGACAACGGATCCTCCTGGCGATGCGCACAACCGCCGCCATGAAAGGCCGCATTCAGGCCTGTAGCAAGAAAAGGACAAGCCCCCGAGGTCCCTCGCCCGAGGAACCGTCAGGGGCTCATCAACCCAGCGGCAGCCATCCTCAGGGGACGCTGCGCGGGGGCTCACGCTAGGCGTGGACGCGGCGCCGTCCCGCTGCTCCGACGAGGAGTAGCACGAGGATCGATCCCACGACGGACATGATGATGCCGGACGCATGCAGGTCGAAGAGCCGCCCGTCGCGCTGGAAGAGCGAGCCGACGAGACCGCCGACCAGCGAGCCCACCATGCCCAGCAGGGTGGTGGCCACCAGGCCCATGCTCTGCTTGCCAGGGAGGATGGCCCGCGCGATGAGGCCCGCGATGAGGCCGATGATGATGAATGCGATGATCCCCATGAGAGTCTCTCCTTATTGAGGGACCCGCGAGGTCCCGAATGGCAGAAACGTAGGAATGGGCACACGGATCCGTGACCCAGGCTGGGGAGAGGGCCTGTCCGCCCGCCTGCTACCCGAGCGAGCCGTCCAGGTGCTGCATCACCGCGAGCGCCGCGAGCGCCGCCGTCTCCGTCCGCAGGATGCGCGCCCCCAGCGTGACGGGCCGCGCTCCCAGCTCGCGCAAGCCCGTGACCTCCTCGCGCGCCAGCCCGCCTTCGGGGCCAATCACCAGCGCCACCGGGGTGCCCGGCCCCACGCTCCGGAACGCTTCGCCCAGCGGCACCGCGGACTCCTCTTCATCCAGCACCAGCAGGAGCGTGCCCGGCGTCAGTGCGCGCGCGGCCTCCAGGAGCGGACGCGGCGGGTGCACGCGCGGCACGTCGTCGCGGCGACACTGGCGCGCGGCCTCCTCGACGATCTTGGACCACCGCTGGGTGCGCTCCTCGGCGCGCTTCGGCTCCAGCTTCACCACGCTGCGCGCGGTCGCCACCGGGTGGAACGCGGTGGCCCCAAGCTCGGTGCCCTTCTGCAGCACCCACTCCAGCTTGTCCCCCTTGGGCAGTCCCTGGAGCACGCTCATCTCGCGCGCGGGCGGCGTCACGCGCACGGTGCCCAGCACCAGCCGCACCTCCTCCGCGCCCAGGCTGCTGACGCGCGCCTCGAAGGCGCGGCCCTGGCCGTCGAACACCTCCAGCGCGTCGCCGTCAGCGAGCCGCAGCACGTGCACCAGGTAGTGGCGGCGCTCGCCCGTGAGCGTCACGTCGGAAGGGGCGGGCTCGGGCAGGGGGACGAAGAGGCGGACCACGGCGACTTCCTTGGAGGAGGGGCGCGAAGGATTCAGCAGCCCCCGCCTGGACACCAGCCCCGGCTTCCCCTTTTTTGGACACGTCTCCCCTGGAAGCCCCGGACGCGTCCCGGTGCGGCGGGACACGCGGATGCCCGCCCTGCTATGGGCCGCCACGCCCATGTCCACCTCCACGCCCACCTTCGTCGTCGAGTCCACCCGCTCCGGCTTCGTCGAGTCCCTCCACGTCGTCTCCGTCGCGGTGGTGAGCGCGGAGGGCGAACTCGTCGCGGCGGCCGGGGACCCGGACCGCGTCACCTTCTGGCGCTCGGCGGCCAAGCCCTTCCAGTCGCTGCCCCTGGTGCAGGACGGCGCGGCGGACCGCTACGGCTTCGGCTCGCGCGAGCTGGCGCTGGCGTGCGCGTCCCACTCCAGCGAACCCGTGCACCGCGCGCTCGCCATGCAGATGCTGCGCGCGTCAGGCTGTGACGAGAACCAGCTCGCGTGCGGCCCGCATCCCCCGCTGTCACAGGCCGTGGCGGAGGAGGCCTTGCGCGCGGGCGTGGCGCTGACGCCCCGGTGGAACAACTGCTCCGGCAAGCACGCGGGGATGCTCGCGCTGGCCCGGCACCACGGGTGGGACCCGAAGGGCTACGCCAGCGCCGGCCACCCGGTGCAGGAGCGCATCCAGGATGAAATCGCGAAGTGGACGGGCCTGCCGCGCGACGCGCTGGTGACGGGCGTGGATGGCTGCCTCGCGGTGTGCTTCGGCCTGCCCCTGCGCGCCATGGCCACCGCGTGGGCCCGCTTCGGCATCTCCGAGGACCCCGGCGCGCGCCGCCTGCGTGAAGCGATGCTGGCGCACCCGGAGCTGGTCGCGGGGAAGGGGCGCGCCTGCACGGACCTGATGACGGCCTTCCAGGGGGAGGCCGTGGTGAAGATTGGCGCGGAGGGCGTCTACTGCGCCGCGCTGCCCCGGGCCCGGCTGGGCGTGGCCCTCAAGGTGGAGGACGGCGATGCGCGCTGCGCCCCGCCCGCGCTGCTCACCGTGCTCCGCTTCGTGGCCGAACAGCAGGGCATCCCGCTGCCCATGACGGGCCTGGAACACCACTCGGAGCCGCGCCTCTTCAACACCCGGGGTGAAGCGGTGGGCTCCCTGCGCGTGGCCGGGTCGCTCGGCTTCGCGTGACGCCCGGAGACCCGCTGTAGCGCGGAAGGTCACACGCGCGCCGCGCCCCGTAACCCGCCCCGCTACAACCCCGGGGGCCCCGTCCGGCCCTTCTCCGGGGCGCCGGGACACGCCAGGCGGGCATGGGGACTGCAATGACTCCCGGCACACGGCGGGAGTCGCGAGGTCCTGAGGTAAAGGGGGAAAGCCTCGCGAGTCCAAGGCAGGGGTCGGGTTGGCGGACACCGTTCGCGACCCGACCCCCCTTTGTTTTCAGCGCTGCAAGTCGATGCGCACCCACTCGCCCTGCTGCGCGCCCGCCAGCACCTTGCACCCGAGCTGGCGGAACGCGGCCTCCACGTCCACCCGCTGGTGCGCGAGCACGCCCGCGAGCACCAGCCGGTCCTTCGCCTTGGCGACGATGAGGGGCGCCAGTTCGATCAGCGTGTTGGCCAGGATGTTGGCGAGCACCAGGTCGAAGGTGCCCGGCACCTGCGTCAGTTCGCGCTCGGAGATGTCCAGGTCCGGCGTCGCGTTGTCGGTGCAGTTCTCCCGCGCCAGCTCCACGCAGACGGGGTCGTTGTCGGTGCCCACCACGGTGCCCGCGCCCAGCTTCTTCGCGGCGATGGCGAGCACGCCCGTGCCGGTGCCCACGTCCAGCACGCTCGCGCCCGGGTGCGTGGCCATGAAGTCGTCCACCGCGGCCAGGCACAGCGCGGTGGTGGGGTGGTCCCCCGTGCCGAAGGCCATCTTCGGTTCAATGACGATGCGCAGCTTGTCCTTGGGCGCGTTCTCCGCTTCCCAGGGCGGGCCCACCCAGAGGCGGCCCACCTGCACGGACTTGATGAGCGACTTCCACTCGTTGCTCCAGTCCTGCTGGGGCTGCTCGTCCAGGGTGATGCGCGCGCTCGGGTGGGACTCGGCCACGGCGTCGCGGGCGGCCTCGGCGCTCTCGCGGTCCTCGAAGTAGGCGACGACGATGGCCTCACCCGGGGGAGGCGCGCGCACGCCCGGCATGATGGGCATGTCGGGGTCGCGGACCTCCAGGCCCAGGGCGCCGGACTCATGGAGCAGGTCCTGGAGAATCTCGGACGCTTCCTCCGCGATATCCACGGTGAGTGAAAGGTAGGTCTGGGACATGCGCCCCTTCTACCCCAGCCGGTGCGGCGTGGAAGCGCCGTTGGACGCTCCCACGCACGTCAGTTCCGACCCCGCTACGGCCCGACGACGGCCATGGCCATGCGGTCGAAGTCGATGACCCGGCGGGCCACCTCCTGCACGTCCGCGGCGGTCACCTTCGCCACGTGCTCGGAGTAGTGCAGGAAGTTGTCCAGCCCCACGCCGTAGCAGGTGTCCAGCGCGAGCAGCGTCGCGCGGGCGCTGTTGCGCTGCAGGTCGATTTCGTACGCGCCGATGATGTGCTGCTTGGCGCGCTCCAGCTCCGCGTCCGGAATCGGCTCGTCGCGGATGCGCTCCAGCTCCTTGCGCATGCCCGCCACGGCCGCGTCCACCTTCTCCGGGCTCGTGCCCATGTAGACGGCGAAGTAGCCCGGGTCCAACCCGTCCATGGAGAAGCTGCTCACGCTGTAGGCCATGGAACGCTTGTCGCGCAGCTCGACGAAGAGCCGGCCGCCCTGGCCCGACAGCACCGTGGACAGCACGTCCAGCGTGATGCGCCACGGGTCGGTGAGCCGCGCGGCCTGGAAGCCCATCACCAGGTGCGTCTGCGCGCGCGCCAGCTCCTTCTTCTCCGTGCGCGCTGACGAGGGAGGCGCCTCCGGCAGCACCGGCTTCGCCTTCACCGCGCCGCCCCGGGACGTGCCGAAGTATTCGAGCGCCAGCGCCCGCACCTCCTCCACCCGCACGTCGCCCACCACGCTCAACGTCATCTGCGAGGGGTCCATGTGCGCCCGGTGGTACGCGCGCAGCTGCTCCGACCCCAGCTTCTCCACCGACGCCTTCTCGCCCGTGAGCGGCAGCCGGTACGGGTGCTCGCGGTACAGCGTGCGCGCGAACAGCTCGAAGGCGAGGCTGGACGGCTTGTCCTCGCGGGTGAGGATGTCCTGGAGCAGCAGCGCCCGCTCCCGGGCGACCTCCTCCTCGCGGAAGGCGGGGTTGAGCAGGCAGTCGGCGAACAGCCGGAAGCCCGGCTCGAAATAGCGCGACAGGAAGTCCGCCTTCAGGCTCACGGAGTTGCGGCCGCCCTGGGCGCTGACGTTGCCCGCGTAGATGTCGCTCAGCTGGGAGACCTCATCCGCGCTGAGCGTGGCGGTGCCGCGCGTGAGGGTGCGGCTCACCAGGGTGGTGATGCCGTTGTCCTCGGGCGTCTCGTAGCGCAGGCCGCCGGAGAAGGCCGCGCGCATGGAGAACAGCGGCACGTGGGGCTCCACGCGCACCACCAGCGTCGCGCCGGAGGGCAGCTTCTCCTGGTGCACCTCCGAACGCGCGGAGGCCACCGCGCTCCGGGCCGGACGCGCCGGGGCCTCGGGGGGCACCGGCCGGGCCGCGCGCTCCGGGGGCGTGAGGCCCGGGGCCCTGGCCGCTTCGTCCAGCGCGGTGTTCACCGCGTCCTGCGTCAGCTCCGCGGCCGGCGGCACCAGCGCGGTGAAGATGGCGTGCTCCAGCCGCAGGTACTTCTGGGCGACGCGGAGCAGGTCCTCGCGCTTCAGCCCGCGGATGTCCTCCATGTAGCGGGCCTCGGACTCCAGGCCGCCGGGGCTCGTCTGGTACGAGCCCAGGTTGCGCGCGGTGCCCTGCACCGTCTCCTTGCGGTAGACGGACTCCGCCTCCACCGCGGACTTGAGCGTGCGCAGCTCGTCCTCGGGCACCAGCGTGGTGCGCAGCGCCTCCAGCACGCGCGCGGCCTGCGTGAGCGCCTTCGTCGCCTGGGCCGGCGGCAGCGTCAGGGCCACGGAGAAGATGCCGGGGTCCTTGGGCGTGTACGCGGAGGCGTGGATGTCATTGACCAGGTGCTGGCGGTGCTTCACCTCGCGCACCAGCCATGAAGACTCGCCCTGGCCGGCGATCATCGCCAGCATGTCCAGCGCGGGCACGTCCGGGTGCTCCAGCTCCGGGATGGGGAAGGACAGGTGCAGGTAGGCCTCCTTCACGTCCTCCGCCTGGATGTGGATGCGCCGGCCGGTGGGCGCCGCCTCGCGGGGGCGGGGCACCGGGCCCGCGTAGGGCCGGCCCCAGTCACCGCCGAAGATCTCCTCCACCCACTCGCGCAGCTCCGGCTCGCGCAGGTCTCCCGCGACGGACAGCACCAGGTTCTTCGGCGTGTAGTGCCGGTGGTAGAACTCCAGCACCTTCTCGCGGGTGAAGCTGCGCACGCTCTCCTCGGTGCCGATGACGGGCAGCCGGTAGGGGTGCGTCTGGAAGGCGGTGGCGAACAGGCCGCGCGAGGCGCGGCGCGACGGCGAGTCGAAGCTGCGCTTGATCTCCTCGCACACCACCTCGATTTCGCGCGCCAGCTCGTCCTTGTCGAACGCGGAGCGGCGCACCGCGTCCCCCAGGATGTCCAGGCCCGTGCGGGCGAACTGGCTGGCGATGACGATGTGGTAGACGGTCTGGTCGAAGGACGTCCAGGCGTTGATCTCCCCGCCGTGCGCTTCAATGTCGCGGGCGATCTCGCCGGGTCCGCGGCGCTCCGTGCCCTTGAAGAGCATGTGCTCGTGCAGGTGGGCGAGTCCGGCCTGGTCGGGCCGCTCGTCCGCGCTGCCGGCCTTGACCCAGACCTGGAAGGCCGCGACCTTGGCGGCGTGCTGCTCTTCGAAGACGACGGTGAGACCGTTGGGCAGGGCGTAGCGGATGGCCATAGGGAACGTCCGAAGCTGTCACCGCCCCCTCGGGGAGGCAAGGCGAGGTGTGCGAGGTGTGATGTTTGCCCCATTGGCTAACGTCCGGGGCCCCCCGCGTCGAGCGGACCGTGCCGCCTTCCTCCTGCCAGGCAGGCGAAGCGACGGCGGGTGTGTCGCGTAACTGGTGGAAACCCCCCGCCGCCAGTAACCTGGGAGCGCACATGCCGTCCCCTCCGGATGAGGCGGATCCGTTCGCGGACCTCAAGGATTTGCTGGATGACGGCGACGCCCCGGTGGCGGCGCCCGCCCCGGCGCCCTCCAGGCCGCTCACGGTTCCCAAGCCTCCCACCACAGCGCCTCCGCCCCTGCCGCCCCGCCGGCCGGCCGCCCCCCTGTCCGCCGAGCCGGCGGCCCGTCCCGCCGGGTCTCCGGCCACGCCCGCCCCCGTGGCGCCCCGCACCCCCGCGCCCATCGGGGGTGGAGGGTTGCCCACGACCGCCCCCCTGTCACCGGCCGCCGCGGCGCGCAGCCCCGGCAAGGGGGACCCCTTCGGGGAGCCCGCCGAACCCCGGCTGCCCATGGGTGGGTCGCCGGAGGAGAAGCTGGAGTTCTTCCGGGGCATCCTGAAGCAGAAGACGGAGACGCTGGCCCGGGCGCGCGCGCTGTACGCGGAGCGCGAGGCGGAGCTGGCCCCCCTGCGGGCCGCGCTGGAGAAGGCGCGCAAGGACGCGGGCGCGGCGGGGACGCCGGCCCAGGACGAGCAGCGCGCGCAGCTGGCCCAGGCGAAGCTCGCCGCGCTGGAGGCGGAGCTGGCCGCGTCGGAGGCGGACCGCCGGGACCTGTCCCGCGCGCTGGCGGAGGTGGAGTCGGAGGTCCCCCGACTGACGGAGGAGCTCCAGGTCGAACGCGAGTCGCGCGGCTCGATGGCGGAGGAGCTGGTCGGCGCCAAGGAGGCGCTGGGGCTCGCGCAGGACCGGGTGGCGGAGCTGGCCGCCGGCAAGTCCGAAGCCCAGGGCGCGCTGGAGGCCGTCCAGGAGCAGTACCAGTCGCTGCTCGGGGACGTGGAGCGGCTGACCGCCGACGTCCAGGCGCTCACCCAGGAGCGCGACGCGCTCACCCTGCGCGGCGGCCAGCTGGAGGCGGCGCTCGCGGAGGCGCAGGGGTCGCTGGGCACGCTGGAGAGCGAGAGCGACTGGTCGCGCAGCTCGCTGGAAGAGGCCCACAACCACGCGAAGCTGCTGGAGGGCGAACGGGACGCCGCGCGCCGGCAGCTCGCGGTGGTGGAGGACGGGCTGCGCTCGCTCCAGACGCACGTGACGGAGCTGGAGCGGACGCTCGCGCTGAAGGACGCGGACGCGGTGGGCCTGCGCGCCGCGCTCACCGCGCGCACGGCGGAGGCCGCGGAGCTGCCCTCGCTGCGCAGCGCCCTGGAGGGCCGCGCGGCGGAGGCCGGCCAGGCCCTGGCGCGCGTGCGCGCGCTGGAAGCGGAGCTGGCCCAGGCGAAGGAAGGCGTCCGCCAGGACATCGAGGCCGCGGAGGTCCGCGCGCGGATGGCCGAGTCGGAGCTGGCCTCGCTGAAGGAGGTGCTGGAGGCGGCCGAGGTCGAGCAGGTGTCGCTGCGCGACCGGATGGAGTCGGACGCGGCGGCGCTCGGCGAGGCGGTGCAGGACGCCGAGACGCGCGTGCACGACGCCGAGGCCCGGGTGCGGGACGCCGAGGCCAGGGTGGCGGAGCTGACGGCCCAGGTGACGGCCGCGGACACCGAGCGCGAGTCGCACCAGCAGCAGCTGGCCGCGCTGGACCGCAAGGTGGCCACCACCCAGGCGGAGCGCGTCGGCTTCTCCGCGCGCGTGTCCATGCTGGAGACGGCCGTGGGCCAGCGCGACGCGGAGCTCCTGCGCCTGCAGGCCCAGGTCGCCAAGGCGCAGGAGGAGCTGACGCTGGAGCGCGCCCGGCGCGAGGCGGTGGAAGCCGAGGCCGCGGACGCCCGGGTGAACGCCGCGGAAGCCGAGGCCCGCGTGGACGCCCTGGCCGCGGGGCAGGGGGGGCAGCGCGACGAGCTGGCCGCCCTCACCGAGCAGTTGGAGGCGGCCCGCGCGGAAGCGGACAAGGTGGACCGGCTCCAGCAGCGCGTGAAGATGGTGGAGGGCGCGCTGGAGGCATCCGAATCCAAGCGCCGCGTCGCCGAAGCGCAGGCGGTCCGGGTGAAGGATCTGGACGCGCAGCTCGCCCAGCTCAACGCCGCGCTGCAGGCGGAGCAGGCGGCACGACAGCTGCTCGAAGCCCAACTGGAGGAGGCACCGTCGGCCGCTTCGGGCGTCCCTGCTGACTGGGAGCAGGAGCGCGAGCAGCTCAGGGCGGACATGGCCTCCATGAAGCGCAAGCTGATGGCGGCCGAGGCGGCGCTCGAATCGGCCGCCAGCACCAAGGCGAAGGTGGCGAGGCTGGAAGCGCAATTGAAGGCACTGAAGTAGAGGTTCCACCTCCATGTCCTTCGCCGCGCCCACGGATCCGCTCACGGGGATGCAGGCGGCCCGCTTCGGGCTGTACCTGCACTTCCCGTACTGCCTGGCCAAGTGCCCCTACTGCGACTTCGCGGTGGCGGTGGCGCGCCAGGTGCCGGAGGAGCGGTACGCGGACGCGGTGCTCGCGGAGCTGGACGCGCGGCTGTCTGCGGACCCCTCGCTGCGAACGAAGCCGCTGGAGTCGCTCTTCCTGGGCGGGGGCACGCCGTCCCTCTGGCACCCCCGCTACGTGGCGCGGGTGCTGGAGGGCATCGCCGCGCGCATGTCGCTCGCGCCGGGCCTGGAGGTGTCGCTGGAGGGCAACCCGGAGCGCTCGGACGCGGAGCGCTTCGCCGGCTACCGCGCCGCGGGCATCAACCGGCTGTCGCTGGGCGTGCAGTCCTTCCAGCCCCGGACGCTGAAGGCCCTGGGCCGCGCGCACGACGCGGCCATGGTGGAGGGCGCGGTGGCGGCGGCGCGCAAGGCGGACTTCCCGGTGGTGGCGCTGGACTTCATCTACGGCGTGCACGGCCAGACGCGCGCGGAGGTGGAGGCGGACGCGCTCCGCGCCGTGGCGCTGGCCCCCGAGCACCTGTCCACCTACGCGCTGACGGTGGAGCGCGAGGTGCTGGCGGAGGACACGCCGCTGTCCAAGCAGCTGGCGCGAGGGGAGCTTACGCTGCCGGAGGACGACGACGTGGTGGCCATGGCCCGCACGGTGCGCGACGTGTACGGCGCCCACGGCCTCGCCCGCTACGAGGTGTCCAACCACGCGCGCCCCGGCTTCAGCTCGCGGCACAACGCGCTCTACTGGACGGGCGGCGAGTACCTGGCGCTGGGCGTAGGCGCCACAGGCATGCTGCTGTCGCCCCAGCCCCACCGCTACGTCAACCTGCGCAGCCCGGAGGCGTACCTGCGCGCGGTGGAGGAGGGCCGGGTGCCGGAGGCGAGCCGCGAGGACCTGGCGCCCGAGGAGCTCTTCGCCGAGCGACTGAGCATGGGCTTGCGCCTGGTGTCGGGGGTGGACTGGGAGGCCGTGTGTGAGCGATACGGCCAGCCCGTGGAGCCCCGGCGCGCGGAGGTCGAGCGGCTGGTGGCCCATGGCTTCGCCACCCGGGACGGGCGCAGACTGGCCCTGACGGAGCGGGGCGCGGACGTGCACAGCGCCATCTGTGCGCGGCTGCTCTAGGACGGGATGACCGCTCGCGGAGCGGGGGTGTCGGATGAGGAAGGACGTTCGAGCGTGCTGACCAAGTGGTTGTTGTGGATGGGCCTGACGTTGCTGACGGGCAGCCCCCTCCTGTCGTTGGCCCTGCTGGTGGTGCTGCTGTTCGCGGCGGACCGCTTCACGCTCCAGCTGTTTCCCAGCCCGGTGCGCGCCCTGAAGCGGTGGCAGCGCGCCGGAGAGCTGGCCGGCACCATCCTCACCAACACCCACGACCGCCGCGCCCGCGCGGAGCTGGCCGACATCCGCCTGGGCCAGAAGCGCTACGCGGAAGCGGTGGACCTCCTGCGCCCCAACCTGGACGCGGGCGACGACGACGTGGACACCCTCTACCTGCTGGGCGTGGCCTACCTGGGCGCGGGGGATGCTCCCAAGGGCGAGCTGCTGCTCGACGAGGCCGCCCGCCTGGACGCCGACTACCGCCAGGGCGCCATCGACCTGGAGCGCGGCCGCTTCCGCCTCCAGTACGGCGACCTCAAGGGCGCGCGCGAAGCCCTGGAGCGCTTCCTCCAGGTGCGCCAGGGCTCGGTGGAGGGCCGCGTGCTGCTGTCGCGCGTGCTGGCGAAGGAAGGGCTCGCGGCGGAGGCGAAGGCGACGCGCGACGCCGCCTGGCGCGAGTACACCGTGGCGCCCCGCTTCCAGCGCCGGCGCGACCGCTGGTGGGCCTGGCGCGCGCGGCCCTCCCGGCCGCTGACGTACGCCGCCGTGGCGCTGGTGATGATGGGGGTGGGGGCCTACGCGACCCGCCACCTGCCCACGCACGACGTGGCGCCGCGCTACTACTACGATGAGGCTCCCTACGCCGCGGAGGACCTGGGCGGGGACGACGCGGAGTAGTCCGCGCACGTCCGCTCCCCAGGCTTCCGCCCGACCCCAGGCCGAGGCTTCCGCGCATGTTCCCCCCGCCGTCCCAGGTGCTGCGCCAGCGGGAGGGAACGCTGGAGGACACGCCCTTCCCGCTGCTGCTGCACGCGCTGATGGTGGAGGAGCGCACCTGCACGCTGGAGCTCAAGGTGCGCCAGCGCGAGAAGCGCATCATCTTCGAGGACGGCGCGCCGGTGGCGTGCCACTCCAACCTCCTGCACGAGACGCTGGGCAAGTACCTGGTGGAGAAGGGCCGCCTGACGGAGGGCGACTACCAGAAGGCCCTGGCGGAGAGCGTGTCCTCCGGCCACCAGATGGGCGCGCTGCTGGTGCAGAAGGCGCTCATCAGCCCCTTCGACCTCTACAAGCAGCTCCAGGCGAACCTGGCGCACAAGCTGCTGGACTGCTTCCGCTGGACGGACGCGCGCTACCGGCTCATCTCGGACGTGGAGGCCCCGGACGCCACCGTGCGCGCCAACAGCGCGCAGCTCATCCTCACCGGCGTCTCCACCCAGCTGCCCTTCGACGCCGTCGCCACGCACTTCACCTTCACCGACGACCGCCGCTTCGGGCAGATGCCCGGCGTGGAGTCCGCGCCCAAGCTGTCCTCGAAGGACGCGCGCCTCTTCCAGGCCCTGCGCCAGCGGCCCACCTTCAACGAGCTGCTGGAGCGCACCGGCTTCGACATGGAGTCCGTGCTGCGCCGCCTCTACGCCCTGTGCCTCCTGGGCGTGGCGGGCTTCGTGGAGGACGTGGACCAGAGGGCCGCGGAGGTCGCCGCGAAGGCCCCGTCCGCGCCCGAACCGGTGGCGGCCCCCGAGCCCGTGGCGGTGGTGGCCCCGATGGCCCCCACCGGCACGCCCTTCGCGGATGAAGACGAGGCCGCGCGCAACGCGCTCGTGGGCGCGTTCCTCTCCCACCGGAGCCAGGATCCGTTCGCGCTCCTGGACGTGCCGGAGGACGTGCAGCCGGTGGCGCTGCGCAAGGCGTTCCTCGCCGCCGCGGACCGGTGCTCCCCGCTGCGCTTCCAGACCTCGGAGCTGAAGGAGAAGGCCGAAGGGCTGCTCGCCGCCTACGCCCGGGCCTACGGCGCGCTGTCGGAGCCGGAGCAGAACGCGCTGTGGAAGAAGCGCCGGCAGGCCCACCGGGAGAAGGCCCGGGGCACCGGCCGGCCCACGGCGGCCGAACAGTTCCGCATCCGCACCGACCTCCTGGACGCGACCACCCAGTTCGACGAGGCGAAGCGGCGCCTGGAGGCGCGCAACTTCCCGGGCGCCTTCGAGTACTTCGAGTACGCCTGCGACATCGACCCCCGGCCGCTCTACCAGGCCCACCGCGCCTGGGCGCGCTACCTGATGAAGCCGGAGGCCCACGGCCGGCTCGTGCTCCAGGAGCTCCAGGAGCTGGTGCGCCAGGAGCCCGGCCTGGAGGAGGGCTGGGCCTTCCTGGGCGACGTGGCCCGGGGGGAAGGCCAGTGGGCGCTCGCGGAGGACGCGCTGCGCAAGGCCTTCAAGTTGAACCCCCAGCAGCGCCGCTACGTGGCGCTCATCCAAGACATCGCCCGGCGGCGGTGAGCGCCACCGGGCGGGTGCGGCACCTACGGCAGGGCGTTGAACCTGGCGCGCTGCTCCGCTGACAGGCTCTGGCCGTCTGACAGGTCACCGATCGCCTGATCGACATAGGCGGCGTCCTGCTTGCTCAAGGTCTTGCCTTCCAGGATCTTGAACAGCTCCTGGAAATCTTCGTACTGGGTCACCTTGCCCAGGTCGAACTCGCTGCTCAGGGCCGACGTGTCGCGCCCGCTGTTGGTGCAGTAGGCGAAGATGGGCTGGAAGTACCGCTCCTGGGGCGGCACCAGGATGGAGATGCGCTGCGCGATGATCCCGTTCTGCACCTCGCGGCTCCGGGACACGAAGATGAGCCCCGGGGGAAGCTCCAGGGGGATGGGAAGATTCGTGGTGTTGTTGAAGACGAGGCAGAGCTGCACCTGCTCGCCATGCCCCTTGGCCTGATCCTCATACTTGTAGTCGCAGTCCTCGGGGTCGGCGCTGTTGTAGCCCTTGATGGGCGTCTCCACGGTCAGGCCCTCCGGCAGGATGAAGGGGAGGCCCTCCGGCTCCTCTTCGTTGAGGCCCATCCCAGGACGGTGCACCGGGTCGGTGGTTCCTCCCCCGTCGGGCTTGTCGATGGGATCCTCCTCATCGCCGCAGGCCGCCAGGGCCACCGCCATCGCCACCACACCCGCGCGCCATGCCAGATGCCAGTTCATCACCGCTCCTCCTGATCGCTGCTCGTTCGCTTCCCACGTCCGGCCCGCTTCACGTCGGACCCGCTCGAGACCACGCGCGCCCGGATGCGTCAAGCGCTCCTGGCGGCGGGCCACGGGGGAATGTCCGACAGGCTGGACGGCGACCACGCCCCGTCCAGTTGGCGGATGCCCTTCATGCTTGCCTGTGGAGGATAAGGTGGAGGTAAATCGAGGTCTGGAAGACTCCTACCTTTTGTTTGACCGGGTGACAGCCATGCGCGGCAGGGGCGAATCAGGCCAGGTAGCGGTGGAGACGGCCATCGTCCTCCCCCTCTTTGTCTTCTTGCTGCTGGGCATCCTGCAACTGGGCATGATGCATCAGGCCCGCCTGCTGACGAAGTACGCGGCCTACAAGGCCGTGCGCGCCGGCTCCCTCCACAACGCGGACGTGGAGGTGATGGAGAGGGCCGCGCTCGCGGTGCTGCTGCCCATGGTGAGCCAGGCGGGCGGCGGTGGGGCGGAGGTCCTCAAGCCCATCGCCAGCGCCTCGGACTTCGCGCAGAAGTGGAACTCGTCGGGCATCTCGCAGAACAAGATGCCGGATGCGGACCTGAAGTACGCACAGGTCCACATCTGCGGCCCGCTCAAGGCGGACATCACCTCCGGCACCCATGCCAACAAGGAACTCGACTTCGACGACCCCCGGGTCGCGTCCGGCGGTGACTGGGCGGAGAGCCTGCGCACCAAGCTGAGCATCCAGGTGACGTTCAACTACCGCCTGCCCATCCCCTTCGCGGACGTCACCATCTTCAACATCGCCCGCGGGCAGAAGGCCCTTCCGTACGTGCTGAGGCTCGGGAAGGAAGAGAACCACACGAAGAAGTCGTACGTCGACTTCCGGACCGATCCCCTGGATGCCGCGGCGGAGAACAAGCTCTACATCCTGCCCATCCGCGCCACCTACATCATGCGGATGCACTCGAACTTCTACCTCACGCAGAAAGCCCTCCCGGAAGTGAACAAATGCACCTTCACGTTCGACCAGGCGGCGGAATGAGCTCGAAACGCGTTCGTCGAAGCCGTGCCCGGGGCCAGTCGCTGGTACTGGCCTGTCTGTCCTTCCTCCTGCTCGCGCTGATGACGACGCTCAGCTTCAACCTGAGCCACGCCCTGCGTGAGAAGATGAGCCTGCAGCAGCACAGCGACACCATGGCCTACTCCATGGCCGTGCTGGAGGCGCGCTCGCTCAACTACTACGCGGTCACCAACCGCTCCATCGCCGCCTCCTACGCGGCCATGACCACCATGCACGGCTACATGGCGGCCGCCAGCGTGACCGGCGACATGATGAGCGCCGGCAGCACGAACTTCGTCATGATCGCCATCATGGAGCTGGCGCAGTGCTACCCCAAGCTCACGCACTGCATTCATGCTGCTGAGGCGCTCAAGATCTCGAGCAAGTACAGTCAGAAGGCCAACGACTACAACAAGAAGGTCAAGAACCTCGAGAGCGACTTCAACAAGATCATCAAGAACCTCGACAAGATGGCCAACTCCCTGCACGCCTCGCAGGCCGCGGTGCACAGGTCGACGGCCAACGCGGTGCGGGACGGCCAGTCGGCGGACCTCAAGAAGCTCACCGAGTACAACGCGCCGGGTGCGTCCACCGTGGCCACGGGGGTGGGCAGCATCAACACGGATGAGTTCAACTGCGTGGTGGACGGGATGAACTGCCAGAAGGCGCAGAGCACCTCCACCCAGGCGCGCGCCCGCTCGATGACGGAGGTCGCCAACGCGACCCGTCCAAGCTGGGCCACCGACCGTGGCATCCCGGTGCTGATGAATGGCATCCCCTCGTATCTGAACAACAAGTTCCAGAAGTCGCTCCTCAAGGACATCCCAAGCCGCGGCACCCACATCGGCTTCGACCATAAGGGCACGGCGAAGGTCGTGAAGCAGATGGGTGACGTCCACGGCAATGGTCAGTATGGCGGCAACACGGGGGATGCCGTCGCCGCGGATGAGCACGGCACGCTCTTCCAGCAGTGGCGCGATGGCGCGTGGATCTCGTCGTATGACGCCAAGATCAGCAGCCGCGCGAGCGGCAGCGAGCACTCGCCGAACGGTGCCCATAGCGGCCAGCACTCCGAGTTCAAGGGCGTCAACACCAAGGACCTGGCCTCGTGCGCCACGGAAGGCAACTGCTTCATGAAGTTCCGCGGCATTGACTCCAAGGCGGAGGACTGGGGCCAGCCGCGCGCCTACAGCTACACCACCCGGCAGTTCTTCAACGGCTCCTACGCCAAGGCGCCCTGGGAGCTCAACAGCTCCGGCACCCTCAAGTTCGGCCACGGAGCGCAGGGGACGGGCTCGCTGCGGCTCGCGCCGGGAGAAGGGGCCGCCCTCTCCAAGGCGCTCGTCTACTACCACCGCCTGGGACCGAACGGCTGGAAGGAGTCCCCCAGCCTCTTCAATCCCTACTGGCGCGCCAAGCTCCACCCGTTCTCGGCCGAGGAGGCGTCGAGGGTGCTCAGCGCCGCGAACAATTCGGACGGCAGCCAAATCGCGTCATCCGCACAGGACCTGCCCCTATGAACCGTCGCCATCACGTCCGCCGCCGTGGCGCCGCCTCCGTGGAGATGGCGCTGTCGATGATCGTCCTCATCCCCATCTTCCTGTACTCGGTGTTCCTGGACGACCTGCTGCGCTACTCACTGGATGCCCAGGAGGGCGCGCTCTCCACGGTGTGGGACTACACCGTGCAGGACTTCACCAAGGCCCCCACCGATGTGCAGCGCTTCGCCCGCCTGACCTTCTGCGACCACGAGTCCGGTATCGACCGGCCGGAGGCCATGACCGGCGGCAAGTACGATGACTGTGAAGTCCCTGACCACCACAAGGCCGTGGTGGCCCACGTCTGCTGGCTGAATGCCAACGCCAAGCAGGTGACGTGCCAGATTGACGAGGGCGCAGGGAGGTCCATGGACCCCAGGCACCAGGCCTTCCACAGCCAGTACACCCGGGGCGGTCTGGTGCAGTGCGAGGCCCGGGCCGTGGTGGAGAACTACATGCTGCCCGAAACGTTCCTGCCCGAGTTCAGCAAGGAGAAGCTGACCAAGAAGCAATGGCAGAACGACAGCGCGAACGCGGTCCACGACAACGCCACGGCGGGCGAGGCCGGGGCGGGCGGCATGGGGACGCGTATCGAGGGCAATGCCTACTTCCTCAAGCAGCAGCAGATGTCCGTCTTCACCGACACCTGGGCGCTCACCCAGGAGGCCGACACGGAGCCCGGAGACAAGAGCGGTGAGATGTATGACCGGGTGAACTTCACCTACCGCACGAGCGAGGGGTACACGAACGTGGTCTCGGAGTACCCGACGTTCATGCAGAACATCACCCAGGACCTGCTGTCGATGCAGTACCTGCCCCTCTTTGGGGCCGACAACATCCTCACCCCGAACCTGGCCATCAAGCCGCATACGGGCAACACCATGCCCTCCATCAGGGTGGCGCAGGAGGGGCGCGGCGGAAGCTCGTCGAACTACTTCACCACCGAGTGGAGGGACTGGGAGTCGAACAAGAGCGAGAACATCTACAACAACAGCGACCGCGGCGACTGGTACATGGGCTGCAAGGAAGCTGAGCAGTGCTGAAGGAGCTCGCCCACCATCCTGCGTTTCGCGCGGGGACGCTCCTGGCGTCCGTCGCCGTGGTGGGCGTGCTCCTTGGCGTGGCCTGGGAGGATGTCCGCTACAGCGGCGCCCCCACGGCGCTGGAGCGGGTGGAGGCCCAGGTGGAAGCGCGGGAGACCGCGCAGGACACGGGGCTTCCGGCCCGTACGAAGCGGGACGAGGCCATCCTGGCGCGGACGTTGACGTACTTTCCGCCCTACCCGAAGGCGAGCCGTCCGGAAGCGCTGGCCGCTGACTACATGGGGCCGGACGCGCCCATCGCGGTGTCCTGGTTCGCCACCACGGACTCGTCGGACCAGGTGCTCGAGCACTACCGCAAGGTGCTCCTGGACCAGGGCCTGCCCGTCATCGGCATGCGCTTCAACCCGAACGCGGGCTACGTGGGCTACTGGGTCCCGGACACCGAGGAGGTTCGCCTCGTCTCCACGCTGCACCAGGGTGGGGAGACGATGGCGTTCGTGTCCGCCGGGCAGATGGCCAACGTGCTGAACCGCGACAGCCGGGTGCCGGATTGGATCCCCGTGCCCCCGGGCCTGCAGGTGACCTCCTCCCTGACGCTGAAGATGGAAGGGCTCGACAACACCACGGTGACCGGCACGATGTCCGCCGCGACCGTGGAGGCGGCGGAGCAGATCTACCGGAAGACGCTGCGCTCCCGGGGCTGGGTGGCGGAGGACGGCAGCTCTCCAAGCTTCCAGCAGCGGGAGTTGACGGTCAGCAACACGGGCCTGCGTGGGCAGGTCATCCTGAAGCAGGCGGCCGGCGACGAGGTGGAGTTCCACCTGTCGCTGATGCAGAAGGCGGAGGCCGTGCCATGAACACGGTGCGAGAGGAGCGCTGGAGCATGAAGAAGCTTGGTGGCTGGACCCTGGCGATGGGCGTGAGCGCGATGCTGTTCGTGGCTCCGTCGGCCTGGGCGAAGGAGTGCGCGCGGGTTTGCGTCGACGACCTGGCGAGGAACTCGAAGCTGTGCAAGCAACACGCGAAGAACAAGTCGGTCGAGTGCGTGCAGATGATGACGCAGGCGAAGGACGAGTGCCTCAAGGAGTGCAAGAATCCGTCGCAGAAGGCGGCGCCCCAGGAGGACGACTCCCATGAAGACGACTCCCATGAAGACGAGCACTGAGCTGCTGCGCCGCCAGCGCCTTCAGCGCGGCCAGGCGATGTCCGAGTACGGCGTCATCTCCGCGGCCTTCTTCGGCTTCTCGGTGATGAGCTGGCCGTTCCTCGTGCAGTTGATCAACGCCCTGCACACCTACTTCCAGTCCGTCTACTACGTCATCCAGTCCCCCATCCCCTGATGCGGTGATGGGAGGGACGGACCCCGGGCCCTCAAGGCCCGGGGGCGGGTGGATGCGACGTCAGGGCTTCACGGTGGTGACGAACACCGCCTTGCCGCCCTCGACCTTCATCACCACGGCCTGCTTCACCGCGTCGCGGTTGGCGTCCAGGTTGATGGTGCCCGCGACCCCCGGGAAGTCCTTCGTCGCGGCGATGGCGTCGCGGATGGCGGGCCCGGAGGTGTCCGGCGCGCGCTTCATCGCGTCCACCAGCAGCCGCGCGGCGTCGTACGCCAGCACCGCCACGCTGTCCGGCACCGCGCCGTAGGCGGCCCTGTACTTCTTGAGGAAGCCCTGGACGATGGGGTCCGGGTTGTCCGGCGAGTAGTGGTTGGAGAAGTAGCTGCCCTCCAGCGCGGAGCCGCCCAGCTCGAAGAGCTTGTCGGAGTCCCACCCGTCACCGCCCAGCAGCGGCACGCGCAGGCCCACCTCGCGCGCCTGCCGCGCGATGATGCCCACGTCCGTGTAGTAGCCGGGCACGAACACCGCCTCCGGCTTGCGGTTCTTGATGGCGGTCAGCTGGGCGCGGAAGTCGGTGTCGCCCTTGGAGTAGCTCTCCTGGGCCACCACCTGCCCGCCGAAGGACTTGAACTTCTCGTTGAACACCTCCGCCAGCCCCACGGAGAAGGCGCTCTTGTTGTCCACGAGCATCGCCACCTTCGACAGCTTCAGGTTCTCCCGCGCGAACTTCGCCATCACCAAACCCTGGAACGGGTCGATGAAGCAGACGCGGAAGATGTAGTCGCCCTTCTTCGTCACCTCCGGGCTGGTGGACGTGGGCGTAATCATGGGCACGCGCCCGGCCTGCGCCTTGTCCGCCATGGCCATGGACACGGACGACGCGGCCTCGCCCAGCAGCGCCACCACCTTGTCCTGCGCGATGAGCCGCGTGGCGGCCTGGGCGCCTTCCTCCGGACGGCCCTGGCTGTCGTAGAGGCGCACCACCAGCTTCTGGCCCCTCACGCCGCCCGCGGCGTTGGCTTCCTGGATGGCCAGGTCGATGCCGTTGCGCGCGGAGATGCCGAAGGTGGCCTCGGAGCCGGTGAGGCTGCCCACCTCTCCAATGAGGATGCTGCCTTCGGGCGGAGGACCCGGCGGGGCGGCCGTGGACGGGGCGCCCTGCGACGCGGGGGCCGCGGGCGCGGGAGCAGCGGACTTCTTCTCACAGCCCACCAGGGCCAGGGCCAGGGCGGTGAGCAGGAGGGGCAGGGGACGGCGCATCAGGGGGGCTCCTCGACCGGAAAGCGAACGGTCGCACCCTAGCTTGAGCAGTGGAGCGCGGCGAACCCGCACCCCGGGGCGGTGTGCGCTCCCCACCCTGGCGGCCCTCCCTCCAGGGGCCGGCGGACGCCCCTGATTTGAATGTGGACTGAATAGGTCCAGATTACGTAAGAGGCCGTCGGGCATCGGGCCCGCGAAGCCACGGCAGGCACAGGAGACACCCCCTCATGCTCCGGATGAGCAAGATGACGGACTACGGCATCGTGCTGATGGCCGAGCTGGCGCGCGCGGACGGGGACACCCGGACCACGCGAGAGCTGGCGGCACGCACGCGTGTCTCCCTCCCTTCCGCGAGCAAGGTGCTCAAGGGCCTGCTGCAGGCGGGGCTGGTGGTGTCCCACCGGGGCGCGAGCGGCGGCTACGGCCTGGCGCGTCCCGCGGAGGCCATCTCCCTGGCGGAGCTCGTCACGGCGCTGGAGGGCCCGGTGGCCCTCACCGAGTGCGGCCAGCACACCGCGCCCGCCACACCCTGCGAGCTGGAGTCCGTCTGCCAGGTGCGGGGCCACTGGCGGCTCATCAACCAAGCCATCCAGGAGGCGCTGGGGAAGCTGACGCTGGCGGACCTGCGCGCGCCCGCGCCCCGCATGCCGGAGCGGCTGGTGGGCCTGGGCCTGCCGGCGAGCGCCGCCGGCGTGAACAGCGCCCTTCCTCCTTCCGCGACGGGAGTCCGGTCATGAGCAGCACCGAAACCATCCAGGAACTCACCCGCAAGGGCTATCAGGCGGGCTTCGTCACGCAGGTGGAGTCGGACACGCTGCCGCCCGGCCTGGACGAGGACGTCATCCGCGTGCTGTCGCGCAAGAAGGGCGAACCGGCCTTCATGCTCGACTGGCGCCTGAAGGCGTACCGGCACTGGCTCACCCTGAAGGAGCCCACCTGGCAGGCGGTGAAGTACCACCCCATCGACTACCAGGCCATCCGCTACTACTCGGCGCCGAAGCAGAAGCCGCTGAAGGACAGCCTGTCGCAGGTGGATCCGGAGATCCTGCGCACCTACGAGAAGCTGGGCATCCCGCTGGAGGAGCAGAAGCGGCTGCAGAACGTGGCGGTGGACGCGGTGTTCGACTCCGTGTCGGTGGCCACGACGTTCCGGGAGAAGCTCTACAAGGCGGGCGTCATCTTCTGCTCGTTCTCCGAGGCGGTGAAGGAGCACCCGGAGCTGGTGGAGCGCTACCTGGGCACGGTGGTGCCGTTCTCCGACAACTTCTTCGCGGCGCTCAACTCCGCGGTCTTCAGCGACGGCTCCTTCTGCTACGTGCCCAAGGGCGTGAAGTGCCCCATGGAGCTGTCCACGTACTTCCGCATCAACGCGGCGGACACGGGCCAGTTCGAACGCACGCTGCTCGTCGCGGACGAGGGCGCCTCCGTGAGCTACCTGGAGGGCTGCACCGCGCCCATGCGCGACACCAACCAGTTGCACGCCGCGGTGGTGGAGCTGGTCGCGCTGGACGGCGCGTCCATCAAGTACAGCACGGTGCAGAACTGGTACCCGGGTGACGCGGAGGGCAAGGGCGGCATCTACAACTTCGTCACCAAGCGCGGCATCGCGCACAAGGGCTCCAAGATTTCGTGGACCCAGGTGGAGACGGGCTCGGCCATCACCTGGAAGTACCCCAGCGTCATCCTCAAGGGGGACGACGCGGTGGGCGAGTTCTACTCCGTGGCGCTCACCAACCACCGCCAGCAGGCGGACACGGGCACGAAGATGATCCACATCGGGAAGAACACCCGGTCCACCATCGTGTCCAAGGGCATCTCCGCCGGGCGGGGCCAGAACACGTACCGGGGACTGGTGAAGATTCTCAAGAGCGCGGCGAACGCGCGCAATCACACGCAATGCGATTCCCTGCTGCTCGGTGACAAGTGCGGCGCCCACACGCTGCCGTACATCGAGGTGAAGAACTCGACCGCGCAGGTGGAGCACGAGGCGTCCACGTCGAAGATTGGCGAGGACCAGCTCTTCTACTGCCGGCAGCGGGGCATCTCCCAGGAGGACGCGGTGTCGATGATCGTCAATGGCTTCTGCCGGCAGGTCTTCAAGGAGCTGCCCATGGAGTTCGCGGTGGAAGCGCAGAAGCTGTTGGGCGTGAGCCTGGAAGGGAGCGTGGGGTGATGTCGCTGCTCAGCATTCAAGGCCTGCACGCCCGCGTGGGCGACAAGGAGATCCTCAAGGGCATCGACCTGGAGGTCCGCCCGGGCGAGGTGCACGCCATCATGGGGCCCAACGGCTCCGGCAAGAGCACGCTCGCGGGCGTGCTGGCGGGGCGTGAGACGTTCACGGTGACGCAGGGTTCGGTTCGCTTCAACGGCGAGGACCTGCTGGGCCTGTCGCCCGAGGCGCGCGCCCAGGCGGGCGTGTTCCTGGCGTTCCAGTACCCGGTGGAGATTCCGGGCGTGGGCAACCTGCACTTCCTGCGCACCGCGCTCAACGCGAAGCGCCGCGCGAAGGGCGAGGACGAGCTGGACGCCATGGACTTCATGCAGCTCGCCAAGGAGAAGGCGAAGCTGGTGGAGCTGGACAGCGCCTTCATGGGCCGCTCGGTGAACGAGGGCTTCTCCGGCGGGGAGAAGAAGCGCAACGAAATCTTCCAGATGGCGGTGCTCCAGCCGAAGCTGGCGCTGCTGGACGAGACGGACTCGGGCCTGGACATCGACGCGCTGCGCGTCGTCGCGGGCGGCGTGAACGCCCTGCGCGCGCCGGACCGGGCGATGGTTGTGATTACCCACTACCAGCGGCTGCTGGACTACATCGTGCCGGACCACGTGCACGTGATGGCGGCGGGCCGCATCGTGCGCTCGGGCGGGCGCGAGCTGGCGCTGGAGCTGGAGGAGAAGGGCTACGCGTGGCTGGGCGGGGAGGGCGTCGGGGCCGGCAAGGCGAAGGAGGTGCGGCGATGAGCGCGGGCCTTGCGCACTACCTGGACGTCGCCCGGGGCTTCCAGTCGCGCGGGAGCGCGAACGACCCGGCGTGGCTCAAGACGCTGCGCGCGGAAGCGCTGCGCCACTTCGAGGCGCGGGGCCTGCCCACGTCGAAGGACGAGGAGTGGAAGTACACGCCCCTCTCCACGCTGTCGTCGCACCCGTTCCAGCCCGCGCGGGACGTGTACGCGGGCGAGGACGTGGCGGCGGCGGTGGCGCGGCTGGCCCTGCCCGGGCCCCGGCTCGTCTTCGTGGACGGACGCTACGTCCCGGCGCTGTCGGTGCTCACCGGCCTGCCGCGCGGCGTGACGCTCAAGCCGCTGTCGCAGGCGCTGCGCGAGGACGGCGAGCTGCTGGAGGGGACGCTGGGCCAGCGCACGCGGCTGGGGGCCAATGCCTTCACGTCGCTCAACGCCGCCCTGTTGGAAGAGGGCGCGCTGCTCACGCTCGCGCCCCGCGCGCTGAGCGAGGTGCCGGTGCAGCTGCTCTTCCTGGCGCGCGGTGGCAACGGGCCGGTGCTGGCCAGCCCCCGCATCGTGGTGGTGGCGGGCGAGGGCAGCGAGGCCACGCTGGTGGAGACGTACGCGGGGCTGGGCACGGAGGCGACCTTCACCAACGCGGTGACGGAGGTGTCGCTGGGCGACAACGCCAGCCTGCACCACTACAAGCTCCAGACGGAGGGCGACGCCGCGCTGCACCTGGGCGGGCTGTACTCGCGGCAGGGGCGCGACAGCCGCTTCCAGTCGCACGCCTTCTCCTTCGGTGGCGCGGTGGCCCGCAATGAAGTGCACGCGCTGTTCGCGGGGGAGGGCGGGGAGTGCCTGCTCAACGGCCTGTTCGTGGGCCGGGGCACCCAGCACCTGGACAACCGCACCGACCTGGACCACGCGGTGCCGCGCTGCTCCAGCCGGGAGCTCTACAAGGGCGTGCTGGATGACCGCTCACGCGGCACGTTCCATGGACGCATCCGCGTGCGCGAGGACGCGCAGAAGACGGACGCGAGCCAGACGAACCGCAACCTCCTGCTGTCGGAGGGCGCGCAGGTGGACACGCGGCCCCAGTTGGAGATCTTCGCGGACGACGTGAAGTGCGCCCACGGCACGGCGGTGGGCCGGCTGGACGACACGGCGCTGTTCTACCTGCGCTCGCGCGGCATCCCGAAGCCGGAGGCGGAGCGGATGCTGACGCAGGCGTTCGCGAGCGAGCTGGTGCTCGCGGTGCCGGCGGGGCCGGTGCGCGCGCGCGTGGAGGCGTTGCTGTCGGCGAAGCTGCCGGGCGGGGCCCGGCCGGAGGTGACGGGATGACGGGGCCTGGATTCGACCTGGGGCGCGTGCGCGGGGACTTCCCCCTGCTGCGGCAGGAGGTGCGGGGCCGCCCGCTGGTGTACCTGGACAGCGCGGCCACCGGGCAGAAGCCGCAGGCGGTGCTGGATGCGCTGACGCGCTACTACACGCACGACAACGCCAACGTGCACCGGGGCGTGCACATCCTCTCCGAGCGCTCCACGCAGGCGTACGAGGACGCGCGCGAAGCGGTGCGCCGCTTCCTCAACGCGAAGGACGCGCGGGAGGTCATCTTCGTGCGCGGCACCACGGAGGCCATCAACCTGGTGGCCGCGACCTACGGCCGCAAGCACGTGGGCCCGGGCGACGAGGTGCTCATCTCCGCCATGGAGCACCACTCCAACATCGTGCCCTGGCAGATGGTGTGCGACGCGGCGGGCGCGAAGCTGCGCGTGATTCCGGTGGATGACCGGGGCGAGCTGCGCCTGGACGCGGTGGACGCGCTGCTCACGGAGCGCACGCGCCTGCTGGCCATCACCCACGTGTCCAACGCGCTGGGCTCCATCAATCCCATCAAGGAGCTGGTGGCGAAGGCGCACGCGAAGGACATCCCGGTGCTGGTGGACGGGGCGCAGTCGGTGACGCACTTCCCGGTGGACGTGCAGGACCTGGACTGTGACTTCTTCGCCTTCAGCGGGCACAAGCTCTTCGGGCCCACGGGCATCGGCGTGCTGTACGGCAAGCTGGCCATGCTGGAGTCGCTGCCGCCGTACCAGGGCGGTGGGGACATGATCCTCTCCGTGACGATGGAGAAGACCGTCTACAACCGCGTGCCGCACCGCTTCGAGGCGGGCACGCCGGACATGGCGGGCGCGGTGGGCCTGGGCGCGGCCATCCGCTACCTGGAGGGCGTGGGGCTCTCCGCCATCGCGCGGCACGACCAGTGGTTGCTCGCCTACGCGACGCAGGCGCTGGAGGCGGTGCCCGGGCTGAAGCTGGTGGGCACCGCGCCGAAGAAGACGGGCGTGCTGTCCTTCACGCTGGCGGACGTGCACCCGCACGACGTGGGCACCATCCTGGACCAGGAGGGCATCTGCATCCGCACGGGGCACCACTGCGCCCAGCCGCTGATGCAGCGCTTCGGGGTGGCGGCGACCGTGCGCGCGTCGCTGGCGCTCTACAACACGCCGGAAGACGTGGATGCGTTGGTCAAGGGGCTGCACAAGGTGAGGGAGGTGTTCGCGTGAGTTCGGACCTCAAGGACCTCTACCAGGAGGTGGTGCTGGAGCACTCCAAGCGCCCGCGCAACTTCCGGGTGGTGGAGGGCGCGACGTGCACGGCGGAGGGCTACAACCCGCTGTGCGGAGACCAGCTCTCCGTCACGTTGAAGATGGACGGCGACGTCATCCGCGACATCGGCTTCCAGGGACAGGGGTGCGCCATCTCCAAGGCCTCCGCTTCACTGATGACGGGCGCGGTGAAGGACAAGACGCGCGCGGAGGCGGAGGCGCTCTTCGAGCGGGTGCACACGCTGGTGACGGAGGGCCCGGAGAAGGTGGATCCGGAGACGCTGGGCAAGCTGGCGGTGCTGTCGGGCGTGAGTGAGTTCCCGGCCCGGGTGAAGTGCGCGAGCCTGGCGTGGCACACGCTGCACGCGGCGCTGGATGGCCGCTCCACGTCGGTGTCGACGGAGTAGGGGAGGGAACACGATGCGAGGCGCGATGACGATCACCGAGCGCGACGTGGACGCGATGCTCATCCCCAGCGGGGACAAGGTGTTGCTGCCGGCGGGCTCGGAGTTGACGGTGGTGCAGACGCTGGGCGGCAACGTCACGGTGCAGGACCCGTACGGCCAGCTCTTCCGCATCGACGAGAAGAACGCGTCGGTGCTGGGCGAGGACTACGCGGCGAAGGCGAAGCCGCAGGCGGACGCCACCGAAGCCCCCCCCGGGGAGTTCCACGAGGAGCAGGTCTGGGAGCAGCTGCGCACGGTGTATGACCCGGAGATCCCGGTGAACATCGTGGAGCTGGGGCTCGTGTACACCTGCAAGGCCACGCCGCTGGACGAGGGCGGACAGCGCGTCTCCATCGAGATGACGCTGACGGCGCCTGGGTGCGGCATGGGGCAGGTGCTGGTGGAGGACGTGCGCCAGAAGGTGTCCTCCGTGCCCGGCGTGAAGGAGACCCAGGTGGAGCTCGTCTGGGAGCCGCAGTGGGATCAGAGCCGCATGACGGACGTGGCGAAGCTCCAGCTCGGCTGGATGTGAAGTTCGTCTCTTTGTCGCGTGTGGAGCTATATACAGTAGTGCGATTGGGAGTTACTGGAGGAGTGGATTGTCTGCTTATCCGCGGCCACGGCCGTGTTTCTTAGATGAAATGGAATCGTTAGGGTCGAGGGACGGGGAAAAACGATGGCGTTCTTTAGATGGAGAGAGGCTTTATACCTGGGATTCGCTTCATGGTGAGATTGAGGTTTTTAATAAGAGAGGGCGGCATCTGGGGGCTTTAGATGCGGTGTCTGGGAAATTAATTAAGGAGGCAGTCAAAGGCAGGGTGATTGATGTCTAAGCAATCTGCGGGAGCGTTTGATTTTGTGAGTAGGTGTTTGAAGGGGCTCGCCTTGCCGGAGGATGCAGATGAATATGTAGATCGTTGGCACGACGGGGGGGATAGTCGTAGTCTTTCTGAGTTCTTGGGGTTTTCTGCGCAGGAGTATGCTCTTTGGGTGGAACGGCCTGAAGCCCTTAGGATTATATTATTTGCAAGAAGAAACCGAATGAGTCTGGAGGACGTTCTGGGTGAGGCGAATAATATGAGCGCGGCAGCGCGGGCGTCGTCTCCAAAAGAGGCACGAGCGGTGTTGGATTGGCTGCGTCAAACGGGGCGCTTGAAGACATGACTCCGGAGCAAATGATTGCTGTGAGGGTTTTGGAAAAACATCGATTGGCTGTGCCGGTTGATGTTGAGGGGTTGGTGGCGCAGTTTGCGGATATGGAAGAGGATTTTCTTCCGCCTGGCGTTGATGCTGTGCTGGTCAATAATCCGGTTGTCAGGGCGCGCCCGTTGATTGTTGTCGAGAAGAATCAGTTGCCAGCGAGGAAGAGATTTACGCTGGCGCATGAACTAGGGCATTTGCTGATTCCATGGCATCTTGGGGTTGTTGGTTGTCATCCAACTGCATTTGAGGATTGGGGCGGTCAGATTTATCAGGAGGGTGAATCTGAGGCTAATCGTTTTGCTTCGGAATTGTTGATGCCTTCGTCTTGGCTTAAGTTAGTGGTGGAGAACGCTAGTGGGTTGAGGGAAGTATATGATTGGTTGGCAACGGCCGATGCTTCCGACGCTGCTGCTAGTCTTGCTCTTGCGAGATGCATGCCTCCTGGGCGGATTATTGCGCAGGTAGATGCATCAGGCATTGTGTTGGTTGCAGCCGTATCTCCAGGGACTGCGGTATCGGCACCTAGACGTGGTAGTAAGGTCAGGGAGAGCCAGTATGATGGGCTGTCAGCTGTACATGAATCCCTGGCGAGGCCTAGGAGCGTTATTCATCGCTGGATATTGCCCGAGGAAGATTCGCTGTCGGGCAGTGATGGCGAAGGATCTGCTGAAATCTTGGCGAGGATAATGAGGCGTGGCCTCCCTGATGAGCAGATGGTGAAGGCTAGTCAGGTTTTGGCTGGTGTGGTTGGTTATGCAAATAGTAAATTCAAGTTCAGCGGGCAGACGGAAGGTCAGTTTATTAGCGTTCTAAGGCAGAGGTTGTTGGGTCGGGAAGATTTTAAGTGGTTGACTGGGGATGCTGAGTTTTCGAAGTTCCTTGCCGTGAAAGCTAGGGAGTTGGTTGGCAGGGGGCGTTAGTGGTCGTGTGGGTGGGGCTTGTTGGTGCGCACGGGGCCCCGGTCGACTCCTGTAGTGCTTCGAACAGCCCCCGCTGTGTCCGTTACCGGAAATGTCTGGAGACGGCGACGAAGCACTCCCTCGCGAAAGGGATAGGGGCGCTCGACGCGGAACTGAACGTGTGGCTGGCGGCGACCGCACGCGTCTGCCAAGTGACTGCGCAGCGCGACACCTCCTACACCGTCATCGTCGTGGATCCGTGCCAGGGCCGCGTGGGCTACCGCTGCTCGGATGAATTCATCCGGGAACTCCAGGTGCCCTGACGTCTCAGGCCAGCGCCTTGCGGCCCCGGGCCACGAGTCCCAGCGTGGCCACGGCGGCCACGCCGCCCGCGACCCACTTGGGCCAGCTTGGCGCGGTCGCTTCACGCTGCGCGATGGCGGGCGTCATGCGCTCGGCAAAGAGCGCGACCAGGGCGTGCTCGAAGGCGAGCAGGTCGTGCGGCCCCCGGCTGGACACCCAGTTGCCGTCGCGCACCACCGGTTCGTCCGTCCAGTGCGCGCCCGCGTTCTCCAGGTCGTTGCGGATGCCGGGCCAGGACGTGACGTGCCGGCCCTCCAGCAGCCCCGCGGACGCGAGCAGCCAGGGCCCGTGGCAGATGACCGCGATGGGCAGGTCCAGCAGGTCCGCGTCGCGCACGAAGTCCAGCGCCAGCGCGCTCTGCCGGAGGAAGTCCGGGTTCATGAAGCCGCCGGGCAGCAGCACCGCGTCGAAGTCCGCGGCCTTCACCTCGCGCAGCGTGGCGTCCACGCGGACCTTCTTGCCGGGCACCAGCAGGTTCATGCCCCGGATGCGGCCCTTGTGGAGGGAGACGATGGTGACCTGGGCGCCCTCGCGCTCCAGGCGCTTCACCGGCCGCGTCAGCTCCACCTGCTCGAAGCCATCCGCCGCCAGCACGGCCACCCGCATCCCCGTCAGCTTCTTCATCGCGCCCATCCTCCCGATGTCCGTGGTTCTCCGACAACCCAGTGGTGAAGGGTGGACATGCCCTCCCGGGAGGGGAAGCAGAGGGCAGGCAGGCAGGCGGGGGCTCGGGGGTTCGTCGGGCGGCCCCTCCCCGGAGGACGACGCGCGGGCACGGCGCGGCGCGGCGTGCCGTGGGCCTGGACGGCCCGGGACGAACAGCTTTAGGTCAGGCTCTCTTCTGGAGGCGCAACGGCATGTCTTCTTCGTTCACCCCCCGGCTGCACCGGAGCCTGCTCGCGGGCACCGCGCTGCTGCTCGCCCCGCTGGGCTGTGCCACGTCCACCCAGGCGGGCGCCGCGCGCGACGAGGCAGCCCTGCGCATGGACCCTCCGCCGCAAGCGAAGCCGAAGTGGGGGCTGGTCATCCACGGCGGCGCGGGCGTCATCTCCCGCGAGAACCTGTCCCCGGAGCGCGAGGCCGCGATGCGCGCCGCGCTCACCCAGGCGCTCCAGGCGGGGCACGCGGTGCTGGCGAAGGGCGGTCACAGCCTGGACGCGGTGACGGCCGCGATTCGCGTGCTGGAGGACTCGCCGTACTTCAACGCTGGCAAGGGCGCGGTGTTCAACCACGACGGCGTGAACGAGCTGGACGCGGCGCTGATGGACGGCAAGACGCGCACGGCGGGCGCGGTGGCCGGCGTGCACCACATCCAGAACCCCATCGACCTGGCGCGGCGGGTGATGGAGCAGTCGCCGCACGTGATGATGGTGGGCGAGGGCGCGGAGGCGTTCGCGCGGGCGCAGGGCATCCCGCTGGTGGACGCGAAGTACTTCTACACGGAGGAGCGCTGGCAGGGCCTCCAGCGCGCGTTGGCGCAGGAGCGGGCGAAGGCGGTGCCGCAGGGCTCGGCGCCTGACACGGGGACATCGCCGCCCGTGACGCCGCCCCCTGCCGCGCCTGGGCAGCCGCCGCCCGTCGCGCCGGGACAGCCTGCCGCGACGCAGCCGCCCGCAGCTCCAGGACATGCGCCTGCCGCGCCCGGGAAGCCGCCCCCTGCCGTGCCTGGGCAGCCGCCCACGACCCAGCCCCCTCCGGCGCCTGGGAAGTCTCCGGCCTCATCGCTGGAGCCGGGCGTGGATCCGGTGACGGGGGACCACAAGTTCGGCACGGTGGGCGCGGTGGCCCTGGACCAGGAGGGCAACCTCGTGGCGGGCACCTCCACCGGGGGAATGACGAACAAGCGCTTCGGTCGCGTGGGCGACTCGCCCATCATCGGCGCGGGCACGTACGCGGATGAACGCTGCGCGGTGTCCGCCACCGGGCACGGCGAGTTCTTCATTCGCTACACGGTGGCGCGCGACATCTGCGCCCGCGTGGAATACCAGGACCTGCCGCTGCCGGAGGCCGCCAACGTCGTCATCCACGACGTGCTGGCGAAGGTCGGCGGCGAGGGCGGCGTCATCGCCATGGACCACCAGGGCAACGTGGCCATGCCCTTCAACTCCAGCGGCATGTATCGCGGCTACGTCGGCGAGGACGGCGCGCCCACCGTCGCCATCTTCCGGCAGCCGTGAA
>NZ_JAPNJY010000035.1:567500-578827 GCF_026626625.1 Corallococcus sp. BB11-1 | reverse complement strand
GTCCTCCTGCGTGAGCGCCCACACGGCGCGCCAGCGGCTGCCGTACGCGCGCACCAGATGGTCGGCCGTGGGCGCGTCCCCCACCTCTTGCCGCGCCGAAGCGAACTCCGCCTCCAGCTTCGCGATGTCACCGCCCGGCAGGGGGCGGGCATCGGTGGTGGACTTGCGGTGGGGCATGACCAGGTGCCGCTCCACGGCGTTGACCACGTCGCGCGCCATGACGCGGAAGGTGGTGAGCTTGCCACCGCTGATGGCGAGCACCCCGGACGGGCTCACGTCGATGGCGTGCTCGCGGCTGGCGCTGCCCGCGTCGGTGTTGCCGTGGTAGCCGCTGGCGGCCAGCGGCCGGATGCCGGCCCAGGCGCTGACCATGTCCTCGCGGGTGAGCTTCGCCTCCGGGAAGAACGCGTTGGCGGAAGCGAGCAGGTAGGCCACGTCCGCCTCGCTCGCGCGCACCTCGGCCGGGTGGGCGCGGGTGGCCGTCTCCGTGGTGCCGATGAGGGTGAACGCATCCGCGGGCAGGATGAACATCACGCGGCCGTCCACGGGGGACAGGAGCGTGAGCGCGTCCTGGATGCCCAGGCGGGACCGGGGCACGGCGATGTGCACGCCCTTGCTGCCGCGCACCGCAGGCCCGGAGCGGGTCGTGCCCGAATCGAGCTGGCGGATCTCATCACTCCAGGGCCCGGTGGCGTTGACGATGGCGCGAGCCCGCACCGTGTGCTCGGCGCCGGTGAGGTGATCCACCACCACCGCGCCCGTGGCCTTGCCCTCCTCCATCACCAGCCGCTTCACGGAGGCATGGTTGAGCACCACCGCGCCCGCATCGCTCGCGCCCAGCACGTTGGCGAGCGTCAGGCGCGCATCGTCGGTGGCCGCGTCGTAGTAGCGCGCGCCGCCCTTGAGCCCCTCGGAGCGGATGCCCGGCTCCGCCTCCAGCACCTGCTTGAGCGACAGCCGCTGATACGCCTTCACGTTCCGGAACAGCGACAGGGCGTCGTACAGCATGAGGCCCGCGTTGAGCTTCCAGCGCGGCACCCGCGCCCCGGCATAGACGGGCCACACGAAGGCCAGCGGGCGCACCAGGTGGGGCGCCAACTGCAGCAGGCGCCGCCGCTCGATGCTGGACTCGAAGACGAGCCCCAGGTGTCCGTGCTCCAGGTAGCGAAGGCCGCCATGGATGAGGCGCGACGAGCGGCTGGACGTCCCACTGGCGAAGTCCTCGCGCTCCACCAGCGCGACCTTCAAGCCGCGCAGCGCCGCGTCCCGGGCAGCCCCCGCGCCGGTGACCCCGCCGCCAATGACGAGCAGATCAAAGGACTCGGTCTCCAACGAGCGCAGCCGCTCCGCGCGCGAAGGCGGCGGCGCGGGAGTCACACCCGTGGAGGCAGGAAGCGAACGGAGCACGGCGGATTCAGAACGCACCCCAGGAGTCTATGACGGGAAGACTTCGGCTGCAGCGGATTCCAATGCAATGCGTCAAGAGGTCCACGGGCAAGGGGGCGGAACGGCGGGGACAGTGTCGGACAGCGGGCGGGGGAAGGCTGCTTGCGTGTCCAGGGGCGGACGGCTAGGGAGGCGGGGACCGATCACCCGTCGTCCTGGACGACAGCCGTTTTTCGCGCGAACGAACCGCCGTGTGGGACTCCCGAGACCGACGTGACCTGGCATGCCTGGGACTGATGCTCCTGGTGTACGGGCTCGCGGTGGCGCCCGTGCTGCACGCGGTGGTGGGGCACGGTGTAGGCCGCAGTGGGCACACCCACGCACACGGGCCGGCGAGCCACGTCCACCGCGCAGGGGGCGAAGCGAAGGCCCCCTGCGGCGCGTCAGCGGAGTCGGAAGGGGCGCTCGCGCGAACCGTGAGCGCGTCCCAGGCGAAGCCGTCCACGTGCGCGGCGGAAGCCGGACGCGGAGACGAGCCGCGAGGGGATGACGGCCAGCAGGGCCACCAGCATCAGGCAGGCTCCGTGGAGCACCTGTTGGCGGTGGCGGCGAGCTGGACGGTGTACCTGCCGCCCTCGTTGCGGTGGGTGTCGTGGCGGGTGGAGCAGGCGCGGATGCCGGCGTGGTCGCCGGGCCAGCGCTGGCGGTCCACCGCGATGCCGCAGGGTCCGTAGAAGGACCCGCGCCCTCCGCACCTTCGTCAGGACGCTTCGCGTGCATGGGACCCGTCTGGCCTGAGCCAGGAACGGGCCATGGGCGCGTTGGGCCTCGCGCTGTCCTTCATTCATTGCGTCCCGGGCGCGCGCGTCGAGTCGCGTGCCTGGGACGTACCGCCATTCCCTCGTGCCGTTGTCTCCCGTGCCCATGTTGCTCTTCGCCATCGCCACGCTGTCGACGTGCCTCCACGCGGTGCCGCGCTCCGGCCAGGAAGCGGCTGCCGCGGTGACAAGCGCCACGCCGACACAGCCGCGAACACAACCAGCCCAGGCCGAAGGGTTTACCCACGAGCCGCTACTGATCAGCCTCGCCGGAACCGGACGCGCGGGAACAAGCGACGAAGCAACGCAAGACATGCCCACGCCTGGCCATGTCGAAAGCGACACACCGGCATCAGCCAACAAGCCGCAAGCGCCAGCCTCCGCACCGTCGACCGAGCCGGGAGGTCCGCTCAGCAGCCCGGGCATCGCGCCCCAGGCCCTCCCCTCCGCGTCTCCAAGTCCGAGCGCCCCACCCACCGAGCCACGACACCCCGCCGCGCCAGCTCCCACCACCGCTTCGGACGCGCCCCCACCACCTGAACGTGCCGTCCCGGACGAAGGCACGAAGCAGCGCGCCACCGTGGTGCGAGGCGCGCGTCCGGCGCGAAGCGCATCGGAGGTGACCATCGGCCGGGACATCCTCGACACGGCGCCGCGCACGAACGCGGTGGACGTCCTGCGGGTGGTCCCGGGCCTCGTGGCCTCGCAGCACAGCGGCGAGGGCAAGGCGCAGCAGCTCTTCCTCCGAGGCTTCGACGCGCTACACGGCCAGGACGTCGAGCTGAACGTCGGTGGCCTGCCGGTGAACGAGGTGAGCCACATCCACGCGCTCGGCTACGCGGACACCAACTTCATCATCCCGGAGCTCGTGCAGTCGCTGGAGGTCACGGAGGGCTCCTACCGCGCCTTCCAGGGAGACTTCGCGGTCGCGGGCACCGTGCGGATGGACCTGGGCGCTCGGGAGCAGGGCGTTGAGTTCGCGGGAACCCTGGGCCAGTTCGGCCAGCGTCGCCTCGTCGTGACCGTCCGTCCCGGAGAGGACCCCGGCACCTTCGCCGCGGCCGAGCTGGGCGAGGGTGAAGGCTTCGGCCCGCAGCGGGCCTACGGTCGCGCCTCCCTCCTCGCGCAGGCCCGATTCGACCTGGGCCACGGCCTGAAGGCCCGGGTCCTCGGGGGCAGCTACGTCACGCGCTTCGACTCACCGGGCGTGGTGCGCGAGGACGACCTGGAAGCCGGCCGGCGCACGTTCTACTCCGGCGCCTTCCCACGCCAGGGCGGAACGGTGTCCAGCCCAGCTCCTGCTCGGCGTGGACCTGCCGCGTGAAGGCACGGCGCGCACGCGGCTGGAGGCCTTCGGAATCCTCTCGGACCTGAGGCTGCGCAACAACTTCACCGGCTACCGCGTGGACGACCGGGGTGACGGCCTGGAGCAGACGAACGGAGGCTCCACGCTGGGCCTGCGCGCCGAGCACCGCCGCCAGGTCACCCTCTTCGGCCAGCCCGTCTCGTTGGAGCTGGGCCTGGGAGGAAGGCGGGACGGCATCCAGCAGACGCAGCGCCGTTACCGCGAAACGGACGGCACCTTCTTCGCGGAGGAAGTGGACGCGGAAATCACCCAGACGGATGTCTGGGGTTACGCCGAAGCAAGGCTCCCCCTCGGCCGCTGGGCCTTCCAACTGGGAGGCCGCGCCGACGCCCTGGGCATCGAGGTCTTCGACGCGCTGGCCTTCCGGGACCCGCGCTTCTACGACGGCCAGGGCTACTCACGCAGCGCGTTCGGGGTGCACTGGGGCGCGAAGGCAGGCATTGAGTACGCCCTCACGGACACCTGGGCCCTCTTCGCCAGCTATGGCGACGGCTTCCGCTCGCCCCAGGCACGAAGCCTCTCCGAGGGAGAACAAGCCCCCTTCGTGAACGTGCGTGGCGCGGAGCTGGGGACCCGGAGCGAAGGGCAACGCCTGTCCTTCCAGGCCAGCCTCTTCGGCTCGCAGGTGGAGAATGACTTCTTCTTCTTCGACCACACCGTGGGCACCACCGTGTTCACGGGAGAGACGCTGCGCACGGGCCTCTCCGCCGCCTTGCAGGCCCGTCCCCTGCCGGGCCTCACGGCCGCGCTGAGCGCCACGGTCGCGAACGCGACGGTGACGAAGACAGACGCGCGGCTGCCCTATTTCGCGCCATTGGTCGCGCGAGCGGACCTGGGCTGGGAGCGACCGCTGCCCGGCCTGGGGGCCCTGCTGTCATTGGGGACGGGGCTCACCCTCATCGGCCCCCGGCCCCTGCCCTACGACGAGTTCAGCCGCACGGTGTTCCTCGCGGACGCACAAGCCGCGCTGCGACGGGGCGCCTTCGCCCTGCGGCTCGACGTGAAGAACCTGCTGAACACGCGCTGGCGGGACGGCGAGTTCGTCTACAGCTCGCGCTTCGACCCAAGCACGCCGCCCAGCCTCGTGCCGGCCCGGCATTTCACCGCGGGTCGCCACGCACGGCCTCGCTCACCCTGGAGGTCCACCTGTGATGCCAAGAACCCCTGCCCTGCTGCGCGACACGCTCGCCGTGGCGGCGACCCTGATGTGCCTGGGCTGCGGCGACGACAAGACGGAGGCGGAGCGCCGCACGTTCGGAGTGTCGATGACAGCGACACCGCCCACGGCCCCCAACGCGCACGGCTGGACGGTCACACCGGAAGCCGTCCAGATGTCGGTGGGCGCGGTGCGCTTCTTCGAAGGCCGGGTGTTGCTGTCACGCGCCCCGCGCTTCGACTGGTATTCGCTCATCGGAGGCACCGCGCACGCGCACCCGGGCCACTACGTCCCAGGCGACGCGCTGGGAGAGGTGCTGAAGGTCCAGACGGTGGACCTGCTCGCGACGGGAGGCGCCTTCCTGGGCGACGCCAACGCCGTCACGGGCTCCTACGGCTCGTTGGAGCTGACGCTCGTGACGCCCACGGCGGCCACGGACGCGCAGAACGTGCTGGGAGGCCACCAGGTGCACGTGCGGGGAACCGCGCTCCACACGACGGGGGTCACCGTGCGCTTCGACGCCGCGGTGGATCTCCCCAAGGCCATTGAAGGCGTGCGCTTCGAGCGTGAACTGAAGCAGGAGCCCGGCGCCGTGAGCATCGCGGTGGACCTGGGCAAGTGGATGAGCCGCATCAACTTCGCCACCGCGTCGCTTCCGGACGCGGCAGGCGTTTCCACCTTCCCCGCTGACAGCCAGGCACAGAATGCCCTGGTGCGCGGCGTGGAAGACACCAGCGCCTACGTCGTGACGTGGGTGGAAGGAGCAGCGCAATGAAGCAGTGGCTGATGGGTGTGTCGTGTCTGGGCCTGATGGCCTGCTCGTCGGGGCAGGGCAACGTGACGTTCACCGCGTACGGGGGACTTCATCGAAAAGGAGATGCCCGCCTCCGCGTTCGAGGACGGCTGGACCGTGCGCTACGACAAGTTCCTCGTGAAGCTGGGGGAGCTGAGGGTCGCCAACCGCGAAGGCGAAACGGCCGCGGAGCAGACGCCCGCGAAGGTCTATGACGTCCACCGTCCGGGCCCCGTGAACGTCGCGGCCTTCACCGACCTGGCCTCGGAGGAATGGGACGCGGTGAGCTACGCCATCGCCCCCGTCCCGGACGCCACCGCCGGCAACGCGGACGCCGCGGATGTGACGCGGATGAACACCGAAGGCTGGTCCGTCTACGTCGAGGGCACCGACGAAGGGCGCCGTGTCGAAGCGCTTCCGTTGGGGTTTTCCCCACCAACACCCTCTACGAGCGCTGCGAGAGCGAGGACATGGGCAGCGGCGTGACGGTGCCCAAGGGGGGCACGGAGACGGTGCAGCTCACCATCCACGGCGACCACCTGTTCTTCGACGACCTCCAGTCCCCTGACGCGAAGATGCGCTTCGACGCCATCGCCGCCGCGGACAGCGCGGGCGTGGTCGGCCCGGACGGCGAGGTCACCCTGGATGAGCTGGGCACGGTGGACCTGACCACACTGCCGTCCGGCCAGTACGGAACGGGGGGCGCGGGCAGCGTGCTCACCCTGCGCGACTTCGTGACGGCACTCGTGCGAACCGTGGGGCACTATCGCGGCGAAGGCGAGTGCTCGCCGCGCGTCCGCTGACACGCTGAGGCAATGGGGGCCGGCAAGGACACGCTGCCGGCCCCTCGCACGCTCCGCCCGGTGTTTCGGGAACCACTCCCAGACAATTCCCGCGGCGCCCCCGCGAGGAACGACAGGAACGTTCTGGATTCCAGCGCGTCGAAGCCGTGACCGGACCAAGGCAATCAGGGTCGGGAGTGGCGTTTCCCACGCGGCGGATCGCGGCCCGCAGGACGTCCAGGCAGACGTGTCCGGCCAAGGCGCACGGGGTGTCCTCCCGAAACGCATGAACCGGAGCGCCGCAGTGTCGGGCATCGGTCGCTCGAGCGCGCCTCCCTGGCCCGGCAAAACGTCCCAGGCATCCCTTCCCGGTATGCGGACCTGAATGACGGATGCCTACTCCTGAACCGAGGGAGGTACGGCGCGTGAAGACGGTGACCTGACGAGCGGCAGTGGTCGGACCAACACGGGGCGCCCAGGCGCTGCGAGTGGAGGGATTGAGACACCTGCGCGTCCTGGAGCAGGGCGAGCCGGTGGTGGAGCGAGACCTGACCCCAGAGGAGATTCTATCGGCTGAGCCCGTTGCTGGAAACGCTCGCAGCGAGAGCCCGAGCCCGCGACGCTGGCCTCCCAGGGCGGCGGCCCGGACGGCCTGGCCGTGACCCTGGCCTTCGAGGACGGAGGAGACCCCTCGCCTGCGCCTCGCCACCGAGGCGGCTGCCCGCCGAAGGGCGCCGGGGGCGGATATGATCGCCTGCTCGCGGAGCTGGACGCATTGCTGACCGCCGAACTGCACGCCCGGGCACCACGCCACGCCCACGCCGTCCTGCCACACCAGCTCCGTCACGATGAATGACGGACGCCCACACGGTCCGGCAGGGCCGGGATAAGTCCGGGGCAGGAGCGGGACAAGAGAGACAGCAGGGGGGCGGCCGGGCGCGGTTGCCGCGACGGCGCGCTTCTGACAGACAAGCATCATGAAGCGCGTGCAGTTCTCCGTGCACCGCACGGTCGGAGAGGCGCGGATGCTGGCGGGCGCCCTGGAAGCGGCCGGTCTCTCGGTCGACGTTCGTGGCGAGTCCCTGGCTCCGCTGAGTGGTGAAATCCCCAGCACCGAGGCCTGGGTGGAGCTGTGGCTATGGCCGCAGGAGCTGGAAGCTGGACGGCAGGTCCTCGCCGAGCTCCAGGCCAACCAGGAGGCCTCGAACCGGTCGGTGACCTGCCCCCGCTGCGGTGAGGAGATCCCGGCCAACTTCGAACTCTGCTGGAGCTGCGGGCTGGAGCTCCCCTCGAACCTGCGCCCCCACCTCCGAGCCGTCTAGGAGCCCGCCATGAGCGAACCATCGAACGGGCCAGCTCATCAGCGTCACGACCGGCGCTGGCATCAGGGGATGCGAGGCGTCCTGTGGGTGTGCGCGGGCGCGCTCGCCATCCACCTCATCCCGCTATTCCTGCCCCGGAACATGCCCGAGCAGGAGCTGGCCATCGCCCGCGCGACGCCGGACATCAACAGTCGGCGGACCTTCCTGGTGCCGTTGAAGACCAACGACAAGGCGACGGCCGCGGACCTGCGCGCCGCGGCTGAACTCCTGCGCGAAGGCGCCCCGGCGGAGGCCACGACCTGGCCCTGGAAGCCGAGCGCAGGGACCCCACGGCGGTCGAGACCCAGCTCCTGCTCGCCCGCATCTGCGACCTGGAGCGGATGGGGCGCTGCGTGGAGCAGTCCCCTGCGCAAAGCCAACCAGCTCGCACCGACAGACGCCCGGGCGGACCTCCTCCGGGCGGACCTGAATGAAGTAGAAAGGGCGACTCTCGCCGGCGCACACGGAAGGCCCTCGCCCGGGCCCCACCAGCGCCATCCCTGGCGATGTCCCATGTTCGGGGTCAGCTATACGGACGGTTGCTCAGTCGCCTGAGGGCAGCCCGATGAGGCGCTGAAAAGGGTCTTCGCCTCGCTGGAAGGAATGGCTGCCTCCCGGCCCGGCTCCTGGTGGGACGGGGGTCTCGGGATGTTCGGTCAAGGAGGGACAGGGGGCGGGAAGCCGTGAAGATGTTGCAGCAGGCAGTCCAAGCAGATCCGATGCTCGCGGAGGGCCACTTCCAGCTTGGACTCGCGTGGGCCCAGCTCGGGAACGACGATGCCGCCGAGGAAGCCCTGCGGCGAGCGGACCGTTTGAACGTCGCGGACACGCGGGCGCTGGCCACCCTGTGCACCCTCCAGGTGAAGTCCGGACGGCTTGAGGGAGCACGTCAGACACGCAGCGATTTGGAGCGGCGCTTCCCCCAGCGGATGGACGCCATCCGAGAGCAGTGCCGGCTGCCCTGAACGTCAGCGAGGCTCCTGTCCCCGAATCTGGCGCAGCATCCGCGCCGACGCGATGACGGGGGCATCCACGGAACCATCAGCCCGTTCAGTCCGGACCACCGCCTGGAGGAAGGGGATTGCCTCTTCGTCGCGGCCCTGCTGGAAGAGCAGCTCCCCCAGCGCGAAGCGGGCCTGGGTGAGGAGGACGAGGTCCTCCGCAGCCACGGCCGCATCAATGGCGTCACTGAGCGCGGACTCCGCCAGCTCGGGCTGCCCCCGCCCGAGCAACTCGCGGGCTCGCTGAAGGTATTCGAGGGTATTCATGGGCAGCATTCCCCGCGGAGAAGACGGCAATGGAAAACAAGCGCCTGGTCGAGCTGGAAATCCGCTACACGCAGCAGCAGGAGCTGCTGCAGGAGCTGAGCGACGTGCTCTATCAGCAGGGGCGCGTCATCGACACGCTCCGCGTGGAGCTGGACCGGCTCAAGCTCAAGCTTGAGCCGAGCCGGCCTGGTGGACGCCCGCCAGCAGGAGCGCCCCCCCACTACTGAGGCTGTGTCCTCAGAACTTGTAGCCGAGCCGCAAGCCGATGATGGGATTCGGGTCGAGGTAGCCCCCTCGACACCGATGCTCGCGGCCTTCCCCTGCAGACCAAAGCCGAACGCCGCGTGGGCCTTGAAGGCGTCGCCCTTGAAGAAGATCCAAGGTCCCGCCAAGCCTTCGATGTAGACGGTCCGGCCGATGTTCGCACGCAGCGAGATGTCCAACGGAACGCCAATCACATTGCCGTCCGTCACCAACACCGCGCCAAAGCGGCGCCGACGAAGATGGGACCTGCCACATGGCCCTCGACGCCCAGGGTGAAGTTGAAGGCCGCGCTGGTATCCACCCAGTAATCCGCGCCCACGCCAAGGCGAACCCCAGCGGCAGCGTCGGAACGGGCCGGTGCGAGAAGGAAGCCCAGCGCGAGCAGACCAGCGGCGTAGATTCGAAGCAGATGCATGCGAGAGGCTCCTGTCCTGCAAGAGGGGAAGGAGCGACACTCAAGCAAAGCAGGCACGACCAAGCCAGCTTCAAAGACAGACCTGGTATGTTCGCACCACGCCGGATCAATCCACGGGGCGAGTACGGACAGGGGCAGCCCGCAAAGCTGGAATAGCCTCCTGGCGCCTTTCGGCACCAGGGCTTTCCTTGAAAAAGAATCCGGCAGCGACCGCTACTCCTCCCACGCGGTTTCCCCGCGGGAGTACCATCGGCTCTGGAGGGCTTAACTTCCGTGTTCAGGGATGGGAACGGGTGTGACCACCTCCGACAATGCCACCGGAAAAGCGATTGACGGTGCATACGAAGGGTAAGTTGCAAGCTTCTGCTTGAGTGAAGCCTCTTCTTTGAGAAGAAGAGTGAAACAGCTGTTGTCTTCCGGGCGACGCCTTGCTTCGCGTCCTGCCTCGGCCTTGGCCCGAATCCCTTACTCCCCGGTTGGGGCATGCAAGAGAAAGGGGAAAGTAAGCCGCTCGACTTATTAGTACTGGTTAGCTTAACGCGTTACCGCGCTTACACACCCAGCCTATCAACGTGGTAGTCCTTCCACGAGTCTTCAGGGGCTTGCGCCCGGGATTACCTGGTCTTGAGGTCGGTTTTCCCGCTTAGATTGCTTTCAGCGGTTATCCAATCGGCACATGGCTACCCAGCGATGCCTCTGCGAGACAACTGGTACACCAGCGGTGGCCTCCAACCCGGTCCTCTCGTACTAAGGTCAGAGCCTCTCAAGTATCCTACGCCACAGCAGATAGGGACCAAACTGTCTCACGACGTTTTGAACCAGCTCGCGTACCGCTTTAATTGGCGACAGCCAAACCCTTGGGACCTGCTCCAGCCCCAGGATGCGATGAGCCGACATCGAGGTGCCAACCTCCCCGTCGATGTGAACTCTTGGGGGAGCATAAGCCGGTTTATCCCCGGAGTACCTTTTATCCGTTGAGCGATGGCCCTTCCATTCAGGACCACCGATCACTATGACCTGCTTTCGCACCATGCCGCGACCTGTCGGTCTCGCAGTCAAGCTCCCCTTATGCCATTGCACTCGACGCCCGGTTTCCAATCGGGTGAGGGAACCATCGCGCGCCTCCGTTACTTTTTGGGAGGCGACACGCCCCAGTCAAAAACTACCCACCAGACAGTGTCCCAGTCCCGGCTGACGAGACCATGGTTAGACACCAGAAATCAGCAGTGGTGGTATTTCACCGTTGCCTCCACCGACCTAGCGGCCGGCTTCAAAGGCTCCCACCTATCCTACACAGCCAATCCCTAGTGTCACTGTCAAGTTGTAGTAAGGTTCACGGGGTCTTTCCGTCTTGCTGCGGGTAAACTGCATCGGCACAGCTATTTCAATTTCGCTGAGTCCCTCTCCGAGAGCAAGTGCGGAAGTCGTTACTCCATTCGTGCAGGTCGGAACTTTACCCGACAAGGAAATTTCGCTACCTAGGACCGTTATAGTTACGGCCGCCGTTTACTGGGGCTTCGGATCATCGGCTTCACCTTGCGGCTGACGAATCCCTTAACCTTCAGCACCGGGCAGGAGTCAGACCCTATACGTCGGCTTGTCGCCTTCGCAGTAGTCCTGTGTTTTTGGTAAACAGTCGCTACCGCCATTTCTCTGCAACCTCTCTCGGCTTCGGCTGTACGCCTACACCTACCAGAAGGCCCACCTTCTTCCGAAGT